>JANLVT010000061.1:0-17674 GCA_031364125.1 Lysobacterales bacterium | reverse complement strand
TCGAAAACTGGCTCAACGAGCAGCGGGTGACCGAGATCGAGTGCCTGGTGCCCGACCTGACCGGCGTGGCCCGCGGCAAGATCCTTCCGCGCGAGAAGTTCACCGAGGACCGCGGCATGCGCCTGCCCGAGGCGGTGGTGGCGTTGGGCGTGACCGGTGAGTTCCCGACCGAGGGGCCCTACTACGACGTCATCAGCCCCACCGACAAGGACATGCACCTGCAGCCCGACCCCACCACCGCCCGCAACGTGCCCTGGGCAGCCGACCCGACCGCCCAGGTGATCCATGACTGCTATGACAAACACGGCAAGCTGGTGCCGTTTGCGCCGCGCTCGGTGCTGCGCCGGGTCTGCGACATGTACGCGGCCAAGGGCTGGAAGCCGGTGGTGGCGCCCGAGCTGGAGTTCTACCTGGTGGCCCGCAACACCGACCCCGACATGCCGCTGAAGCCCCCCATCGGCCGCAGCGGCCGGGCCGAGACCTCGCGCCAGGCCTACTCGATCGATGCCGTCAACGAGTTCGACCCGATTCTCGATCTCATGTACGACTACAGCGATGCGATGCAGTTGGACGTCGACACACTGATCCACGAATCCGGCGCGGCGCAGTTGGAGGTCAATTTCACCCATGCCGACGCGATGTCGCGCGCCGACCAGGTGTTCTTGTTCAAGCGGATGATGCGCGAAGCCGCGATGCGCCACGGCGTGTATGCGACCTTTCTCGCCAAGCCGATGGAGAACGAGCCAGGCAGCGCGATGCACATCCACCAGAGCCTGATCGATGTGAAGACCGGCAAAAATGTCTTCAGCGGCAAGGGCGAGGACAAACAGAGCCGGATCTTCCAGCACTATCTGGGCGGCCTGCAGAAATACGTGCCGATGGCGATGGCGTTCTTCGCGCCGAACGTGAATTCCTATCGCCGGCTGGCGCTGGGGCAGGTGGCGCCGATCAACGTTCAATGGGGTTACGACAACCGCACCTGCGGCCTGCGCGTGCCGATGGACACGCCGGAAAATACCCGCGTGGAAAGCCGCTTCGCCGGCTCCGACGCCAATCCCTATCTGGCGATGGCCGGTACGCTGGCCTGCGGTCTGTTCGGCATCCGCGAGAAACTGCAGCCGACCGAACCGCTGACCATCAGCGCCCAGGATGTCGGTTTCGAATTGCCGCGCTCGCTCGGCGAGGCGCTGGATCAGCTGGAAACATGCACGATGCTGCACGATCTGCTGGGTTCGCGCTTCGTCCGTGCCTACATCTCGGTCAAGCGCAAGGAATACGAGACCTTCTTCCGCGTGATCAGTTCGTGGGAGCGCGAATTCCTGCTGTTGAACGTTTGATCCGCGGCTTCGGTCATCCATCTCATCCCGGCTGGTTTTCGAACAAAAATCAGCCGCCCCTACAATTTTTGTCCGGAACCATCATGGATCACACCGACATCCTCCGCCTGCAGCAGCTCGACGCCGCGCATCACCTGCATCCGTTCAACGACAACGCCGCGCTGGCGAAGAAGGGCACCCGCATCCTGACTCGCGGCGAAGGCGCCTACGTCTGGGATGCCGACGGCAACAAGCTGCTGGATGCCTTCGCGGGTCTGTGGTGCGTGAATCTGGGTTACGGGCGCAAGGAGCTTGGCGAAGCCGCATCGCGGCAGATGACCCAACTGGCCTACTACAACAGTTTCTTCCAGTGCACGGTGGAGCCGACGATCCAGCTCTCGGCCAAGCTGGCGGAACTCACGCCGGCTGATCTCAATCACGCCTTCTTCACCAATTCCGGCTCCGAGGCCAACGACACCATCCTGCGGCTGGTGCGGCATTTCTGGGCGGTGCAGGACCAACCGCAGAAGAACATCTTCATCGGCCGCCACAACGGCTATCACGGCACCACCATGGCCGGCGCCAGCCTCGGCGGCATGGCCGGTATGCACAAACAGGGCGGATTGCCGATCCCCGACATCCACCACATCGATCCGCCGTTCTGGTTCGCCGACGGCGGCGACATGTCGCCCGAGGAGTACGGACTGGCCGCGGCGAAGCGGCTGGAAGACAAGATCCTCGCGCTCGGTCCGGATCGGGTCGCGGCCTTCATCGGCGAACCGATCATGGGCGCGATCGGCGTCTACATCCCGCCGGCGACCTACTGGCCGGAGATCGAACGCATCTGCCGCAAGTACGACGTGCTGCTGGTCGCCGATGAAGTGATCTGCGGTTTCGGCCGTACCGGCGAATGGTTCGGCGCGGACTACTTCGGCTTTACCCCGGACGTGATGACGCTCGCGAAAGGCATCACTTCGGGTTACATCCCGCTTGGCGCGGCGATGTTCAACGATCGGGTCGCCGGGGTGCTGAAACATCAGGGCGGCGAACTCGCCCACGGCTGCACCTATTCCGGGCATCCGGTCTGCGCCGCGGTGGCGCTCGAGAACATCCGCATCCTGCAGGAGGAGGGCATTGTCGACCGCGCCCGCACCGACATCGCCCCGTATCTGGCCCAGCGCTGGGCGGAGCTCGGCGAACACCGGCTGGTGGGCGAAGCGCGCATCGCCGGTATGGTCGGCGCGCTGGAACTGGTGCCCGACAAGGGCAAGCGCGCGTTCTTCGAGGAGCGCGGCAAGGTCGGCGTGCTCTGCCGCGACATGGCCCTGCGCAACGGGCTGATCCTGCGCGCCACCTATGATTCAATGCTGCTGTCGCCGCCGCTGATCATCACCCGCGAGCAGGTCGACGAATTGTTCGAGAAGGCCTGGAAGTCGTTGAACGAGACCGCCGCCGCGTTGGAGACATGATCGTTACCGCATGACCGCTGGCGCATGCCGCCAAGCTGCGCGACACTCGCCTTTGAACCGCTACCGTCATCCACCGATGCCCGACCGGGCGAGAGGAATGCCATGAAATTGCGAATGCTGGGTCTGTCCGTCGCTGTCTCCATGCTGGTCGCCTGCGGCGGCGGCGACAATCAAGCCGCGAACGGCGGCAAAACCGAGGGCGGCAAAGCCGAAGGCGGCGCGAAGATCGTCAACGTCATCAACTGGTCGGACTACATCGCCGAAGATACCAACGCCAACTTCGAGAAGGCCACCGGCATCAAGGTGGTCTACGACGTATTCGACAGCAACGAAGTACTGGAAACCAAGCTGCTGGCCGGTTCCAGCGGTTACGACGTGGTGGTGCCGTCCTCCGACTTCATGGGCCGCCAGATCAAGGCCGGCGTATTCCATGAGCTGGACCGCAGCAAGATTCCCAATTATTCCAATCTCGATCCGACGATCATGAAGCGTCTGGAGAATCTCGACCCGGGCAACAAGTTCGGCATCCCGTACATGATCGGCACCACCGGCATCGGCTACAACGTCGACAAGGTCAAGGCCGCCTTCGGCAACACCGACGTCGCCAACAGCCTGGACCTGATCTTCAAGCCCGAGAACATCTCCAAGCTGAAGGATTGCGGCGTCACCCTGCTCGATGCGCCGATCGACATCATCAAGATCGCGCTGCACTACCAGGGCGAAGATCCGAACAGCGAAGACCCGGCGGTGATCGCCAAAGCGATGCCGCTGCTGAAGGCGATCCGCCCGTACATCACCACGTTCCACTCGTCGTCCTACATCGATGCGCTGGCCAGCGGCGACACCTGTCTGGTGCTGGCGTGGTCGGGCGACATCATCCAAGCGCGCAATCGCGCCGCGGAAGCCGGCAACGGCGTCAATATCGCCTATTCGATCCCGAAGGAAGGCGCCCCGCAGTGGTTCGACATGCTGGCCATCCCGAAGGACGCCAGGAATATCGATGCGGCTTATGCCTACATCAATAATCTGCTCGACCCGAAAGTCATGGCCGCGAACTCCAACTTCATCAGCTATCCGAACGCGATTCCTGCGACCAAAGCCATGATCCTGCCGGAAATCACCGGCGACCCCACCCTGTATCCGCCGCCGGAAGTCGCGGCCAAGCTGTGGACTTTCACTGTGGTGCCGCCGAAGGTCTCCGAACAGTACACGCGCATCTGGACCGATCTGAAGACAGGACGCTGATGCCGGTGCGGAGCCGGCGCTGCCGGCTCGCGCTTTACGTGCACGACGGCGCGCGGCTGGACGGCGCGTCGCAACCTACGACGGGGATGATGGATGGGCAACGAGCCAACCGGCAGCGTCAATGAAATCGGCAGGGACATGGGCGACCATGTGCGTGACGATTACTTACGGATCGTCGATGTGCGCAAGGAGTTCGACGGTTTCGTCGCGGTGGAAGACACCAACCTCAGCATCCGCAAGGGCGAAATTTTCGCGCTGCTGGGCGGCTCAGGCTGCGGCAAGTCGACCCTGCTGCGCTGTCTGGGCGGGTTCGAACGGCCCACTTCGGGGAAGATCTACCTCGACGGACAGTTGATGAACGATCTGCCGCCCTACGAGCGGCCGATCAACATGATGTTCCAGTCGTACGCGCTGTTCCCGCACATGACCGTGGCCCAGAACATCGCCTTCGGCCCGAAACAGGACGGCATGCCGAAGCAGCAGATCGAAGCGCGCGTCGCCGAGATGCTGAAACTGGTGCAGATGGAAAAATACGCCCAGCGCAAGCCGCATCAACTTTCCGGCGGCCAGCAGCAGCGCGTGGCGCTGGCGCGTTCGCTGGCGAAAGGCCCGAAACTGCTGCTGCTGGACGAACCGATGGGCGCGCTGGACAAGAAGCTGCGCTCGCAGATGCAGCTGGAACTGGTCAGCATCATCGAGAAAACCGGCGTGACCTGCGTGATGGTGACCCACGATCAGGAAGAAGCCATGACCATGGCCACCCGCATCGCGCTGATGGACAGCGGCCGCATCCGCCAGGTCGCCACGCCCGACGAAATCTACGAATCGCCGACCAGCCGTTTCGCCGCCGAATTCATCGGTTCGGTGAACATGATCGAAGGCCGGATCGAAGAGGACATGAAGGACTACGTGACCATCCGCGCGCCGCAGCTGCCGGACGTGATCTATGTCGGTCACGGCATTTCCGGTTACGAAGGCCAGGATGTCGCATTCGGGGTGCGCCCGGAAAAAGTGCAGATCAGCAAGGAAGAACCCGCGCAGCCGCACAACAAGGCGCGCGGCAAGATCGAGGACATCGCTTATTTCGGCAGCCACTCGGTCTTTCACGTGCGCCTGCCCAGCGGCTTCAAGATGATGGCCAACTTCGCCAATCAGGAACGCTGGGCCAGCGAGGGCATGACCTGGGGCGATGAAGTCTGGGTGTGCTGGGGCGAGAACGAAGGCGTGGTGTTGACCTCATGAGCGCGGGCATCGGCAGGGTCCTGGCGAAACTGGTCCCGGGAAAGCGCTGGGGCGTCATCGCGATTCCCTACCTCTGGATGCTGCTGTTCTTCGCCGTTCCGTTCCTGATCGTGCTGCGCATTTCCTTCTCGATGCGCGACCAGACCCAGTCGCCGCCGTATACGTCGATCATCGAGTACATCGACAACGCGGTCACGCTGAAGCTCAATCTGAGCCATTACGCGACCCTGGTGACCGATTCGCTGTACGTGCAGGCCTACGGCAGTTCGCTGTGGATCGCGGCGGTATCGACGCTGATCGCACTGCTGATCGGCTACCCGATGGCCTACGTCATCTCGCGGCTGTCGCCGTCGGCGCGCAGCGTGGCGCTGATGCTGGTTGTGCTGCCGTCGTGGACATCGTTCCTGATCCGCGTCTACGCATGGGTCGGCATCCTCAAGAACAACGGCCTGCTCAACGGCCTGTTGATGAAGCTCGGCATCATCGAAGAACCGCTGAAGATCCTCTACACGCCGCTCGCGACTTACATCGGCATCGTCTACTGCTATCTGCCGTTCATGATCCTGCCGCTGTATACCAACCTGGTGAAGCACGACAACCGGCTGCTGGAGGCCGCCTATGATCTTGGCGCCAAGCCGTGGCAGGCGTTCATCAAGATCACCCTGCCGCTGTCGCGCGCCGGCATCATCGCCGGCTGCATGCTGGTGATGATTCCCGCGGTGGGCGAGTACGTGATTCCCGAGATGCTCGGCGGCCCGGACACGCTGATGATCGGCCGGCAACTGGTCAACGACTTCAGCGCCGCCACCGATTGGCCGCGCGCGTCCGCGGTCGCGATCTCGATGCTGCTCCTGCTGCTGGTGCCGATACTGATCTTCAACCGCGTGCAGCAGCGCGAAATGGAGGGCAGACTGACATGAACGCCTTCCGGAAACATTGGCTGACATGGTCGGTGCTTTCGCTGGGCTTCGCCTTTCTGTACGTGCCGATCCTGATCCTGATGGTGTATTCGTTCAACGAAAGCAAGCTGGCCAGCGTCTGGTCGGGATTCTCGTTCAAGTGGTACGGCGCGCTGTTCCGCGACCGCGACATGCTCAATGCCGCATGGTTGAGCCTGAAACTCGCGTTCCTGTCCGCAACCGGCGCGGTGGTGCTGGGCACGTTGGCATCGCTGGTGATGACGCGGATGCGGCATTTCCGCAGTCGCACGCTGTTCGGCGCGCTGATCACCGCGCCGCTGGTGATGCCCGAAGTGATCCTCGGCCTGTCGCTCCTGCTGCTGTTCGTCTCGATGGGCAATGCGCTCAACGGGCTGGGTATCGGCCACTTCCAGCCGAAGGGCATGCTGTCGCTGTGGATCGCGCACGTCACCTTCACGCTGGCGTTCGTCACCGTGGTCATTTCCTCGCGCATGTCGGAACTGGACAAGTCGCTGGAAGAAGCGGCCATGGATCTGGGCGCGAACCGGGTGAAGGTGTTCTTCCAGATCACCCTGCCGATCATCGCGCCCGCGCTGGTCTCCGGCTGGCTGCTGGCCTTCACGCTATCGTTGGATGATGTGGTGATCTCCAGTTTCGTCTCCGGGCCGGGCTCGACCACGCTGCCGATCAAGGTCTTCTCGTCGGTGCGTCTGGGCCTGAATCCCAAGATCAACGCGCTGGCGACGATCATGGTCGCCATTGTTTCGCTCGTCGCGGTACTCGGCTGGTGGTGGATGCGCCGCGAAGAACGTCGCCGCCAGCGCGACATGCAACTGGCGATGCAGGACAACGGCTGATTGCTGCGCAGGCGCGGCGGACGCACTCACACACAAGAGGCAAACAAAATGACGGTCGAATTGATCCATCCATGGAGCGGTGCAGTCGACTATCGCTACGACTACATCGGCGCGGCCGATGTCGAGCGTATCCTGCGGGCGGCCGCAGAGGCGGCGCCTGCGTGGGCCGCGCGCGAACTCGACGATCGGGGCGCACTGCTGCGCGCGGTCGCTGCGCAACTGCGCGAACAACGCGAGGCCATCGCTGCGACGATGACCGCCGACATGGGCAAGCTGCACCGCGAAGGTCTAGCGGAGATCGAGAAATCGGCGTCGGCCTGCGAGTACTACGCCGAGCACGCCATCGACTATCTGCACGACGGCATGATCGCCACCGAAGCGCATCGCAGCTACGTCACCTACGAACCGCTGGGCTGCATTTTCGCGGTGATGCCGTGGAATTTCCCGATCTGGCAGGTGTTCCGCTTCTTGGCGCCGGGGCTGATGGCCGGTAACGTGGCTGTACTCAAGCATGCGACCAACGTGCCGCGTTGTGCGGACGCCATCGCCCACGTGCTCCGCGATGCCGGCATCCCTGACGGCGTGTTCGGCGTGCTGCATATCGATAATTCGATGGCCGCCGGCGTCATCGCTGACCCGCGCGTCAAGGCGGTCACGCTGACCGGCAGCGAACGCGCCGGCAGCGCTGTGGCTTCGGCCGCCGGCAAGCATCTGAAGAAATGCGTGATGGAACTCGGCGGCAGCGACCCGTTCGTAGTGCTGGACGATGCCGATCTTGATATCACCATTCCGGCCGCGATCGCATCGCGATTCGGCAACGCCGGCCAGACCTGCATCGCCGCCAAGCGTTTCATCGTGACGCCGGGCATCGCCGATGCATTCGTCGCGCGCTTCGTCGAAGCCGCCGGCAAGCTCGCGGTCGGCGATCCATCGGACGAGGCCACAACCCTCGCACCGATGGCCCGCGCCGATCTGCGCGACGAAGTCCACGATCAAGTGCAGCGCAGTGTCGCCGCAGGCGCGAAGTTGTTGATCGGCGGCACGCCGGGGCAGGGCGGATCGCACTACCCCGCGACCATCCTTGATCACGTCGTGCCCGGCATGCCGGCGTACAACGAGGAACTTTTCGGCCCGGCCGCGAGCGTCCTGCGCGCCCGCGACGATGACGATGCTGTACGCATCGCCAACGACACCGTGTTCGGGTTGGGCGCGAGTGTCTGGACTACCGATAAGGCGCGCGGCGAAGCGGTTGCGCGGCGTCTGCAGGCGGGTGCGACATTCGTCAATGCCATCGTGCGTAGCGATGTGCGGTTGCCGTTCGGGGGGACCAAGACTTCGGGGTTTGGCCGTGAACTCGCGGAGCATGGGATTCATGAGTTCATGAATATCAAGACGGTGTATGTGGCATAGAGACAGGGTTTAGCCATCTGTATGAGCATCACCGATAAGTCTAAAATAGGCTCATCGCGGAATCGTGTGGGTACTTTCAACGCCGATGAGCCGCATCAGGCTTTGGAAACAAGCCATTTCCCGGCATGAGCGGTATCGCGCATGTTGTTCCGACGTTCGGACACGGTGGCGTACATGAAAACAGGCCGTAGCCTGCGTGAGCTGTTCAGCTTCCCCGGCTTCGTCGCTGCGGCGACCCTCAAAGGCGTGTTTGGCGATCACAAGGCCCGGATCGTGACCCTGCGGCGCCGAAAAAAACGGCCGTGTGCTCCCACTGCGGCCATCGCAGCGCCAGCCGCTACGACAAGCGCGTGTGTCGCGCCCGCGACCTGTCGGTGGCTGGCTGGCGCCTGTATGTGGAGTTCGAGCGCTGGCGGGTCGACTGCCCGGGGTGCGGCGGCGTGCACGTAGAGACACTGGACTGGCTGGCGAACAATCCGCGCTACACCGAGCGCTTCGCCATGCACGTGGGCAACCTGTGCCGGAGCATGACCAACAAGGCGGTGGCCGAGCTTGAGCGCCTGCACGACAGCACGGTCAAGGACTTGTCCAAGCTGTACATGGCCGAGCAACTGCGCCGCGCCGGAGCACCGGCACCACGTGCGATCGGCAACGACGAGATCGCAATTCACAAGGGTCACGACTATCGCGTGGTGGTCAGCGATCTGGAGCGTGGCCGACCGATCTGGTTCGGCGGCAGCGGTCGCACCGAGGCGGACATCGACTTGTTTTTCGCAGAAATCGGGCCGAAAAAGAGCGCAAAGATCGAGGTCGCGGTGATGGACATGTGGCGACCATTCCGCAACTCGGTTGGCAAGCATGCGCCCAATGCCGACATCGTGTTCGACAAGTTCCACATCATGCGCCACCTGTCCAACGCGCTGGATCAGGTGCGGCGGGATGAATATAAACGTCTGCAGGGCCAGGATCGCAGCTACATCAAAGGCCAGCGCTACACGCTGCCGAGTCACCAGCAGAACCTGACTCTGGACGGCCGCAAATCGCTGAAGAAACTACTGGCGGCCAACAAGCGCCTGAACACGGCGTACGTGCTGAAAGAATCCTTCGGCCAGTTGTGGAGCTACCGCAGCGAACGCGGTGCGCGTGCATTCTTCGAACGCTGGAAGCAGAGCCTGCGCTGGCAACGGCTGGCACCGTACGAAAAGTTTGCGCAGATGATCGAACGGCATTGGGACGGTATCGCCACGTACTGCAAACCCCAGAACAAGGTCAGCCTCGGCTTGGTGGAAGGGCTGAACAACAAGATCCGGGTGATCCAGCACAGCGCCTACGGCTACCGCGATGAGGACTATCCGAGGCTCAAGATCATCGCCAGCTTCCTGCCACCGCTACCCGAAAACGCCAAATTGCACCCACAATGATCCGCGAAGACCCAAAAAAAGTTGCCATGCCGCGCGGCGATGCCTGCGCGGCTGGAGTCGACATTTTCGTCGACCGCGGAACGCGGCGGAATCAGCCGCGCATGTTCGTCCTCGAGAACGCCCAGTTGCGGCCCTGGCCGCGCGCGTAGGCGAGATGGATCCAGGTCATCGCGAACGGTTCGAGATAACGCGCCGCCGACAGCGGACCGGCGTCGATCGCATCGAAGCCCATGCGCGTGGCCAGTGCGACCACAGTGGCGCGCGCATCGGCATCGTCGCCCGCGGCCGGCATGAAGACGGATGCGCTGCCGGTGCGTGGATCGGCCATGTTTTCCGCGCCGGTGACGTTGAAGCATTTCACCACCCGGGCGTTGCGGGCGCGTTCAGCGATCTGCTCGGCGGCGGAACTGGTGGTACCTACGCTCAGTCCGGCGAAGCCGGGAGCGATCGGGTTGGTCGCATCGATCAGGATTCGACCGCTCCAGTCAGCGATGCTTCCGGCGATGGCGAGTGCGGCGGCATAGGGCACCGCGACTACGACGATACCGGCATCGGCGATGGCCTGCTCGATTGTACCGATGCGTGCGCCGAGCCGGGATGCTGCGTCGGCGTACTTATCCGGATCGGGCACGCCGAAGAAGATGCTGTCGCCCAGAGACGACAGGTTTTTTGCGAGTGCGATGCCGACGTTGCCGGCACCGAGGATGGCGATGGACGAGTTCATGGAAGCACCTGTATGGAATGTGCGTAAGGAGAAACGCCGGCGTCACCACTTCATGAAGGGCGGTGGGCTGAGCGGATGTTTCGAGAACCAATCCTTCGCGCCGGCCATCAGAAAACGATGGAAACCGGCGTTCGGAATCTGCTGTTTCAATGCGCGGACGAAGGCGCGCGGCAGCCCGAAGCGGATCAGACCGAGCGAGAAATCGACGAGATCACCCTTGCGGAATAATTCGACGAGCGGATACCCCGCATCGCGATACGGCCGTATCCTGTGATGCATTTCGATCATCAGCGCGATTTCTCCGGACCAGTGCGCGAATCCCGCGTCCGAGAGGTAACGCTGCGCCTGCGCCATCGACGGCGGCAGATAGTCCGCGGTATGGTCGGACCATAATCCGATGTCGTGGAAGCATGCGGCGATGGCGAGCTTACGACGCTCATCGTCGCTGCAGGCGCGCAGCGCCAGACAGACGTTGAACATCCGGTAGACGTGGCCGCGATAGCCGTCGAATTGCGCGCCGATGCGCTCGCGCCACGCACCCAGGATTTCTTCGATCAGCGGCTCGTGGTCGACGATGACGGGGAAGGTCGCGCCGGACATTCAACGCCCCAGCGCTTCGATCACCAGGCGCGCGGTTTCGGCGCCGGAGAAATTCTGTTGACCGGTGATCAGGTTGCCGTCGCGCACCGCGAAGCTCCGCCACAGACCGGCCTGCACGTAATTGGCGCCGAGCGCTTTCAGTGCGTCTTCGATCCGCCACGGCATCAGATGCGTGTCGCGCGGCAGCAGGTTGTAGCTCCACACCGCGTTGTCGGCGAAGTCTTCCTCGACATTGGCGAAGCCGGTGACCGTCTTGCCCTTGGCCAGATACTCGCCGCCCGGCAATTTCGCGAAATTCAGGATCGCCGTGCCGTGGCACAGCGCCGCGGCGATTTTCCCGGCCATGTAGAAAGCGACGAATGTTTCGTGCAGCGCGGTGGCCTCGGCGTAGCTGAACATCGGCGCCTGGCCGCCGGCGACGACGATGGCGTCGAACGCGGCCACGTCGATCTCGTCTACCGGGCGCGTGTTTTCGACCAGGGCCTTCAGTTCGGGCGTGTGGATGAAGCCCTGACTGATCAGGTCTGTCCTGCTGTAACCGCTGGCATCGTTCGGATCGCTCATGCCGTCGCCTTGGCAGGCGCCGCCGTTCGGGCTGAACACTTCAATCTCATACCCGGCCTCGGTGAAGGCGAGCCACGGGTGGGTGAGTTCGCTCCACCAGAATCCGACCGGCCAGCCGGTGGTGGTCGAGGTGGTGGGATTGGCGATGACCAGCGCCACCCGCTTGCGGCGCGCGGCATTGACGGGGTTGGGATCGTGCAGGCTCACGGTGTGCTCCTCGGTTGGGGTGCGTGCAGTATTCGGAAGCTTCGATTCGTGATAAATAATCAGAAATAAGACCCATCGTTAACAATTAGGACAACAATGGAGCTTTCCCGTTTGCGGGCCTTCGTAGCCGTGGTGCAGGGCGGCAGCTTCACCCGGGCCGCCGAGGTGCTGCGCAGCCAGAAGGCTGGCGTGAGTCGTCAGGTCAGAGAGTTGGAGGCCGAGCTGGGCGTGCGCCTGCTGGAACGCAGCACCCGCGCGCTGCGCCTGACCGAAGTCGGCCGCGAGGTGTTTGAGCGCGCGCTGGGCATCCTGGCCGCGGTCGAGGACACTCAGCGGGTAGCGCAGGCCGTCCACGGCGTACCTCACGGCCTGCTGCGGATCACGATGCCACTGGAGTTCGGGCTGGTGGCCGGTTTCGAATGGGTGCAGGCGTTGCTGGCGCGGTATCCGCAGTTGTCGATCGAAGTCGACAGCAGTTCGCGCATCGTCGATCTGGTCCACGAAGGCTACGACCTGGCGATCCGGATCGGGCCGCTCGCCGATTCGCGGCTGGCGGCGCGCCAGCTCGGCGAATTGCGCTATGGGCTGTACGCCGCGCCAGCCTATCTGCAGCGCCGCGGCGAGCCGCAGAGCCCTGCGGAACTCGCCCAGCACGATCTCATCGCGTTCGCACCCGGCGGCAAGCCGGCGCCGCTGCGTCTGCAGCGCGCGGCATCCGAGGTTGAAACCGTGGACGCCCCGCCGCGGCTGCGGGTGGACAGCCGTTACGCCCAGCGCCTCGCGGCGCTGGCGGGGCTGGGCATCGCCGAGAATCTTGAGCTGATTTGCGCAGCGGATATCGCAGCGGGCAGCCTGCAGCGGGTGATGTCGGCCTGGACCCGAGCGGCGGTGCCGGTGCATGCGGTGTTCCCGAGCCAGCGCTTCCTCACGCCCAAGGTCCGCGCGTTCGTCGAGCATGCCCAGGCGGGTTTTCCGGTCACGGGAAATGCGTAGACTCCCGGATCCCCAACGAAAGGAGTTCGACCATGGCTTTGAAACGTATCGCCACCGCCCACTGGGAAGGCGACATCCAGACCGGCAAGGGCGGCATGAGCACGCCGCAGAGCGGCCTGTTCGCCGACCAGAATTATTCGTTCAAGACCCGCTTCGGCGACGAGAAGGGTACGAATCCGGAAGAACTGCTGGCCGCCGCCCACGCCGGCTGCTTCAGCATGGCGCTGTCGGCGGTGCTGGGCCGCGCCGGCTTCACCCCGACGAACATCGACACCCGCGCCGAACTCTCGATGGACCCGGGCATGGACCCCGGCCCGACGGTTACCGGCGTGCACTTGATCCTCAGCGCCTCGGTCCCGGGCATCACCGCGGAACAGTTCGCCGAGATCGCCAACACCGCGAAAGCCGGCTGCGTGATTTCGCGCGCCCTGGCGGTGCCGGTGACGCTGGAGGCGACGCTGGTTTGATGCCGGCGCGCGGTGATCATTGATGGCTGCGGGCGGCTGTTGTTGCCCGCGGCCCATGGCTTGCCGAGAGGCATGATCCATGTGCTCCAAGATAAATCACCGGTAATCAGAAAGATGAAAGCATGAAGCCCACGCAATGCGCGGGCTTCATGCTTGATCGGCTATCAGAAAATCAACTTGCCCGCAGTGACTTCCTTACATCTCGTCGTATAACTGTTGCAATCGCGGGTTGAATTCACCTCTTTGCTTGCTTGGCGCGAGATACGAGCTTGCCCTTGCGAAGCAAGCGCTCTGAACGCATGACATGCAGGATGAAGACCTTGTCACCGTCATGGCGGTAGAAGATACGGCAGGGTGGCTCGACAATCTGACGGTAACGGGACCGGCCGAGTTCCTTTGGCTTACTGCCGCTCTCAGGATGCTCGGCAAGCTGATCGACGTAGCCGAATATGCGTTCGACAAACTCTGCCGCCGCGGCCGGACTTTCCAATGCAATGTAGTCGGCGATGGCATCAAGATCGCTCAATGCCGGCTCCGACCAAACTATTTCAGCCATCGGGCGAGACGCTTCTTCGCTTGTGTGTGAGTCACTACACGCCCCTCAGCGATTGCTTGCTCTCCCCGGGCAATGCCCTCCAGGAGTGCCATACGCTGCTGCATGAGTTCATAGCTCTCAACGTCCACAAGGTAAGCGCTCGGCAGACCATGTTGGGTAATGAGGATTGGCTGCTTGTCCCGCTCAATGTCCGAGAGGAGTTCGGTTGCTTGACGCTTCAGGGTGGTCACTAATTCTGTACGCATGAAGTGACACTACAGTATCACTCCGGGGCCGCACAAGTGTTCGTGCAAAGGTCTGATGCCTGAGTTGACCCGCCCCGTGGCCGACGCCACGACATGGGGCCGGTTTAAACGATTGTCGGTCGCAGGCTGGGCTGAGCGCAGCGAAGCCCAGCATCGCATCGGGCCAATCGCAGCGGCCCCACATGCAGGGCTTCGCTGCGCTCAGCCCAGCCTGCGAATGCTGTTCGACATCCTGGGCGACAACGACGATGATCGGCCGAAGGAAGGCCTTGAACGTCATCGGTCAATTCAGCTGGAAGCTCACCTTCACCGACGCCTTGATCTTGATGGCCCCCGGCGCGAAAAGCGCGGTGTCTCCTGAAAAGCCGTCGACTGCGGCCGAGCTGTTGGTGCTCATGTTGGACATGCGCCTGGATGCGGTGTCTTCTTCGGTGACCTGTACCGCTTTGCCGATCGTCTGGCCGATCGCGGCGGTCATCGCGACCGCCTTTTCGCGCGCGGCTTTCATCGCCATGGTCCGGGCGGCGTCCCGGTGTTCGCGGAGTCGCGACGTGCCCAGCTCGATATTCGCGACTTCGCTGACGCCCGTGGTGAGGATCTCGGCATAGAACGGCTCGAATCTCGCGATGTCGCCGAGTTTGACGACGATGGTCTTCGAGACCAGATAGCCCCGCAGCGCACCGGTCCGCCGAAGCCCGTCGTCCATGGCGGCACTCTGTTTAGGAGGCGGGTCGCGCACGATGTCCATCGACATCTGATTGGTCTGCACATCGCGCGCCGGGATCGAGAACCGGCGGGTCAGCGCGAGGATGTTCTCCACGCTGTCGTCGTTCATGCGCTTGGCGACCTGCAGATCCCTGTAGAATTTTTCGACGCGCATGGTCAGCACGACTTCGTCGGGTTCGACGCCGACTTCGCCGGTTCCCGACACCACGATCACTTGCGGCTGGTCCGCGGCCATGGTCATGGCCGGAACGGCGAACACGATCAGGATGGCGCTGAGCACTGCGTGTTTGAAGGACATTGCGGACCCCCTTCTTAAAAAGTGGAGATTGCAGGCGGGGACAGACATCCAGAAAATCAACCTGACCCCAGCTACTGCCGACGCCACGATGCGGGGTCGGCTTGAACGAATTCTTAGCTCAGCTACGGCGTTGAAGTTTTGATGTAAGCGTAGTCCACGCCGCTCTGCGCCGGGAAAATACTTACCTCTAACAGGCCGGGAATAGTCTCCCAGCGCATGGTGCTTTCGTTGGAGAGAACCGCGGTAACCTTTTCGAGTCCGAGCAGGGGCAGTATCTCTTCGGAGTAAGGGGCGGTATCAAGTGCCTCCACGGTGATCCAGTCAGCTTTCCCCGAGATAAAGACTATCTCTGTCTCGCCAGGCGTGAAGAAGCATTTCTTTCCTTGCTTCGCGGTCTCGCAAGTGGTTGGTTCACCCAGAACTGTAGCAACCTCCTTCTGGGTCTTTCCCGCAATCTTTGGCACATCGACGATTGCAGCCGCCGGTGTCGGCGGTGGGGTAGAAATCGGTGTGGCTTGAGCCGGTGGCACAGATGCTGCTGCAACGGGAGCTGGAGCGGTTGATTGCCCGCCGCAAGCAGCGATAAAGAGTGAAGCGAATGCCGTTGCTACAAGTTTGCGCACAACTCTCTCCTGAGCCCTAACGAGGTTGTAGAAAAACATCCTCCCATCCTGCAAAATTCCAGCGACCCATGCAAGGGATCCGGCAATGGCGCGCTACCGACCTGTCGATATGAGCCCACGGTTTCTGCCGGTGGTGCTGGATGAGCAACTGGTGCCCGGAACGTTCGCCGATGCGGTGCATCGGTTGGTCGATGTTCTGGACCTGTCGGCGTTCGACGCCCGCTACCGCAACGATACGACCGGCGCGCCGGCGCATGCGCCCGGGATGTTGCTCAAGGCGGTGCTGCTGGCGTATTCCCAAGGCATCGTCAGCTCGCGTCGGATCGAGCGCGCCTGTCGTGAAAACGTGCTGTTCATCGCGATCACCGGCGATGCCAAACCGCACAGCCGACGCCTGGGCACGGTGGAGCCGGTGTTCGGCAATCTGCGCTACAACAAAGGTCTGCGACGATTAACGCTGCGGGCCAGCGCAAAGTCGATGGTCAGTGGAAGCTGTTCGCGTTGGTCCACAACATCGAGAAGTGGGCGAATTGCAGGAAAGCGGCATGAGAAGGGCAGCGAAGAAGCGCGTTTGCGGCCCTGTGCGCGCGACAGATGCAGCTGGAACACAACGCACGCGCCCCACAAAGGTGTCGGCGGAAGATCGCGGCAGAATGCAGAGGCCGTCTATTGCAAAAAAATGAGAGCGTTTACGGCTGAAAATGGATTTTTCTACAGCCTCTAGCGTTCGAGCTAAGCTGGCGCCAACGGCATGGCGCTCAGCTTGAGCGAGTGGTTAGGCTTCACCGCAGCTGGAGGAGACAACACTTCATTAGCTCGCACCTGCGAAGATGAGGCCCAGTACCGCGAAGATGTTTGTAAAAACATTTGATCCGAGTTCCTCAGAGTCGTCGCTTGCGAAAAGCTTTGAAGCTGTACGAAGCATGCGATAGGTTGCGAGCGCGTTCAGTATGGGGTTGACAATGAAGAATATTGGAAGCGTGAGCTTAGTAACTATCTCGATACCGAATGCAATTACGAATCCCGCTCCCATTAGCGCCATTAGTATACGAAGCGCGGGGGCCTTCAGTTGATCGAGTGGTGATGTTGCCAAAATTACGGCAAAACCTACTACCCAAATTACAGTGAGGAATCCGAGATCAGCGCCAGGAAACCAACCGAAGAAGAATCCTGCTAGGGCTGCCGCAATCGAGCAACCAATCACGATTCCCTTGTGTTGTGACGCGATGGCCATATTGGATCTCCCTTTGTGTGAATTGTGGCGCCGGGGTCGACGACGGTTCGGTTTCGTGAAGCCTAACGAGGTTGTAAAAAAACATCCTCCCATCCTGCAAAATTCCAGCGACCCATGCAAGGGATCCGGCGATGGCGCGCTACCGACCCGTCGATATGAGCCCACGGTTTCTGCCGGTGGTGCTGGAGGAGCAACTGGTGCCCGGAACGTTCGCCGATGCGGTGCATCGGTTGGTCGATGTTCTGGACCTGTCGTCGTTCGACGCCCGCTACCGCAACGATACGACCGGCGCGCCGGCGCATGCGCCCGGGATGTTGCTCAAGGCGGTGCTGCTGGCGTATTCCCAGGGCATCGTCAGTTCGCGTCGGATCGAGCGCGCCTGTCGCGAGAACGTGTTGTACATCGCGATCACCGGCGATGCCAAGCCGCATTTCACCACGATCGCGGACTTCGTGAGCCGCTCGCGCGATGCCATCGCGGCGGTGTTCGCCCAGGTGCTGGCGGTGTTGGACAAGGAAGGCTTGATCGGCCGCGAGATGTTCGCGATCGACGGGGTG
>JANLVT010000051.1:0-8892 GCA_031364125.1 Lysobacterales bacterium | reverse complement strand
GCTCGAGGTGCTGGGCGACGCGCAGAGCCTCTATCCGAACATGCCCGAGACCATCGCCGCGGCGCAGACGCTCGTCGCGGAAGGCTTCGAGGTGATGGCCTACTGCAGCGACGACCCGATCATGGCCCGGCAGCTCGAGGACATCGGTTGCGTGGCGGTGATGCCGCTCGCCTCCCTCATCGGCTCCGGGATGGGGATCCTCAATCCGTGGAACCTGCAGATCATCATCGATCGCGTGAAGGTGCCGGTGCTGGTGGATGCGGGCATCGGCACGGCCTCGGACGCGGCGATCGCCATGGAGCTGGGCTGCGACGGCGTGCTGATGAACACCGCCATCGCCGGCGCCAAGGATCCGGTGCGCATGGCGCTGGCGATGAAGCTGGCGATCGAAGCCGGCCGCCACGCCTTCCTCGCCGGTCGCATCCCGCGCAAACGCTACGCGTCGGCGTCGTCGCCGGTGGATGGGTTGATCGGATAATTGGCCGGGCACATGCTGAAATTCGAATGGGATGCGCCCAAATCCAACGCCAATCTGCGCAAACACGGCGTATCCTTCGAAGAGGCTGCGAGCGTGTTCGGCGATCCGCTCGCCCTAACGTTCGCGGATCCGGATCACTCGATTCGCGAAGCGCGCTTCGTCACCCGCGTTTCGTCAGTATCCGGCAGTCGCATCGGGATCTGTTGCTGGTCGTTGCGCACATCGAACGTGGACAGGCGATCCGGATCATCAGCGCACGCAAGACCACCAAACATGAGTGAACGATCTATGAGCAGGATTGAAACCATGCGGACCGAATACCGTCGCGAGGATCTCGGTACTGGCGTTCGCGGCAAATATCTACGCAGATATTCGAAAGGCACGAACCTCGTCTTGCTCGATGATCGTGTTGCACAGGCGTTTCCCAATGCCCAAGCCGTGAACGAAGCCTTGCTCGGATTGTTGGCCTTGGCGGAAAAAGTCAAGCCCGCCTCCGTCAAGCCGCGCAAACGCAGCACCTGATACCGATGAGCTCGGATCACGCCTTCGACCAACCCTTCACCGTCGAACCGGGCCAACGGAAAATCCGCAGCTTCGTGCTGCGCCAGGGCCGTTTCAGCCCGGCGCAGCAGCGCGCGTTCGACGAACTGTGGCCGCGGTTCGGTCTGGACTACAGCGCGGGCGTCCGCGATTACGACACGGTCTTCGGCCGCAGCGCACCGCGTGTAGTCGAAATCGGTTTCGGCAACGGCGATGCGCTGCGGTTCGCCGCGAAGCAGGACGCGTCGCGCGATTACATCGGCATCGAAGTCCACGCGCCCGGCGTCGGCCGGCTGCTGAACGCGCTGGGCGAAGACGGCAGCGACCACGTGCGCGTCTATCGCCACGATGCGGTGGAAGTGCTGACCCACGAGATCGCCGACGGCAGCTTGGACGAGGGCGGACTCGACGAAATCCGTATCTACTTCCCAGATCCGTGGCACAAAAAGCGCCACAACAAGCGTCGGCTGGTGCAGCCGGAGTTCGCCGCGCTGCTGGCGCGCAAACTGCGCGTCGGCGGCCGCCTGCATCTGGCCACCGACTGGCAGGATTACGCCGAACAGATGTGGGACGTGCTGGACGCCGCTCCCGGACTGCGCAACCGCGCCGGTGCGCGTGGCCACGTGCCGCGGCCGGAATGGCGCCCGCAGACGCATTTCGAGACGCGCGGCCAGAAACTCGGCCACGGGGTGTGGGATCTGTTGTACGACAGGACCGACGACGACCAGCCCACCGTGAACCAGCCCCCAGACCAACCGATCGACTGATGGAGAACACCCTCACCCTCACCAGCGATATGCAGCTCGTCCTCGGGCTGACGGTGATGACGATGGTGTTGTTCCTGTTCGAACGCCTGCGCCCCGACGTGGTGGCGCTGGTGGTGCTGGTGCTGCTGGGGCTGACCGGGCTGGTGGCGCCGGAAGATCTGTTCAACGGGTTTTCCGGCAACGCGGTGATGAGCGTCATCGCGACCATGATCCTCGGCGCCGGCCTGGACCGCACCGGCGCGCTGAACCGGCTGGCCGCCTGGCTGCTGCGCCGCGCCCACGGCGTCGAGCATCGCCTGCTGCTGTACACCTCGGCCATCGCCGGCCTGAATTCTTCGGTGATGCAGAATCCGTCGGTGATGGCGCTGTATCTGCCGGTCGCCTCGCGGCTGTCGTCGCGCACCGGTGTGCCGCTCTCCCGTCTGCTGCTGCCAATAGCGGTCGCCATCGTCATGGGCGGCGCGCTGACCATGGTCGGCAACTCGCCGCTGATCCTGCTCAACGACCTGCTGGTATCGGCCAACAACAGCCTGCCCTCGGGGATGATGACGCTCAAGCCGCTGCCGATGTTCGCGCCGCTGCCGATCGGCCTCGCGCTGCTGGCCGCGGGTCTGGCGTACTTCCATTTCTTCGGCGACAAGCGGCTGCACGACAACCCCGCCGACGCGGGCGTTACCCCGGCGCGCACCGAGAGTTATTTCGCCAGCGCCTACGGCATCGACGGCGACGTCTACGAACTCACGGTCACCGCCGACAGCCCGCTGGTGGGGATGTCGCTGGGCGAAACCGAAGCCCTGCACGACGCGCCGCTGATCCTCGCCCTGAAGACCGGCAGCGAATCGCGCCTGGCGCCCCCGAGCGACGTACGCATCTGGGTGGGCAGCGTGCTGGGCGTGATGGGGCCGCGGCAGGCCATCGTCGATTTCGCCCAGAACCGCTTCCTGCGCACCAGCTCGCGGCTGCGCGAGTTCGCCGACCTGTTCAACCCCGCGCGCGCCGGTATCTCTGAGGCGGTGATTCCGCCCAATTCCACCTTCATCGGCAAAACCGCGACCGAGCTGCAATTGCGCAAGCGCTACAACCTGCGCCTGCTCGCGATCAACCGCGACAAGCAGGTGCTGCGCGAGAAGGTCCGCGAATTGCCGCTACGCGCCGGCGATCTGCTGGTGCTGCACAGCATCTGGCAGGACCTGGCGCAGGCCGCGAGCAATCGCGACTTCGTGACGGTCACCGATTACCCGAAGGCCGAACAGCGCCCGCACAAATTCAAGATCGCGATGACGATCTTCGGCATCACCATGCTGATCGCACTGTCGTCGCGCATTCCCGCGTCGGTCGCGCTGATGACCGGCGTCGCCGGGATGCTGATCACCGGCGTGCTGAAAATGGACGAGGCCTATGCCGCGATCAACTGGAAGACCGTGTTCCTGATGGCCTGCCTCATTCCGCTGGGCTGGGCGATGGATTCCAGCGGCGCCGCGGCCTGGGTGGCCGCGCACTCGCTGGACCGGCTGCCCGAAGGCACGCCGGTGTGGCTGCTGGAAATCGCGATGGGCCTGCTCGCGACCGCCTTTTCGCTGGTGATCAGCCACGTCGGCGCGACCATCGTGATGGTGCCGATCGCGATCAACCTCGCATTGGCCGCAGGCGGCGACCCCACCGCGTTCGCGCTGATCGTGGCGCTGTCGGCATCCAACAACTTCATGACCGCCTCCAACCCGGTGATGTCGATGATCACCGGCCCCGCCGGTTACACCGCGAAGGAACTGTGGAAAGTCGGCGGCCCGCTGTGCCTGATCTACACCGGCATCGTGGTGCTGGTGGTGAATCTGCTGTTCTGAGCCGACCTTATCGGCGCACCGCGCGTGGACGCTATCGCGCGTTGCCTAATCCCGACCATCGCGACAGCAGATCCCTCCACCCGCTACGCGGGCGTTCGGGATGACAGGGGAAGTCATCCAGCATGCAGCCCGGCGGCAGATCGCGTCGCAAAGACTCGAACGCGAAACGCCCCGCAGCGATGCGGGGCGTTTTCGTTTGTGGCCTGTTCTGCGGCAGGCAGTTCTACAACGCGCCGGTCTACAACCCGCGCGCCGCCTCTTCCACCGCACGGAACAGCGCGCGGCCCTTGCTCATCGTCTCTTCCCACTCTTTCTGCGGGTCGGAGTCGTAGACGATGCCGGCGCCGGCCTGCACGTGCAGCTTGCCGTCCTGGATCACCGCGGTGCGGATGGCGATGGCGGTGTCGGCGTCGCCGTGCCAGCTGATGTAGCCGATGCTGCCGGCGTAGACGTTGCGCTTCACCGGCTCCAGCTCGCGGATCACTTCCAGCGCGCGGATCTTCGGCGCGCCGCTGACGGTGCCGGCGGGGGAAGGTCGCGCGCAGCACGTCGGCATAGCTCATGCCCTCCTTCAGGCGGCCGGTGACTTCGCTGACGATGTGCATGACGTGGCTGTAGCGTTCGATCACGAAGCGATCGCCCACTTCCACCGTGCCCGCTTCGCTGACCCGGCCCACGTCGTTGCGGCCGAGATCGATCAGCATCAGATGCTCGGCGCGTTCTTTCGGGTCGGCCAGCAGTTCGGCTTCCAGCGCGAGGTCTTCGTCATGGGTGCGTCCACGCGGGCGGGTGCCGGCGATAGGGCGCACGGTGACGATGCCCTGTCCCTGCTCGTCGTGTTCCAGCCGCACCAGGATCTCCGGCGACGAGCCCACCACCTGGGTGCCGCCGACATCGAGGAAATACATGTACGGCGACGGGTTCAATGCCCGCAGCGCGCGGTACACGTCGACCGGGCGCGCGCGGAACGGCACCGACAGGCGCTGGCTCAGCACGACCTGGAAGATATCTCCGGCGCGGATGTATTCCTTCGACTTCTCGACCGCGGCGATGAAGCCCTCGCGGGTGAAGCCGGAGACGAAATCGCCTTCGTTCAAACCGACCGAATCAAGGGTTTCCGGATAACCCGGGCCGCCCTGGCGCAGACGGTGGGTCAGCGCGTCCAGGCGACGGTTCGCGCGTCCCCACGCCTGCGGCTCGCGCGGGTCGGCGTGGACGATCAGGTACAGCCGGCCCTTGAGGTTGTCGAACACCGCGACGTCGCGGCTTTCCATCAGCAGGATGTCGGGCGTGCCGAGTTCGTCGGGCTTGCTGCTGCCGCTGAGGCGCTGCTCGACGTACTGGATACACTCGAAGCCGAACCAGCCTACCAGGCCGCCGGTGAATCCGGGCAGCCCGGGCAGGCGCGGAATGCGCTCGGCGCTGCGCAGGCGCTCCACTTCCGCCAGCGGGTCGTCGACGACACGGGTTTCGACCAGTTCGCCCAACTCGGTGACGAACAGGGTGTGGCCGGCGAACGCGTACACGCGGTGCGCGGGCAGGCCGATGATCGAATAGCGGCCGAAGCGTTCGCCGCCCTCGACCGACTCGAACAGATAGGTGTGCGGGCCGTCGGCGAGCTTGAGGTAGACCGACAGCGGCGTATCGAGATCGGAAAGCACCTCGCGCACGACCGGGATCAGGGTGTGTCCTTCGGCGGCGTACTGCTGGAATTGTTCGAACGAAATCACGCGATGAATCCTTGAGAAGGCTGCGGAGAAGGAACGGTTCGGCTCAACCGCGCCATCGCCCGTTCGCACCGCCCCCTGTGGCGATTGCGGCCGCAGCGGACAATCGGGGCGTGATCCGGTTCGTTGATCGGTCCATGGCCGAGCATGCTAACGGCTTCGGACCAGCGTCGCACCTGCGCCATACGGTCGTCATGGAATCGTCACGGTTCGCCCGGAGAATCAGAGTCCATCGCAGGGAAGACGGACGGAAGCGGGATTGCTTCCAAAATGTTTCACTCAAAACGCCGGCTCGCCGGCGTTTTGTTTTGGGCGCGCACGCCAGCTTGCCGGCGTTTTGTTTTGGGCGCGCATGCCGGCTTGCCGGCGTTTTGTTTTTTGGCGCGCATGCCGGCTTGCATGCGTTTTGTTTTCCGCTTCGCTCACATCGCCGCCGCATTCGCGGCCAGCAGCGGGCTGTCCGGCGGCAGATGCATGCGCAGCCGGCCGGGAACGCATTCGATCCGGAACCCGCGCGCCTCGATGGGCTCGCCGTCCAGATTGAGGGTCAGCGGCCGATCGGCAGCGATCGTCAGCCACGCACGCTGCAGACGCGTCGACACGCGCTCCAGCGCGGCCTGCTTGCCCTCGGCGATCAACGTACCGACGGTGGCGGCGACTTCGCCTTCCAGCGTCGGCACGACGGTGATGTCCAGCAGCCCATCGTCGACGAATGCATCCGGGCACAGCACCTGCCCGCCGCCGGCCTGACGGCCGTTGCCGATGCCCAGCGCGATGAAATCGCCCGACCACGCGAAATCCTCGGCTTCGAAGCGCGCGTGGCTGGATTCGATCCGGCCCATGTGCGCCAGCCCGCTCACGACATAGGCCAGGCCGCCGAGCATTTTCTTCAGGCCTTCCTGGGTCTGTGTGGTGACGGTCGTACCGAAGCCGCCCGACGCCAGATTGATGCACCAGTGCTGCGCGCCGTCGGCCTCGATCCGCAGCAGATCCACCGGCTGCGGCGTCGAAGTGCGCACCAGATCGAGCGCCGCTTCGGCTTCGACCGGGATGCCCGCGGCGGTGGCGAAATCGTTGGCGGTGCCCAGCGACAGCACCGCCAGCGCCGGCAGCGCATCGGCCGATGCGTCGCGCTGGGCCAGCGCCGCAGCGACTTCGCGCAATGTCCCGTCGCCGCCGCCGGCGATCACGCTGCGCGCCTTCGCGGCGATGGCCTCATCGATGTAACGCCCGGCGTCGCCCGCTTCCCAGGTGACCCGCACCGCCAGCCGCAGGCCGCGTCCGCGCACAGTTTCCACCGCCAGCCGCACGTCGTCGTCGTTCGCCTGCTTGCCGTTGAGGATCAGCCAGGTGTCGGGATCCATTCCGTCGCGCGGGTCGCGGTTCGTATTCATGCGCCGCGCACGGCGGCGACGGCGGCCTTCATCTGCGCGACCACGGCGGCGTAATCGCGCTGGCCGAAGATCGCCGAACCGGCGACGAAGGTGTCGGCGCCGGCTGCCGCGATCTCGGCGATGTTGTCGGGCTTCACGCCGCCGTCGATCTCCAGCCGGATCGGCCGGCCGGTGCGCGCGACCATGGCATCGATGCGCTGGCGCACCGCCCGCAGCTTGTCCAGCGCCGAGGGAATGAAGCTCTGGCCGCCGAAGCCGGGGTTGACCGACATCAGCAGCACCAGGTCGAGGTCTTCCAGCACGTAATCCAGCACGTCCACCGGCGTGGCCGGGTTCAACACCACGCCGGCCTGGCAGCCCTGCGCCTTGATCAACTGGAGGGTGCGATGCACGTGCCGGCTGGCTTCGGGGTGGAAGCTGATCAGCGACGCGCCGGCCTTGGCGAAGTCCGGGACCAGGCGATCCACCGGTTCCACCATCAGATGCACGTCGATCGGCGCGATCACCCCGTGCTGGCGCAGCGCCTCGCAGACCAGCGGGCCGATGGTGAGATTCGGCACGTAATGGTTGTCCATCACGTCGAAATGCACCCAGTCGGCGCCCGCGGCGAGCACGTTGTCCACCTCTTCGCCCAGCTTGGCGAAGTTGGCGGAGAGGATGGACGGGGCGATGACGGTGGATTGCATGGGGGCCGTTCACAGGAGCGGCTTCAGCCGCGAGCCCGCGCATTATCGCCCACCACATCGCCCGCCGCCCCTGTAGGAGCGACGGGAGTCGCGACACCCACCCACCGCGCCCGCGGTGGATCAGGCGCTCCTGCGCGCTGAAAGCCCCCCTCATCCGCCCTTCGGGCACCTTCTCCCCGCGCACGGGGAGAAGGACAGATAGGCCTGCACTGCAGCAGCAACCAGCCGCTCGCCCCCTTCTCACCTCGTTCGGGGAGAAGAAGAAAGCACAGGTGGTCGCTGGCACGCAGCTTGTCGCCCCAGCGCAGGCCGCCGCTTGCCCTTCTCCCCACGCGTGGGGAGAAGGTGCCCAACGGGCGGATGAGGGGCGAACGAAGCCGCACTCGCGAAGCCACCACCATCGGTGAAACAAGCGAAACATCAGAAGTGGGCGCTGAGCCCTGCCGGGTTGGTGGCTTGAACGCAGTGGCTACGAGGGCAGCAGGCCGCCGTCACCATCGCCGAAAAACTGCGCGATCCGGCTGCGAATGGTCCCCGCCTCAGCCAGACGCAAGCGCTCGGCCTCGCTCAGTGCCTGCTGTAGCAAGCTGAGCGCTTCAGCGCGATCCTCCGGCCGGCCAAGCTGCACCAGCATCATCGCCAGATTCGCGCGCCCTATCAGCAGCAAACGCACATCACCCAGACGCTCGTACACCGGAAGCTCGTCCTCTCGCCGGATGCGCAAGGCCTCCTCCAGCTCGCCACGCGACTGCAGGATGTCCGCAATCTTGCCCTGCGTAATCGCACGCGAACGCACATCGCCAAGACGCTCGTACACCGGCATCTGTTCCTCGCGGCGGATGCGCAAGGCCTCCTCCAGCTCGCCACGCGACTGCAGGATGTCCGCAATCTTGCCCTGCGTGATCGCACGCGAATGCACATCGCCAAGACGCTCGTACACCGGCATCTGTTCTTCACGCCGGATGCGCAAGGCCTCCTCCAGATCGCCACGCGACTGCAGGATGTCCGCAATCTTGCCCTGCGTGATCGCACGCGAACGCACATCGCCAAGACGCTCGTACACCGGCATCTGTTCCTCGCGGCGGATGCGCAAGGCCTCCTCCAGTTCGCCACGCGACTGCAGGATGCCCGCAATCTTGCCCTGCGTGATCGCACGCTCACGCACATCGCCCAGACGCTCGTACACCGGAAGCTCTTCTTCGCGCCGGATGCGCAAGGCCTCCTCCAGATCGCCACGCGACTGCAGGATGTCCGCAATCTTGCCCTGCGTGATCGCACGCGAACGCACATCGCCCAGACGCTCGTACACCGGAAGCTCTTCCTCACGCCGGATGCGCAAGGCCTCCTCCAGATCGGCACGCGAGTCCTGGAGGTCCGCAATCTAGCCCTGCGTGATCTCACGCGAGGGCACCTCGCCCAGACGCTCGTACTCGGGTAGCTCGTCCTGGGGCCGGGGGGG
>JANLVT010000048.1:0-23561 GCA_031364125.1 Lysobacterales bacterium | reverse complement strand
GCGCGTCCCGGAACGATGCTTGGACGCGTTCGATGGCAACTTCACCCCGTCGATCGCGAACATCTCGCGGCCGATCAAGCCTTCCTTGTCCAACACCGCCAGCACCTGGGCGAACACCGCCGCGATGGCATCGCGCGAGCGACTCACGAAGTCCGCGATCTTGGTGAAATGCGGCTTGGCATCACCGGTGATCGCGATGTACAACACGTTCTCGCGACATGCGCGCTCGATCCGACGCGAGCTGACGATGCCTTGGGAATACGCCAGCAGCACCGCCTTGAGCAACATTCCGGGCGCATGCGCCGGCGCGCCGCTCGTATCGTTGGCGGTAGCGGGCGTCGAACGCCGACAGGTCCAGAACATCGACCAACCGATGCACCGCATCGGCGAACATTCCGGGCACCAGTTGCTCCTCCAGCACCACCGGCAGAAACCGTGGGCTCATATCGACAGGTCGGTAGCGCGCCATCGCCGGATCCCTTGCATGGGTCGCTGGAATTTTGCAGGATGGGAGGATGTTTTTCTACGACCTCGTTAGCCTTCAGAACCAGACTATGTGGACCCCATGGACAAGCTTGATATACATGAATTTCTCAGAATCTACCTCCCGGGGTTATATCTTTCAGCAGCCACTGCCAGGATGTTGTTCGGGCCAGCGGTGGACAGCCCCGCAACAGCGACTGCTGCTATTTTCGTTGGGTTAGCTTTTTCGTGGCCCGCCGTAGGATTTGCCCAGCGCTATTTCCAACATATAACTAACAAGGCGGCATTCGATCATAGCGGGGAGAAGCTGGATTACTGGACAACCTGGATAAGACTCTTCGAAAAAAGACGCCAAAGATCACCAGGAGCTAGCGCACTGAAAAAAAAGGATGTGAAGCGAGCGTCTTTCTCACATTACGTGCGCAGATACGGCAGCCCAGAGCTCTACAGTTTCCGAATCCAAAAGACTTTCGGCGTTCTTTACTTTAGTTTGGCTCTAGCGTCAGTGGTCCTTGCGTTGCTCCCGATCTCCAATATGTTGATTGGTCAGCCGCCCAAGCTTTATAGCATCGCCGGCGCGCCTGTTTGGGACGCACTTTTGTTTATCTTAGCGTCTGGTTTGTTCTTCCGTGTTTCTAAAAATTATTTCTTGAGCTCCCTGAATATGGAACTGTTTTATTGGATCAATCCGCCAGATGACGCCTCAATAGACTGAAGGCTAACAATTCATGTATGGACTCCCCACGCAAGTACCATTCGTCGGTTGTTTGAAGATGCGATGACTATGACAGCGAAAACGGTTGCATTCGTGTATCCGGCTTTTCGGTGAGCACAACGCAGGTTGCGCGCCGGCTCTAGCATCGAACCGGCAATTCCTGACTCAACAGGAACCACACACCGCAGCCACCATCCGTTACAGCTCCACGCGGTGGCTCCGGGTAAGACGCTGCGAGCCGATCTGCTGAACCGTTCGCGCCCCGCACTTTATGCGTTCTGGCAGTCCTTGGCATCCGCGAAAAGACACTACAGATCTCGCCGCCCGGACCGGATCGTGGCGGTCTGCCCGTCGTGGACCTGGTAATGCAGGCGAGCGCTGCCGTCGGGCTTGTGCCGGATCATGACGAAGGCCTGCTGCCCACCCGGGTAGTCGCGACGACCGAAGGTCGGGCCCTCGCCGCCCAGCGCATCGTGCAGCGCGGTGCTGTCCCCTTGCGCGCGGATGTGCATGAATGCACCGCCCTGCCGGCTCACCGAACAGCCGCTGAGCTGGGTGGTGACGACGATCGACTCCGCGCGCGGGTTCAGAGTGTTGGCGGGAAGACGGCCCTGCGAAAAGCCGGTGACGCGGGTGTCGTTCGGCGTGCCGTGCGGCTGTACGCCGGCATCCATGCGGTCGCTGGTCGATTGCACCATCGGCAGGAAAGCGGCGGTGAAATCGTGCCCCACCCGCTGGCTGCCATGGGCTTCGCGATGCAGGTCGGCGTCGCCGGACTGAATCAAACTCAGGTGCGCCAGCGGCCGGCGCGTCCTGCCGGAGGCATCGGTGATCCGGTCGAACTGCGGGAAGCTGGACGTGCGGCTGGTCACCGTGCGCAACTGGAACTGCGTCGCCGTGTTCGACGCGCCGCCCGGATCGTCGGGCTCCTGGACCTTGCTCTGGATGGCGTAGGTGCGCAGGAAGGCCGCGGGATGCTGCTGGAACAACTGTTCTGGCGACAGGTGGCCGTACTGCATGCGGCGCCCTTTCTCGACCAGCTTCGGCCGATCCAGCAGCTTGCCGGTACGCTTGATCGCGCGGCCGACGTCTTCGCTCCCCGTGGTTTCGAGCAGCTTGCCGGCGCCCATCATCGCCATCGTCCGCAGCGGCGCGGTCGGCAGGGTGTACAGCGCCGTGCCCCCTACCGCCATGCGCGCCACGCCCTTGGCCATGCCGGTCCACGTGCCGCCCTGGCCGCTGTTGCTGTAGACCTCGCTGGCGCCATCGACCACCTGCGACGCGCCAGTGGCGTGGTAGGCCATGGTCGCCGTGGTCTTCAGCGTCGACGCGATACTGTCGAAATAACTCATGGCCTTTCTCCGAAGAGGGCATCAGGGCGGTGATATCAGAAGAACCTGCGATGGTGGTCGACGGTGTCGTCGCTCACCTGTCGGCTGCTCGAGAGCCGGGAGCCCTTCTGGTTGGTCGTGAACAGGCCGGCAGCGTTGCGCTTGCCGATCTTGTCGTCCTTCATCATGTCCTGGTAGCCAAAGGTGTCGTAGGCCTTGAGCAGGCGTTCGCCGCGCTGGGTCGGCTGCAGCTTGCTGTCCAGCGGCATGTCGAAGCCGGTGCTGACGCGCGAGTTGCCGGAGCCGTGACCCAGTCTGAGATTGCCGGTCGAATCGAAGGTGTGCTTCATGTACTGCTTGTAGGCGTTGACATTCCCGCCTTCGAACGCCTTGAGCAGGTCCTTCGACATCGCGTTGCGCTTGGCCACGAACGCCTGCTGCGGGTTCATGTTGCTCGTGTCGACAACCCTGCCGTAGCCCTCGCGGCCGGTCTCCTCGCGCATGATCTCGCGCGCGAAACCGCGCATGCGCCCGATCGCGGCGGCTTGGTGCATCGCGCTCGCGGTGGACGCGAACTCCAGCGTCGCCCGGTTCAACGCATGCTGCCCGGTGCCGCTGGCGATGATGTGGTTGATCGAGGTCGGCCCCGGGTCCCTGCCCTTCTGAACGTCGCGTTCCTGCACGGTCAGGCCGCGCCCCATGCCGACGGCGGCCTGCACGTAGGTGTTGCGGTTAGAGTCGTACTGGGTGTAGCGCGAGGTGACCTTCTTCTCGTTGTAGTGGTTGTGCAGGATGCCGCGTTCGATCGGACTGAAGCCGATGCCCGGTCCGTACTTCACCTGGTGGCTCAACTGGCCGCCGGTCGGTCGACCGGTGTCGTAGTGGAAAGGCGATGTCGATGGCGTTTGGCCGACGCTGGTCATCTGCACCTTGTTGCCGACGCGCGGACTGGATTGGTCGTCGTCGTTGCGTTTGCGCTTATTGTTCATGCTGAAAAAGTCTCCTGCCTGCTGGTGTCATCCTGCGTCTGCGACCACGGCGCGCTTCCGGGCTCCATCTCAAGTCGCTAGCAATCCACGTGCCATCCGTGGATGCCTTGCAAGCCCTTGTTTCTGCTCGCATGCGCCGGCGTGCGGCCGGCCGGGTGGGTGGAATTCCACCCAGTCGACGCGGCGCCCACCCTGGCTGTCGCATTCAAAGCCCGGTTCTACGGGGATGCAGCACAGGACAGCGCTGGTCGCGGAGAAAGGGTTTCGGCAGCCACGCCGTCGCGGAGCGTTAAGCTGCGCCGATGCCCACCCCGCCCGCCATCGACGGCGTATCCGCCAGCCGCCTGCAGTTGCCGCCCGGCCCCTGGGCGACGGTGCTGGAGGCGCTGTACGCACGGTTTCCTGCCGTTGATCGGGAAATTTGGCGCAGCCGTTTCACCCGTGGCCGGGTGCTCGATGCAGAGGGTCGGCCTCTGCACGAAGATGCGGCATTCCGGGTTGGCGCCGAGATCCACTACTACCGCGAGGTGCCGGCCGAGGCGCGCCTGGCGGTCGAGGAAACCATCCTCCATGTCGATGAGCACCTGATCGTCGTCGACAAGCCGCATTTCCTGCCGGTGATCGCGAGCGGCGGTTACGTGGCCGAGACCCTGCTGGCGCGGCTGGTGCGGCGTTTCGGCGACATCGGGATCGCGCCTTTGCACAGGCTGGACCGGCTCACTGCCGGCGTCATGCTGTTTTCCGCGAATCCGACGACCCGTGCCCGCTACCAGTCGCTGTTCCGCACCCATGCGATCGGCAAGCGTTACGAGGCGATCGCGCCGCCGCTGCCGAAAGCGGTCTGGCCGCTGGAGCGCCGGTCGCGGCTGGTGCGCGGCGATCCGTTTTTCCTCACCCGGGAAACCGAAGGCGAGCCGAACGCGTTCACGCGGATCGATGCGATCGAGCGCGGGCCCGGGACATGGCGTTATGCGCTGGAACCGGTCACCGGACGCAAACATCAGTTGCGGGTCCACATGGCCGCGCTGGGCACGCCGATCCTCAACGACCCGCTCTATCCGGTGCTTGCCGCCCCGGCGCCCGATGATCCGGCGCGTCCATTGAAGCTGTTGGCGAAGTCGCTGTCGTTCGTGGATCCGCTGGACGGCTCGTTGCGGACGTTCGAGAGCGGCCTCAGGCTGTGAAGACCACGGTTCAGCGCGGCGCGTCGAGTCGGCGCGTCGCTTTCACTTCCACGGGGCGCGACAGGCGGGCATAGGCCGCGTGAACCGCATCGCTGCCGTAGACCTGTTCCAGCCTGCGGATGATGAAATGTCCGCGCGCCATGTCCTGGTAGTGCTGGATGAACAGCGTATTGACCGCGGCACCGCTGGCCGCGCCGATCACCGGCACCAGCTGCGCGGCGAGCTTGTGGCTGACGACCACGCCGAAGCGCGAGGCCACCGCTTCGATCATCTTGGCCAGCCAGACGCCGGCCTTGCCCGCCGCGACCGCCGAGACGCCCTGCTGGCCGGCGCTGGCGGCCGCACTTTTCGTCAGGGCGGCCGCAGTCTGCTTCAGCACTTCGTTCAACATCGCGCGGGTGGCGTAATAGCCGGTTTCCGAGGCGTCGTCCCCGCGGCCCGGGCCGCCCAGCGCAAACACCGCCACGCAGTCCTGCGCCACGGTCGGATCCTGCAGCGAGAACCCTTCGCTGCGGGCGATATCGGCAATCGAGCGCAGCATGATGGTGGTGGTGACCGGCAGCTCGACCAGCAGCCCGGTGAAGCCGAAGAAGCCGCCCGCCGCGCCGCTGGCCGCGGACATCAAGGTATGCGAGCGCGTCGACGCCGATGCGCTGGGAGTGTCGCGCAGAGTGCCGAGAGCCACCCGCACCGATTTCGACAGGGCGCCCTGCACCGCCGAATGGACCCGTCGGCCGGCACTGTCCGGGAGCCTGTCCAGCGCCGATTCCAGCGGTTTGCCGACGATGTTCGTCAGTTTGGCGACGATCGATGGGGATTCGAGCAAGGCGAAAGCGCGTTGCAGCGCTGCGATGTCGTGGGGATGCTGTTCGATGGGATCCATTACGGACCATGCTACCTCGCTGCCCGTACTTTCGTGTTTCACGCCGCCTGACCCGTCCCGGTGGTCCGGGATAATTGGCGATAATGCCCGGCCAATCAGGGGCTTCGCCCCATCGCCCCGGGAGTATCGCGATTTGAGTGCTTCACCAGCGGAGACCGCCCTGTTCTCCGTGCTGCCCCAGGGACTGTTCGGACCGCTGGCGTCGCCCAACCGCATGCATTACTGGCGGCTGCTGTGCCGTCTGTTCGGCGAATTCTTCGGTCCGGACGCGCCCATGCCGCCCAGCATCGGTTTCCAGCGCCGCGAAATCACAGCGGCCATCGAACGCTATCTGCTGACCGACGACCCGTGGGAAGACGACGACGGCGACGCCCCGGACACGCCGCTGGCGATCCGCGCCGGCACGGTCTACGAACGCTTCCGCCACGCCGGCTGGCTGCGCCAGGAGCGCATCGGCGCACGGGACATGGTGTCGATGACCCACCCGGTGTCGCGGATGTTGACGCTGTTGATCGACTTCGCCGAGCGCGGGCCGACTTTTTTCGGCGCCAAGGTCCGCTCGATCGAACTGCAGCTCAGCCAGATCATCGCCGGCAAGGCCATGGGCGACACGCTGGACGAGGCCGCCGACCAGTCGCGGCAGCTGTTGTCGAACGTGGCGTCGATCAGCGTGCAGGTCCGCGACCTCATGCCCGAGCTCAGCAAGGCCGAAAGCACCGCGCAGTTCGCCCGCAAACTGTTCGAGCGCTATGTCGGCGAGCTGTTCGTCGGCGATTACGCCGAGTTGCACAACGCCGACCACCCGCTGGCGCGGCGCACGTCGATCCTGACGATGGTGCGCGAGATCGAATTCGGACCGCTGCGGGCCAATCTGCTGGCCTGGTACGCCGAACGCGCACCCGGCGGCGACATGGCAGCTGCCGAACACCGGCTGCAGCGCAGCCTGCGCAGGCTCCATGAAATCGACCGGATCGACGAATATCTGGGGCGTTTGGACGACGATATACGTCAGGCCAACCGCCGCGCCCTCGCCTTCCTCGACTACCGCCTGCGCGCGCCGGATCAGCTCGACACCCTGCTCCGTCGCGCCTGTCGCGGGGTCATGGCGGCGCCGGAAGACGCGCTGCGGCTGCCGGTCGCGCCCGGCGGGCTGATGGACGAACAGCGCCTGCGCGCGCCACAGCGGCGGCCGCAGCCGATCGCGCGCACCGCCAACACCAGCCCCGAGCCCTCGCCCGAGCAACTGGCGCGGCTCAACTTGCTGCGGCACATGAAGCGTGTGCGGCTGGTGCTGCCCGAGGATCTGTCTCGCTATCTCGACCGGCATTGGGACGACAGCGGCAGCCTCGATTCGCGGGCGCTGCAGATCGCCACCATCGAGGACTTCCGCGCCTACCAGACTCTGGTCACGCTCGCCCTGCGCAGCCAGCGCAAGGGCGGGCTGCGCCGCGAAGATCCACTGCACCGGCTGCTGCGTGGGTTCCGGGTCGAACTCGCGGCCGGCGAAGGCGCCGACGCCTCCAACGAACACGCCAACGCCTATCTGCATTCGCCGCGCTTCGTCCTGCGCCGCACCGGAACCCACGCTTCGATGAAAGCCCCCCGAATGAAAGACCTCACCGCATGAAGGGGCTCCGATGAAACGCTCCTGGACCCAACTGAGCCAGCTGTCCGGCGGCACCTACATCGCCCAGGACTTCGAGCGCGCCGCCTACCGTCTGGTGACCGAGCAGGTGCTGTACAGCAGCGACCGCACATCCCGCAATGCCTATCACTTGGTCGAAACCTACTTGGCCGACTTCGGCGCGGCGCTGGAACCGCTGGGTATCCGCCTGGAACGCAATGCGCACTATCGCTACGTCGTCGCCCTGCCCTCGCACGGCGAAGGCACCGCGGTGTCGCTGGAGCAGACATTACTGATATTGGTGCTGCGCCATCGCTACGACGCGGCGATGCGTCAGGGCCAGATCGAAGACCACGGCGAGGTGATCGTGGAACTGCCGGAGCTGCAGGAGGCCTACCAGGCGCTGACCGACCGGCCGATGCCCGAACTCGGCCCGCTGCGCGATGCCCTGCGGATGCTGCGGCGCTGGTCGGTGTGCAAGGTGGTCGATTGCGAAGCCGACGACCCGCAGCCGTTCCGCATCCTGGTGCGCCCGGCCATCGTCGAGATCGTCGGTGCGCAGTGGCTGCAGCGGCTGGACCAGCACAACCGCGATGACGACGAAGACGAGGACCGCGAACTCGATACCGACGGCGCGACCACCGCCGTCATGGACACCGCCGTCATGGGCAACGACACCACGGACACCGACGATGTATCAGCTTAAACGCGCCCATCTGGTGCAGTTCTTCCTGTTCCAGGCCGAAACCCTGGAACTGGACGCCACCACCGCGATCATCGCGCCCAACGGCGCCGGCAAGAGCGCGCTGCTGGACGCCCTGCAGATCGTGATGCTGGGCGCAGACCGCAACCAGATCCGCTTCAACGCCCAGGCCGGCGGCAGCCATCGCGCCCGCAGCATCCGCGACTACTGCCTGGGCGTGTACCGCGCCGGCGACGACGGCCGCGTGCGAGAGACCGCGACCACCTATATCAGCCTGGTCTTCGAGGACACCGTCAGCGGCGAAACCCTGAGCGCCGGCATCGCGCTGGGCGCTGCCGCCGACGAGCCCGATCACCGCGTCCACGGCCTGTACCTGCTGCCCGGCGTGGCGCTGACCCTGGACGATCATCTGGAAACGATCAAGGGTGAGCAGTTGCCGCTGGCGTGGGCGCAGTTCCGCACCGCCGTCGTCGCCCGCTGCAAGGCGGCTGGCAGCAAGGCCGAATTGCACCAGACCAGCGACCGCTTCCTGCGCGACCTGTTGTTGCAGCTGCGGCCTGCCGGCAACGTGCAGATCGATCCCGCCGCGTACCGCAAAGCGTTCCAGAACGCGCTGAACCTGCAGCGGGTGAACGACGTCGACCTGTTCGTGCGCACGCTGGTCGCCGAAGAGCGCCCGACCGACATCGGCAAGTTCCGCGCGCTGCTGGAAGGCTTCCGGCTGATCAAGGAAAAGATCGAACAGGTCGCGCTGCGCATCGACGCGGCCGAAACCGTCGAAGCCCAGTACCGCAAGGTCGCCAGCCAGGCCACGCGCGCGGCCTCGTACCGGGCGCTGGGCGCCGAATACCGCCGCGACGCCCACGGCGAACAGGTCGATGCCGCGGAAGAAACGCTGGCCTCCGCGCTCGACGCCAAGCAGCGCACATCGCGAGCGCTCGAACAGGCGCGCAGCGACCGCTCGTCCGCGCGCCAGCAGGCGGAAGACGCACAGCGGCGGCTGCAGGGCACCCGCGGCTACAGCGAACAGGCCTCGTTCGACCAGATCGCCGGCCGCGATCGCGACGAACTGGCGCAGCTGAAGCGCGAGCTCATGCGCAGCGCCGGCTTCGTCCGCGACCAGTTGGGCGCGGTGTCGAAGCTCGATCTGCCGGGGATGGACATCGATGCCCTGACGCTGGCGATGGCGCCGTGGGGCGCGCTGTTCCAGCAGGTGTCGATGCTGCCCGCCGATGCCGACATCGACCTGCCGCCGGAGGCCTTGCATACCCAACTGCAGGCGGCGATGGCGCAGGCCGTTCCGACGATGACGCTGGTCTCGGCCCGCACCCACGAGCTGCGCAGCGAACTCGACGCCGCGCGCCAGCGCGCGAAGAGCGCGCGCCAGAACCAGACCCGCCTGCACGCCGGTCAGGCCGAACTGCGCAGCGACGTGATCCGGCTGATGAGCTATTTCGAGGAGGCGGGCATCCCCTGCCGCCCGGTCTGCGATCTGGTGCAGGTGACCGATCCGGCCTGGCAGGGCGCGATCGAAGCCTACCTGCGCAGCCACGTCGAAGCGCTGATGATCCCGGTCGAACACGAAGAACGCGCGGTGAAGCTGTATCGCGCGCTGCAGGGCGGGCGTTCGGTCTACGGCGTGAAGATCGCCTTGACCAGTCAGTCGCGGCAGTCGCGCGGCGATGGGCGCATCGCCGACGGACAGGTCTCCGCCCTGCTCCGCGGCGACGACGATGCCCTCGCCTATCTGCGCCGCCAGCTCGGCGAACTGCGCTGTATCGAGACAGAAGCCGAAGTGGTGCGCGCGAAGCAGGGCCTGAGCCGCGACGGACTGGTGGTGAAAGGTGGCGGCGTCGAACGCCTGCGCCTGCCGGCCGCCACCGAGCTGAAGATCGGCGCTTCCGACAACCGCGAGCGCCTGAAGCTGCTGCGCGAAGACCTGGAACGGGCCGAACACGACATCCGCCGGCTCGAAACCGCATGGCAGGCGCTCGACGCCCGGGTCGCCGACTGGGCGCGGATCGGCAGCCCGGAGCACGCGGCGCAGGCGATCCACAGCCTGCTGCTCAAGCACCGCGAAGCCGCCGCACGCTACCGGACGCTGCGCGACAGCCATGCATCGCTGGCCGACCCGGATCTGATCCATCTGAGCGAGCAGGCCCAGGCGCTGGCGGAGCGCCGCGACGCGCTGGAAGCCCTGGTCGAACGATTGGTCGGCGAGGAAGCCGTCGCCCAGGGCAAAGCGGTTCACGCGCAGACCCACCTCGACCGCCTCAACGCCGAGAGCGAGCGTATCGCCCGCGCTGCCGTCGACGCGTTCCGGCATGCCGATGTCGATCCGAATCTGGTCGAGCAGCATCGCGACGAACTCGACGGGAAATATCCCGAGCTGCCCGAACGCATCGCCCGCTGCCTGCATCGCGCCGACGACGCCGAGAAATCGCTCAACGCGGTGCTGCCCGAGGCCTGGTCCGGGCTGGCGCAGTACGCCAAGGATCACGGCATCGCGCTCGACGTGGAGCCGCAGGACTGGCGCAGGGCCGACGCGCTGCTGCGCGGCGAGATCGCGCATCTCAAGGACACCGAGCTGGTGCAGCACCAAGCCATGGCCGACGAGGCCTACGCCACCGCGGTCGAAACCTTCCGCAGCAACGTCGCTTCGGCGCTGTACGACAACTTCACCCGGCTGAAGCACCAGATCCAGATCCTCAACCGGACGCTGATGGGCAGCCCGGCGTTCTCGAACAACGAGCGCTACCAGTTCCGCTACGAAATCGCTGCGGAATTCAAAGACCTGCACCGCTTTATTCACAAAGTAGCTGATGTCGGCGAAACCGACACCCTGTTCGGCAGCGCCGGCGAAGTGCCGGAGGCGTTCCGCGACATCATCGAGGACAAGATCGGCGGCCGCGGCAACGCGCCGTCGCCGCTGGACGACTACCGCCGGTTCTTCAGTTTCGAAGTGAACATCCAGCAGGACGGCCGTGTCATCGGCACGCTCAGCGAACGCATGCGCTCCGGCTCCGGCGGCGAACACCGCGCGCCGATGTACGTGATCGCCGGCGCCGCGCTGGCGGCTGCCTACGGCAAGCGCGACGGCCAGCAGGGTGGGCTCGGCCTGATCATGCTCGACGAGTTCGGCGACAAGATCGACGCCCAGAACGCCCGCGCCACCACCCAATACCTGCGCTCGCTGGGCCTGCAGTTGATCCTGGCCGCGCCCGACACCGCCCAGGGCACGCTCACCGGCGTGCTCGACAGCTACATCGAACTGTTCCGCGACGGCCCGCTGCTGCAGGTGGAACGCGTGCAGGTGACCGACGCCGGCCGCGCCCTGCTCCACAGCGACCAGTTCGCGCTGCACCCGGAACTGCTGCAGGCGGAAATCGCGCGGATCGAGGCGGAGCGGGCATCGGCATAAGCGTCTGTCCACACTCCCGGATCCGGACACTCCCGGAAAGTCAGGTCTACCCCGTAGAGCGGCCTTCAGGCCGCTGGATCGGAGCGTGTTATTTCCAGAACAGCGGCCTGAAGGCCGCTCTACAGGCTTGATCGAGCAGGCTTGATCGAGCGATTTCTAACATCACTTCAAAAGCCCTTGCAGACGTCCCAGACCTCGGAATCCAGTCGGCTCATCAGGTCGAAGTTCCGTTTCAGGCCGACCCGCTTCAGGGTGGCTTCGCGCTTGGCTTTCGCGGCCTGACACGGCGTCGGGCCGGCAGGACGACGGTTGGCGGTGCGAACGACGGTCGCCTTGCCGCTGGGGCGGTTGCGGCGATCCATTTCCTGCTGGATCGCGGCGCTGCGTGCGGTCACCGCCGGATCGTCGGGTTTGGCTTCGTAACTGCGAACCGATGCCGTGCGCTGGCCCGGCTCGCAGGGCAGGTTCTGGTAGCTTTTGATGCCTTTGGCATCGATGCAGGCATGGATCTCCTGCGCCGTCGCCTGCGGGGCTGGCAGCAGGGCGATTCCGATGAAAGCAAGGAAAATCAATCGGATGCTTGAATGAAATGACATGAGCGATGTCCTCGGCGAAGGCCTTGTCTGGCGAGGACATCAAGTTAGCGATCAGGATGACTGCGATCCGTCGGTCGTTTCCGCCGTATCGCTTCAGTGCACTCCGCGGGCAGGGGTCAGGGAATTCCGAGTCGGGGCTGCCGGCGACAAGCAGATCCCTACTCGGGCTTCGCCCGCGTTCGGGATGACAGCAATTATTTTCCGGATTTCCCGAAGCGCTTCCAGTCAGGGCATCCTGATGCCCGACGCGACCCGCGCGCCCAGCCAGACCAACGCCAGCCCGGCCACCACGGTGATCGCGAGATAGCCGAACATCAGCCCGCTGCGCTGGGACTTGGCGTACAGAAGGCACTCCAGCATCAGCGCCGAATAAGTGGTCAGTGCGCCGAGCACGCCGACGATCAGGAACGCGCGCCAGTAGAGCGCAGACGGTCCCCGGTCCTCCAGCCAGATCGCGATGAAGCCGGCCGCGAACGAACCCATCAGATTCACTGCCAGCGTGCCCCACGGGAAGCCATTGCCGATCTGCCGTAATAGCACGCCGCCCAGCCAGAACCGGCCTACCGCACCGAGCGCGCCGCCCGCGGCGACCAGCAGCAGTTGCTGCCACCACAGCGCGGCCATCAGCAGGAAACCCGTCGATGTATTCCTGGATTATTTTTTTTATTCATTGTCTTGAACGATATTCTTGATATTGGATATCACTCAGAAACAGCGTCCCGACCAGGCTTTGCGCGACGTACACGCTCGCGGTCCGCACGCAGGCGGTCTAGCTTCTCCTTGAGCTTGAGTTCCATGCCCCGCTCCACCGGCTGGTAGTAGACCCGCTCGCCCATCGCATCCGGGAAACCGGTCTGCTCCAGCGCAACGCCGCCCTCTGCGTCGTGGTCGTAGCGGTAATCCTTGCCGTAGCCGATCGATTTCATCAGCTTGGTCGGCGCGTTGCGCAGGTGCAGCGGCACCTCCTGAGTGCCGTATTCGGCGACGTCGCGCTTCGCGGCCTTGAAAGCCGTGTAGGCCGCATTGGATTTGGCGGTGCTGGCCAGATAGATCACCAACTGCGCGAACGCCAGTTCGCCCTCGGGGCTGCCGAGGCGGTCGTAGGTCTCCCAGGCGTCGATGGCCATCGACAGCGCGCGCGGGTCGGCCAGACCGATGTCCTCCACCGCCATGCGCGTCAGCCGCCTCGCCAGATAGCTCGGATCGCAGCCGCCGTCGAGCATCCGCGTCAGCCAGTACAGCGCCGCGTCGGGGTTCGAGCTGCGCACGGATTTGTGCAGCGCCGAGATCTGGTCGTAGAACTGCTCGCCGCCCTTGTCGAAACGCCGGGTGCGGTCGGCCAGCACCTGTTCGAGGATCGCGTCGGTGATCGTTCCGGCCTCACTGACCTGCTCACCCGCCCCGCTGTCGCCCGCCAGCTCGGCCGCGATCTCCAGCAGGGTGAGTCCGCGACGCACGTCGCCATCGGCGGCGCCGGCAATCAGCTGCAACTGCTCCGGGGCGATCCGCAGGCCGCGTCCGCCCAGCCCGTGCTCGGCGTCGTCCAGCGCCCGCTGCAGGGCGACGGCGATGTCGTCCGCCGACACCGCTTCCATCACGTGCACCCGGCAGCGCGACAGCAGCGCCGAGTTCAATTCGAAGGACGGGTTCTCGGTGGTGGCACCGACGAACAGGATGGTGCCGCGCTCGATATGCGGCAGGAACGCATCCTGCTGCCCCTTGTTGAAACGATGCACCTCGTCGACGAACAGCACCGTGCGCCGTCCTTCGGCGAAGCGGTGGCCGGCTTCGGCCAGCACCTGACGGACCTCGGGTAATCCCGACAGCACCGCGGAGATGGCGCGGAAATCGGCGTCGGCATATTTCGCCAGCAGCAGCGCCAGCGTGGTCTTGCCGCAGCCGGGCGGCCCCCACAGGATCATCGAATGCACGCGCCCGGATTCGATCGACTGGCGCAGCGCGGTGTTCGGCGCCAGCAGTCGGCGCTGACCGACCATCTCGTCCAAGGTCCGCGGGCGGATGCGTTCGGCGAGCGGCCGCAGCGCGTCGCGATCGACCGCGAGCAGGTCGCGCTCGTCGAGCAGGCTGGAATTCAGGCCGGATGTCGGGGGAGTGCCTTGCCGGGCCACGGGTGCATAGATCGTGAGGGCTGGCCCGTCACCTTAACAGGCGCGGGCGCTGCAGGCCGGCTCAGCGGCTGCCGACCGGTGTCGACGATGCCGCAGGCGGCGCGGCGTCGAGCGTGTAGGTCACCCGCAGCCAGACATTCTGTTGGCGGTCGTACAGCGCTTCGACCCGCGTCGGCGCAGTGCCGTCCAGACCGAAATCGGCGATGCCCTGGGCATCGATGCGCAGATAGCGGGCGCCGGCTTCGACCGTATCGATCCGGTCCAACTGCAATCGAAGCTGCTGATAACCGAATTCCTGACCCAGCATGCCGACCACGCGGTCGTCGAGCTCGCGCACCAGTTTCGAGTCGTTCGGCAGCGTGCGGCCACCCGGGCCCACGGTGCCGATGCTCAGTTCGGGATAACCCGCGGTCTCCAAGATGGCGTCGTAGAGCGTGCTGAAGCGGAAACCGATCCAGTCCTGCGAGGCCTCGATCTGCATCTCGCCCTGGCCGCTGACCAGACGGTCGCGCAGACTCGTGGTCTGCATGTCGACCTGCTTGAGACGGATCTTCACCGCGCGCCCGCCCAACTGTTCGGACAGTGCGCCGACCAGCGATGCGGCAACCACGCCGTCCAGGGCCTCGCGCTCCATCGCGATCGCCGCACGCGCCTGGGCGGTGCTGGCGGCGGTCGGTTTCGGGGGCGCCGCCGGGGTTGCCGCTGCGCCGATGCAGAGCGTCGCCGCAAGACTCCAGGCAAGACAACGCCGGATTCGGTGCGGGGACATGGCTCGGATGGTTGTGATCATGCCGCGATCAACGCGGAAAACGCCGATCCGCGGCCCATCGCAGTCTGCCCGGGTGGAGCGGCTGCGATTACTGTTCACCGATGACATCGATGCCCTTGGGCGGCGTGAAGCGGAAGGTCTTTGCCGCGAACGCCGGGTTGCGCTTCCAGCCGCTGAAAGTGATATCGGTGCGCTGCCCCAGGGCATCGACGATCTGCATCCGCGCCAGACCGGTGGCGTCGAATCCGAGGCGCGCGTTCTGGAAGCCGGCGCCCTCCTCCTGCTTCGGCGTGAGTTCCAGCCATTCCAGACCGCCCTGCTTGCCGGCGTCCTTGAGATTGAAATCGCGGCTGAGTTTCTGCGGATCGATCAGCGCGGTCAGCGGGCTGTTCTGTTCTTCCGCACTCTGTGGGCGGACCGTGACCTGTTCCAGGTCGGGGTCGTGAACCCAGACCTTGTTGCCGTCGGCAACGATCAGTTGTGGATGGGGTTTGAGGTATTCCCAGCGGAACAGGCGTGGCGCCGACAGCGCGACCCGGCCCGACGAGGCTTCCTTGCGCTTGCCCTTGCTGTCGAAAACGTGCTGGCTGAACTGGCCGTCCAGTCCCTTGAGCCCCTTGGTGAAGCGGTCGAGCGATTCGCGGCCGCCTGCCTGTGCGGTACCGGCAGCGAGCAGCGTGGCGATGACGAGGATGCGGAAAATGAAAGTCACGATAGGGGCTCCGCGGTCGGGGTTGACTGGGTTGGCGGGAGTCTGAATAGCCGAAGCTGAACAGGAATCTGCTATGGGGTTCGCAGTTGTCGTGGCCGCAAGCGCCTGGATTGGATTGGCAACCGCCCGGTTGCCCATGGAGCAGGAGCGATCATCATGAAGATCAAGGGAATCATCGCGGGGCTATTGGCAGTCTGCGGACTGTGTTCGATCGGCGCCGTCGTCGCCAAATTTCCGCCATACGGCGTGGTGTACGACGTCACTTATTACAGCGACCACACACTGACCACGCGGATCGGCAACCAACGCTGGACCTGTACCGGCTATCTGCACTGGGGCGAGACGTCGATCCACAAGGTCGAGAACACCTGGCCGTGCCAGGAAGAGCAGTAACTTCGGCAGGACGGATGGATCATCGATAGCCTGCTCACCGTCGACGCAAGCGTACGTCTGCGTCGACGGTGACAGAAGATTTACCGCGACGGTGGCGGCGGCGCGATCACCGTACGGTCGCCGTTGTGCTCGGGCGGCGATACCACGCCCGCCGCTTCCATCGCTTCGACCAGCCTCGCGGCGCGGTTGTAGCCGATCTTGAGCCGGCGCTGCACGCCTGAAATCGAGGCGCGGCGGCTTTCGGTGACGATCTTCACCGCTTCGTCGTACAGCGGATCGCTTTCGTCGCCACCACCGCCGCCGGTTTCGGGCAGCCCGGTCGGGCCGACGACCACGCCGTCGCCCATCGTCTGTATCTCTTCCAGCACGCCTTCCACATAGTCCGGCGCGCCGCCGGTCTGTTTCAGGTTCTCGACCACGCGATGCACTTCCTCGTCGCTGACGAAGGCGCCGTGGACACGTTCGGGCATTGCAGTGCCCGGCGGCAGGTACAGCATGTCGCCGTGACCGAGCAGCGTCTCCGCGCCGGACTGGTCGAGGATGGTGCGCGAGTCGATTTTGCTCGACACCTGGAACGCGATGCGGGTCGGGATGTTGGCTTTGATCAGACCGGTAATGACGTCCACCGACGGCCGCTGGGTGGCGAGGATCAGATGGATGCCGGCGGCGCGGGCCTTCTGCGCCAGGCGGGCGATGAGTTCTTCCACTTTTTTGCCGACGATCATCATCATGTCGGCGAATTCGTCGATGAAGATGACGATGAACGGCATCGGCTCCAGCGGCCGCGGCGCTTCGTCAAGATCGGGATTCGGCCGGAACAGCGGGTCCAGCAGCGGCTGGCCGGCGTCCTGCGCGTCCTTCACCTTCTTGTTGAAGCCGGCGAGATTGCGCACGCCCACCGCGCTCATCAACTTGTAGCGGCGCTCCATCTCGGCCACGCACCAGCGCAGGCCGTTGGCGGCCTCCTTCATGTCAGTGACGACCGGCGCCAGCAGATGCGGGATGCCCTGATAGACGCTGAGTTCCAGCATCTTCGGGTCGATCATCAGCATCCGCAGCTCTTTCGCGCTGGCCTTGTACAGCAGCGACAGCACCATCGCATTGACCGCCACCGATTTGCCCGAGCCGGTGGTGCCGGCGACCAGCAGATGCGGCATGCGCGCGAGGTCGGCGACCGTAGGCCGCCCGGCGATGTCCTTGCCCAGCGCCAGCGTCAGCGGGCTGGACGACTTGTCGTATTCCTTCGAACGCAGCAGTTCGCTGAGATAGATCATTTCGCGATAGGTGTTCGGGGTTTCCAGGCCGATCACCGACTTGCCGGGAATCACGTCGACCACGCGCACCGATTTCACGCTGAGGCCGCGGGCGATGTCCTTGTCCAGCGAACTGATCTGGCTGACCTTCACGCCCGGCGCGGGCTCGATCTCGAACCGGGTGATCACCGGCCCCGGATAGGCGCCGACCACCTGCGCCTCGATCCGGAAGTCCTTGAGCTTGAATTCGATCTGCCGGGAAACGGTTTCCAGCGTGCTCTCGTCGTAGCCCTTGGGCTGCGGTTTGGGGTCGTCCAGCAGCGACAGCGGCGGAATGCCCGAGCCGTCGGAAACATGGAACAGCGGGATCTGCTGCTCGCGCTTGGCGCGTTCGCTCTTTTCGACGACGGGCGCCGGCGGCGGCTCGATCCTCACCGGCTCGCGCTTCGCACGCTTCTCGCTGTCGACCTTGCGCACTTCCTCGCGCTCTTCGCGCATGGCCCGCACCTGCTGCCACTCGGCGGCCTGCTGGGTGCCCTTGCGGAACATCGGCGGGATCTTCATCGCCAGCGCGCCGATCCGGTCCATCACCGCCAGCCACGACAGGCCGGTGGCGAGGGTGATCGAGATCAGCAGCAGCGCGAGCAGGAACAGGTTGCCGCCGACCATGCCGAAGCCGCGCATCAACGAGCGTCCCACCAACTGACCGAGGATGCCGCCCGCCCCCGCCGAAAAATCCGGCGCCGAGCCGATCTTCATGTGCAGCAGCCCGGTGGCGGCGACCAGGAAACCGACGATCCCCACCAGGCGCAGCGCCGGCCCCAGATCGGCGTCGCCATCCCCGTCGCTGTCCATACCGAACAGCGCGATCCACGCGACCGCGCCGAGAATCAACGGCAACAGGAAGGCCACATAGCCGGTGAGGTACAGCAAGACATCCGCCAGCCACGCCCCGACCCGGCCGCCCGCGTTCTGCAGCGGCGCGGTCACGCTGCCCGAATGCGACCAGCCCGGATCCTGCGGCGAAAAGGTGAACAGGCAGACCAGGAGATACAGCAGGAACGGCGCGATCATGATCAACGCGATATCGCGCACCAGCCGTTGCCGGGCCGGACTGGATTTCGAGGCCTCGGCCACGGCGGCGCGACGGAGTTTGCTGCTGCGGTCTGAAAGCTCGCGTGCCACCGTGTGGGGATACCTGAGAAAGTGCGTGTAGGGGACTGATCTTACAGGGAAAATCGCTTGCGGGCACCCGATCGATCATCCCGCAGCGTGGGGTCAAGCGTAGACGATTGTCGGCTGCACCCGCTTTCCGGTCGACCCGGAAAGCGGCGTGCCCGCATCGTACCGCCCCGGAGCGCGACAGAGATCGTGCCGACTGCGAAGTCCTTCCGCCGATCCGGCGATTGCGATCCGGTGATGCGTCCGCCTCATCATGCAATTGTGACGGCAGTCGCCACCTTCCCGCACCCATCGGACCCCGCCATGTCCGAGAATGCAGGCAACCAGGTCTTCCGGGCGGATCCGCCCGGCGCGCGAATCGAGCACGGATAGCGGGCCGTGTTGTAGAGTCGCCCGAGTCCGTCCTGCACGCATCCATCACCCGCTGAATACAACCGAGAGAACACGCGAATGGCGTCCGATCCCGAGACCGACCCCTTGAACCGCCGCCCGATTCGTCGTCTGTTGTACGCGCTGGTGCCCGTGCTGGCCGCCGTGGCCAGCCTGCCCGCCCTTGCGGCGCCGCTCAAGATCAAGGCACCCGCGGTTCCCGTGATCGACTGGAAACCCTGTTTCGAGGAATTCGAGGATCTGCAGTGCGCCACCGTGAAGGTGCCGCTGGATTACCGCAAGCCGTTCGGCGCGAAGACCGATCTGGCGGTGGCGCGCATCCTCGCATCGGATTCGAAGAACAAGATCGGCACCCTGTTCCTCAACCCGGGCGGCCCGGGCGCTTCGGGCGTCGACCTGATCTTCAACGGCTTCGGCGACTATCTCAATGAAGCGCTGCAGGGCAAGTTCGACATCATGGGCTGGGATCCGCGCGGCACCGGCGAATCCGCCCCCATCAAGTGCTGGAACAACGACGACATCCGCGACGCCTATTTCCAGGACTTGCCGACGTTTCCCTATCTGGCGAACCAGGAAGCCAACTTCTTCGCGCGCTACCGCAACATCGCCTATCGCTGCGCGAGCAGGAAACAGCCGATCTTCAAGCACATGAGCACCGCCGACGTCGCCCGCGACCTCGATCTGCTGCGCCAGGCGGTGGGCGACCAGCGCCTGAATTATCTCGGCTATTCCTACGGTTCGTTCATCGGCAACACCTACGCGAACCTGTATCCGCAGAAGGTCCGGGCGATGGTGATCGACGGCGTGCTCGACCCGAACCTGTGGAGCAGCGGCTGGCAGATCAAGGCCGACCGCAGCTCGACGGACGAGGTGCTGCAGGAATTCTTCAAACAGTGCGATCAAGCCGGCCCGGACTGTTATCTCAGCGGCCCCAGCGGCTCGAAGGCCCGTTTCGACGCCATCCTGGCCGTCGGCCGTCGCCAGACGATCGTGATCGGCGAAGGCGACGATATCTTCGAGTACGCCTACGACGAACTGGTCGGGGACGCGATCGGCGCGATGTACACGCCCGAGATCTGGCCGAGCTACGCCGATTTCCTCGATCTGCTCTCCGTTGCGATGCAGGGCGACAAGGCCGCCTCGAAGAAAGCCCTGGTCCGGCACCGCGCCATCCAGCAGAAGTTCCGCGACGCCGGCCCGGTGCCGCGGAGTGTCTACGACAACAGTCTGGAAGCCTATTTCGGCAACCATTGCGCCGATGCCTCGTATCCCAGCGGGTTCAAGTGGTATTCCGCGATCGGCAAATATGCGGATGCGGGTTCGTTCGTCGGCCCCAGCTGGTGGTGGAACAACGCCACCTGTGCGGCCTGGCCCACCGCCCGGAACCGCTACACCGGTCCCTGGAAGACCACCACGTCCGCGCCGGTGCTGGTGATCGGCAATTACTTCGACCCGGCCACCAACTATGCCGGCGCGGTCGCCAGCAACCGTCAGCTCCGCAACAGCCGGCTGCTCAGCTATGCCGGCTGGGGCCACACGGCGGCCTTCAGCGGCCGCAGCGTGTGCACGGACGACTACGTGACCGGCTACCTGCTCAACGGCGACCTGCCCGCGCCCGGCACGGTCTGCCCGGCGGCCGCCAATCCCTTCGTCTATGCGAAGACCAGGGCCAAGGCCGGCAAGGCGGTTCCCATGCCGATGGTCGGCCTGCCCACGCTCAGGCCGCAGCAGCGGCGCTGATCCGCTGACGTCGGTGCGATTCCCGAAGCCCCCGGCATGCCCGGGGGCTTCGGCGTTTGGCCGCCTGTCTGCGCGGACGGCAATGCTTTACGATGCACGCCCGCTGCAAGTACCCCCGCGGCCATTTCACCGGAGCGCGCCATGCGCCTCAACAAACACATCAGCGACACCGGCTACTGTTCGCGACGCGAGGCCGACAGGCTGATCGGCGAGGGCCGGGTCACGGTCAACGGACAGCGCGGCCGGGTCGGCTCCGAAGTGGGCGAAGGCGACGAGGTGCGCATCGACGGCCAGACCTTGAAGGCGCGGTCGGCGGCCAAGGGCCAGCGCCGGCACGTCTATATCGCGCTGAACAAGCCGGTCGGTGTGACCTGCACCACCGAGGCCGACGTGAAGGGCAATATCGTCGATTTCGTCGATCATGAGCAGCGGATCTTCCCGATCGGGCGCCTGGACAAGGATTCGGAAGGCCTGATCCTGCTGACCAGCAACGGCGACATCGTCAACGCAATCCTGCGCGCCGAGAACAAGCTGGAAAAGGAATACCTGGTGGTGGTGAACCATCAGGTCAGCGACGAATTCCTGCGCGGCATGAGTCGCGGCGTGCCGCTGAACGGCGAAATCACCCTGCCCTGCAAGACCGGCAAATTGGGCCGCAACGGCTTCAGGATCGTGCTGGTTCAGGGCTTGAACCGGCAGATCCGGCTGATGGCCGCGCATTTCGGCTTCCGGGTGAAGCAACTGCTGCGGGTAAGGATCGGCAATATCAAACTGGGGCATCTCAAGCCGGGGCAGTGGCGGAATCTCACCGGGCCGGAGTTGCGGGGGTTGTTGCCGGGGTATGAGGATTTGTGAATCTGTATTTTGCGTCTCAATGAGCATGCAAGAACTACCCGCTAATCTCGAATACATTTGCGATGCTGTTATCGCTTCGTTCGATGCCTGCCTGGTTTCGGGTGCCGGGATGGCGGGCATCGCTGCGCTCACCCCGCCCTACTAGCTATCCGGTGTGCTGCGCACGTCCGACGGTCTGATCCATGCCGCACCGCCGGCTTTACTCGAAGATCTGATGCGCGTCGAAGCGGCGCTGTCGCAGCCCGTTACGCAGGCGCTGGGCGAAGGTCATCCGATGATCGTGATCGGCGGGCGCAACGTGCGCTCGAACAACAGCTGGATGCACAACCTACCGACGCTGGCCAAGGGTCCGGAACGCTGTCTGGCGTTGTTGCATCCGCAGGACGCCGCCGCGGCCGGTATCGCCGATGGCGCAATGGCGCGGCTGCAGGGCACTGAGGGACGCGAGGTCGTGGTTCGCGTGAAATACAGTGAGGACATGCGTCCTGTTGTGATCAGTTTGCCGCATGGGTGGGGGCATGATTTGCCTGGTACTTCGCAGCGGGTGGCGAGCGAGTGGCCGGGTGCGAATCTCAATGCGCTGCTGGATGAGGGGTCGCGGGATCCGATTTCGGGGACTTCGGTGTTGAGTGGGGTGGCGGTGAGGTTGCGGCCGGTGCTTGAGTGAGGCTGTGCGAGTCGTGAGACTCGCCGCTTTCAAGATTCTCCGATCATTTTCTGATGCGGCATCCTGCCGCTTTTAGAAACGGCACACCTCGTGTGCACCGCCCTCCGGATCTACGATTGAGGGCGTGCGCGTTGGATCCTTAAAGCAACTGCAGAGCTTCCGCGCTTTGCGCGGGTCACTTTCTTTGTCGCAAAGAAAGTAACCAAAGAAAAATCTCAGTACCTAGGCAAATCTGCCGTCGGCGAAATGGCCGGGATTTTTCGATGCGGCATCCTGCCGCGTCGAAAAACGGCGCACATCCTGTGCGCCGCCCTCCGGGTCTACGATCACGGAATAGTGCGCTGTTCCGGAAATGGCGTGTGGACGATGTCCTGTTGTGGCATTTCAATCCAGCCAGGACTGCATACGCCAGACATGGGTTTAGATCCGCCATGTTCTGAGCCGAATGTCACCACCGAACCCAATCCGATTCGTCCCATCGAAATTGACGAGGCGGCGAAGCATGACCTGGATAGGAGACCCGGAGGGCGGCGCACAGGACGTGCGCCGTTTTTCTATGAGGCAGGATGCCTCATAGAAAAATCCCGGCCACATTGCTAGTAGGGTGGGGTGAGCGCCGCGATGGCCACCCCAACCCCCCGCCAAACTCCAATAAATTTGGGATGGGGTTATCGCTTCGTTCGATGCTTGCCTGGTTTCGGGTGCCGGGATGGTGGGCATCGCTGCGCTCACCCCACCCTACGAGCTTTCTTTGCGAACGGCAAAGCCGGCCCCGAAGGGCGATCGCCGCAGGTGCAAGCCAAGAAAGCAACTGCAGAGCTTCCGCGCTCCAGCCCGGAAAAGGTTCCAAGCTTTACACCAAATCTGCCAATCAATTCTTTCTGGCTTCAAAGATTGCCAAACATAAGTGCAACAACTTTCTTCTGGTTTCAGGTGGGGGTGAGCTGGCAGACCGGCAGGCCCTTGATTGCAGCAAGGGTTCTGCCATGAAGTACTCCCAACTCACCCCCGAAGACCGCAGCGTGATCTCTGTTTTGCGCAGAGGCGACTACAGTATCAGTGACATTGCACAAGTGTTGAAGCGAGACCGTAGCACGATCTACCGTGAGCTGAGCCGCAACGCAACCGGCAGCGCGAAGGGCCCTGTCTACTGCGTGAGCAAGGCGCAGGAGAAGCGCAATGGTCGTCTACGGCGCTGTCGTCGTGGTGCACATCATGGCGAAGAAGACTATGCGCTGGTGCGCAAGTTGTTGGAAGCCCAGTGGGGTCCGGAATAGATTGCTGGAACACTCAAGCGACTGGGCGAGGTGCAGATCAGCTTTCAGACGATCTATCGGTATGTCCGCCGGGACTGGAAGGCAGGTGGTTTGCTATGGAAGGAGCTGCGTCGGCGTTACAAGCGACGCAAGCGTCACTATGGCGTGGAACGCCGAGGGCGGATGCAGGGCAAGCGGATGATTGACGAGCGACCCGCGGCGGTAGAGGAACGCCAGGAAGTGGGTCACTGGGAGCTGGATACGGTACAAGGCGCCAGCGGAGAGA
>JANLVT010000045.1:0-71543 GCA_031364125.1 Lysobacterales bacterium | reverse complement strand
TGGATCGTAGAGCGATCATTTGCTTGGCTGGAGAAATGCAGAAGGCTATGGAAGAACTGCGAGCGGCTTCTCAACACCAGCCTGCAGTTCGTCCATTTGGCTTTCCTGGCACTGGTGCTCAGAAGATTTTGAACAGGCTCTGAAGGCCGCTCTACAGAAAGCATCATGCAGTCAGGTTTTGCGCTTCGCACGCGGATGCGCGCCGTCGTAGACCTTCGCCAAATGCTGGTAATCCAGGTGCGTGTAGATCTGGGTCGTCGCGATGTCGGCATGGCCCAGCAGTTCCTGTACGCCGCGGAGGTCGCCGGACGATTCCAGCACATGGCTGGCGAAGGAATGCCGCAGCAGATGCGGATGCACGCGCTTGAACAAACCCTGGCGCTGCGCGAGCCGCTGGAGGCGGATCTGCACCGCGCGCGGGGTGATGGTGGCGCCACCGCGACCCGGAAACACCGGCGCGTCGGGCTGGCCCTGCGATTCGCGCCGCCAATCCTCCAGCGCCTTGCGCGCGTGCGAGCCAACCGGGACGCTGCGCTGTTTGCTGCCTTTGCCGAGCACGGTGACCAGCCCGTCGGCGAGATCGAGATCGCGCCAGCGCAGCGCGCACAGTTCGCTCAGGCGCAGGCCGGAGCTGTAGAACAGTTCGAGGATCGCGCGGTCGCGCACGCCCAGCGGCACGTCGGTTGGCAGTTCGACCAGTTGCACCGCTTCATCGACATCCAGCACCTGCGGCAGCTTGCGCGGCGCTTTCGGCGCGCGGATGCCCGCGGCCGGGCTGGCGGCGATGCGCCCGTGTTTCAGCAGCCATTGATAGCAGCTGCGACAGGCGGACAACCGCCGCTGCAGGCTTTTCGGCGACAGGCCGCGGCGGTGTTCGGCGGCGATGAACGCGCGCAGCTGTTCGGTATGCACGGTTGCGAGATCGTCGATGCCCTGCGATGCGGTCCATGCGACCAGTGCATCGAGATCGCGGCGATAGGCATCGAGCGTATGCGCGGACATGCGCCGCTCGATCTGCAGATGCGACAGGAAATCCTCGACGTGCGGCGAGGCGGTCACGTCATGTCTCCGCGTCAGGCGTGCGCATGTCCGGCATCGGCGCGCACATCAGGAAACCGTCGCATCGCGGTTTCGAAGGCTTCGCCCATCATCCGCAGAAACAGCGTGCCCATGCCGGGAAAGAAACGATTGGCGTCGCGGCTTCCGACCGCGAGCAGGCCGAGACCCGGCAGCGGCAGCAGTGCGCTGCTGGCCACGTCCTCGGCGCGCAGGCCGTACAGCAGCGCGTTCTTCTCGGGCTGCAGGCGGCCGCAGATCGGTTCGCCGGCTTTCAGACAATCGCGGAACGGCGCGAGCCGGGCGTCGTCTTCGGCGAGGGTCTGCAGCCAGTCGGTGTCTTCGAGATCCGCCACCGGTTCTGAAGTGCCGTTCGAGAGCAGCACCATCCGCACCAGATCGCCGTTGAAGTCCTCGGCCAGCGTCGCGGCCATGGCGCGCGCGGTGTCGGCGGCGCTGTTCTGTTTCATCAACGCGAGCGTCAGTTGATGGGTGCGCACCGCGAGGCGTTCGTTCTCCTGCGCGTTGCCGAACAGCTCATGCAGTCGCCGGGTCAGCTCGCGGTTCTTGTCGCGCAGGATTTCCAGCTGGTAACTCGCCAGCGACGCCGCCGAGCCCTGCTCGCGCGGCACCACCAGCGTCAATGCCAGATCGGGGAACTGCTGCAGGAAGGTCGGGTGCCGACGCAGCCACGTCGCGATTTCGTGCGCGCCGAGTTTTTCCTGCGCCTGTCGGTCGAACTTGTCGGTCATTGCCACCATTCCCCTTCGAATACGAATGCGGTCGGGCCGGACATCGTGATTTCGGCATCATCGTCCGGCCAGGCAATGGTGAGGGTGCCGCCGGGCAGTTCCACCGCGACCTCGCGATCGATGCGGCCGCGGCGCATCAGCACCGCCGCCGCCGCGCAGGCGCCGCTGCCGCAGGCCAGGGTTTCGCCGACGCCGCGCTCGAACACGCGCAGCCGGATGCGATTGCGGGCGACGATTTCGGCGAAACCAACGTTCACCGATTCCGGAAACGCCGCGTGCCGCTGCAGCGCCGGGCCGAGCATCGCCACTGGCGCCGCATCGACATCGTCCACTTCGATCAGCGCATGCGGGTTGCCCATCGACACCGCGCCGAAGCGCAGCGGTCCGCCGTCGACGTCGACGATGTATTCATCGAGCGCAGCATCGAAACCGGCCAGCGGAATCGCAGCCGGCGGCGCAAACAGCGGCGTCCCCATCGCGATGCGGAAGTGATGCAGGTCGAGCACGTCCACGGCATGGGTGCCGGCGGGGCTGTCGAGTTCGAAATGGCCGGCAAGGCAACGCTCAGGGTCGATCTCCGCGCTGTCGCGCAGCATCCAGGCGGCGACGCAGCGCGCGCCGTTGCCGCACTGCTGCGACGACGAGCCGTCGGCATTCCAGATGCGATACGAGGCGGCGGCGGTCGGGCTGCGCGCCGGCTCAATGGTCAGGATCTGGTCGCAGCCGACGCCGGTGTGGCGGTCGGCCAGGGCGCGACAGAGTTCGGGCGTCGGCGGCACGGGAGCGCGACGCAGGTCGAGCACCACGAAATCGTTGCCGGCGCCGTGCATCTTGGTGAAGCGCAGCAGCACGCGCAACGCTATGTTCATTTCGATGCTGTGTTCATTTCGACGCGGTGTTCATTTCAATGGCAGGGCGTACCGTCGGCGGGCGGCGGCGTGGCGGCGTCCGCTGCGGGCGTCGGCGCAGTCTCAACCGCGGGCGCGGGCGCTTCGACGGAGGGCACTTCGACAGCAGGCTCGGCGGGCGGGTCGTCGGTCAGCACCAGCGGACCCTTGTTGCCGCAGCCGGACAGGGCGAACGGGAGCGCGAGCGCGAAGGCGGCGGAAACGAAAACGTGGCGTTTGTTCATGCGCGTAGTGTAGCCGCCGTGGCCGCCGGACGGAATGCGGACGCAAGACGTCCGCAAGACGTCCGCATTCGGGCCGGCGGTTCAGGCGGAGGGTTCGGGGCGCAGCCACAGCCAGGTGGCGACCAGCATCATGATCCCGGTGCCGGTAGCGGCCATCCACAGTTTCGGCGCGGTGAGGAACATCAGCGCCGCGCAGGCGCTCATCATCGTGGTCGCCAGCCATTTCGCGCGCCGGCCTACCGCACCCTGCGCCTGCCAGTCGCGGATCATCGGCCCGAACCGGCGATCCGCGAGCAGCCGCGCATGCAGCCGCTGCGAGCCGCGCGCGGCGGCGAAGGCCGACAACAACACGAACGGCACCGTGGGCAGCCCCGGCACGACGATGCCGATCACGCCCAGCGCCAGACTGGCGTAGGCCAACAGCCACCACAGCCAGCGCGTGCGTCGCGGCGCCTGTTGCGGTGGCTGCTGCAGTGACGACGGCATGTGCGGCGACGCCTGCCCGCGAACGGGCAGGCGAAGAGATTTACTCGGCGGCCTTGGGCGCGGTCACGCCCAGCTGGTCGAGCATAAAGGCGTACATCTCAGCCTGCTCGCGGTAGCGGCGGAAGCGTCCCGATTTACCGCCGTGGCCGGCGTCCATATTCGTGCGGAACACCACCGGATACTGCGAGCTATTGAGGTCGCGCAGGCGGGCGACGTACTTCGCCGGCTCCCAGTACTGCACCTGCGAATCCCACAGCCCGGTGCCGACGAACATCGCCGGATAGGCCTGCTTCGACAGATTGTCGTAAGGCGAGTACGACAGCATGTAGTCGTAGTACTTCTTCTTTTCCGGGTTGCCCCACTCGTCGTATTCGTTGGTGGTCAGCGGGATGGTCGGATCGAGCATGGTGGTGACCACGTCGACGAACGGCACCTGCGACAGGATCGCCCGGTATTTGTCGGGCGCCATGTTGGAGATCGCGCCCATCAGCAGCCCGCCGGCGCTGCCGCCGTAGGCCGCGACGCGGTCCTTGGCGGCGTAGCCCTTGGCGACAAGATCATCGGTGACGTCGATGAAATCGGTGAAGGTGTTCTTCTTGTTGAACAGCTTGCCGTCGTCGTACCACTTGCGGCCCATTTCCTGGCCGCCGCGGATGTGGGCGATGGCGTAGACCATGCCGCGATCGAGCAGGCTGACGTTGGTGACGCTGAAGCCCGGATCGCTGGAGATGCCGTAGCTGCCGTAGGAGTACTGCAGCATCGCCGCGCTGCCGTTGCGCTCGAAGCCCTTTTTGTAGACCAGCGACACCGGCACCTTCACGCCGTCGCGGGCGGTCGCCCAGACGCGCTCGGTCGTGTACTTCGATGCGTCATAACCGATCACCGGCTGCTGCTTGAGCACCCGGCGCTCGCCGGTGACGACGTTGAGTTCGTAGGTGGTGGACGGCGTGGTCAGCGAGGTATAGCCGTAGCGCAGCCACGGCGTGTCGGCTTCGGAATTGGTTGAAAAGCCCATCGAATACGCCGGCTCGTCGGCCTTCACGTATTCCTCGCCGTCGGGCTTGAGCAGGCGGATGCGCTCCAGGCCCTCGGACCGTTCGGCGATCGCGGTGAAGCCGTCGAACAGCTCGAAGCCGTCGATGAACACGTCGTCGCGATGCGCCACCCATTCCTGCCACTCGCGGCGCGAGGTCGCGCCGCTGTCGGCGGTCATGAGTTTGTAGTTGGCCGCGGGCTTGCCGTCGGCGCCGGGCGCGTTGGTGTGGATCACCCAGCGTCCGCCGAGATGCTCGGCGTCGTATTCGACATCGCGTTCGCGCGCGGCGAGCACGGTGAAGGTCTTCGGGTCGGCCGCCGGCGCGCAGCGCATTTCGCTGGACACCGTGCTATCCACGGTGATGCAGATGTAGCCGTCGTCGCGGGTACGGCCGATGCCCATGTAGAAGCTGTCGTCCTTTTCCTCGTAGACCAGTACGTCGGCGCTGACCGGCGTGCCCAGCACGTGCTTCTTCACGCGCACGGTGAGCAGGGTTTCGGGATCGTTCTCGATGTAGAACAGGGTCTTGTTGTCGTCGGCCCAGACCAGATTCGCCGACACGCCCTTGATCTCGTCCGGGTACAGCTCGCCGGTCTCCAGGTTCTTGAAGCGCACCGTGTACTGGCGGCGGCCGTTGTCGTCTTCGGCGTAGGCCAGAACGGTATTGTCCTGGCTGACGGCCATGTCGCCGACGCTGTAATAGTTCTTGTCCTTGGCCAGCACGTTCAGGTCGAGCATTACCTGCTCGTCCTTGCCCCGACTGCCGTCGGCAGTGGCCTTGGCGCGCAGATGGACCGGATAATCCTTGCCGGCCTGGAAGCGGCTGAAATACCACCAGCCGCGCTCGCGGTACGGCACCGAATCGTCGTCCTGCTTGATGCGGCCGACGATCTCGTTGTACAGCGTCTCCTGCAGCGGCTTGAGCGGCGCCATCACCTGATCGGCATAGGCGTTCTCGGCGTTGAGATAGCCCAGCATCGCCTTGTCCTCGCGCTTGTCGTCGCGCAGCCAGTAATACTCGTCGCTGCGCGTCGCGCCGTGCGGCGCCTTGACGGTATGCGGCTTTTTGGCGGCGTCGGGCGGGGTGGGCAGGTCGGCGGAGAGGGTGGTCAAGGGAATGGTCGAGGTCATGGCGATGGCGAGCACAAGGATTCGGAGGGATGACATGCAGAGGATCCGCAGAGCCGGAGCGGCGGGAGCTTGCCAGTATCCCAGAAGTCCAAGCCTGCGGGGCGCCACGAAATGTGGCCCTGGCTGGTGTGGCGGCCGATATCGACGACAGCATCGCGGCTGTTATCGTAGGCGCTCGCCGGAAAGCGCCGCTGCGGCCGGTTTAGGCACGTGCCGGCACCGCAGACACACGACAAGCAAGGATGTCGTCGCGCTTACGGCGTCGATCGCCGACCAGCACGAAGCATCGCGGCGCGCCACGGGTCGCCCAACGAAAGGCAAGACGCGATGGAAGATTTCTCAGGTTCAAAGCCGGCATCGAGCGCCACGCCGACACCCGCACCCTCGTCCGTGCCGGCCGGCCCCACCACCGTAAAGGTGAGCCTGGACGAATGGGCGACGGTGCGTCGCAACAGCGGCGTCGAGTTGATGACCGATGGTCTGTCCGGCTGCGTCGCGGTGGCGGTCCGCACCGATGAGAGGATCGCGCTCACCCACGTCTTCAGCGATGCGTACTCGTTCGTGCAAGGCGAACAAGGCAAGACGGATCGCTTCGACGACTACAAGGGCGATCTCAGCCGTTTCATCGAAAGCGTCGGCGGCCGCGACGCCATCCGCGAAGTACATCTGGTCCACAACGGCAACCCCATCGCGATAGGACGCGAGCGCAATCTCGCCGGCCTGATCGAGGATCATTTCGTCCAGGGCAACGCGGTGCACGCCGACCGCATCCGCACCCACGTCGACAACGGCTGCACGATCACCTCCGACAACCTTTATCTGAAGCGGACGGACAGCCATGCGCTTTACGTCGGCGGCTATACCAACACCACGCTGACCGAGCTTCGACCCGATCTGGCCGAAGCGATCAGGCCGCATCTCGCTCACGGCACGTTCGCGTGCTCGCTCGGAAACCCGGCCCCCGCCGATATCGAAGTCGCGCCGCGCGCCGGCGGCGCCGTTGCGCACTCGCCCGGGGCCCGATATGTGGCGCCCCTGCCAGAACCGGAATTCGTGGCACCGGTCGGGCCGCCAGCCGAACTGACCGCGGCCGTTCGCGCGAAGCTCGACGGCACCGGCATCAATTTCAGCTTCCAAAAAGCATCGGTCGCCGGCACGATCGCGACCGCGGCGCACGCGGCCGACATCAGCGGCGATTTCACGCTGACCGCCAACGCCGCGAAGGACAAAATCACACTCACCAAAGGCGAGGAATCGCTGGAATTCAGCGTCACCGGCAGGCAAGTCAAGCTGTTGCCCGCAAGCGTGCCCCTGGCCGAAGCGTCGGTCGCGCCAGGCAGGTCGGTCGCGGAATCCTCCACGCCGCAGATCAGCACACCTGTCTCTTCCGGCAGCCCGCCATCGCTGTACCAGCAGGCTTTCGATGCGCTGGGCCCGCAGCGCGAGACGCTGGGCATCAAGACTGAGCAGCAGGCCATCGAAAGCGCGCGCGAACTCGCCTCGCATGCGAGCCAGAGCGGACTGACCGCGATCTCGCGCCTCGAAGTGGCGACCCCGGATGGCGGAAAACCTTCGCTGGTCGCCCATCAGGACGGCGTCACGCCGAAACATGCGCCGCCGATGGCGGTCGAGACCCTGCAGCAGCAGACCGGCATCGCGCCACGCGGCCCGTCGCAGGACGGGCCGGACAAGAATCATTTTTCGATCATGTAGCCGGGCGTATCGGCTCGACGCGCCGGCTCGACTCACCGGGTTCGACGGTCGACGTCGGCCGGCGATGATCAGCCAGCGACCAACCGCACCCGAGCGAAGTTGCGCTTGCCCACCTGCAGCACGCCTTCGAACCCCGGCGCAAACTGCGTCGCCGGGTCTTCGACCACCTCGCCGTCGACCTTCACCGCCCGCTCCTTGAGCTTGCGGCCGGCTTCGGCGTTGCTGGGGGTGATACCGGCGGCGGTCAGCAGCGCGGCGATGCGGATGCCTTCGGCCGGGATGGTCACGTGCTGCAGCGCCAGCAGGGTCATGTCGCCCTGGCCGCTCACGGCAGCCTGCCAACCGGCGATCGCGGTTTCGGCCGCCGCGGCATCATGGAAGCGGGCCGCGAGTTCGCGGGCGAGGCGCAGCTTCACGTCGCGCGGGTTGAGCTGGCCGCTTTCGATATCGGCGCGCAGGCGCTTGGCTTCTTCGATGCCGATCTCGAAACTCAGCAGGTCGATCCAGCGCCACATCAGCGCGTCGCCGATCTTCATGGTCTTGTTGACGATATCGATGGCCGGCTCGTTGATGCCGATGTAGTTGCCCAACGATTTCGACATCTTCTGCACACCGTCCAGACCCTCCAGCAACGGCATGGTCAGCACGATCTGCGGCGGCTGGCCGAAGTGCTCCTGCAGGGCGCGTCCCATCAGCAGGTTGAACTTCTGGTCGGTGCCGCCGAGTTCGACATCGGATTTCAATGCGACGGAGTCGTAGCCCTGGGCGAGCGGATACAGGAACTCGTGGATCGAGATCGGCTGCTGCGCGGCATAGCGTTTGGCGAAGTCGTCGCGTTCGAGCATTCGCGCGACCGTGAGCAGACCTGCCAAACGGGTCATCTCGACGGCGCTCATCTGCCCGAACCACTCCATGTTGAAGCGAAGCTCGGTCTTGTCTCGGTCGAGCACCTTGAACACCTGGTCGGCGTAGGTCCTCGCATTGGCTTCGACGTCTTCGCGCGTCATCGGCTTGCGGGTGACGTTCTTGCCGGTGGGGTCGCCGATCATCCCGGTGAAGTCGCCGATCAGGAAAATCACCTGATGCCCCAGTTCCTGGAACTGGCGCATCTTGTTCAACAGCACGGTGTGGCCGATGTGCAGGTCGGGCGCGGTGGGGTCGAAACCGGCCTTGATCCGCATCGGGCGGCCGCCGGCTTTCATGCAAGCGGCGAGGCGGGTTTCGAGCTCCTCGCGCTTGAGAATTTCGTCGGCGCCGCGCGCAATGAGGTCGAAAGCCGGATTGGAGGCGTCAATGGGCATGGGAAGTCAAACCGTGAACCTGTAGGGGAAGAAGGAGCCGCAAAGGTGATGCCGCCCGCAGTTCGGGGGCTGCGAGCATGAACGGCACGTTAAGGTCTAGTTAAACCGAAATGTCGAAAAAAACCAAGCCTGTCAAGCATTTGACGCATTCTTTTCGAGTCAACTATGGTACCGGTCTTGGCCGTCCCGACTGGGGAATCCGTTCAATGACAACACCGTCGAGTCGCACCCTGCGTCATCGCCTCGTTCGCCTGCGCAATCTGCGCCAGGCCACCGAGCAGGAAGCCAACCAGATCCTGCCCGAAAACGGCGTCGCCCAGGGCTTCAACGGGCGCTGGACCCGCCGCCAGTGGGCGCAGGCCAGCCTGGTCGCCACCATGGTCGCACTGCTCGGCGCCATCGTGCCCGGCTTCGCCACCGTGCTGCAGCCCTCGGCCGCCACCCCCATCCAGACCCTGTCGCTGAAACTCCCGCCGCTGTCGCTGGCGCGGCAGAAGGGCAATCTGGGCGACAGCTGGCAGGCGGTCACCGTGCGCCGCGGCGCCTCGCTCAAGCATCTGTTCGAACAACTGGGCATCCCCGCCGCGGACCTGGAGCGCGTGCTGGCGCATCCGGGCGCAAAGGCCGCGATCGGCCAGGTCACCCCCAAGACCCAGCTGTCGGTGGATCTGCCGATCAACGGCAAGCTGCGCGCGGTGCGCTTCGTGCGCGGCGACGGCCAGCGCATCCAGCTGGAACTCACCGACGACGGCGTGAGCGAGACCGTGCTGAGTCGCGATGTCGACGTGCGCACCGTGGTGCTCAGCGGCAAGGTCGGCGGCTCGCTGTTCCGCTCGGCACGCAAACTGGGGCTGAGCGGCGCGCACCTCGACCAGCTCACCGACGAAATCTTCAAGTACGACATCGACTTCGATTCCGACCTCGACGCCGACGACCTCTTCAGCGTGGTGGTCGACCAGATGTGGGTCGACGGCCAGCTGGAGAAGACCGGCGCGGTGCTGGCCGCGGCCTTCACCATCGACGGCAAGCTGCACACCGGCTTCCGCCACGTCCGCAACGGCAAACCCGAATACTTCACCGCAGACGGCCGGCCGCTGAAAAAGAGTTTCATCCGCATGCCGATTCCCTACGCCCGTCTGTCGTCGAGCTTCGGCAGTCGCCGGCATCCGGTGCTGGGCACGACCCGCATGCACAAGGGCGTGGACTACGCCGCGCCTACCGGCACGCCCATCCAGGCGGCCGGCGATGCCCGCGTGCAGCTGGTCGGCTGGCAGGGCGGCTACGGCCGTGCGGTGATCCTGGACCACGGCCGCGGCTACACCACCCTCTACGGCCACATGTCGCGCTTCGGCAACATCCGCCAGGGCCAGCGCATCCCGCAGGGCACGGTCATCGGTTACGTCGGCAGCACCGGCATGTCCACCGGCCCGCACCTGCACTACGAATTCCGGATCAACGGCGTTCATCGCAACCCACTGAGCGTGACCATGCCGCCGCCGGAGCCGCTGCGCGGCACCGAACTGGCGAGCTTCCGCAGCGAGACCCAGCGCGCGATGACCAAGATCCGCACAGTCGAGAACATCGTGTTCCCGGACGCTGTGCAGACGCCGGAAAAAGCGCTGGCGATCGCGCTGGAAACCACCCCGGGCCGCAAGCCGCGCAACAAGGGCTGAGTCCGCGCGCCGGATAGCCGCACGCTTGCCGGCAGCGACTGGCAAGCGCTGCCGTCATCGCCGATCATGCGGCGATGACGACCGACACCCCCAATCCCGATCCAGACCTCTTCCTGGGCATGATCTCCGGCACCAGCGCCGACGGGATCGATGTCGCCATCGCCCGCTTCCACGACGGCGAGACGGACCGCGCGCCGCGCGCCGAGGTGCTGTACGGCCATACCTATGCTTGGGATGCCGAGCTGCGTGCTGTGTTGATCGAACTGGGCCAGCATGCGCCGAAGCTGACGCTGGACGAGATCGGCGAACTGGACTTGCGCATCGGCGCAGCTTTCGCCGCCGCCGCCGCGCAGGCGATCCGCGACAGCGGCGTGCGGCATGCGGATATCGCCGCGATCGGTTCGCACGGCCAGACGCTTCGTCATCGTCCCGACGGCCGCCGCGGCGACGGTGTGCATCGCTTCACGCTGCAACTGGGCGACGCCAATCTCATCGCCGAAGCCACCGGGCTCCGCACCGTCGCCGATTTCCGGCGTCGCGATGTCGCCGCCGGCGGCCACGGCGCGCCGCTGCTGCCGGCGCTGCATGCGGCGCTGCTGTCGTCACCGACGGAAGACCGCGCTGTGCTGAACCTCGGCGGCATCGCCAATCTCACCCTGTTGCCCGCACGACACGGCGGATCCGAAGGCCACGGCGTGCGCGGCTTCGACACCGGCCCCGCGAACGGGCTGATGGACGCCTGGTGCCTGCGCCACACCGGCGCGGGCTTCGACCGCGGCGGCGCGTTCGCCGCGGGCGGGCGGGTGGACGACGCGCTGCTGGCGCGACTGCTCGACGACCCGTGGTTCACGCTGCCACCGCCGAAATCCACCGGCCGCGACCAGTTCCACCTGGGTTGGGTCGAATCCAAACTCGGCGGGACCGAAACCCCGGCCGACGTGCAGGCGACGCTGCTGGCGCTGACAGCGCGCACCGTCGCAGACGCGCTGCGCGCCACCCTGCCCGGCGCCGCGCGGGTGATCGGCTGCGGTGGCGGCGTCCACAACCCGGCGCTGATGCGCGCGCTGGCCGAGGCGCTGCCCGGCATCGCGGTGGAATCCACCGCGGCGCATGGCATCGATCCGGATGTGGTGGAAGCCCTGGGCTTTGCCTGGCTGGCGCGGCAGACGGTGCTGGGGCGCCCGGGCAACCTGCCCGGCGTCACCGGCGCCGCGGGGCCGCGGGTGCTGGGCGCGATCCATTCGCCGTAGCGGCTCGTAGAGCGGCCTTCAGGCGGCTGCTTCCAATACGCAACCGTTTCGTTTTCGTCAGCCGTGGGCACGGCCCTGATGTCGTCGCCGGTCGGGTTCTGCCTGGGCCGGCCTGAAGGCCGCTCTACAAGAGGGTTTGCGGCCTACTCGCGGCCGCCGAGCTTCTTGCCTACCGGCACGTCCTGCAGAAAACGCTCCAGCTCGCTCGGATCGAATTGCGCGGGCGACGGCTCCGGCTCCGACGGCAGCCGGTCGCCCATCCGTCCGATCAGCGAGAACCCCGGATCGTTGGGCACGGTTTCCAGCGCCGCGATCACCGACTGCATCACGTCGGACTCGGAACCGTCGAAACGCAGCGCACCGCCCTCGGTGGCGTACAGCCCGCGCTCGATCAGATGCAGGATCGTCTCGTGCATGTCCCAACCGTTGGTGCGCGCGACCTTGCGGATGCGCTCGGCCAGCACGGGATCGATATCGCGGAGGGCGAGGTCGGTCATGGCGTCATGAAGATACCGTGGCCGGGGCCTCTGCGGCGGCATTGGCGTTGCGCACCAGCCAGAAGCACAGCAGCAGCGCGGGAATGCCGATCAGCGCGGTGCCGACGAAGAAGATCGCATACGCATCGAGCAGCGCATGCGATTTGGCCAGACCATCCACCGCCGCACCCGACAGACCTTTGAGGAATTTGCCCGGCATCGCATAGAACGAACTCAGCAGTGCGTACTGCGTGGCGGTGTAGCCGAGCGTGGTCAGGCTGGACATGTAGCCGACCAGCGCCACGCCCGCGAAGCCGGCGCTGAAATTGTCGATCGCCATCACCGCGGAGAACACTTGCGGATCGGCGCCGTGGTGGGCGAGATAGGCGAAAGCGAGATTGGACCCTGGCCCGACCACCGCACCGATCATCAATGTGGTGACGAAGCCCAGCCGCAGGGCGCACAGACCGGCGACGACGATGCCGACCGTGGTCGCGACCCAGCCGACCGTGCCGCGCACCGTGCCGACCACCGCCTTGTCGATGCCCAGATCGGTGTAGAAGGGATTCGCCATCGGGCCCATCACGAAATCGGGCAGCCGGTAGAGGCTGATCGCCAGCAGGATCAGCAGCGCGGCCTTGCCGTGATCGCGGAAGAACATGATCAGCGGGCCGACGGCGCCGTCGAAGAAACGCAGCAGCGGCCGCACCAGCGGCCGCGACCAGGTCGCCTCGCGCACGGGCGCGGCGTCCCTGGCGCGGCGGACCAGCAGCCAGATCGCCACCGGCACGCCGACCGCGAACGCGACATCGTCCCAGCCCCACGGTTTCTTCCAGAAATTGTGCGCCACGATCATGTAGGCGATCGCGGCGACGCCGATCGCCAGGGCGCACAGCCAGCGCACCACCATCGCGTCGGAAACGCCGAGCTTGCCTGCGCGCGGGTCCGGCACATCGATCGCGCTTGCGTCGTTGCCGGTGGTCCGCGACTCCCGCGCGAACAGCACCGCGAGCATGCCCAGGCCCATCAGACCGGCGATGAGTTCGTACGACGCGACCCAGCCGATCTTGGCCGCGATCACCAGGATCCAGGCATCGGTCAGCAGCAGCGCGAAGCGATACCCGAGCTGGTAGGCCGAACTGAGCAGCGACAGTTCCTCGCCGTTGTCGGCGCTTTCGATCCGCCACGCGTCGATAACGATGTCCTGGGTCGCCGACGCGAACGCAGCGACCAGCGCCAGCACCGCGAAGGCGATCAATCCGCCCTGCGGGGTGAGGATCGCCATGCCGAACAATCCGATCGCGACCACCGCCTGCGCGAGGATCATCCAGCCGCGCCGATGGCCGAGGAGTCTTCCCAACACCGGCACATCGACCTTGTCGATGATCGGCGCCCACAGGAACTTCATCGAATACATGATGCCGACCCACGACAGGAAGCCGATCGCGGTCAGTTCGGTGCCGCCCTCGCGCAGCCACAGGCCCATGGTGTTGCCGACCAGCATGAACGGCAGGCCGGCGGAGAGGCCCAGCAACAGCATTACCGCGACCTTGCGCTGGCGCAGGCCGCGCAGCACGTCTCGCCAGCCGGGGCGCTTCTTCGGGATTCCGGGCGTCGAGACTGTGGCGCTCGAAGTCATCGATTGCGTTTTCGCGTCGCTCATCCGGCGCGGCTCATGCGTCATGGCTCATACGTCTTGGCTCATAGCCGGAATAATCCACGACGTACGGCGCATGATCGGAGAAGCGCGGATCCTTGTGGATCGCGCAGGCGTTCACCGCCTCGCGCAGCGACGGGGTGATGAACTGGTAGTCGATGCGCCAGCCCACGTCCTTGGCGCGGGCGGCGCCGCGCTGCGACCACCATGTGTATGCGTCGGCGGCGTCCGGGCGCAGCACGCGGAAGCTGTCCAGCCAGCCCTGTTCGGGCGCGGCGGTGCCGTCGCCGCAGGCATCGGCGATCTGGCCGTTGAGCCAGGCGCGTTCCGCGGGCAGGCAGCCGGAGTTCTTCTGGTTCGAGGTCCAGTTCTTGATGTCGTTGCGGGCGCGGACGATGTTCCAGTCGCCGCACAGCACGTAATCGCGGCCGCTGCGCAGCCATTCGTGGAGGATGGGCCTGAGCCATTCCATCACTTCGAACTTGAAGCCCTGACGCACGTCGCCGGACGACCCCGACGGGATGTAGAACGAGACCACGCTGAGGTTGCCGAAGCGCGCCTCGATGTAGCGGCCTTCGTCGTCGAACGGCGCCCAGCCCAGCGAAGTACGCACCTCGTCCGGCGGCTTGCGGCTGTAGATGCCGACGCCGCTGTAGCCCTTCTTGGTGATGGCGTCCTTGAAGAACGCCTGGTAACCGTCCGGGAGCAGCTCCGGCACGTGGAGCTGGTGCTCCTGCGCCTTCGTCTCCTGCACGCAGAGCACGTCGGCGTCCTGCGCGCGGAACCAGTCGAAGAATCCCTTGGTGGCCGCCGAACGCAGGCCGTTGGCGTTGAAACTGATGATGCGCATGAAAACCGGAGACGCCGTGTCGGAACGGGATGGGGCAAGAGTAACGGATTCGCGCCGGCTTGCATGGTTGCAGGATGCGCAGCCGGGCCGGCCGGCGACCACGGGTTTATCATCGCGGCCTCCCCGCCCCGACGCACGCCCGTGACCGATCACCGCACCCGTTTCCTGCAGCTCGCGCTGCGCGTCGAAGCCCTGCGTTTCGGCGAATTCACGCTCAAATCCGGGCGCATCAGCCCATATTTCTTCAACGCCGGACGCTTCGACTCCGGCGCCGCGCTGTCCACGCTGGCCGCTTGTTATGCCGATGCGGTGGACGCGGCGGGACACGGCTTCGACCTGTTGTTCGGGCCAGCGTACAAGGGCATCCCGCTGGCGACGGCGCTGGCCTGCGAGTACGCCCGGCGCGGCCGCGACCTGCCGCTGGCGTTCAACCGCAAGGAAGCCAAGACCCACGGCGAGGGCGGCACCCTGATCGGTGCGCCATTGGGGGGCAAGCGGGTGCTGATCGTGGACGACGTGATCACCGCCGGCACCGCGATCCGCGAGGCGCTGGCGCTGATCCGCGAAGGCGGCGGCATCCCCGCGGGGATCGTGATCGCGCTGGACCGGCAGGAAATCGCCGTCGAGGGCATCACGCCCGACGGCCGCGCGCCCGACGACCGCGCACCCGACGGCAGCGCGCCCGACGGGCTTGGGCTGTCGGCGGCGCAGGCAGTCGCCGCCGAATCGGGAATTCCCGTGATCGCGGTCGCAGGTCTGGATGATCTGCTTGCATTCGCGGGCGAAAGCGCCGAACTTCTCGACCAGCGCGAGCGACTGTTGGCCTACCGGGCCCGTTACGGTTTCCGCACGTCCACCCAGAACGCGCCGACCGGGGGGTAGGCCTGAGATGTCTCCGCGAATGATGCCTGCGCGATGCTTGCCGCCCGCGATGTCGAATCGCTGGTGCCTGACCCTGCTCGCCGTCGGCCTTGCGCTGGGCGTGGCGTCGATCGCGAGCGCCCAGCAGAAACCCAAGGAACGGAAACTCTACTGCTGGGACGAAGGCGGGCGCCGGGTCTGCAGCGACGCACTGCCGGCGTCGGCGGTGGGCCGCCAGCGCACCGAGTTCGACCCGAAGACCGGCACCAGCGTGAACCGGATGGCCCGCGAAATGACCCCGGAGGAGCGCATACGCGCCGCCGCCGAAGACGAGGCGCGCCGGGCCGAGGCCCAGCGTGCGCGGCGCGAGATGGCGATGGTGGTCTCCTACGACAACGAGGAAGACCTCAAGCGTTCCTTCAGCAACCGCTTCGAACTGGTCGAGGAGTCGCTGAAGGGTTCAGAGTTAGCGTTGATCAACCTGCACGCCAGCCTGCTCAGCCTGCTGCGCCAGGCCAATGCGCTGGAGCTGGAATCCAAACCGGTCGGCAAGGTGCTGCGCAACAAGATCCTGATCCAGCACGCCGAGTTGCTGGGGCTGCGGGCGTTGAAGCAGCGCCAGGAAGCCGAACGCGCCGCGCTCAACGCTGAGTTCCAGGGTGCGCTGTCGCGCTATCGCGTGCTCAAGGGCGCGCAGCAGGGCACAGCAGCGGCACCGACGCCCGCGCCCGTCGCCGGCGGCTGATCGGGGCGCCGGGGGCGCGTTGCGCTCGTCGGCCTCATCCTTCTCGTAGAGCGGCCTTCAGGCCGCTGCTTCCGACACGCAACCATTTCGTTTTCGTCGGCCGTGGGCACGGCCCTGATGTCGTCGCCGGTCGGGTTCTGCCTGGGCCGGCATGCTCAGAACGGCAGGACCAGGTCCGGCTTCTGCTGCAGCAGACGCTCGCGGAACACCGCCTGGATCCGCGCCAGCGCCTCGGCGTTGTCGGCGTCGAAACGCAGCACCAGCACCGGCGTGGTGTTGGACGCCCGCACCAGACCCCAGCCATCCGGCCAGTCCACGCGCAGACCGTCGATCGTGGATTGCCGGCCGCCCTCGAAGAGCGCGCCTTCGCGGAACTGCTCCACGAACGCATGCGGATCGCCGCCGGGGGCATCGACCTTGATTTCGGGCGTCGATACGCCCTTGGGCAGCGCGTGCAGCACGTCGTCCGGCAGCTCCGGTGCGGTCGCCAGGATTTCCAGCAGCCGCGCGGCCGCGTAGATGCCGTCGTCGAACCCGTACCAGCGCTCGGCGAAGAAGAAGTGGCCGCTCATCTCACCGGCCAGCTCCGCGCCGGTCTCGCGCATCTTGGCCTTGATCAGCGAATGCCCGGTCTTCCACATCAGCGGGCTGCCGCCGTGGCGCAGGATGTGCGACGACAGGCGGCCGGTGCATTTCACGTCGTAGACGATCATCGCGCCCGGGTTGCGCTCCAGCACGTCGGCCGCGAACAGCATCAGCAGCCGGTCGGCGTAGATGTTCTCGCCGTCGCGGGTGACCACGCCCAGGCGGTCGCCGTCGCCGTCGAACGCGATGCCCAGGTCGGCATCCAGGCGCTGCACCATCTTGATCAGATCCTGCAGGTTGTGCGGCTCGCTGGGATCGGGGTGATGGTTCGGGAAAGTGCCGTCGATCTCGCAGTACAGCTCCTCGACCTCGGCGCCGATGGCTTCGAGCACGCGCGGGCCGATCTCGCCGGCGACGCCGTTGCCGGCATCCACCACCACCTTCAACCGCCGCCCCAGCTGCACGTCCGAGGCGATCCGCTGGACGTAATCGCCGCTGATGTCGGTCTCGCTCAGGCTGCCCGGCTGCGCCGCCACGTGCAGGCGGCTCTCGGCGACGCGCGCATGCAGGTCGGTGATCGCCTCGCCGTACAGCGTCTCGCCGCCGACCACGATCTTGAAGCCGTTGTAGTCCGGCGGGTTGTGGCTGCCGGTGACCGAGATGCAGCAACCGGTGCGCAGGTGATAGGCGCCGAAGTAGATCACCGGCGTCGGCGCCATGCCGATGTCGATCACATTCACGCCCGTCTTGCGCAGGCCGGCGACCAGGCCCTCGACCATCTCCGGACCGGACAAGCGGCCGTCGCGACCGACGACGATGTCGCGCAGATCCTTCTCATGCATCAGCGAACCCACCGCATGGCCGATCAGTTCGGCCACGTTGCGGTCCAGGGTGCTGCCGACCACGCCGCGGATGTCGTAAGCGCGGAAGATGGTGCTGTCGATCAGCACCAGCTTCGCCTTCGGCTGCTCCCGGATCTCCAGCGTCGGCGATTGGGCGGCATCGCTGGCCTCGTTGGCCACCGCTTCGAGCAGCGTGGGCGAGCTATCGACCGCTTCGACGTCCACCGGCATGCGCCAGATCCGCCAGGTCACGTACACAAGAAGCGCGAAGATCACCGCGGCGATCAGCGAGGCGACTGCGCTCATGCCCAGCGCCTGGGTCGGCGGCTGCGAAGTCGCCGCCACCACGCGCAGCCCGGACTCCGAGACCGCGGCGGCCAGACGCTCCGCGCCGTCGGCATAGCTCAGATCGCCGCGTTCCCACAGCGTCACGTCGCCCTGGCGCAGGCCCAGATAGGTGTCGCCGACCATGCCGATGGTGTCCAGGCCCGAGGTCAGCTCGGTGAACGGCAGCTGGATGTAGGCCACGCCCACAAGACGGTCGCCGGCCTTGGCGGGCGCGGCCAGCGCCAGGCGTGGTTGGCCGAGGTCGCGGATCACCCAGGTGCGGATCTTGTTCTCGACCATGGCCGACTCCAGCACCGCAAGACGGCCGTAGCCGCCCTTGGGCAGCGCGGCGTAGACGGCTTCCAGGTCGGGCGGAAATACCTGGACCAGCGACACATTCGGCCAGCCGGCGCTGATGACCTTGCTGGCGCTGGCGAAATCCGAGGTCGACAGCGCGTTCTGCACTTCGGGCAGGGCCAGCGCTTCGCCGAAGCGTTTCTGGTGCTGCAGCAGCGCCTGATGCACCAGTTGCACGCCGCTGTCGCGGGTGGCTTCCAGGTCGCTGCGCCGGTCGCCATCGCGAAACTGGGCGACGCCGCTCCAGCCCAGCCACAGCGCGAGCAGCGCGCACAGGACCGCGAGCGGCCGCATCGCGGGGCGGAGTTGGAGCAGCTGCTGGCGGATGCTGTCTTTCATCGATGCTGTCTCTTTGCCGTCTTGGGGTTGCCGGCCGCCGGACGGCCGGATGTACTCAACATGTCGGGCGGCGCATTCGCAGCGCCGCTGCGTGGCGTGCTTGGCGCGTCACGCCACCCCGGTATGACCGAAGCCACCCGCTCCCCGGGCGCTGTCGACGAAAGTATCCACGACCTCGAAGCTCGCGCGCACCACTGGAAGTATGACCAGTTGCGCGATCCGGTCACCCGGGGCGATCACGAAGGGCTCGCGGCCCCGGTTCCAGACGCTGATCAGCAGCGGCCCCTGGTAATCGGCGTCGATCAGGCCGGTGCCGTTGCCCAGCACGATGCCGTGTTTGTGGCCCAGCCCCGAACGCGGCAGGATCACTGCGCACAGCCCCGGATCGCCGATGTGGATGGCCAGCCCCGACGGCACCAGCGCGGCGTCGCCGGGCGCCAGGTCCAGCGGCGCGTCCAGCGCCGCGCGCAAGTCCAGCCCGGCGCTGGCCTCGGTGGCGTAGGCCGGCAGCGGCCATGCGTCGCCGAAGCGGGCATCGAGCAGTCTGACTTGGAGGGTGTGGTTCATCGATCAGTTCCGCGGGCGCGCTTAGAGGCCGCCCAGTATCGCGGCACGGCGCGCCATCGCCAAACCTGCGGCGACACTTCGCGGAGGCCGGAACGCACAAGGCCCGCGGATGCGGGCCTTGGCGAGGACGCGGATGTGTCTTGCGCGATGCGCTCAGACATCCGCATCCGTGGGCCAGCCCTCGCCGGTGCCGCGGTGGAACACGGTATCGGTATCGAGCACGCCGCCGGCCGGAATCGATGCCTGCTCGGCCAGCCGCGCGTAGATCGGCGTGAAGTCCGGGCGGGTGGCCTCCATCAGCTGTTCGTAGCTGTCGATGACGAAATAGGTCTTCTGATAACTGTCGATGCGGTAGCGGGTGCGCATGATCCGCTCCAGGTCGAAACCGATGCGGTTCGGCGACGCGCTTTCCAGGCAGTGGATGCTTTCGCCCTTGGAACTGACGATGCCGGCGCCGTAGATGCGCAGACCGTCGGCTTCGCGGATCAGGCCGAATTCGACCGTGTACCAGTACAGCCGGGTGAGATTGGCCAACGCCTCCGGGCCAAGCGCATGCGCCTTCACCCCGCCGCGGCCATACGCGGCCATGTAATCGGCGAATACCGGGTTCATCAGCAGCGGCACATGCCCGAACAGGTCGTGGAACAGGTCGGGTTCGGCCAGATAGTCGAGCTGCTCGGGCTTGCGGATCCACCAGGTGACGGGAAAGCGGCGGTTGGCGAGGTGCTCGAAGAACACCAGCTCCGGCAGCAACCCCTCGACGCCGACGATTTCCCAGCCGGTGGCGGCGCGCAGCATGCGGTTGAGGTCGTCGAATTTCGGAATCTCGTGCGCCGACATGCCCATGTCGCGCTGGCTGCGCAGGAATTCGCTGCCGGCGCGGCCGACCAGCAGCTGCTGCTGGCGCTCGAACAGCGTCGCCCAGACGTCGTGATCGGTACGGGTATAGCTGCTCCACGGCTGCTCGACCACGCCGGTGGCATAAAGCGGCACGTAGCCCTTGTCGGTCATCTGGTGTTCGACGCGCTGCGGGGTGGTGTTCATGGCGAATCCGGTGCGGGGCGGGCGAGACATTCACTGTAGGCGCCTTTCGGCGCAACGGGCTTGCTTGATTGCAGGCATCGCGGCCGGATCTGCAATAAAGTTGCGTCATTCCCCCAATCGGAGCAATCCATCATGCCTGCCGTGGAACTCGACCGCATCGACCTGCTGCTGCTGGCCGAGCTGCAGCGCGCCGGCCGCCAGACCAATGCCGAACTGGCCGAGCGCGTGCATCTGTCGCCCTCGGCCTGCCTGCGCCGGGTGCAGCGGCTGGAGCGCGACGGGGTGATCGCCGGCTATCGCGTCGAGCTGGATCCCGAGCGCCTGGGCCTGGGCCTGCAGGCTTTCGTGCGCGTGCAGTTGGCGCGTCACGACGCCGAGGCGGTGGCGGCGTTCGCGGGTTTCGTCAACGGATGGGACGAGGTGGTCGCATGCCACGCGCTGACCGGGGACATGGATTATCTGGTGCATGTGGTGGTGCGCGATCTCGAGCATTTCTCGCGGTTTCTGCTGGACCGGCTGTTGAATCAGACGGGGGTGGCGGATGTGAATTCGAGTTTCGTGTTGCGGACGGTGAAGGCATTCAAGGGTTTGCCGTTGGGGCGGTGATTTTCATTCTGGGCCGGACAATTCGATTGTCATCCCGAGCGTAGCGAGGGATCTGTTTTTCCGGCGTGAACGCAGTGAACTATCACAAGCAACTGCAGAGCTTCCGCGCTGACGCGCGGGTCACTTTCTTTGTCGCAAAGAAAGTAACCAAAGAAAACTCTCAGTGACGAAGCGAATCTGCCATCGGATACTTGGCCAGGATTTTTCGATGCGGCATCCTGCCGCGTCGGAAAACGGCGCACATCCTGTGCGCCGCCCTTTGGGTCTACGATCAACGGTGAGCTACGCGATTGGCTTGCTCTCGGATGGACGACAACCAAAGTATTTTCCGTTAAAACCAATATTAAGTTCGACGCACTTGAGAATGCACACATGCCATCTGCGACTACGCCCATCACCGTTCGAAACCACTATGTCCCGCAGTGGTATCAGCGCCGCTTTCTGACGCCGAAGCGAGGTGGTGATCGACTTTTCTATCTAGATCTCAATCCTGAGCCGATCCCAGTTCCCAATCAGCCCGGCCTACGGAGGCAGGCTCTTCGTCGGCTCGGCCCTATAAACTGTTTCAAACAAGAACATCTATATACGACCTTATTTAATGGTCAGCTAAGCGACGCCCTCGAACGAAGATTTTTTGGGACTATCGACGCAAAGGGATGCTCAGCAGTTGATTTCTTCCAAGACTACAGATGGAAGGATGGTGCTCACGAAGCCTTTGAAGCTCTGCTGGACTATCTATGCGCCCAGTTGCTCCGGACTCCCAAGGGATTGGCATATCTGCATCGACTGACAGATGCTTCATCACACCAAGCAGTTTTAAATCAACTTCATTCACTTTCCCAGCTGTACGCTACCATCTGGACGGATGCCGTTTGGGAGGTAATGCGATGCGATGAAAGTGACACCAAGTTCATCGTCACAGACTGCCCAGTGGTTACTTACAACCCGTGTGTGTATCCTGGCTCGAAGGAGGCTAGCGGCTGGATGGCCCAGCCGGAAAGAATTGGCACACAAACAATTTTTCCGCTCGGGCTTGACCTGTGTTTAGTCATAACCAACCTTCAGTTTGTTCGAAATCCAAAAGTTAACCCGCTACGCATTCGCGAAAATCCAAGGTACTTCCAGCCGGCTATTTTCGATCTACGTACTATTCAGACTTGGCGACAACTTAAAGAACGCGATGTTATTTCCCTAAATTACATTCTTAAGAAGCACGCCAAGCGATATGTTGCTTCAGGCTGCGAGAATGATCTTTACCCGGAGAAACAGGTTGGATCAGCGCCGTGGCCAAAGCTAGTTGGCCCGTACACGATAATGCCAGATCCGCGACGCATGAATTTCTCTACTTCAACCGTTGTGGGTTACAAAGACGGCGGCGCATTTGCAATCAATGAGTTCGGCCACCGTGATGTTGACAATGCTCGCGCTGCACGCCTCCGTTCAGTCGAGTGGAATACGTTTCAATCTCACAAGCGAGCGTGGGACGAACGCGATCGACGAGAAGGTCGAGCCATCCCACATATTCGCGACTTGCTACCTCTCTAACCTATTAGACAAGATGCAGGACGCTCGCATGTTTTTGATCTTAAATGAACATTACGATCGGGATTTAATTTTTCCAATGACCGCCCGGGGCGGCGAACCATCCCGTAATCGTAGACCCGGAGGGCGGCGCACACGATGTGCGCCGTTTTTCGACGCGGCAGGATGCCGCATCGAAAAATCCCGGCCAACTCACCGGCGGCAGATTTGCCTCGGCACCAAAGAGTTTTCTTTGGTTACTTTCTTTGCGACAAAGAAAGTGACCCGCGCGTCAGCGCGGAAGCTCTGCAGTTGCTTCTTTGATGGTTATCGCTACGCTCAACCCATCCTACTAAACTGATACGGCGTCGGCACATGCATTTGTTTCGCCGCAGTGCAAAGTGACGGCGAGAACCCGGCAATCGTAGACCCGGAGGGCGGCGCACAGGAGGTACGCCGTTTTTCGACGCGGCAGGATGCCGCATCGAAAAATCCCGGCCAACTTTCCGACGGCAGATTTGCCTCGGCACTAAAGAGTTTTCTTTGGTTACTTTCTTTGCGACAAAGAAAGTGACCCGCGCGCCAGCGCGGAAGCTCTGCAGTTGCTCCTTTGATGGGTATCGCTACGCTCAACCCATCCTACTAAACTGAACGGCGCGGCTGATACGGCGTCGGCACCTGCATTCGTTTCGCCGTATCGCAAAGTGACGGCGAACACTCGGCAATCGTAGACCCGGAGGGCGGCGCACAGGATGTGCGCCGTTTTTCGACGCGGCAGGATGCCGCATCGAAAAATCCCGGCCAACTTTCCGACGGCAGATTTGCCTAGGTACTGAGAGTTTTCTTTGGTTACTTTCTTGACTCGCGCCTATGGCGCTCGCCCTTCGGGCCGGCTTCGCCGTTCGCGCCGCAGGCGGCGCAGTGCGACAAAGAAAGTGACCCGCGCGTTAGCGCGGAAGCTCTGCAGTTGCTTCAAATGCTTATCGCTGCGCTCAACGCAATTTGATCAAAGCACAGCGAAAAGCTGGATCCAGGCCTTCGCCGGGATGACAGTGCATCAAGGACGCCGAGGAAACATCAACCCTCGCGATTCTTCAGGAACCGCGCCATCGAAACGGCCCCCGACTGCGGCCCGAACTCCGCAGCCACATCCACGAAACCGCGCATCACCGCGATCTCCCGCGGCGTCCGATTCAGCGCATCGCGGCTTTCGGGATCGGCACCATCGTGCAACAACTGCTGCGTCACCCGCAGCAGACCGTGCAGCGCCGCCAGATGCAGCGGCCCGAAACCGCGCGGGTCGCGCACCTGCAGGCTGGCGCCCTCGTCGAGCAAGCGCGCAACACCCGCCAACACCACGTCTTCCTCGCAGGCCGTACCGGGCTCGGCGCGCGCGCCCAGCAGCAGAAGCAATGGCGTGACGCCACCCGCGGCCCGGGTGTCCGGGTCGGCGCCGGCCAGCAGCAGCGCATCGAGCAGCGCGACCAGACGACGACGGTCGCTGGTGGTGAACCCATACAGCGCCGCGCAGTGCAGCGGGGTAAGGCCCTGGGCATCGGCGGCGTTGATGTTGGCGCCGGCAGCGAGCAGTCGCGTGCAGGCATCGGGCATGCCCAGCGCGGCGGCGAGCATCAGCACGGTGACATCGCCGGGCAAGCGTTGCTCCAACGTGGCGCCAGCAGCAAGCAGGCGGTCGACGATCTCGACCTGACGCATGCTGACCGCCGCCGACAGCGGCGTGGCGCCGGTACGCGCGGCGAGTTTCGAATCGGCGCCGCGCGTCAGCAGCAGTTCGATGACCGCGCGATGCCCCCCGCCAGAAGCGCGCAGCAGCGCGGTGCAGCCCTGCGCGTCGGTGCTGTCGATCGGCATGCCCAGATCGAGCAGGCGGCGCACGGCGTCGGCGTCGCCGACCACCGCGGCGGACGGCAGATCGGTGGGCCGCAGAGCGCGGCCCGGCAGCGGCCAGATGCGCCAGTCCAGCCAGTCGGCCAGATCGCGGCGGCCGCTGGACAGCGCCACGCCCAGCGGGGTCTGGCCGTCGGCGGCGCGCACGTCGGGCGAGGCGCCGTGCAGGATCAGCTGTTTGAGGATGGGCTCGCGGCGCAGCGCGGCGGCGAGATGCAGCGCGGTCATGCCGTGCTGGTCGCGCGCGTCCAGCGCCACGCCGATGCCGACCAGACGCGCGATGACCTGGGTCCAGCCCAGGCGCACCGCGAGGGTCAGCGGCGGATCGCCCGATACGCTTGCGAACGGATCGGCGCCGCGTTCCAGCAGATCCAGCGCGAGCTTCTCCAGCCCGCGATCGGCGCGATCGGCGGCCACGCAGGCGGCGAGAAAGCGCGCCACGCCGCCTGCGCCGGCCGGCGAAACCCCGTGACGCAGCAGGGCATGGATCGAAGTCGCGGCAGCAGGCGCCTGCGCCAGCCACGCGAACAGCGGCGTGTCGCCGGCATCGTCGCGCACCTCGGGATTCGCGCCGTGACGCAGCAGCCAGTCGATCTGCGCCGGCCCGGCCGGCGACGCGCCGTCGCGCAGCAGTGCGCCGAGATCCTGTGCGGAGACCAGCGGAAGCAGGCGCGGCAACTGGTCGGTCTGGCCGTCGTACAGCGCATCGCGCAGCAGGGCGATGGGCGCGCGATCCGGCAACGGCGCATCGGCATCGGCGCCGACGCTGGCCGGCAATTGATATTCCGGATCGATCGCCGAGACCAGCGCCCAGCGCCCGGCCGCGGCGGCGTGGTCGATCGCGCGCTTGCCGTCGTTGTCGGCGTGCTGCGGGTCGAGGCGCAGGTCAAGCAGGGCGCGGATCAGTGCCGGCGACGGGGCGTCGGCCATGCACGCCAGAATCAGGGCGTGACGGCCGCCGGCATCGACCGCGTGCGCGTCGGGACGCGCGTCGATCAGCGCCTGCAGCGCCGGCAGGCGGCCGCCGCGCGCGGCTTCCAGGAACGGCGTGCGCCGGTCGACGTCGCGGGCATGGATGTCTGCACCCGCGCCCAGCAGGATGCCGATGATCTCCGGATGCCCGGCGTAGCCGGCTTCGTGCAGCGCGCTGCGGCCGCGCGGGTCGCGGGCGTCGGCCTTGGCGCGATGTTTCAGCAGCAGTTGCACGCCGGCCGGGTCGTCCTCGTCGCCGCCGGCCGCCGCATGCAGCGCCGGCACCGCGCCGGGCAGGTCGGGCTTGGCGCCGCGTTCCAGCAGGAAGCGCGCGAGCCGCCAGTTGCCGGCGGTGCAGGCCAGTGCCAGCGGGCTGGCGCGGTCGCGGTTGAGCGGGTCGATGTCGGCGCCGGCATCGCGCAGCAACGCGGCCACGCCGGGATCGGAGCTGCGCGCGGCGTGATGCAGCGGCGTGTTGCCCTCGCTGTCGGCGATGCGCGGGTCGGCACCGTTGGTCAGCAGGGTCATCACCGCTTCGGGACGGCCGTGCCAGCTGTCGCGGGTGGCGGCGGTGAGCGCGGTCATGCCGGCGTGGGTCGCGTTGAGGTCGATGCCGTGGCCGATGAGACTTCTCAAAAGGCGCAGGTCCGGCAGCACCGCCGCCAGCATCGTCAGGCTGCGCTGGTCGCGGGCATCGGCCGGCGGCGGCGCGTGCGGGTCGGCGCCGGATTCCAGCAGCGTCAGCGCGCGCTCCACCCGGCCCTGGCGGGCGGCGGCATACAACGCGGCGTCGAGATCCAGGCCGCTGAGCGCCATGCCGTCGTCGACGGCCGCATCGGCGTCTTCCCCGGCAAGGGCTTCCTGCAGCAGCGCGTCGGCGCTGAGCGCGGACGGCGCCGGCATCCGTAGCAGCGTGCGATGCGCCAGCGGCCAGGCCAGTGCGCAGGCGGCGGTCAGCAGCCAGCGCGTGGTGGACGACATCAGGTCGGGCCACGCCAGCAGCAGCGTGCCGATCAGCGGCAGCGCCAGCAGCAGCGCGGCGCCCAGGCCGCGCCAGTCGCGGGTGTCGGTATCGACCAGTGCGCGCCAGTGGTCGCGCAGCGCCCCGCCTTCGCCCTCCAGCCAGCGCCACAGCGGCCAGGTGCGCCACAGCCCGATCAGGGCGCCGCCGAAGACCGCGCTGACCGTCACCGCGGCGCCGAGCGAGCGCCCCTGGATCAGGGCCGAGAACGGCCAGGAGACCAGCACCGCGAACGGCAGCATCGCCAGCGCCCACAGCGCCAGGATCGGCCGCGCATCGCGGGCAGCGTCGCGGGGAACGAACTTGCCGCCGAGGGTGGCCAGCGCGAATGCCGGCTGGGCGAGCAGACCGGCGATGGCCGCCAGCGCGGCGCCGGCCGGGCCGCCGACGATCGCGCCGCCCACGCCCGCCAGCGCGGTCAGCGCCAGCCCGGCAAGCAGCGGCACCGGGCCGAAGGCCAGGCGGCGCGGCGCGGTGTTGAGGACGTCGTTCTCAGGCATCCGTGCCCCAATCCTCGGTCATCGGATCAAGCATGGTCGGCGGAAACTGCAGGTGGAAGCCCTGCGCGGCCAGATTGATGCGGACCACGGCAGGATCGACCCGGGCCAACTTGCGCTCCGGGGTCAGTGCGACTTCGAGGACGAACTGCAGCGGCCCGAGCTGGGCGCGGACGGGTTCCGGCAGGCACGCGAAATCGTCGCGCGCGGCCAGATAGAGATAGGTGTCGGCCTTCCGTTGGCTCTTGTAGACGTACGCTTGCATGGCCGGAACGGGGTGCCTCGGATACAGGATGGACGGACCGGCACGTCCGCCGAAGGGCGGACGCGGGGAACTCGGCGCCACGGGCTTCTTCCGAAGCCCGCCCCTGTCAAATCAAATGCTTGCGCGCTTGACTTGTGGCGTATGCATCCAAGTATCGCCCAACTGCCGGATATCGTGGGGAATCCCGGCGAATTGTGCGCCAAAGCACGGTTTGCGGCTAGGGTGACATACGGCCCGATTCACCTGTATGCGGGCCTTCAGGCCCGATGGCCTCACGCGCAGGAATTCCTTCAGGCCCGAGGATCGGCGCCGAAGCATGTCCGACGAATCAAATCCTCGGGCCGGGGAAGGTTTCGATCCGACTCAGCGATACCCAGCATCCGTCGCGACCTTCCCCTTGAACACCGAATACGACCACCACGTGTAGCCAAGGATCGCCGGCAGCAGCACCACCAGCCCGGCCAGCGCGAAGCCCTGCGTGGCCGGCGGCGCGGCGGCCTGCCAGATGGTCGGCGACGGCGGCACGATGTACGGCCACATGCCCAGCAGCAGCCCGGCGAAGCCGAGCAGGAACAGCGACAGGCTCAGCACGAACGTGCGCGCGTCCTGGCCGTCGCGCGGGATCGCACGCCACAGCAGCCACGTCGCCAGCAGCACCAGCAGCGGCACCGGCGACAGCACCAGCGCGTACACCTTCGGAAACGCCGCCAGCAGCCCGGCGCCGCCCAGCACCAGCCAGGTTTCGTTGCCGTCCCAGGCCCGCCGCAGCGGCGGTGCGCGCCCACGACATGCGGCGAATTCCCGTGACCATCGGCCCGCTGCGACCCGTGCGGGCAGGCAGTAAGCTTCGCCGACTCCGTTCAGCGACGACCGCCATGACCTTCCGTTCCCGCGTTCCGCTCCGTCCTTCCGTCCTCGCCGCCGACATGCCTTCCGGACGCATGCTGGCCGCTTGCATGCTGTCCAAGTGCATGCTGTCCGCGTGCATGCTGTCCACCGCCGCACTCGTCGCCACCGCGCTGCCTGCCGCCGCGCAGCCAGCGCAGGCGCTGACGATGGACCGGATCATGGCCGACCCCGACTGGATCGGTAATGGTATTGAACAGGCGTGGTGGTCGTGGGACGGCAGCCAGGCGCTGTATCAGCGCAAGCGCGACGGCGCGACGATTCGCGACCTGTGGCAGGTGCCCGTCGCCGGCGGTGCGCCCCGGCGCGTGGACGATGCCGCCCGCGCCGGGCTGGATGCCGCGCGCCCGGTGCTCGACGCCACGCGCACGCGTATGGCGTTTGCGCGCAGCGGCGACATCTTCGTCCGCGATCTGCGCAACGGCGCCCTGACCCAGCTCACGCGCACCGAAGTGCAGGACGCGCGCCCGCAGTGGAGCCGCGACGGCGCGCTGGTGTGGCGCGCCGGCAACGACTGGTATCGCTGGACCACGGGCAACGGCGTCGTGCAGGCCGCGAACGTGCAGGCCGCCGACGATCCGGGCAAGGCGCCGGTCGCCGACGATCTGCGCGATCGCCAGCTGCGCCTGATCGACACCCTGAAGAACGACCGCGACCGCCGCGAAGCCGCGCGCGTGCAGGAACAAGCGTGGCGTCTGGCCGACGCCACCCGCGCGCCCGCGCCGGCGTATCTGGGCAAGAACGTCGAGATCGCCGACAGCGCGCTGTCGCCCGACGGCCGCTGGCTGCTGGTGGTCGTCACCGCGAAAGGCGCGGAGCCCGGCCAGAGCGGCAAGATGCCCAAGTACGTCACCGAATCGGGCTACGAGGAATTCGAGGAAGTGCGCACCCGCGTCGGTCGCGGCGCACCCGTGCCGCACGCGCTGTGGCTGGTCGACATCGCCAATGCGAAAGCCAGCGAGCTGAAATACGACGCGCTGCCGGGCATCGGCGACGATCCGCTGGCGGCGCTGCGCAAGGCGGCGAAACAGGATCCGCTGAAAGGCAATCGCCCGGTGCGGATCGAAACCGACGGCGACGGCACCGGCCCGGCGATCCACTGGAGCGACGACGGCCGCAACGTGGCGGTGCTGGTCCGCGCGGTGGACAACAAGGATCGCTGGATCGCCACGGTCGACCTTGCGGGCGCGAAGCTGCAGTCGCGCCACCGGCTCACCGATGCCGCATGGATCAACTGGAACTACAACGAATTCGGCTGGCTGCCCGACGGCAGAACGCTGTGGTATCTATCGGAGGAAAGCGGCTATTCGCACCTCTATCTCAACGACGGCGGCAAGCCGCGCGCGCTGACGTCGGGCCGCTGGGAAGCGTCGTCGCCGGCGCTGTCGGCCGACGGCAAGCGCTTCCGGTTCGTGTGCAATCGCGCATGGCCCGGCGATTACGAAGTCTGCGACGTGCCGGTGGCCGGTGGCGCGGTGCGCGAACTCACCGCGCTGGACGGCGTGGAGGACTTCGTCGCTTCGCCCGACGGCGGCAAACTGCTGGTGCGTCATTCCGACAGCTACCTGCCGCCGCAGATTGCGGTGGTGGACGCCGATGGCGGCGACGCGCGCACACTCACCGAGACTCGCACCGCCGAATTCCAGGCCCACGACTGGCTGCAGCCGGAATACGTACAAGTGCCTTCGAAACACGGCGCGGGCACGATCTGGGGCAAGTACTACGGCCCGAAAATGCGCGAGGCCGGCAAGCGCTACCCGGTGGTGCTGTTCGTCCACGGCGCCGGCTATCTGCAGAACATCAGCGACAAATATCCGAATTACTTCCGCGAACAGATGTTCCACAATCTGCTGGTGCAGCAGGGCTACATCGTGCTGGATCTGGATTTCCGCGCATCGGAAGGTTACGGCCGCGACTGGCGCACCGCGATCTACCGGCACATGGGCGAACCCGAACTGCAGGATTATCTCGACGGCATCGACTGGCTGGTCGCCGAGCGGCAGGGCGACCGCGACCGCGTCGGCATCTACGGCGGCAGCTACGGCGGCTTCATGGCGTTCATGGCGCTGTTCAAGCAGCCGGGCGTGTTCAAGGCCGGCGCCGCATTGCGCCCGGTCACCGACTGGTCGCAGTACAACCACGAATACACCAGCAACATCCTCAACACGCCCGAACTCGATCCGGAGGCGTACAAACGCTCGTCGCCGATCGAACTCGCCGCCGGTCTGAAGGATCACCTGCTGATCTGCCACGGCATGATCGACGACAACGTGTTCTACAAGGACTCGGTGATGCTGGCGCAGAAACTCATCGAGCTGCGCAAGGACAAGTGGGAACTGGCGAGCTACCCGCTGGAACGCCACAGCTTTACCCATCCGGATGCGTGGTACGACGAATACCGGCGGATTTACGAACTGTTCGAGCGCACGCTGAAATAAGTCCGCCGAATGCGCCTGCGCCGCCGACGCGGATGCGCGTCGGCGGCGCTTGACTTGGCCAACGGTCGGCGTAGCATTTTCGTTAGGCCAAGGGACAGACCCGCGGCCAATCCAACCCACCGTGAGGGAGCCTCATGGAACAGCAGACGTCACTGCCGGCGGTCGAGCCGGACTATCTTTTCGACTATCTCGTTTTCATTGGCCGATTCGAGCCGTTCCACAACGGCCATGCCGCCGTCGCCCGCCACGCGCTAAGCCGGGCGCGAAAACTCATCGTCCTGGTCGGCTCCGCCGACATGCCGCGCACCATCAAGAACCCATGGACCGTCGCCGAACGTGCGGTGATGATCCAGAGTTCGCTCGCCGACGACGCCGACCGTCTGCTGATCCGTCCGCTGCACGATCACCTCTACAACGAAAGCCAGTGGATCGCGGCAGTGCAGCGCACCGTGGCGGAAGCGATCCGTGCTGATCAAGGCAACGCAGACGGTGGCAACCCCAACGCGAAGATCGGCCTGATCGGTCAGGACAAGGACGCGTCCAGCTATTACCTGCGCGAATTCCCGCAGTGGCCGCTGGTCGACGTGCGCCAGACCGAAACCCTGTCGGCCACGGAACTGCGCCGCTATCTGTTCGAGGCCAACCGGCTCGACAGCCACGGCGGGCTGATGCTGATCCGCGCCAACGTGCCCGGCCCGGTGTTCGACATGCTCGACGCCTTCCGCAAGAACTCGCCGGTATTCCAGCAACTCGTCGCCGAGTATCACTTCATCGAGAAATACCGCGCCGCCTGGGCGGACGCGCCGTATCCGCCGACCTTCGTCACCACCGACGCGGTGGTGGTGCATTCCGGCCACGTCCTGCTGGTGCGCCGCCGCGCCGAACCCGGCAAAGGCCTGTGGGCGCTGCCGGGCGGCTTCGTCGGCCGCGACGAAAGCATCTTCGCCTCATGCCTGCGCGAGCTGCGCGAGGAAACCCGGCTCAGGCTGCCGACGCCGGTGCTGAAGGGTTCGCTGAAGCATCGGCACGTCTTCGATCATCCCGATCGCAGCCTGCGCGGCCGCACCATCAACCATGCCTTCCACTTCGAGTTCCCGAACGGCGAGCTGCCCGACGTGCGCGGCGGCGACGATGCCGACAAGGCCCGCTGGGTGCCGGTGAGCGAAGCGCTGGAGATGGGCCCGCAGCTGTACGAGGATCATCTGCACATCCTCGAATTCTTCCTCGGCCGCGGCTGAGACGATTTTTCCCCGATGCAATCCGATCCGGCGGATAGACCGCCGGTTTTTCCCAGACGCGAAGGAGCTTCCGTCATGCGTATCCTCGAAAACCTGCTGCTCAACACCGACAGCTACAAGGCCAGCCACTGGCTGCAATATCCGCCCGGCACCGACGCGGCGTTCTTCTACATCGAATCGCGCGGCGGCGTGTACGACCGCACCGTGTTCTTCGGGCTGCAGGCGATCCTCAAGGAATACCTCGCCAAACCGGTGACCCACGCCGACATCGACGAAGCGCGCGATCTGTTCGCCGCGCACGGCGAGCCGTTCAACGAAGCCGGCTGGCGCGATATCGTCGATCGCCTCGGCGGCCATCTGCCGCTGCGCATCCGCGCGGTGCCCGAAGGCATGGTGGTGCCGACCCATCAGGCGCTGGTGACCATCGAGTCGACCGACCCGCAGGCGTACTGGGTGCCGTCGTACATCGAAACCCTGCTGCTGCGGCTGTGGTATCCGGTCACGGTGGCCACCATCAGCTGGCACGTGAAGCAGACCCTCCGCCAGTTCCTCGAACGCACCAGCGACAACACCGACGCGCTGCTGCCGTTCAAGCTGCACGACTTCGGCGCGCGCGGCGTGTCCAGCGCCGAATCCGCGGCGCTCGGCGGCTGCGCGAATCTGGTGAATTTCCTCGGCACCGACACCGTGTCCGGGCTGCTCGCGGCGAAGGCCTACTATCACGCGCCGATGGCCGGGTTCTCGATCCCCGCCGCCGAGCACAGCACCATCACCAGCTGGGGCCGCGACCGCGAAGTCGACGCCTACCGCAACATGCTGAAACAGTTCGCGAAGCCCGGCGCGATCGTCGCAGTGGTGTCGGACAGCTACGACATCTACCACGCGATCCGCGAACACTGGGGCAAGACCCTGAAGGACGAGGTGATCCGCTCCGGCGCCACCGTGGTGATCCGCCCGGACTCGGGCGATCCGGTCGCGGTCGTGCACCAGTGCATCGAACTGGCCGACGAGGCCTTCGGACACACCGTCAACAGCAAAGGCTTCAAGGTGCTGAACCACGTGCGCGTGATCCAGGGCGACGGCATCAACCCCACCAGCATCCGCGCGATCCTCGAACGCGTCACCAGCGCCGGTTACGCCACCGACAACGTGTCCTTCGGCATGGGCGGCGCGCTGCTGCAGCAGCTCAATCGCGACACCCAGAAATTCGCGCTGAAATGCTCGGCCGCGCGCGTCGATGGCCATTGGATCGACGTGTTCAAGGATCCGATCACCGACAAGGGCAAACAGAGCAAGCGCGGACGCATGACGCTGCTGCAGCATCGCGAATACGGCAGCTTCCGCACCGTGCCGGTGCCGCCGGAAGCGGCGTCGCTGGCCGAGGTCGAAAAACCGCTCGGCTTCGACGACGCGATGGTCACGGTGTGGGAGAACGGCCGCCTGATCTGCGATTGGACGCTGGAAGAAATCCGCGCGCGGGCCGACGCGGCGAGGCTGTAATCGCGGATGATGACGCTCGGCCGTGGGCGGCGGGCGCAAGGCGAGCGAGTGGCGACGGTACCGCGACGATCGGAATAGCCGGGTCGATGCGAAGCTGCGCGCCATGCGTCGGCAGGGATTCGGATGGGCCGGCATGATGGCGGCCAGCCCATCCGGGCAGGGTGCATTCGCGCAGAAAGACTGTGCTACATTCCGCGCGCGGAACCGATAAACACCCGTTCAAGGAAAAGGAGAGGTTAATGAACAACGCTTTGGATTTCAGCGACATCGATCTGACCGAAATCGACATGTTCGATATCGAAGTACTCGACTCCTCCGATTCCGTCGCGTTCCCGGAAATGGGCGCCTCGAGAATCAGCGCCGTCTGCGCCTCGTGCAGCTGCAGCTGCTGCGTTCAAGAGCCCCTGATCGACGGTTGAGCATAGACGGCATCCGCGCTGTCTTGGCGGATTTTTTAGCCTGCTTGCCACGACAGTCGAAGACCACTCGTGCCTACCACGGGTGGTTTTTCGCGCGCACCATGAGATGAACATTGAACCACATCCTGGTTCCCCACCCTTTCGTGGTCGCTCGCCTGGGTGGCGTTCCGATCGCAGAAACATCGTTCGCGTCCGGCCGTACCATTGGTCAAATCCGGGCCTTGCGCTCGCTGCGCGAGGCATTTTCGACAAGCAAGGCGATCCTGTGCGATGCCTTGGCCGCCGAGGTTTCGACGCTCTACGGCCGTGACCCCGCGATCGCGCGTGTGCTGATCCAACTCAAGCGCGATCTGTTCAACGAACGACTGCCAGCCCAGGCGTTGGCGGAGCGGGTCCGTCCGCATTTGCCGCGAGAATGCGATGAGGCCGTCGGCACGCTGATCGATTCGCTGCGGGCGATCTCCGGTCTGGAGGCGAACTGTGCGTCGACTTACGCGGGCGAAGTCGAGCAGGCCTACGATATTGCCCTGCGTCTGTTTTCGGAGCACGCCCTGATCCATGCGCTGGCGCTGACGAATCCGCCAGTGCATGCGAGGGTTCTCCAGCTTCTGTCGGGGCGACAGTTTCCCAACAAGCAGCGCGCCCAGCTTTGCACCAGCTTGGGGCGATACATTCTGAGGTCGGGCCAGAAGACCAGCCCGCTCTCCTCATTCGGCCTGGTCGCCCTTGGCTGCTGGAACGATACGGCGCCGGAAGCGTTTGGCGACGGCAACGCCTTCGCCTTGACGACCATGGTTGAACGCAGACTGCAGCCGCGCTTCGCCGCGCTGGATTACGTTTTTCTCGAACTGTTGAACAGTATCGAACGCATCGATGACCGCACGCTCGTGATCCTCAACGCCAGTGTGCGTGCCGAGGACGGACACTACACCTGGAGCAGGATCAAGAACGATGAGCCGCCCGAATCCCGCACACGCGGCACGCGGGTCGCCAAAAACAGCAGCCGGGCGGCACTGGTAAAACTGCTGTCGAAAATCTTCGACACGCCCGGCCCCCGACGCGCGCTGGCGTTGTACCGCCTGCGGGAAGCGCTTCTACCGGCGGTCGGCGGCGATGCGGCGCGCGCCGACGAATTGCTTTCCACCGCTTGGCAGCACGGGCTTATCCGGCCGGACCTGGCGTCCGGATCGGACTCGGTCGATTGGGCAAGCACGGCCTGTGCATGCCTGAAGCAACCTCTGCGCGATGCGATGTCTTCGGCGCTGCAGCAGTTCATGGCCGCGATCGCGTCGCCCGATCGGTTCGATCACCAGTTCACCGCGACAGTCGAAGGGCATTTCCAGACGATCCTGTCGATCGCCGGCATCTCCATCGCAGTCGAACGCTTCCGGCCGATCCTTTTCGAAGATTGTTCGCTGCCCGCGCCTGCTTTCGGCCTGCCGCGCAAGTTCCTGGACCGATACGAACCGGAACTGGTCGCGTTGCTGCGGATCATTCCGATCCTGACCGGCAATGCGCCGCTGAGCCGATTCCGAAGACTGATCTGCCGAAGATTCCGGGAGCGCTACGGCAGCGGTGGCGTCTGCCGGGACGTACGCGACTTCATCGAGACCTGCGCCGATACATTCGACGCTCACTTCGGAGACAGCGGACAGCATGCGGGCGACTCCGAACGTCTGCGGCGCGGATCCGAAGACACGGATCGCGCGCTTGCGCGCCTGCGCAGAAAAATGTTCATGCGCCTGGCCGGACTGGCGAAGACGAGTCGCGAGATCGTACTGGAGGGCGGGCACTTGGACAGGTACTCGCGGCATGTGAAAACAGAGGGTCCGCGGCCGGATGTATCGAAGATGCTCTTCATGCAGCCTGTCGCCACGCCGGAGGGCCCATGGTTGGCGATCAACCACATCTACCCTGGCGCATCCTGCATGTTTTCGAGATTCATCCCGGACGACAAGATCGCCAAGGACAAGGTCAGCAATTATCTCCGGGACATTTCGGAAGACGGCGCATTCGTGGAACTGGGCGGCATCTTCGGTTTCAACGCCAACCTGCATCCGATTCTGTCGGATGAGGTCGTCGACATTCCGCCTTTCGTGTCATCGAGAGCCACGGCCAAATCGCTCGACGCCCTGCGCCTGAGGCATCGCGCCGATCGCGATGATCTGGTCTTCGAAGATGAGCACGGGCAGGTGGTGAACGTCTTCTATCCCGGAATCCTGACGCCGCTGTTGATGCCCCGCAGCCATCAGGTCGTGCGCACGCTGTGCTTCAGTTCCGACCGCGTCGATGATCTATGCGATCAATTCGCGCATTTTCTCGCGCCGGACGCCCGCGGCGCCATCAGGATTCCCCGCGTGCGCCTGGGCGACATCGTTCTCGTCCGCCGTTCGCTGGCAATCAGAAAAGCCGACCTGCCCGATCCCGCCCTGGACGAATTCGTTTTTTTCGAGCAGTTCGCAGCGTGGGCCGACAGCAACGATCTGCCGCGCTGGATGTTCAGCAAACGGACGGCGATTCCCGCCCTGCATCGCGGCGAGGGCATGCATTCGCCGGATTGGAGATCCCTGCCCGGCAAGGATGCGAAACCCATGCCGCTCGACACGGCGTGCCCCATGGCCGTTCGCATCTTCCAGAAGAACCTCGCCGTCGGCGATCTGGACGTGGTGTTCGCCGAAGCGCTGCCCGACCCCACCCAGACCTGCTTCGAGCAGGGCGGGCATGCGGTGGTGGGCGAGTTCGGGATCGAGCTGACGCTCAAGGAACTCGCATGACCATGGTGTACGGCCTGCGCGTCAATCATCACGCGACGGACCACGGTCAGCTCATCCTCGATGGGATCCGGCCAGCGCTGCACGTGATCGGATGGCGCGAGGGCGGCATCGGCGCGACGCTTCGGCCGCACTGGCTCGACGGCCCGCATCTCCTGATCGGGCTGGATATTCCTTCGGACGATGGCCCGGATCGATGGACGATCGTCGCCGATGTCGTGCAGCGCTGGCTGGACGATGAGCCGCCGCGACCGCACTTGGACGAGGCTGCTTTCCGCGCGCGTGCGAAAAAGCTGGCCGAACTCGAGGACTTGCCCTACGAGCCGGGTTCGATCAGGCCGGACAGGCGCGTCGAACGCGGCCGTTTCGCCGTTCCTCACCCGTTAGGTCGAATGGCGCTCGCGCCGTTGAGGGATGCTTTCAAGGCGGCGACCCTCGAAGACGTCTTCGAGCTGGTCGAGCTGCGGCTGCGATCGCCATCGGAGGCGCTGGTCGAACTGGCCTTCCGGATCGTCTGTCTCGAGCGGCTCGCATGGCGGGATGGATTGAATTTCTGGCCGCTGTCGCTGCAGGGACAGGCGCATGCCAGCAGCAAGGCTTTATCGAGCATCACCAAGACATTTCCCGCGCGGCTGGCGGTATTGCAGCCGGCGCTCCTCGCGCGGGTGAGGCAAGAGGGCATGCTCGACGGCGCAATGGCGGCATCCGCACACAGTTACGCATGGATCTGCCGTCTGCAGATCGCATACGAACAGCTGCTCCGGTTCCTGGACACGGCCGAGCCTGATTTCGTCAGGAACGTCAACGCACAGGTCATGGCCCCCTTCAAGGCGGGGATGGGCACGATGAACAGCATCGACACCCAGACGATCGCAGCCATGGATCATCCGACACAGTTCGCCTATCGCATGTTGATGAACTCTCTGTACGACATGTTTCCGGCGATCGGTTTCGGGGCGAGTCAACGGTTCCTCGTCTGTCATCTCGTCACCGACATGCTCGAAGCGCATTTTCCGGGCATCCTCTCAAGATCGTACTCACACGGCGCAGCGTTATGTCGCTAACCTCGTCACTCATCGATGCCCCCATGCTCAAGTCGGGCGTGCTCCACGCGCAGGTCGAAGCCGGCACTTACGTCGAGCTCGGCGAGCGCAGCTTCTTCGTCCGCGGCGAGAAACTCTTCCCGATCGTGTCGCGCATCCTCGACAGCCTCGATGGGTCGCGCCCGCTCGACGAGATCCGTTCAGCGCTCCCGGAAAAAGTGATGCCGCTTCTGGACCAGCTTCTGGATCATCTCGTCCGCCAACGGATGTTGACCAGCGGTCCGCCCGAAGCCATTCCGGAAGAGCATCTCCATGCCTCGACCCTGCATTTCTTCAGAGACGCGACCTCACGGTGGCGCGAGTGCTTCGAGGAATGGTCGCAGGCGCGAATCACCCTGATGGGTTCGCGGGAACTCGTTCCTGCCTTGGCCCGCGCGATCGTATCGGCGGCGGCCGGCCATGTCGCGATCATCGATTCGGAGACGGTCGATTCAACGCTCCGCGATGCGCAGACGATCGATCCGGGGAATCTCCAAGGCCCGCCGCACAGCAACGGAACATACCCGCCGCTTGGATTGCCATCGGCATGCGAGGTGCTGAGCTTTGCGGCCGCGATACGCCAACAGCGCGAGCCGAGATCGCTGCTGCTGTATCTCGGCGCCGAACCGCCGGACGAAGACGTCCTGAGCAGGATCGAGGCGCTGGCGAGCAGGCACGAGGTCACGATGATCGGCGCTGTTTTCGGCGACATCGGCATTGTCGGTCCGGATTGCCGGAACGGCTTGGCGCCATGGCAAGCCTTGACCACGCGGGTGGGCGGCCAAGCCCAACCGTTCACCAAAGCGGCAGTGCGCGTACTCGCTTCCCTGCTTGCCTTCGAGGCCATGCAGGAGCGCATCGCGGCATGGTCCGACGATCCCGGGGAAAGCGCGAGGCGCGAGACGCAATTCCGCGTGGTGCGCAATGACGGTTCGGTCAGCAGCCACGACAGCGGGGTTTTCCTGGCCAGTGGCCGATCGCTGGTCAACGATGTCCCGGATGAACCTGTGGTCGCCCCCACGGATCCATTGTTGACCCGCTTCTTCGACCCCGCCGCCGGCCTGTTCAGCGATGCGACGGTGCCGGGCCCCGAATATCCTCTCGCGCACAGGGCGGTCGCGCTGTCATATGCCTCTCCTGAAGGCGAGGCGCGCCAGCAAACGCTTTACGACTGGGGCCTGGATCCTGCCGGTGCCGAACAGCGCTTGATGGCGCAGGCCTTCGCAACACTCGTGGCGGGCAACACGGGACACGTCGCTGCGCCGGGCGTCTCGCTTTTGATCGCATCCGCATCGCAGGAAACGTCGCGCGCCCGGGCCATGTCGTACGCACGCGCGACGCTGCCGGATTTTCTCCTCGATCGTCCTCCGCAGGCGCGCGCGATCACGACCGCCGACAGTCCCGATGTGCAGGTGCTCGCCCGACTGATCCGCCTGTATTCGGGCAGCCTGCCCATCCTTTGGACATCGGGGTCGGCGGAGTCTGGCGCCTGTATCGCTTGGGCGAACATCGGGGATTGGACCGCGGTGGCCGTCGCCCCCGATCTCCAGTCCGTCATTTTCGAGGCCTTGGGCGAAACCCTGAGCGCCTTTCAACTCGGACAGCTGACGGATCGCCAAATGATCTGGCCGCTCTCGGAACTGCGGCGTGTCGCCTTGCCGCGGGAGGCCGGCGATGGCGACGATCCACCATCGGCGTCTGCGATCGAAGCGCCCATCGCGCTGCAGTACGTGGCGGCGACCGATCCCTGTCTTCCCGTGGGCATGCATGTCGGGCATGCGCGGACGATGGAGGCATGAAGCATCGCATCCTGGGTTTCGCGCCCCCCTTGGCGATGCAGGTCGAAGACGCGCTGATCGCGGCGGGCGTACCCGCCCACATCGGCATCGTCGCTCATCCGCTTTACCGCTTGGCGGAACAGTCGCGCACGGTCGACGAGGCTGTCGCTGATCGCCATGCGTTGATCCTCGTGCTGTGGACGCAAGGACACTGCTGGATCAGCGCAGCGGCCGCCTCCGACCCCTGCTTTCATTGCTTCCAGCTGTGGCGGCTGCATGGATGGACGGTCGGATTTACCCGGGATACGGCCTGTCAGCCGGACGAGTTTCCCGCCATTTCCCCAGCGGGCGACGCATGGCTGGCCGCGATGATCGCAGCGACGGCCGTCGCCCCACCGCCCGAAACGGATGGCTCCACCGGGAGCGCGCGCCTCGTCAGCATCGACCGCAGATCGGTGTCCGAACACGTTTTCATCCGCCATCCGGACTGCCCGCGGTGCGAGCCGCTGCCGGACAACACGCGCACGACCGCTGCGGACATGTTCCGCAATGATCGAATGACTTCCGGTCTGCGCGGCTCATCGTTGCGGGACATCGCGTCCGCGATCCTTCCCCATTCGAAGGATGGTCGCACCGGCGTGGTCCGGCAAATCGTGCCCCGGACATCGACACCGATGCTGGGCATGCATGCGGCGACGCTCTATCCGTTCAAAGACCTCGCCACGGTCGAAGAAGGCTTCGGCCGGTCGGGCAAGGCCGGCGATGACGCCACCATCGCGTTGCTGGAAGCCATCGAGCGTTTCGCGGGGATGCGGCCCCGCGGCCAGCGGACCACGGTGAAGGGCAGCTACAACGCACTGCGGGATCGGGCGATCGATCCGCAGTCGTTCATCCTGCATGCGCCGGCGCAGCGCGGCGAACCCGGTTTCGCGATCGCCGAATACAGTCCTGACACGGTGTACGACTGGGTCTGGGGATACTCGTTCCGGCGCGGCGCAGAAGTACTGGTTCCGTTGCAACTGGCCTATTACGGCCTCGGCCGATCCACGACGCATGTGACCGGGGGCCGATTCGTCTACGAAATCTCCAATGGCTGCGCGATCGGTTCGTCCATGGCGGAAGCCACGCTCCACGGCCTGCTTGAGATCATCGAGCGCGACGCTTTTCTTGCATCCTGGTATTCCGGGCGTGAGCTCCACGCGGTCGACGCGCGAGACTGCGCAGATCCGTTCGTGCAGGCGATGCTGGCCCGCCTCTGCGCCGAGGGGCTCGAAGTCGACGTCTACGATATCCGTTGCGGACTGCCGCCCCCGGCCTTCGCGGTGAGGATCACGGATCCCGACCTGCGCTTCGGCCCCGCTGCGGTTTATGCAGCCGGCGCGCATCTCGATCGCGACAAGGCCATGCGCGCCGCGTTCGCAGAAGCGGTGACCTTCGTGCATCGCCACGATGATCGCGATCGGGAAGATAAAATGCGCAAGGCGGAGATCCTGCTCGACAATCCCGCCGCGGTGGGATCCATGGCCGACCACTCGTTGCAGTGCTGGCCATTGAGGGCGTTGCGCGAGCGCAGCTTCCCAATCGCCTCGGGTCCGAAGCTTGCCTTGTCGGCGATCCCGACCTGCGCCGACGCGCAGGAAATCCCCACGTTCGCATTGATGAAGGATCTGGTTGAAGCGACGCTGAGCGTTGCAGCCGATGTGATCACCATCGATCAGGGCTTCGAACCTTTCCGATCCGATGGGTTGCACTGCGCGAAGGTGCTTGCGCCGGGCCTGCTTCCGATGACCTTCGGTCACCGCTACCGGCGCATTTCGACCGATCGCCTGATGCGGATGACGGGACGCGACGGCGTGTCCCGCTTTCGCGACGATCCCCACGTCTTCCCATGAGGGCATGATGGCCAGCAACACGCCGGTTCAGGATTACATCGTCGCCACTTCGGACCGTCGGCGCGAACTGCGCGGCGCGCGGTGGGAGGGGCTGCGGCAGGGCGGCACATCATCGATATTTCCGCTGGCGCCCGAGATGGACCGCACGCGGCTGCATCCGCGGTTCGAAAAGGGCGTGACGTTCGAGCAGCATCAGGCCGCGGCCTATGTCCTGCCGGAACCGCCGGACACCACTGCGACCGAAGACGGCGCCGCAACGGCAGGGCTGACCGCATCGGAGAAGTTATCGGTCCTGCTCCAGCATTCCGCATGGCCGATCCGCTGGGAGCCGCTCAACGGTTGCGGACAGCATCGGGCAGTCCCGACGCCCGGGGCCCTGTTTCCCGTGGATCTTTATCTGATCGCACGGACGCGCAATGGCCCGCGCGCGCTCTATTGCAGCCCCCGCGATCTGTGTCTGCTCGAGAGTCGCGAAGTCCCCGAGGATGCGGCGTCTGAAGACGAGGACGCCCTGTCGCTGGTCATCGTCGGCAATCTCGGCAAATGCGTCGGCATCTATGGCGCCCTCGCTCTCTGGCTGGTCGCGCTGGAAGCCGGAATGCTGCAGGCGCAGATCCACTTCGTCGCTCGCGCCCTGGGCTGGCGCCTGCATCCTTGCGCGCGCCACGACGACGACGCTTTGCGCACGCTGGTCGGCATCGGGCATTGGAGCGAATCGCCGATGGTCAGCTGCCGATTGTCGGGCGACCGCGCAGGCTCTGCGCTATCGGATCTGAGCGCCCGCCCGCTGGAGACGATCCGCCCCCGGCCGCACCATGCCGATGCCGATGCGCATCCGTCGATGCGCGATTTCGTGCGGTTGGCGGCCACGGCGCCGATCCGCACCGCATCGGGCGTCGCTACCGAGTACGGCGCCATCGGTGATGCAAACGACACGCCACCGGAATTGTTTTCCGTCCTTGATCTTTCCGACAGGCGTTCATCCGGCATCGGCAACGGCATCGCCCGTTGGACGAGGGCCATGGACGCGGCCGTTCTGGACGCGCTGCTGGCCGACATACGGATTCTGGTTCGCGGCAGCGGATCGCATGCAGTCGGGACCCTGCCGCTGTGCGTTACGCTCGTGTGGAAAGCAACGCAGGAAGCGCCTGTCCGGATTTTCGACGTCGATCACGTGCGCTCGCGCATGACGCCGATGCCGTGCGGCGAAGACACCTTGCGCGTGGCGCGCGAGATGTGCCGCTACAACACCGGCATCCTGATCACGATCGGCGCCGACGGACATCTGGCGGGCGATGGCGCGGCGGCGCATGCGCTCATCGATGCATATCTACGCGCCGGCGTTCTGTCGCAATGTATGTGTCTCGCTGCGGCACGCAACGGCATGACGGCCCGCCCGTTCATGGCCTATCCGGACGATCTGAAAAACCTGCTGATGCCGCTGGAGATGCGTGCGCTCGTGCAGATACTGATCGGCTTCGACCCGCACCCCAATCCAGCGTTTCCGATCGCATGAGAAAGATATGAATTCATGGCGCTCGTTCCATCTTTTCTACGCCCAACCGGAGCATGCGGATCTGCTCGCCATCGCGACTGCCCGCATCCTGCGCGACCTGACCGACTCTCACGACGACTGGTTTTTCATTCGTTACGCCGAGGGCGGCGCGCATCTCCGCATCCGCGTCGGCCAGCGGATCGATCCTGTGTACGACGCATTCCGCGCGCAAGCGGCGGCCGAATGCGCCGCTCTTGCCGAGAACGTACCTGTCTCGGAGTGGGTCCGGTCGATCGGCTACCCCGACAGCCAGGGCACTCTGTTCACGCCCGGCGCGATCGCGGACGTCGAATACGTCCCCGAAACGCGCCGGTACGGGGGGCCGCATGCCCTGAAGGAGAACGAACGCCTGTTCCGGCTGTCCACCGCGATCGCGGTTCGCGCCATCGATCTGACAGTCGCGGATCATCGCAAGCGCGCCCGCCTGGCGATCGACCTGATGCTGATGACCGCGGCCGCGACGGACTGCTGCAACGGGTCGCCCAGCGCTTTTTTCTCCACGTATGCCATCGGCTGGAGCAATGGGCCGACCGGCGGCGGCGACGACGCCTTCGTCGGCAAGGCACTGGTCGCGGACGGCATGGCCTCGCGCTTCGACGCGCACCGCGCTTTCCTGGCGTCCGGCCGACCTGCGGATTCGCTCGTCGGGCACTGGGGCGTCGCGGTCGGCCAGGCCTACCGAACGTTCATGGCCATGGCGGAGGATGGCCTGCTGATATCTCCCATACAGGCGCGTTCGCCCACCGACGAGGTCGAACGGTCGAGAGCGATCGCCGGCATGTTCTATTCCCAGATCCACATGATGAACAACCGTCTGGGATTCGCGCCCCAGACGGAGATCCTCTGGAGCGAATCGATCGCCGCGCATTTCGGCGACCCTGCGAAGCAGTCGGATTTTCCGTTGGATGAACTCAGGCTCGCACTGGGGATGCGCACCGCGCGACCGCTCCGCGATCCCCCTTCGTGAGACGCATTCGACCGGGCGCGAAATCCATCCGCCGCTCATCTTCCGGGTCGCTTGCGCCAGTGCCGCGCCAGCCACTTGTCTTTGCCGAACCCGCCGGAAAAACAAGTCGATTTCAACGTGTGCCCGCGCTCCCGCGCTTCGCGCAAACCGCCTGCAGGTCGCGATGGCACAAGCGAAGATTTTCGCGGAGATAATCGCGCAATGCCGCATCCGGCGGGACCGGCGCAGTGCCGTCGAGATGGCGATGCAGCATCGCTTCTAGCAGATAGAGATTGGCTTCGCGGGCGATCGGCTCGCGATTGGCGTGCCCGGCATCGGTATCCACCAGCAGGCTCACGTCCTTGTTCGCGAGCTTGAGCCTTGCCGCGTATTCGATCACCCCGGCGATGCCGACGCGGCGGTCTTCGCCGCCGGCCACCAGCAGCAGCGGCCGATGCATGCGTGCGGTGTTCGCGAGCGGCGACTGCGCGTGCAGTGTCGCCATGTGCGCCCTGTCGTCGACATCCAGCGACAGCATCCGCAGCCAGTCGGTCATCGGCACCACGTTGCCGAATTCCAGCGATTCCGGGTTGCGCAGCAGCCAGCGCAGCGTCCAGGCGAAATCCGGCGGCGGCACGAAGGCGACGCCGACCTTGAACAGGTCCGGCTGGAAGGTGACGCCGAGCAGCGTCGAATAGCCGCCGAACGACGCACCGGCGATGCCGACGCGCTGCGCATCGCCGATGCCCGATGCGAGCAGGTAGCGCGTGCCGTCGACGATGTCCTGCTGCACGCGGCCGTTGCCGAAGTCGCCGTTCGCGGCGAATGTATAGGCGCGGCCATGGCCGGTCGAGCTGCGGAAGTTCGGCTCGAACACCGCATAACCGCGATTGACCAGGAATTGGCTGATGCCGTTGTACTCGGGCCGCCAGTGATTCCACGGTCCGCCATGTGGCAGCACCACCAGCGGCAGGGTGGCCGCCGCGCGCCCGGGCGGCAGATACACGAAACCATGCAGGCGCATGCCGTCGGATGCGCGCCAGTCGACCGGAATCTTGCGCGCCAGCGTGGCGTCGTCGATGCGCTTGGCCGGACGCTGACTGCGCGCATCGCGCGGGCGGTCGTCGAACAGCACCGACACGCTGCCGACGGCGGGATCGTACAGATGCCAACGGCTGCCCTGCTGGTGTCCGGCGCTGGTTTCGACCAGCCAGCGCGCCTCCTGTCCGCGGCCGATCTCGATGCGCTGGTCCAACTGCTGGTCCCGCTGCGGCAGCAACGCTCCAAGACGTCGCAGATGCCGCTGCGTGTCGGCATCGAGGCCGTGACTGACGGCGACGGTACTGCGATAGGCCGCGATCAGCGGCTGCCGGGTCAGCGGATCGAAAATCAGCGTATCCAGATCCGCTTCGCCGCGCGGATCGGCATGCAGTACGTGGAGGCGGCCGTCGGCATCGAGTCGCATCAGTCGATGCAGCTCCGGGCCGGTCGCTTCGCCGAAATTGCCGCGCAGGATCAGATCGCGTCCGTCTGCGCTGGTCACCAGCGGCATGCAGCGCCGCATCCGCGCGCAGCGTGCGACTTCGCGCAGACGGCCGCCTGCTTCGACGCGCTGGATCGTCAATTCCAGTCCTTCCACCCGCTGCACGAATGCGAGTCGTCCCTGCGGATCCAGCGCATAACCCGTGATGCGCCGGCTGTCTTCGTGCAATCGCGTGCGTTTGCCGCGCATGTCCACGCGCAGCAGCCGCCATCGCGCGGGCTGTCCCTGCGGCGTGAGGCCTTCCTGTTCGATCACGATCGCCGCTGCGGGCATGGCGTCGTCGACGCGCATCATCGCGCGCCCGCTGCGCCCGCCGAGCGTGGTCACGATGCCAGAACCGGACTGGCCGTCGACGGCCAGCGCGAACAGATGCTGCGCCGTTTCCAGCAGCAGCCAGCGGCTGTCGCGCGTCCACGCCAACTCATGCGCGGGCGTGTGCGCCATCAGCCGTCGCGCCTCACCGCCGCCGGTCGTCTGCAGCCAGACTTCGCGATTGCGGCCGGCCTCGTTCAACCAGGCGACCTGCCGTCCGTCCGGCGACAGCACCACCGAAACGATCGACGCGCGCTGCAGGAATGCGCTGCGCGGCAGCGTCGGCGCGCGCGGTCGCTGTTGTTCGCTGCGCAGCGCATCCTGCAGTTCGGCGGCGCGGATCGACGAGAGCGGCGACAGCAGCGCGACCGCGCCCATCAGCAACGCAAGGGTCAGCGCGGCCCGAATCGCGAAAGCATTCGCAATCTTCGACATGGCATTCTCCTGCGGACCTCCGATGCGTCGGTCCGCGTTGTGTTGCAGGGTGTGCTGCGGGATGCGACACGCCCAAAGTCTGTCCGAATCTACGCATCAACATCGTGTAGAGCGGCCTTCAGGCCGGCCCAGGCAGAACCCGATTGGCGACGACATCCGGGCCGTGCCCACGGCCGACGAAAACGAAACGGTTGCGTATCGGAAGCAGCGGCCTGAAGGCCGCTCTACGGGTGATGGATTGTTCTCCTTGCAATTGCGGCCGCAGGAGCACTGGGGTTTCGAACAGGCCATCGGGCGTCCGCGATCAAGCCGTGGCGTTCGCGTACTGCACGTCCAACGGATCGGACGCCACGATCTCCTGCGGCCGATACAGCAGCCACAGCGCCGCGAGCGCCGGCAGGCCGATCAGGCCGCAAATCGCGATCCACACAGCACGCACAGGCGTCGGCATCGCCAGCCGCCGTGTCCGCCACAGCGCGCCGATCAGCGCCAGCAGCGACAGCGCCCCGGCCAGCAGCCACATGCTGCGCGGGGTCGGCGCGGCGACGCTGGTCTCCAGCGGCAGGGGCGGCGCGAACAGATGCTGCGCGTGATCGCACAGCGCATACAGCGCGGGCGAGGTCCAGAACGACCGGTAGCGATAGACGGCGGGGTAGTCGTAGCCGAGCCGCCGCTTCGCGATGGTCTCGATCGCGCCGCCGTCGCGCACCCGCAGCACGTATTGATACGGCACGGCGCCTTCCGCGGTATGTGCGTTGTAGCTGTTGCTGAAGACGATCAGATAACCATCCACCAGCTCGATCATGTCGAGGTCGTAGATATCGTGATAGGCGCCGGGCATCGGCACCCGCAGTCGCGGCGTCATCACCCGCTGGTGTTCGACCGTTTCGCGGCCGTCGAAAAAGTACAGCGCGCGGTCGCTGATCACGCCCAGGGTTTCGCCGACCGGTCTCGCGCCGACCAGCACCTCATCGTCGGGCAGACGGATCCGCGGCAGCACCTGTCCGGATTCGCTGTCGTAGTGATACGCGGTGTTGCCCGCGATCAACAGCGCATCGCCTTTTGCGGAGCCCGGCATCGCGCCGACGGGCAGCGCAGGCACGGGAAATGCGGCGTTGTCGGCGCCGACGCCCAGCATGCCCGCCGGCGTGCGATCGTTCAGGCGATAACCGTGCAGGCGCATGTCGTCGTGACTGAAGACCCAGCGCACGCCGCGCGCGTCGTCGTCGAATTCCATCGGCGCGACGTTCGCCAGTTCGGAACGCTGCGGCACCCGCCTGAGCTGCGAGGCGATGCCGGTGGGTTCCGACAGCGCGATCTGTTCGCGCAGCAACGGCGCATCCGGATGGGCGCTGCCCTCCAGCGCCATGCGCATACGCGTGCGATCGTCGGCCTTCTCCGCTTCGTTGTGTCCGCCGCGCGGCGGCGTCGGCATGTTGTTGGGATGCGAGCCCTGCGCGATCCACAGCATCTCGACGCCCGAATACGCCAGCAGCATCATCGAATACATCGCCATCTGCAGCGGCAGCGCCACCGCGATCATGCCCGTCGCACTGCGCGGCGGCGCATCGAGGTCGGGCTTGAACGTCGCCAGCACCATCACGATCAACCACAGCACGACCAAGGCTTGCACTGCGAGCGCGCCGAAGCCGGTGGCGGCGGCGGTGATCAACAGCAGAAGGAACACCACGCCGGAGAAGGAGTAGCGACGCTCGCCGAGCATGCCGTACGCGCCGACCAGATAGCCCGCAGCGGCGATCTGCAGCGCCGCAAGCGCCAACAGCCAATGACGCAGATCGACCACGCGCGGCGTCATCGCGCCCTGCCACAGTGCGATCAGCGCGATCGGCAGCGCCACCGCCACCGCCAGCAGCGCCACTGCGGCAAGGATCAGCGACGTCGCGATTCGCGGCGACGACAGCGGCCTATGCAGCATGTTCAGCCACGCGCTGGGCTTGCGATACGTGCCCATCTGATACAGCCCGAGCAACAGCCCGAGCGCTGCATACGTACTGGCGAACGACCAGTGCACCACCAGCGGCTGCTGCGCCAGATCGACCATGCGGGTCAGGAAGGCCAGCGCGATGAAATGCACGCCCGCCAATGCCAGCGCCCACGGGCGGAAACGCAGCAGTTCGGCCTTGAACAATTCGAACATCGGCATCGCTCCTTCAGGCGGCGGCCGCGGGCGCGGCGTGGTTCTTGGCGAGAAACGCATTCACCGCCCGATCCAGACCGACCGGCATGCTCTGGATCGAACGCGCGCCGACGCCGCGCAGGAACTCGGCGAAGCCTTCGTCCTGATCCAGCACCAGATAGTGGTGCAGCCCGTCCAGACGCTGCCGCTCCAGCAGGCCGGGCACCGTCGACGGCTCCGGCCCCTTGAATGGAATGTCCGCCACCCAGTGCGTGACCCGCGAACAGAAGTCTTCCGGCGCCGACATGTGCATCAGCCGGCCGCGTTCGAGGATGATCAGGTTGTCGGCGACGCGCTCGATCTCCTCCATCTGGTGCGAGCAGTAGATGACGGTGCAGTCGTCGGCAGCGTTGCTGTACAGCAGCGATTCCAGGAACGCGCGCTTGGCGACCACGTCCAGCCCCAGCGTGGGTTCGTCGAGGATCAACAACTCGGGCGACCGCGCCAACGCCAGCGCCAGATTGAAACCGGCGCGCTCGCCGCGCGAGAGCTGGCCGACTTTCTGTTCCTGCAGTACATGGTAATGGCCGATCACTTCATCGTATGCGCGCTGATTCCATCGCGCGTATTCGCGGCGGTGCATCCGCGCGATCGCCGAGACCCGCATCCAGCCGGGCAGCGTGTGTTCCTCGTTGACGAAACCGATGCGCCCGCGGTCCGCGGGCGTCAGCTGCTGGCTGTCGCGGCCGAGGATGCGCGCGCGGCCCGCGCTGGGCGCGAGGAAGCCCAACAGGATCCGGAACAGCGTGGATTTTCCCGCGCCGTTGGCGCCGACGATGGCATGGATGCGGCCGCGCGGAATGCGCAGGTCGAGATGGTCGAGCGCGAGCTTGCGGCCATAGCGTCTGCTCAGGCCGTGGGTTTCGATCACGTGGTCGTCGTGTGTGGACATGGCATCCGTCTCAGGCGGTCTTGCGCGGCGTCAACGCGTCGAATTCGGCGGCCATGCGCGTCTGCACTTCGTCCACGGTGACGTTCAAGGGCACCACGTCGTGGACGAAACGCTGCACGGCATCGTCGAAGCGGCGCTCACGTTCGGCATCGCTCAGCCGCTGGCGCAGCGGCGCGACGTACAGGCCCAAGCCCTGGCGGGAATCCAGCCAGCCTTCGGTCGTCAACTCGGTGTAGGCCTTGGCCACGGTGTTCGGATTGATCGTCAGCTGCTGCGCCAGACCGCGGACGCTGGGCAACTGGTCGCCGGGCGCCAGCTCGCCGGTCGCGATCTTCATCCGGATGCCATCGACGATCTGCTTGCCGATGGAACGGGAATCGCCGGTGGCGATCTGGATCATCAGGGCCTTGGTGCGTGCCATATCGGGCTCCGTCTTGACTGTACTATGTGTAACAGTACAGCAAGCCTCCTCGATACTGTCAACCTCCTCCTGACCGCACCCCGATGAACGGCGCCGCAAGTGATGACGGCACACCATCGACTGGCACATGCCCCGGCTCGCAGGCCTCACTAATGTCGTCGACAAGGCTGGATCGATACTCCAAGGCCGCCCAAGCCCAATGCCGGTCAGTTAAACCATATCTGCCGTCCGTAGAGCGGCCTTCAGGCCGCTGAAGCTCTTGCCGCGAGCGATCAGCGGCCTGAAGGCCGCTCTGCAAAAAACAGGATCCCACGAATACAAAAAAGCCAGTCAGCGTTAACTGACTGGCATTAGCTCAAGCCCCTTGTTTTGGCGATATCCAACCTTTCTTTCGCGCGAGTTGGCTTGAAAAGCCCGTATTTGCCGTCACGAATGTCATCACCTGTTGCATCGAAGACGCATCACCCGGCTGCCCGTCTCATAAATGGAACACTGGGGAACTTTTTCCGGGTTTAGCACTCCAATCGCCCGACTGCTAAGATCGACACCTATGAACCAGACCACTGCCAGTACCTCCCTGATCCCGAACAGCCTGCCGATGCCGTCCGCGCTCGGTTCGCTCGAGGCCTATGTCGGCGCCGTCCACCAGATCCCGGTGCTCTCCGTCGAGGACGAGCAGGCGCTCGCCCGCCGTTTCCTGGAACAGAACGACTTGGAGGCCGCGCGCGAGCTGGTGCTATCGCACCTGCGTTTCGTCGTGCATGTCGCCCGCGGCTACAACGGCTATGGTCTGCAGCTGGCCGACCTGATCCAGGAAGGCAACATCGGCCTGATGAAGGCCGTGAAGCGTTTCGACCCGACCGTCGGCGTGCGCCTGGTGTCGTTCGCGGTGCACTGGATCCGCGCCGAGATGCACGAGTTCATCATCAAGAACTGGCGCATCGTGAAGGTCGCGACCACCAAGGCGCAGCGCAAGCTGTTTTTCAACCTGCGCCGCAGCAAGACTCGCCTGGGCTGGCTCAATGCCGAGGAAGTGCGAGCGGTCGCCAAGGATCTGAACGTCTCCGAGCGCGAAGTATTGGAAATGGAGTCGCGCCTCTCGGGCCGCGACATCGGCTTCGACGCGCCCGACGATGCCGACGAAGATCACGGCCCGCCCGCGCCGGTGGCCTATCTGATGATGGAAGGCGAAGACCCGGCGCAGGCCTACGAAAGCGCCGACAGCGAAGCCGACCAGCTGGATCTGCTGCGCGAAGGCCTGTCGCGTCTGGACGCCCGCTCGCGCGATATCGTCAAGCGCCGCTGGCTGGATCCCGAGAGCAAGATCACGCTCCAGGAACTGGCCGACGAATATGGTGTGTCCGCCGAGCGCATCCGCCAGATCGAAGCCAACGCATTGAAGAAGATGAAGGCGCTGTTCGCCGCGTAACCACGCGAACCGCGCGCAGCGACCATCGAACGGCCCGGGCAACCGGGCCGTTTTCATTTGTGCGCACGCCGTGCAGACTGCCTGCCTGACCACGGCCTTCTCCATGTCGACCATCGATCCATCACCGTCAAGTACGTCCGTGCGGCCGCCCGCCCTGCCCGGCAGGTTCGGTGCGCTGTGGTTCGAATTCCGCGCCAACGGCTTCAGATGTCTGCGCTTCGCGAAGAATCTGTTCGATCGCAGGCATTGCCGGCATCGCGCGGGTTCGCGGCTGCGCGAAGCGCCGGTGATCGCCGAATCGATCTCGACGCTGTGGCCGGGCAAGGATGCCGGCGACAACGCGCTGGCCGAAAGCGCACTGGTGCTGGGCAAGATCGAGAATCTGCGCATCGCCCGGCGCGCGTTCGACGGCATTGAACTGTCGCGCGGGGAGGTGTTGAGTTTCTGGGCGCAATTGGGCCGTCCCTCGCGCGGCCGCGGCTTCGCGATCGGCCGCGAGCTGCGCGAAGGCTGTCTGATTCCGAGCATCGGCGGCGGCCTCTGCCAGCTGTCGAACGCGCTTTACGACGCGGCGCTGAAAGCCGGGCTGGAGGTAGTCGAACGTCACCCGCATTCGCAGATCATTCCGGGCTCGGCGGCGGCGCGCGATCGCGACGCCACCGTGTTCTGGAATTACGTCGACCTGCGGCTGCGCGCGCCATTCGACCTGCGCTTCGAGGTTCTGCTCGATGCGGAATCGCTGACGGTACGGGTGCGTGGCGTGATGCCAGCGACGCCGGTCTCCGGACGGATGATCGATGCGACGCTCGAATCGTCGGTCGGCGCATTGCCGTCGCAACGGCCCGGCGACTGCGTGACCTGCGGGCAGCACGAATGTTTCCGCAATGCGCCGACGCTGCGCGACGCGCAGGGCAAGGTCGCGATCCTGATGCAGGCGCCGATGCCGGAGCATGCGCAGTTTCTGGCGACGGAAGTCGCGCATGGCGAACGCATCGGCGCAAACGCTTCGCTGCCGATGCGCGCGCGCGCGAAGATCCTCGCGATCGAACATCGTCTGCGGCGTTCGCCGCCGGCGCGACGCGCGACGGCGATGGCCGCGCTATCCGCAGAGGCCGCAGCCGCGCGCTTGCGACCGGAGCATCTCGAACTCTACGTCGATCAATCGTGGTTGCCGTATCTCTGGCGCAGCGGCGCACTGTCCGGACGGCGCTACCGCGTACTGATGCGGGCGCTGCCGATGGCTTGGATCCATGCGCAACTCGATACCGCCGCCGCGCATCACCCGGACGAATCCAGCCTGCGCGATTTCCGCGCCGACGATGCGCTGCTGCGCGCCGAACGCGAAGCATTGGCGGGCGCCGAACGCTGGATCGGCCCGCATGCGGGCATGCTGGCGCTGGCCGGCGACAAGGCGCATGCGCTGTCCTGGCGATTGCCGACCGTCGACCCCGCTTGCGCGCAACGACGCCCCGGGCCGATGCGCATCTATTTTCCCGCGTCGAGCCTGATGCGCAAGGGCGCGCGGGAACTCTCCGCCGCGATGTCGGGTCTGGGCGCGGAGATCCTGCTGCCGATGCGCGACGGCGGCGAACCCGCGCGCTGGGACGGCATCGTGCTGCAGAGGATCGACAGCGTCGACGCCGCGCTGTCGTTCTGCGATGCGGTGGTAATGCCCGCGTGGGTCGAGCACGAGCCGCGCGTGGCGATCGCCGCGATCGCGCGCGGCATACCGGTCGTCGCGACCGCGGCTTGCGGTCTGGGCGATCTGCACGGCTGGTCGGAAGTGCCGGCCGGCGATGTCGATGCGCTGCGCGTCGCATTGAAACGCATGCAGGACACGCTTTCCTGACAACCCCGGTTGTTGTGCGACGCACGAAGGGCCGACACGCGAGGTCGTGACGCTGAACGCGTATGCGTATTTCTGGGACGGCTGGAACTGAGCGACTCCCACGGATCCGCAGCGCAACACGAAGCGGCATGCGACGACCCGAGCAACTGGCCCGTCCGTTTCGCAATGGACTGGACGCCTCCTCCGCGCCTAAGCTGTACGCAGAACCCGGGGAGAACGCCATGGACGAACGCATGCGGATCGCGCTGCTGATCGACGCCGACAACGCGCCGGCGGCGAAGATCGACATGGTGCTGGCCGAACTCGCCCGCCACGGCATCGCCAACGTGCGCCGCGCCTACGGCAACTGGAAAAGCCCGACCCTGCAGAAATGGGAGCAGGCGCTGCATCCCAACGCGATCCAGCCGATCCAGCAGTTCGCCTACAGCAGCGGCAAGAACGCTTCGGACATGGCGATGGTGGTCGATGCGATGGATCTGCTCTACAGCGGCCGCTTCGATGCTTTCGCGATCGTGTCCAGCGACGCCGACTTCACGCCGCTCGCGATGCGACTGCGCCAGCAGGACATGCGCGTGTTCGGCTTCGGCGAGAAGAAAACCCCGGAACCCTTCGTCAACGCATGTTCGACGTTCCTCTATATCGACGAACAACCCCCCGCCGCCGCGGTCGCGGGCGAAACCGCAGATGCCGCCGACAACCCGGAGCGCGTGCCGCCGATGCCCACCGCGAAGCTCCGCCAGGACACCGCGCTGGTGAAACTGCTGCGCGGTGCGGTGGATGCGGAGAAGGAGGACGACGGCTGGGCGAATCTCTCCGCGGTCGGCACCAACATCCGCAACCGCGGGCCGTTCGATGCGCGCAATTACGGCTACGGGAAACTCAGCGGACTCATCGAGGCGACCGGTCTGTTCGAGATCCGACGCGGCGGGGACAATCACCCGTCCGTCCGCGCCAAGCCGAAAGCTGCAAAAACAGCGAAGGCCAAGACCTGACACCGCAAGATCCGGATATCGTCATCGCGCGCGCCGCGCCACGATGCGCGCTCCCGACAACGGAGCGCCGCCATGTCCTTCCAGATCCACGCATTGCCCGTCGATACTTTCGCACCCCTGTTCGCATTGCCCGATCAGGCATTGCGCGCCCGCGACATCCGCAGCGTCGTCGCCGACGACCGCCCGGTGTATCCCTGCCGGGTCAGCCTGCAGGATGCGACCGAAGGCGAACGCCTGTTGCTGCTGCCCTACGATCATCACCGCGTGGATACGCCGTATCGCGCATCCGGGCCGCTGTACGTACGCGAAGCCGCGACGCAGGCATTGCCGGCGATCGGCGAAGTGCCGGCGCTGTTGCGAACGCGCCTGCTGTCGCTGCGCGCCTACGACCCGCGCGGGATGATGGTGTGGGCCGATGTCGTGCCGGGCACGGAAGTCGAAACCGCCATCGAAGCCCTGTTCGCGATCGAACGCAGTGCGTACATCCACATCCACTACGCGAAACCCGGCTGTTACGCCTGCCGGGTCGAACGTGCGTGAGGCCTACCGCTCGCGGTCCGCGCCCAGAATGATCCGCGCGCTGCGCTGGTAACTCCAGTACGCCTGCGCCCAGTCGATCATCACCACCATGCGGTTGCGGAAGCCGATCAGGAAAAACACGTGCGCCGCCAGCCAGAACCACCAGGCGATCAGGCCGGAGAACTTGAAGCCGTGCAGATCGACCACCGCGGCCATGCGGCCGATAGTGGCGAGGTTGCCGAAATCGCGATAACGGAACGCTGCCGGCGCGCGTCCCTGCAGCCGCGCGCGGATCGCATGTGCGACGTGGCGCCCCATCTGCTTCGCCGCGGGCGCGACGCCCGGCACCGGTTTGCCGTCGTATTGCAGCGACGCGAGATCGCCGGCGATGAAGATGTCCGGATGCCCGGGGACGCTGAGGTCGGGCTGCACGATCACCCGGCCGGCGCGATCCAGCGGCACGCCGAGATCGCGCGCCAGCGGCGACGCCGCCACGCCCGCGGCCCACAGCACCGTGCGCGCGGCGATGCGTTCTTCCCCGAGCTTCACGCCCTCGCCGTCGATCGCCGCCACCGGCACGCCGGTACGCACTTCCACGCCGAGTTTCTGCAGCTGCGTGCGCGCTTTTTCGGACAAGGATTCCGGAAAACTCGACAGCACCCGCGGCCCGGCTTCGAGCAGCAGCACGCGCGCCCTGCGCGGATCGGCGCGACGGAATTCGCCGTGCAGCGTGTGCCGCGCGATTTCGGCCAGCGTGCCGGCCAACTCCACGCCGGTCGGGCCGCCGCCGACGATGGCGAAGGTCAGCCACGCCTCGCGTTTCGCCGCGTCGTCTTCGGCTTCGGCGCGTTCGAACGCGGTGAGGATGCGGCGGCGGATTTCCAGCGCATCGTCGAGTGTTTTCAAGCCCGGTGCATGCGCGGCCCAGTCGTCGTGACCGAAATAGGCATGGGTCGCGCCGCTGGCCAGCAGCAGGTGGTCGTAATCGAGGGTTCTGCCATCGGCGAGCCGTACCTGCTTCTCGGCCGGCGCGATGCCGTCGACTTCGCCCAGCAGCACGGTGACGTTCTTCTGCTTGCGCAGGATGTGGCGCAGCGGCGCGGCGATGTTCGGCGCCGAAAGTCCGGCGGTCGCGACCTGATACAGCAGCGGTTGAAAGAGATGATGGTTGCCGCGATCCACCAGCGTGATCCGCACCGGCGCATCGCATAGCGCGCGTGCCGCCCACAACCCACCGAAACCACCGCCGACCACCACCACATGGGGCACCGCACGCATCTGCCGTCTCCAGCCGCTACGGCGCCACCGCCGCGTGCGTATTGTCGCCGATCCGATGCGTAAGCGGGTGGGCACGCCCATTCGCCGTCATCCCGGATGCGAACGAATCTCCAACAAGACCCGCGTTGCTATTGCGATTCGAGAGCGAACAGCAGGTCCCTCACATGTGTTCGGGATGACAATGATCGATTGACTGCAGCAATCCGTCGAACTCAGCAGCATCGCAGGACGTTCAAACGTTGGAAGACCCGGAGGGCGGCGCACACGATGTGCGCCGTGTTTCGACGCGGCAGGATGCCGCATCGAAAAATCCCGGCCATGGTTCCGACGGCAGATTTGCCTCGGCACCAAAGAGTTTTCTTTGGTTACTTTCTTTGCGACAAAGAAAGTAACCCGCGCGACAGCGCGGAAGCTCTGCAGTTGCTCCTTTGATGAGTATCGCTACGCTCAACCCATCCTACTCAACTGCGGCGTTCGCCCCCGTATCAAGTACGGGGCAGGCTCTTCGGGCCGGCTTCGCCGTTCGCGCCGCAGGCGGCGCAGTGCGACAAAGAAAGTGGCCCGCGCCCCAGCGCGGAAAAGATTCCAGGCGTTACCCGTACACAGAAAGATGCCGTGCCAGGAGCGAGCTCGGGCCTGAAGGCCCTCCTACAGGTTAAGGCCCTCCTGCAGGTTCGGGCGCTACGCCACGCTCGCCATCGATCAATACAGATCCACCGGATCCACATCCAGCGACCACCGCGTCTTCCGCGCTTCGGGCAAGGCGTACACCGCCGGCAGCGCGGCTTCCAGCGCGACGTGCAGATCGCGGCGCGTCGGCGACGACAGCAGCAGTTGCGCGCGATACATGCCGGCGCGACGCGGCATCGGCGCGGCGACCGGGCCGTCGAGCGTCAAGCCTTCCAGCGCCGCCGCAGCGCGCGCGGACTTCGCCGCGACCCACGGAATCAGCAGGGTTTTGGCGGCCTGCAGGAACTGCATCGGCGCATCGGCGTGCTGCGCTTCGGCGCGCAGCAGCGCGAGATGCGCGAACGGCGGGAAACCGGCGGCCTGGCGCTGGGCGAGTTCGCCGTCCGCGAAGGCGTGGTAGCCGCCGTGGATGAGCGTCTGCAGCAGCGCGTGTTCGGGGTGGTGGGTCTGCAGCAGCACTTCGCCGCGTTTCTGCGCGCGACCGGCGCGGCCGGCGACCTGGATGAGCAGTTGCGCGAGCTTCTCGCCAGCGCGGAAGTCGGCCGAGAACAGGCCTTCGTCGATGCCGACCACCGCGACCAATGTGAGATTCGGCAGATCGTGGCCCTTGGCCAGCATTTGGGTGCCGACCAGGATGCCGGGGCGCGACCCGAATTCGATGAAGAGTTTCTCCAGCGCGTCCTTGCGCCGGGTGCTGGCGCTGTCGATGCGCAGCACCGGCACGTCGGCGAATTTCTCGGCCAGCAGTTCCTCCAGGCGCTCGGTGCCCACGCCCTGCGGCTGCAGTGCGAGGCTGGCGCAGTCGGGGCAGGCCGGCGGCGGGGTCTGCCGCGCGCCGCAGTGGTGGCACTGCAGGCGCCGGCCGCCGCCGTGGACGGTCATCGGCGTGCTGCGCAGCGGCGTGCTGCAGCGTTTGCACTGCGCGCTCCAGCCGCAGTCGTGACACAGCAGCACCGGCGCATAGCCGCGGCGATTCTTGAACACCAGCACCTGGCCGCCGGCGTCCAGCGCGGCGCGCATCGCGTGCAGCAGCTCAGGCGACAGGCCTGCGTCGAGCGGACGCTTGCGCACGTCCAGCACCCGCACCACGGGCGGCTGGGCGTCGCCGGCGCGCTTGCGCAGGCGCAGGTGGGCGTAGCGGCCGGCCTGGGCGTTGTGCAGGGTCTCCAGCGACGGCGTGGCGCTGCCCAGCAGCACCGGCACGTCCAGCGCCTTGCCGCGCACCAGCGCGAAATCGCGGGCGTGGTAGCGGATGCCGTCCTGCTGCTTGTAGCTGCCGTCGTGTTCCTCGTCGATCACGATCAGCCCCGCCTGGGGCAGCGGCGTGAACACGGCGGATCGCGTGCCGACAATGACCCGCGCCTCGCCGCGCCAGGCGGCCGCCCAGACCCGGGCGCGTTCGGGATCGCCCAGCCCGGAGTGCAGCGCGTGCACCGGCACGCCCAGCCGCTGGCGGAAGCGGGCCAGGGCCTGCGGGGTGAGGCCGATCTCCGGCACCAGCACCAGCGCCTGGCGGCCGCGGGCGAGGCAGTCGGCGATGGCGTTGAGGTACACCTCGGTCTTGCCGCTGCCGGTCACGCCGTCCAGCAGCCAGGCGGCGAAACCGGCGCGCGCGCGCAGGGTCTCCAGCGCCGCGGCCTGTTCGTCGTTCAGTACCGGGCCGGGCTGCGGCATCGGCGCGCACTGCGAGGCCGGCACCGCCACGCGTTCGGCCAGGCCGCGCTTCAACAGGGCACGGGCGGCGCTGCGCCAGTCGTCCAGCGAGGTGTCGAGCTGGTCTTCGTCCAATGCCTGGCGCTGCGCCGCATCCAGCAGATCAGCCAGTTGCCGCGGGCGGCCGCGCAGGCGGGCCAGGCCGGTGGCGCCGGCTTCCGTCAGCCGCCATGCCCAGGCATGGGTGTCGGGCAGCGCTTCGCCGCGACGCAGGGCGCTGGGCAGCGCGGTGGCCAACACCTCGCCCAGCGGGGCGTGGCTGTAGCGCGCCAGCCAGCGCAGCGAGTCCAGCAGTTCGCCCTGCAGCAGCGGCTGCGGATCCAGCACCGCCTCGGCCTGGCGCAGCTCGGCGACGCCGGGCTCGGGCGGCCCCACGCCAACCACCACGCCGACCACGCTGCGGCTGCCGAAGGGCACACGCACGCGGCAGCCCACCTCGGCCGGGCCATCGCCTGGGCCCTCGCTTGAGCGATCACCCGGGGGCAGGTAGTCGAACAGGCGCGGCAGCGGCACCGGCAGGGCGACGCGGAGGATGGAATCGGCGGCGGACATGGCCGGCAGTCTACCGAGTCCCGGCGCGGCGGCTTCGATCCTCACTTGCACCGCATTGCTGCCGGGCGGTACACGAATGACCCGCAAGTGGCGGATCGCAAAGGGAATTCGGCATTATCCACACAAGCTGTGGATAAGTTTGTGCATGACTCGATGCGCGAACAGTTTTGTGCGCTAAATCCAAGGGTTCCGCGATGTATGGCTAAAAAAACGCCACCCCATGAAACCTCATGAAAATCAATCGTTTGTCCGTGAAACATCGCGCGTCTGCGGCGCGCGCGGCCGGCAAAGCCGGATTTGTTGCGCGTCGATGAGCGCTGTGTACAACCGGATCGGGCGGTCGATTGGCCTGCAACCCTGATGGCGCCTCAGGGAGCCGGTTCCGTGATGGTTGTCAAGTTGCAGATCGGACGTGGAAGGCATCATGCGACCACTCCGTCAAGTACTTGATCTATCGTCCGATATGTCCTCCCACCACACGCTCGATACCGCTGCCGCCTCTTCCGGGGCCATCGTCAGCTTCCTGCGCGGGGTGGAACGACGGGCGGCCCTGCTGGCCGAATTGCAGTGCGGCGACGCCCAACATGGCGACCGCGCCCTGACCTCGGCGATCGAGACCTTCAGCGAAACGGCGCAGGGCGCCGCGCCCGACGATTGGCCGCTGCTGTTCTGGACCACCCTGCTGCAGAGCCCCGCCCTCAACGCCGAGCCGCTGGCGCCGTACTGGCACGGCGACTTCGCCTCGTTGGCCCGGCTGGACTTCGGCACCCGCGCGGTGCTGTTGCTGCGGGTGGTGGTGGGGCTGGACGACACCCAGGCGGCGGCGGTGTTCGGCGTCGACCCGGTGGAATACAAGCAGGCGCTGCAGCGCGCCCTGCCGCAGCGCGCCGACGGCAGCCTGGACGGCGAAGCCTGGCTGGCGCTCAACGACGAAGCGCGCTTCGTGATGAAACAGCTGCCGCCGGAGCGGGTGGCGGCGATCGCCCGTCTGCGCGATGCTGCGGTCGCGGCGAAGACCGGCGAAGTTGCGGCGAAGTCCGCCGCGCACGGCGCATCCGCATCGCCGAAGTCGGGCTGGCTGGGCAAGCTCTGGACTAGCGTCGTCCCGAGCTGATGGTCGGCGCGGCCCCTGCGCTCAGCGCACCCCGCGCAGTACCCGTCGCGTCGCCTGGAAACGATCGCCGAACCGGGCGATGCCATCGGCACGCAGCCGCGGCGCGTGGTCGCGCAGGTAGTCGTCCAGCGCCTCGCGACCTTTCAGCGCGTACTGCACGCACAGACCGACCCGGCCCGCGCTGGGCGGCGGCTCCAGCACCGCGAACACCTTCGCGCCGGTGAAGCCCGGCAGTGCGAGGATCTCGGCGATGTGGTCGTGCAACCACACGCGGTAGTCGTCGTGCGCCGCGGCGTCGACCTCGATGTTCACTTCATAGATCACGCGCTTCGGGGTCATGCGGTTCTCACTATGGCTGTCAGCTGCTCAGTCCGGCGATCACAGCGTAGAGCAGTGCGCAGGTCAACAACACCGTGTAGACGTTGCCGATGACCAGGAATTTCACGATGGTGACCCACCAGCGCTGCGCGTACACCCGTTTCTGCATGACCAGCAGATAGGCGGGCACGGCGAACAGCAGCCCGGTCGCGGCGATCCCCATCGTCACTTTCGGCCAGGTCCACGCCGTTGGCGCCAGCGCCAGCAGACCGGTCAGCAAGAACGACAGGAGCAACGCGGCGAGCAGGAATGCGTGGCTGTACAGCGCCACCACCAGATGCTCCAGATAGCCGCGTCCGGAACCGAGGTACATGACCTTCAGGAAGAGCGCGAACAGCGGCACCAGCAGGAACAGCGCGCCTGGCAACGCGCCGAGGAACAGGCGGACGAATTCATCGGGATTTTCGCGTATCACCTCGCTGTTGAGCTTGAAGCGTTCGACGCGCTTCTTCATCCAGCGCGAGAAGAAGCCGGCATCGGCTGCGCTTTCGGTGGCGTTTTCGGTAGCGTTTTCGGTGGCCTTTTCGGCGGACGCGGTCTTGCTGGTGGCGGCCGCCTGTTCCAGTTCAATATCGGCGCGGGCGATCGCCAGCGCGATCTCGGCCTCCGACGCGCCGAGTTCGCGCATCCTGCTGCGGGCCTCGTCGTCGATGCCGGCCTGCACCGGGCCCGACAGCGGCATGAGCAGCCAGCCGCCCTCGGATTCGAGCACCTCGCGGCGAAACCCGCCGAGTTGACGATTGCGATCGGCGATGACGGCGTCGATGGTGGTCAGGTCGCCCTTGGGCGCGGCTGCGGCATCGGCGGACGTGGACGGTGCGGACGCAGAGGCTGCGGTTCCGGCAGCACTTTTCATGGTCTGCGACGCCGGCGCCGGACCGGCATCGAGTTCGACCTTTGCCGGACTGTCTATGCTGCTGAACACCGCTTCCTTGTCGATATGCAGCGTGGCCTTGCCGACGAAGAACGTCAGCAGGCTGACGATCACGAACAGCCGCAGCGGCGCGACGTAGCGGACGCGGTGACCGGCCAGATAGCCGGCGGCGACCCGACCGGGCACGAACAGGTCGCGCACCGTGCGGAAGATCCGGCCATCGAGGTGCCAGAACGACTCGAACACGTCCTCGACCGCATGGCCGAAGTTGCGCAGCGGGCTATGCGCGTGCTGACCGCAGACGTGGCAGTAACTGCCCTGCAGCACGCTGCTACAGTTTTCGCAGGCGGAAGGCGCGGCGTGGGCTTGCGGTTCGGTCATGCGCCCCCCGGGCTGACGTGATGGCGGACATGGATCGGATCGGCGGTGCCGTAAGATACCAGCCCATGCGCCGGCCCCATGCCGGTGTTTCCCGCTTCCGGCGCAGTCATGTCAGAACCCCCCATCCCGCGTTTTCGCGACGAGCTGCGCAGCAGTGCGCAGCTGGCCGCGCCGTTGATCGCCGGCCATGTCTCGACCGGGTTGATCGGTCTGGTCGATGCGGTCATCGCCGGCCACCACGGCACCGCCACGCTGGCGGCGGTGTCGGTGGGCACGGCGCTGTTCTGGCTGCCGCTGCTGGTGCCGATGGGCACCCTGATCGCGGTGCCGGCGTCGGTCTCGCAGCTGGACGGCGCCGGACGACGCGACGAGATCGGCCCGCTGTTCCGGCAGGCGCTGTGGCTGGCGCTGGGGCTGGGGCTGGCGATGTTCCTGTTCCTCAGCGCGATCCCGCTGGCGCTGGAGGCCTTCGGGATCGCACAGGAAATCCGCCCGGGCGCCACCGCCTTCGTCCACGGCATCCGCTGGGGCGTGCCGGCGCTGGCGGTGTTCCTGTGCATGCGCTACCTCTGCGACGGCCTGCACTACACCGTTCCGACCATGGTCCTGGGCTTCGGCGGCCTGTTGCTGCTGGTCCCCATGGGCTATGCCCTGACCTTCGGCCTGGGCGGGCTGCCAGCGCTGGGCGCGGGCGGGCTGGGGCTGGCTTCGGCGCTGATGATGTGGCTGCAGGCGCTGGCGATGGCCGGCTATCTGGCCCGCGCGCGCCGGTTCCGCGACCTGCAATTGTTGAACCGCTACGACCCGCCGCGCTGGCCGCAGATCCGCGACCTGCTGACCGTGGGCCTGCCGATCGGCATCACCTGGCTGCTGGAAGGCGGGCTGTTCGTGGCGACCGCGCTGGTGATCGGGCGGCTGGGCGAAGTGCCTGCGGCGGCGCACCAGATCGCGATCAACGTCGCCAGCCTCTGCTTCATGGTGCCGATGGCGCTGGCCGAAACCACCACGGTGCGGGTGGGTCACGCCGTGGGTCGCGGCGACCGCGACGGCCTGCGCCGCGCCGCGTTCGCCGGCTACGTCCTGGTGCTGATGACCCAACTGCTGACCGGCAGCGCGCTGCTGCTGGGCAACGAGGCCATCGCCGCCATCTACACCTCCGATGCCGCGGTCGTCGCGATGGCCGCTTCGCTGCTGTTGCTGGCGGCGGCGTTCCAGTTCCCGGACGGCATCCAGGTGCTGTCGGTCGGCGCCCTGCGCGGCCTGAAGGACACCCGCGTGCCGATGCTGCTGGCGGCGGTGGCCTACTGGGGCATCGGCATGCCGCTGGGCGCGGTACTGGGCCTCGGCCTGGGCGACCTGGTGCCCGCCTACGGCCCGCGCGGCATGTGGGTGGGCCTGATCGCGGGCCTCACCGTGGCCGCGGTGCTGCTGGGGCTGCGCTTCCTGCGGCTGTCGCGACGCCTTCCCGTGGTGCTATCGGTAGGGATGACCGATGGCGGATGACGCCACCGCCGCCGACCCGCACACTGCTGCCAGCACATCAAGGAGATCTCCCCAATGAACGAACCGCGCCGCCGCGGCCCCATCGCCAGCATCCTGGTCGGTATTTGGGATGCGATGAATTTCACCCGCCGTCTCATCTTCAACATCCTGTTCTTCGGTTTCCTGCTGATCTGCCTCGCCGTACTGGGCAGCGGAAGCAAGCGGGTGTTGCCGGTGGACGACCGCAGCACCCTGGTGATCGCGCCGGAAGGCACGCTGGTCGAGCAGTACACGATCGACCCCACCAGCCGCGCGCTGGCCGAAGCCCTGAACGATCCGCGGGCCAACGAAGTGCAGCTGCGCGACCTGCTGGCGGTGCTGAACGCGGCCAAGACAGACAAACGCATCGAACGCGTGCTGCTGCGTGTGGACGGCATGTCCTTCAGCGGTTATGCCTCGATCCGCGAAGTGGCCGAAGCCCTGGCCGACCTGCGCGCCTCCGGCAAGCAGATCATCGCGTACGGCGAAAGCTACGATCAGGCCCAGTACCTGCTGGCGTCGCAGGCGAACGAAATCTATCTCGACCCGATGGGCGGCATGCTGATCGAAGGCCTGGCCCGCTATCGCCAGTACTTCCGCGAAGGCCTGGAGGACAAGCTCGGCGTCGACGTGCACCTGTTCAAGGTCGGCGAGTTCAAGTCCGCGGCCGAGCCCTACGTGCTGGATGCGGCATCGCCCGAATCCAAGGAAGCCGACCTGTTCTGGATGAACGACATCTGGCAGCGGTATCTCGGCGACATCGGCAAGGCGCGCAAACTCGATCCGCAGCAGCTGGCCGCCAGCTTCGACACGCTGCCGGCGGACATCACCGCGGTGCAGGGCGATCTGGCCCAGTACGCGCTGAAGCAGAAGTGGGTCGACGGCCTGAAGACGCAGGAAGAAGTCGAAGCCCTGCTCACCAAGCGCGGCACGCCTGACGAAGACGCCGAAGGCGGCTTCCGCCAGGTGTCGTTCAACACCTATCTGACCCACCTCAAGGGCGCCATGCCGATGCTGGGCAGCCAGAACCACATCGCCGTGGTGGTGGCCGAGGGCGAAATCACCGGCGGCGAACAGCCCGCCGGCACCATCGGCGGCGAATCCACAGCGGCGCTGCTGCGCGAAGCCCGCGACGACGACAGCGTGAAGGCGCTGGTGCTGCGCGTGGACTCGCCCGGCGGCGAAGTGTTCGCCTCCGAGCAGATCCGCCGCGAGATCGTCGCGCTGAAGAAGGCCGGCAAGCCGGTGGTGGTGTCGATGGGCGATCTGGCCGCGTCCGGCGGTTACTGGATCAGCATGAACGCCGATCGCATCTACGCCGACCCGTCCACGATCACCGGCTCCATCGGCATCTTCGGCATGATCCCCACGTTCTCGCGCACGCTCGAAAAGATCGGCGTCCGCACCGACGGCGTGTCCACCACCAAGGTCGCTGGCGCATTCGATGTGACCCGCCCGCTTTCGGCGGACGTGTCGCAGGTGATGCAGAGCGTGATCGAGAAGGGCTATCGCGATTTCACCGGCAAGGTGTCCGAAGCGCGCAAGAAGCCGGTGGCCGATGTCGACGCCGTCGCCCGCGGCCGCGTGTGGAGCGGCGCGCAGGCGAAGGAACGCGGCCTGGTGGACGCCTTCGGCGGCCTGCAGACCGCGATCGCCGACGCCGCCAAGCGCGCCAAGCTCGGCGGCAAGCCCGGCACCTATCCGGTGCGCTACATCGAGCGGCAGATGACGCCGTTCGAACAGTGGTTCAGCGGCTTCGCCGGCAGCGTCACCGGTCGCGCCCTGCTTGGCCATTCCGACATCGCCCGCGGCATGCTGGCGAAAGTGGTGCCGCAGGCCGATCGCGACCTGCGCATGCTGGAACGCGCGATGGAACCGCGCGCCGGCGGCGCCCCGGCCAAAGCCTACGCCTACTGCTTCTGCGGGTTCTGATCGCTGCGGCAGCGCATTCCGCTCGACCGCTCGAGACGACGCCCGGCCAACGCCGGGCGTCGTCGTTTGCGTCCCGCCGCGACCGCTTCAGCCGCCGGTCGCGGCGTCGATGGCCGCGCGCTGCCGTTCGGCCGCGGCGTCGACTTCGCCCTGCGCCGCTTCCGCCTTGTCGATCGGCTTCTGCATCGCCTTGCGCAGCTGCGTGGGTTGCGCCGCAGCCGCAGCCGCGGCCTGCGGTTCGGGCGGATCGTCGTGATCGGGCACCTTGGGCTTCGAGCAGCCCGTCAGGCCGCCGACACCGGCCAGCAACGACATCGTGAAGATCGCGCGAAAAACAAAGGCCTGGCGCATGGTGGTCCTCCTCGGCGGGGTCGCGGCTTATCCTACGCCCATCCACATCGCGGACGGCCCACCCCATGCTCGCTCACCGCTGGCGTCTCGACGGACAACTCGCGCTGGTCACCGGCGGGAGCGCCGGCATCGGCCGCGCCATCGCGCGCGAACTGCTGGGCTTCGGCGCCCGCGTGCTCATCGCCGCCCGCGACAGCAACGGCCTCGATTCGGTACGCATCGAACTGGAAGAAGAATTCCCCGACGGCGAAGTCCGCATCCGGGTGGCCGACGTGGCCGACGACGAACAGCGCCGCGAACTGCTGGACTGGGTCGAGGATCTCGGCGACGGCCTCAACATCCTGGTCAACAACGCCGGCGGCAACGTCACCAGAGCCGCCGTCGACTACAGCGAGGACGAATGGCGCGGCATCTTCGAGACCAACCTGTTCAGCGCCTTCGAACTCGCGCGCAGCGCCTACCCGCTGCTGACCAGACACGCCGCCTCGTGCATCGTCAACGTCGGCAGCGTTTCCGCCATCACCCACGTGCGCAGCGGCGCGCCCTACGGCATGAGCAAGGCCGCGATGCACCAGATGACCCGCAACCTCGCGGTGGAATGGGCCGAAGACGGCGTACGCGTGAATTCGGTGGCGCCGTGGTACATCCGCACCCGCCGCACCTCGACCAAACTCGCCGATCCGGATTATCTCGACGAAGTGCTGCTGCGCACGCCGATGGGCCGCATCGGCGAACCCGAAGAAGTCGCCGCCGCGGTCGCGTTCCTGTGTCTGCCGGCATCGAGTTACGTCACCGGCGAATGCATCGCCGTCGACGGCGGGTTTCTGCGCTACGGGTTCTGATCCGCGGGTCGGCCCCAGCCTCCCGCTCCATCCTGTCGGCCCGGATGGCAGCGACGCCCCGGAATCGTGTCGTCGATCGGCGACATCCCGCCAGCGGAAGCGGAAGCGGCTTACTATGCGAAGGCCGCTGAGCAAAAGCAGGCGGCGTGACTCAAACAAAGAGCCTCCGAGATTCCCGGGGCAGCTCAATCTCGGCGGGGTCGAGCGCGGGCAGCGCAATATCGCCCTGCTCAACATCTACCGGCTGGCCGAAACGCTCGGCGTGACCCCGGCTGCGCTGATGGCCCCATCGGGCAGCCAGTAAAATGCCCGGCCCACATCAGGGAACGAATGGCGATGGCCAAGAAGAAACCGAAACGTAAACCACTGGATGAGGCAGCGGTCGCCCGGATCGCGGCACGGCGCGAGCGCAAAGCAGGGCACCGGGAGGCCCGAGAGTCGGCACGCCAGGAAAAGGCAGCGAGACTCATTGAGCAAATCAGATGGCATCGGCCGGAGGCGGTCGCTGCTCGCGAGATCGAACATGCCACACGCCTTGCCGATGCCGTTTTGGTGCTCCAGCGTGGCGATACAGTGATTGCCGGTTTGCTGTCTCATGCCGAAGGTGAGTGGGAACTGATACATCGCAGCGGCGCGATCAGGCCGTGCATGCACACTGATGCCGTCGAAGCTGTACTGCACCTCTGCATCGAAGCGTATCCCGACGACGGCGATGTCTTGACCGCGCGGAACGATGCTGGTGCCGCGATGCTGTCCCGAGTGCGAGAAGCACTCTACGCGCAATACGGTGCGGGCAAACTGCATCCTCTTGATGAAGACACGTTCTACGACTATTTCGCGGATGAGGACACGCGAACGGCCATCGATGTGCGGCGTGATGCTGAACTCGACGAATGGCGCGAGAAGCATGGCCCGCCGATGTAGCAGCGATCTGCCATCGTACCGACGGATTCCACTGCCCCTCAAGTAAATACCGTGAACCCGAACTTTCAAAAACTACTATCTGATGATGGCTCAGCCGCCGTGGCAGCCTTTATTCGCGAAAGGCCCGGTCGGCTCGATTCCGATGACATCAAGAAGTCGCTTGCCACGGCTTTCCAGCAGACCGACTAGCTGAAATCATTGCTGCGCGATGTTCAGAGAACAGGCTGAAATTCTGTCACATTGATGACGGACGCCTGAGCATCCAACACTCAAGTGCCACCGATGAAAAGAGAGCGTTGATTCGGCGCAATCAACTGGTCGGTAAACCTGATCTGCGCGGCGGCACGTCGGAGCGCTTCTCCATCCCCCTTGGCTAAAAGGACTTTTTGCTCGATCAATTGCACGATAGCAGAACGATAAATGCCTGCACTTGCAGGCGATCCATTGCAGGTTGTCGCAAACAGTTCACCAAAGCTCATGCCTTCTTCGTGGGCATAGATGTACCTTGGGATTTGCTCCAACAGCGACTCTATACTTGTTTTGCGTGCCACATCGTCGAACTCGAAACTCAGCGCGCCTTGCCCGCTACGGGTGGTGTCGAATGTGGGGTCGTACCCCACCATGCCGCTGCCGAACATATCCAAGCCAGCTCCACCGTAGTGAATGAAATAGTTGTTGTTCTTCCAGTGGACCTCGGTCATCACGTCGCGAGCACGGTGATGCTGAGACATGTGGATGAGCCAGTAGTCGCCGAAACCCTGCCGATTGCGGATGAAGAAGGGCGTGTAGTATTCCGCCCCGCATTTTTCGATCAGGCTTTTGTACAAACTGCCTTGAATGAACAGACGCCACTCTTTTTCGGAGGACTTTATCTCGTCAATCGTGCGCCCTTGCAGTGCATCGGGGATGCCGATCTGCGACAGCAAGCCTCGTGACGCATCATTATCGCCGACAAAATTGACCAGCGAATCAACTCCGAATGTCAGGATGATTTCGGCACGTGGGAGTGTGCGCAAAATCCGCTTGACGACGCTCGCCGGAACGTCTTTGTAGGCATACTGATCGAGCATAAAGATCGACCTGCCATTGCGCGGACTTTTCTTCTTGATGAAGTCGATCACTTCATCAATCTGTTCGAGAAAATCTGCATTCCTCAGAAAGATGCTCTGGTCGAACTCGCCTTCAAAGCCTCGATTGATCAAGGTTTTCTTGAGGTAATGGGCAGTATTGCGATTTTTCTCGACAAAAAAGTAGCTGACATCAAGGTGGACTGGCTTCCTGCGGTTTTTGTTGAGTTCAAACGTCGCTTCTTTCACGGCATCCAGCATGATCAGCGGGGAGCCGGGCAGAATTTCTTTACTATCAGGGTCATGATATTCACCTCCGCCTGCGAACCCATCGACCAGCGTCAACCTGAACTCATCTTGATTCGGGGAGCTGACGAGTGTTTGAAAATAAGCCGCAAGATAGGTTTGAAGCACACGGTGCTTGGCGATGCTGTGTGGCTCAATCAGGCTGGGTCCATTGCTGTAATCGTAGTGCTTCCTTGACATTTCTTTCCTCGCAGTGGCTGGGAGTGTTTTTGGAACGCTATGCCATCGCCGAGAGCTCTGGCATACCGTCCCAAGTGCGGCCATCGAGCAATCGGCCATTCGCTTTCTTGGAACGGCGCTTGCCGTCAGCGCCCCAGCCACCCCATTGTTTGAAGAAGAACTCGACCTCGGCCTCTTCGCACTGCTGCTTGATGTCTTCAACCCATTCCAGTTTCATCGGCCGTGCCTTCGGCCCGGACTCGCCTCCGACGATCACCCAGTGAATGTCGCGAAGGTTGATATCGCCAAGGTCTTCTAGCAACGGTTCCACGGACAAAAAGCGAACCGTCGCATCGACTTTGCGTAACGCATCGATTCGAGGCAGGCCGGACTTACGGTCCTCGACGGAAACACCGATCCAAGCGTTTTTCGGTGGCTTGCGGTGGCTGAAGAAGGCCGCCAGACGCTCAGCCCGCTTCGTCAGCACTTGGAATGTATGCTGGGGACAGCGCAGGATCACATCGAACACTTGCTCAATGTAATCGTCGGTGACGTTCTTGTGAAACAGATCGGACATCGAATTGACGAAGTACACCGTAGGCTTCTTGCGCCGCATCGGTTCTTCCAAGCGATTGCGCAACAGCGTCAGCTTGAATGCATTTTCATAGCCAGGCGTGCCCATCGCCTGCAACCGCTTCGCCATCGTTTCGGCATAGCAGTGCTTGCAGCCCTGCGAAATCTTCGTACACCCGACCGTTGGGTTCCAAGTGGCCTCGGTCCATTCGATTTTGCTGGTTTGGGACATCGGTCAACTCCTTGCTCAAGCAGCTATTATCGATTCGTCGCCTTGCTTCGTGGCCCGCCGAATTCACGAGCACCACGAGACATCTTTTTGCCAACGGGAACATTTTTCAGTACGGCCCGGTAGTCGAGTTCGTGGTCCGTCGATGTGCATCATGAGGTGTTGCCGGAGGTCTATCTGGGCCCACCAGGATTCGAACCTGGAACCAAAGGATTCACGTTGCCCAAGACTTTCGCCCTGGCGTGGACTATCTCATCACCCTCAGCATGCTGGTCGGGTGCGGGATGCTCGAGCCTGTGATTAAGGGCGCTGTAGCCCTCAGGTAGTCTCTGCACCTTCCGGCGGTGTACCGCCGGCTCGGCTCAGGATTGCCGCCGGCCGAGCCGCTGCGGTTTCCCTGAATTCTTCCCGTTGTCATCTGGCGATTACGCGCCAGCGTCACCTTTTCGATGAGTCCTCTGCTCTAACCGTTGAGCTATAGGCCCTTGGGCGGAATCTTAGCAAAGCCGGGCGGACTGCTGGGCTTTGGCGTGCATCGAAAGGTCACGGGGTGCCAGAGTGAGCCACCGCTGATACGGCCGTGCCGAGGGCTCTGTTGCCTTGATGGCTGGCAGAAAAAGAAAAACCCGCCATGTGGCGGGCTTTTCGTGACAGCGGACAGCGGGCGGCTTACTCGATATCGAGGAAGCTACGCAGCTGTTCCGAACGGCTGGGGTGACGGAGTTTGCGCAGGGCCTTGGCTTCGATCTGGCGGATGCGCTCGCGGGTGACGTCGAACTGCTTGCCGACTTCCTCCAGCGTGTGATCCGTGTTCATGTCGATGCCGAAGCGCATGCGCAGCACCTTGGCTTCCCGCGGGGTGAGGCCGGCCAGCACGTCGCGGACGGTTTCCTGCAGGTTGATGTTGGTGGTGTTCTCGATCGGGGACTCGACGTTGGTGTCCTCGATGAAGTCGCCGAGGTGGCTGTCTTCGTCGTCGCCGATCGGCGTTTCCATCGAGATCGGTTCCTTGGCGATCTTCAGGACTTTCCGGATCTTGTCTTCCGGCATGTCCATTTCTTTCGCCAGCTCTTCCGGCGTGGCTTCGCGGCCGTACTGCTGCAGCATCTGCCTGGAAATACGGTTCAGCTTGTTGATCGTTTCGATCATGTGCACCGGGATGCGGATGGTGCGGGCCTGATCGGCGATCGAGCGGGTGATGGCCTGACGGATCCACCACGTCGCGTAGGTCGAGAACTTGTAGCCGCGGCGGTATTCGAACTTGTCCACGGCCTTCATCAGGCCGATGTTGCCTTCCTGGATAAGGTCGAGGAACTGCAGGCCGCGGTTGGTGTACTTCTTGGCGATGGAAATGACCAGGCGCAGGTTGGCCTCGACCATTTCCTTCTTGGCCTTGCGCGCTTTCGCTTCGCCATAGGCCATGGCGCGGTTGATTTCCTTGATGTCGGTCAGGCTCAGGAACAGCGCCTTCTCGATGCCGATCAGTTTTTCCTGCTCGCCAACAATCTCGTCCTTGAACTCACGCACGCCCGACGACCACTTCTGTTTGCGACGGATCACTTCGTCGGCCCAGGTGGTGTTGGTTTCATTGCCCGGCCACGCACGCAGGAAGTCCTTGCGCGGCATCTTGGCATTGCGGGTGGCGATGTCGAGGATCTTGCGCTCGTGGTCCTTGATGGAGTTGATCACTTCGCGCAACTTGCGCAGGAACGAATCCATTTGCGCCAGCGGCAGCTTCAGGCGCAGGAACTCGGTCGCCATTTCCTCGCGGACCTTCAGCGTCTTCTTGTCAGCCGAACCATACTTGGCGTGGGTCTTCTGGAACTTGCCGTAAAGGTTCTTCAGCACTTCCATGCGACGCGCGACTTCGGCCGGATCCGGGCCGGTATCGACGACGGCGGTTTCTTCACCGTCCTCGCCTTCGACCGCCTCGACTTCCAGCTCGACGGTTTCGTCGATGACGACTTCAGGAATTTCTTCGACCGGGGCGTCCAGGTCCAGGAAGCCGGTGACGACTTCGGACAGGCGCTTCTTGCCTTCGATGTGCTGGTCGTAATCTTCGACGAGCAAATGGATGGACCACGGGAAACTTGCCAGCGAGGAGTGGACCTGGTTCAGGCCTTCCTCGATGCGCTTGGCAATGGCGATTTCGCCTTCGCGGGTCAGCAGCTCGACCGTGCCCATTTCGCGCATGTACATGCGCACCGGGTCGGTGGTGCGGCCGCCTTCGGTATCGAGAGCGGTCAGCGCGGCCGCTGCTTCTTCCGCGGCGACGGTGTCGTCTTCGGTGCGCGTGGGCGTGGCATCGGAGAGCAGCAGCGTTTCGGCATCCGGCGCAACTTCATGCACCTCGATGCCCATGCCGTTGATCATGCGGATGATGTCTTCGATCTGCTCCGGGTCGACGATGTCGTCGGGCAGGTGGTCGTTGACTTCGGCATAGGTCAGGTAGCCTTGTTCAAGGCCCTTGCTGATCAGCAGCTTGATTTCGTTCTGTTGCGCCGGGCGATCTGTGGCCATGGAGTCTGCCGAAGGAAAGAGGGGATCAAAGGAACCACATAGTATATAGGCCCGG
>JANLVT010000038.1:0-63689 GCA_031364125.1 Lysobacterales bacterium | reverse complement strand
AGCAGGTTTTCAGTGGCCTGTTAACGCAGCCATGGATGGCTGCGCCGGCGAAACAAGCGCGTAAGCGATTGATTCGCCGTGAGCACGTCCGGACATGTGCCGGACGTGCGAACTGAAATACCTCCTGGACGGAGGTATTTCAGCAACCTGTTGGACATGCATGCCCGTAGCGGCATCGCACCGGCGGATGCTCTCCACGCGCCCGGACGTCGTAACGGGTAATCTGCCCGTCCATTCCGCCTATCCAGCGCCATGCCGCACTATTCAGGCCCCCTGCTCACCCGCCCGCTCGCCGAAGCGCTGTCCGCCGCGCGCAACGCCGGCACAGTCACCTGGAAGGGCTCGCTCGATCTCGGCCGCTCCAGCGGCGAAGCGCGGCTGGACGCCGACGCATGGCAATGGCGCGGAAAGCGCTATCCGTGGCCGGGCAAGCTCAAGGACCGCACGATCTATCATTGGGACGGCGACGAATTCGCACCGGTATCGCGATATTCGGGCGCGCTGATCAAACTGGTTCCGACCGAATGGGGCGCGCCGACCTTCGAGATCGACGGCATCAAGATGCTGCCGACATCGAAGTCCTCCCCCATCGACGACGCGCGACGCAAGGTCGCGCTGGTACAGCCGCAGGGCAACACGGTGCTGGATACCTGCGGCGGACTCGGTTACTTCGCGGCCTGTTGTCTGGAGGCGGGCGCGGCGCGGATCGATTCGTTCGAGAAGAACGAAGACGTGCTGTGGCTGCGCACGCTCAACCCGTGGTCGCCCGATCCGGAGGCCGCAACCAGCGACGGCCGTTTGCGGCTCACGCATGCCGATGTATCGCAGGCCATCGCAGACATTCCCGATGCGTCGGTGGGCGCCGTGCTTCACGACCCGCCGCGCTTCGGCATCGCCGGCGAACTGTATTCGCAGGCGTTCTACGATCAGCTGGCCCGCGTGCTGCGACGCGGCGGGCGCCTGTTCCACTACACCGGCACGCCGAACACGCTGACCAGCGGGCGCGACGTGCCGGGCGAAGTGTTGAAAAGACTGCAGAAATCGGGCTTCAAGGCCGAACGCGCGCTGGATGGCGTGCTGGCTTCGAGATGACCAGCGACGCGGCAACGCGCGTCGCATGCGAAGTCAGGCGGTGTGCTCGACCGCGTTCACCGCAGTGATGATCGCGCTGCAGAACGCAGGCAGATCGTCCGGCTTGCGGCTGGTGATGATATGGCCGTCCACCACCACTTCGGCATCCTGCCAGCGCGCGCCGGCATTGGTCAGGTCGGTCTTCACCGAAGGCCATGAGGTGAGGTCGCGGCCCTTGGCGGCACCGGCCTCCGCAAGCAGCCACGGGCCGTGGCAGATCGCCGCGAGCGGCTTGCCTGCGGCATCGAAGGCCTTGATGAATTCGATCGCCTTCGCATCGACGCGCAGCAGATCCGGATTGATCACGCCGCCCGGCAGCACCAGCGCGTCGTAATCGTCCGGAGAGACGCTCGACAGCTCGGCATCCACATCGACGCTGTCGCCCCAGTCCTTGTCCTTCCACCCGCGGATCTGCGGACCCTTGGGCGCGATCACCTGGACGGAGAAACCGGCATCCTTGAGCTGGCGAAGCGGCTCCATCAATTCCGATTGTTCAAAACCGTTGGTGGCGAGGATGGCAACGCGTTTGATCGACGTGATGGAGGTCATGATGCATTCCTTGGACATTTGCGGGAACCGCAGCCTGCGCGCGCCCGACCGACTCCGCGGTGAATCGATGCGCGAATGCGCGGTGCCCGTCAATCTGCACGAAAATCCCGGAATATTCGTGAAAAATGCATGCCATGCGCGCTGGTCACAGGTCGCGCGCGATCCTGCATGTCGTCCGTGGTGTGTCGCTCAGTCGCCGCTCAATCCAACAGTCGCGCGATCTCTTTGTCCTTTTCTTCCCACACCTCGTTCATCCACTGCTGGAAGCGGGCACGGAACGCGCGATCCTGCTGATAATCGCCGCCGATCAGCATGTCGGGAATCGGACGCTCGCGGATCGTCACGCGCACCTCCGGGACACGGCCGCCGATCAGATCCACCAGCGAAGGCCGCCCGTCCGGATAGACGATGGTGACGTCCAGGATCGCGTGCAGGCTGTCGCCCATGGCATCGATCACGAACGCCACGCCGCCGGATTTCGGTTTGAGCAGGTGGCGGAACGGCGACAGTTGCGCGGCATGTTTCTCCGGCGTGAGCCGCGTGCCCTCCACGAAGTTCATCACCGACACGGGAATGGCGCGGAACTTCTCGCAGGCGCGGCGCGTGGCCTCCATGTCGCGCTTGCCCAGCGCAGGATTCTTCGCGATCTGCTTGCGCGAGTAGCGCCCCATGAACGGGAAATCCAGCGCCCACCAGCACAGCCCCAGCACCGGCACCCAGAACAACTGCCGCTTCAGGAAGAAGCGCAGGAACGGAATCCTCCGGTTGAACACCTTCTGCAGCACCACGATATCCATCCAGCTCTGATGGTTGGCCAGCACCAGATAGTGGCCATTCCGCTTGAGCGCGGCGTCCTCGCTCACGTGGAAGCGGGTGCGGGTGAAGCCATCGATCATCGCGCTGTTGACCACGATCCAGTGCTCCGCGAACCAGAGCAGCAGCGGATTGCAGGCCCGCCGGGCCCGCTCGGACGGCAGCACAGCCTTGAACGCCGCCACCGCCAGCAAAGGCAAGGAGAGCACAAGGGTATTGATCACGATCAGCAGCAGGATCGGGACGACGCGCAACCACACCATGGACGGCACCGGGAGGGGGAATCCTGCCATTTTCCTACATGTCGGTTTTTTTCGCTCGCCGCACTGCGGCGCAGCCGCGCAGGCCGGGCCCAAGCCGGATCGAGGATCGATTCCGCAAACGCCGCCAGTGCGGGCAGCACGACACCAAGAGCACTTCATCACGCTTCGCACATCGTGCGTCCGCAATTAACACATCGGTCACGGCCACGGGACATAGTCGGCCGCACCAAACTCCATGGGAAGGAATCCAAAGATGAAAACGAAGACATCGGGCGTCATCGCATCCGTCGCGCTGCTGGCCATCGCCTGCAGCGCATCCGCATTCGCGGCCCTGCATCATGATCAGGTCATCGGCGAAGGCCTGGGACGCTCGAGCGACGAAGCATACGAAGCGGCTTCGTACGACGCTGCCAGAAAATGCTATCTGAGCTGGGGACGCTCCACGCAGGAGCAGACGATCCTCGTCCAGGAAATCCAGCCGGACACGGGCTATTGGTACGTGAAACTCTCGGAAGGCTGCATCAGCGAGGATTGATCTGCATTGCCTGCGCGGCGCCAGATCCACGTTGCTGGCGCTGGGTTCGCCGCATTGGAGTGTGCAGCACAGGACTATGCAGCACCGATCAAGGACGCAACAGTCGACATGACGATGATCATGTCCGTGTCCGTGTCCGTGTCCGTGTCCGTGTCCGTGTCCGTGTCCGTGTCCGTGTCCGTGTCCGTGTCCGTGTCCCGCAAACATGTTCGACCACGCCCTGAGGTTCTGCATGCGCGCACCGCAGCGACCGAGCCAGTGCTTAGCACCGGCAACCTGATCGACGGGCCGATCACCGGCAAGTCCCCCGCTGCATCCGTGACCGCAGGCCTTATGTATGATGTGTGTGACGCACCGCGCCGCGCACAACCTGTAGCGCACTCATTTAACGCACTCATTCATGGGGAGAAAGCCGTGCCAGACCTGATCCAGATCGTTTACGTAAGCCGCTCCACCTTCACCACGATGCCCGCCGATATGGGCATCGAACCCAGCGTCGCACGCATTCTTGCGCAGTCGCGCATCAACAACGCGAGGCGCGGCCTGGTCGGAGCGCTGTACTTCGGCGACGGGTACTTTTTCCAGTGTCTGGAAGGCCGCACTGCGGACGTGGAGCGGCTGTATGCCACCCTGCTCCAGGATCCGCGGCACACCGACCTCAAGGTGCTGGCGCGCCGTCCCATCGAAAGCACCAGCTTCGCGACGTGGGCCATGAAGTACGTGCCGCTCGATGCACCGATGAAGGCGCTGCTGCGCGAGCTCGGGCTTCCGACATTCGATCCTTACCGTTTCGACGAAGCTACCGTGGCCAAAGTGCTGGACATGCTGGGCACGGGCGCGGATGTCGGCCCCGGCTCCGTGGCCGTCGAGCACGCCCCGACGGTCGACATGACGACGCACGCACCGCGCATCCCGCGTTGGGCGATCGTCGCATCGGTGGTCGCCCTGGTGGTGACCGGCGTTGTGGCTGTGCGCGTCTTCGCCTGAAACTGCGGATCGGAGCGCCATGCCGATCCGGGTTCTTCTTTAGACTGCGGAGCCGTTCGCTTTTCGACAAGGAGTTCACCATGCAAGGGACTGCGCAGCATCGCGCGCCGGCGGGCGCGATGCAGGATGCGATCGCGACTTCAGTCGATGCCGCACGGCTGGACAAGACGGTGGTGTTGTCGGAGAACGCATTGACGCTGCCGGAGCCGCCCTCGGCGCGCCGGGTGAGGACAGTCATCATGGTGCCGTCCGCGATGCAGGCCCTGCTCAAGGCGGGCCGACGGCCGGAAGGCGTGCGCTGCGTCGTGGTAGGCGGCGAGGTGCTGAAGCCCTCGCTGGCGAAGCAGTTGCATGCGCTGGCGCGACCGCCGCGCGTGTTCAACGGACCACGCGGTGTCCGCCTTGCGCGCATCGGACGTGCAGGCATTGCTCGACAGCGTCATCCAGGGCACCTGTGTGCTGAGCGGCCAGACCGAACCCTTCATCTGGCTGGTCGGGCGATTGGCTGATCGGCGATGCGAGGCGATGGCTCCTTGATCGAGCGGCATTTGCAGTTCGGGGCTTGTGACCGGGTTTGAGACGAATCTACGTTGATCAGAACTTGCCCGTCTGAAAACCGTTCATCCCACTGAGGCGAAAAATGAAATTTCAAACCGGATGCCTGCTCGCTGCGATCGCTTTTACGCCCGCGTTTTCCGTTGCATTGGCAGGGCCCCCACAGAAGAAACCGGATTCGGTCACCGTCACCAGGATGCCGACAGCCCCGCTGAGCGAGGAGGCTCAAAGGGCGCTGATTCCCGCCTCCACAGAGACAGGCCCCTGCAAGGCGGAATTGAGCATGCAGCGTCTGGAAGTCTCGCGCAGTACGGATGGCGCGTTCTACAACGTCACTGTCACGATCGCGAATATCGGCAGTGAAGCGGCGGTCGGCTCGGAAACCAACGCGGGTGGCGTTCTGGGCGTTTCGCTTGAAGTACAAGGCCCCAACCGCGCGCGCACCTATTTCACCCAGGCGGCCGACATCATTCTCATCCACCCGGGAGCCCGTCAGACGTTCAGCGGTTCGATCCCCGCCAGGGAGGTCCAGTACCTGTCCAGAGAAATCACGGCGAGAATCAATCGCGGCCCGGACGGACCCCGCTGCGCGTATGATGCCCGCCGCAATAACGACGGCCTGGGCATTTCCATAGCGGACATGAAAGCTTCGTTCGCCGCGGGCAATACGACCTATTCGCGCGATGCGCCCTGGGATCGTTAATGCGTTCATGACCTGGCGATGATGCGCAAGGTCGGCACCGCCGCCGTCGCACCGACGCGGCGGCGGTGAAACCGCAACACGGCGATGCCAGCCGGTGACGTGGGACAGCCCGTCAAGGGGCGTGTTCTGCCGCCGGCCCGGCAATCTAATATCACCCCCGGGCTGCTGCCCATCCGCCTGCCGGCGGCGCGTGTATAGTTCGCCGGCACGGTGGGCATAACGCCCGGCCACCAATCACGGGGAATTCTCATGGGTCTTATACAGGCGGTCACGGGTGCGGTTGGCGGCATGTTCGCGGACCAGTGGAAGGACTTCTACACGGTGCCGGCCGGCCTGCCGTCGACGGCGGCGCTGTTCGCGGCGGTCGCGCAGGGCACCAACGCCGGGCGCGGCTCGAATACCAGCGCCTCCTCCAACATCATCACCAACGGCTCGAAGATCGTCGTGCCCGAAGGTTACGGGCTGCTGCTGTTCCAGGACGGCAAGATCACCGCGTTCGTCGCCGAAGCCGGCGGCTACGAGTGGCGCTCGGACGACCTCAACTCGCAGTCCATCTTCGCCGGCGACGGCATCGTCAGCCCGCTGATCAAGCAAAGTTGGGAACGCTTCAAGTTCGGCGGCCAGCCGGGCTCGCAGCAGGCCGCGTTCTTCGTCTCGCTGAAGGAACTGCCGGACAACCGCTTCGGCACGCAGTCCGAAATCTACTGGGACGACGGCTTCCTCAACACCCAGGTCGGCGCGGTCACGCGCGGCTCGTACACGCTGAAGATCGTCGACCCGATCCTGTTCGTGAAGAATTTCGTGCCGGCCAGCTATCTGCAGCCCGGCCAGGTCTTCGATTTCACCGACCTCGACAACGCCGCCGCCAGCCAGTTGTTCAACGAAGTGGTCGGTTCGCTCGCGCCCGCCTTCAGCCTGTATACGAACGATCCCAGCAAAGGCAACCGCATCACCAAGCTGCAGCAGGATTCGCTCGGCTTCGCCAGGAGTCTGTCCGACGCGGTCGAGCAGGGTTACCAGTGGAAATCCGATCGCGGCCTGGCCATCGTCAAGACCGCCATCGTCTCGATCGAATACGACGCCAACACCCGCGAATTGCTCAAGACCGTGCAGCGCGCCGATGCGCTTTCGGGCTCGCGCGGCAATTCCAACCTGCAGGCCAGCGTCGCCCAGGGCATCCAGTCCGCGGGCGAGACCGGCGGTGCCGCGGGTCTGATGGGCGTGGGCATGGCGTCGGGGATGCTCGGCATCGGCAACCTGCAGCAGCCGGCGGCGCCTGCCGCGCCCGCAGCGGACGACCCGGTCGCCAAGTTGAAGAAGGCCAAGGAGATGCTGGACCTCGGCCTGATCACCCAGGACGACTACGACGCGCTCAAGGCCAAGGCACTGGGCCTGTAAGCCGCAGGCGCGCAGCGACCATGTCTGATCTCAAGATTCCGCCGCCCTTGCCGCGGCAGCCCGTCTCCGGACCGGGTTCGCCGCAGGACGTGCCGCCGTTGCCCGGCAGCCTGCCGGTCGACCCCGCCACCCTGCCCGACGCGATCCGCGAGGAATTGGAGGCGCCCGACCCGGTCGCCATCGACACCGCCGCGGCCGAACTCAGCGACGGCCTGAACCGCTGTCCGAAGTGCGGCTCGACCGACATCCGCCACAAGCTCGGCACCGATCTGCTGGTCTGCCTGTACTGCCGCAACGAGTGGGACGGCGCGCGGGTCGAGGAGTTGTTCGGATTCGGCGAAGGCATCGACCAGCTCAAGGGCACCGTCATCGCCTCCGGCGCGCGCGACATCGCCGCCGATGCCGCCGTGCTGATGACCTTCAAGTGCACCGGCTGCGGCGCCGAGGTCACGGTCAACACCGAAAGCGCGATGACCGCGCGCTGCCACTGGTGCCGCCACGTCTTCGGCGTGAACGAGCAGGTGGCCAACGGCGCGGTGCCCGACGCGGTGCTGCCCTTCCACATCAAGAAGGACGATGCGGTTGCGCGCATCCGCCAGTTCGTCGACAAGCGTCGGCTGTTCGCGCTGAAGGAATTCAAGGAACAGTTCACGCCCGAGAACGTCGTCGGCGTCTACCTGCCGTACATGATCGTCGACGGCAACGCGAGTGCCGACGTCGCGGGTAAGGGCGAGATCAAGACGCGCCAATACACGCGCGGTACCGACAACAACAAGAAGACCTACTACGACGCCGACATCTACCAGGTGGAACGGCACGTGGACTTCACCGTGGACGACCTGCCGCTGGAATCGTCCACTGAGCGCGGCAACCTGGACGTGCGCGTCAACACCAACAACATCATCAATACCATCCTGCCGTTCGACACCAAGAACGCGGTGAAGTGGAACGCGTCATACCTGTCGGGCTTCACCTCGGAAAAGCGCAACAGCAACGTCGAGCACCTGCAACCGCGCCTGGAAGACCAGTTGCTGTCGATCGCCCGCGCCCAGGTCGAATCCTCGGTGCGCCGCTACGACCGCGGCGTGCGCTGGGAGCAGGAAAAAATCGACGTCCACGGCACACGCTGGGTCTCCATGTACCTGCCGGTCTGGCTGTACTCGTACCACCAGCCCGGCGCCAACGGCGGCCTGCTGCACTACATCGCAGTCAACGGCCGCACCGGCGAAACCATGGGCAGCGTCCCAGTCCAGCAGTGGAAGCTGCTGCTGGCCGCGCTCTCCGTCGGCACCATCCTCGAAACGATCGCCATCGCGATCCTGGTGGGTTCCTCATGAGCGACGACGGCGGACTCTGGCTGCTGGCGGCCGGCCCGGTCGGCGCCACCGCGCTGTACTGGGCCCTGTACCGGTTCTACCGCAACACCGACAAGTCGCACGGCTTCGAGCGCGAGACGAAGATCGATGCGAAACCCGTGACCGGGGCGGAATTGGACAGGAAGATCGACGAGATCGAAGGCACGCAGCGCACGCGCATCGAAGGCGACAACGTGACCGCGTACCGCGCGCGCGTCCAGCGGATCAGCGACGAGTCTTCCTGAGCGACGCCTGCGAAAACCGCAGTCGGCGCATCACTGACCGGTCCGTTTCACGCGACAATGACCGCTCGGCATGAACGGTGCCGCACGGGATCGGGCAGCGGTGCACACATGCGAACTTTCGTACTACGGGCGCGGGCCGCGCCGACCGACAGCCAGAAGTTGTGGGAATCGGTGGGCAAGGACGCCCACACCGAGATCCTGGCGCATACGCTGATGAACGCGATCTTCGTCGCCCAGTCGCATCGCCCCGACGTCGTCGTCTATCTGGTGCTTGAAAGCACCCGGGATTTCTCCCGCACGATCCGTTTCGACATCAATGCCATGCATGAGATCGGCGGCTTCGACGAGCGCGCATTGCTGACCAAGGTGGCGAAGGCGCTGGACGTATCACGGGGCATGGGCAAGGAAGAAACCCGCCCGGTGGAATCGGGCGTCGACGTGCGCACGCTGAGCTTCGAAAAGCTGGTGCAGGGACTGGCCGAAGACCACCAGTTGTTCCTCATGGACCGCAAAGGCACGCCCATCCGCGAGCAGACCTTCGCAGACAATCCCTGCTTCCTGCTCACCGACCATATCCCGATGCCGAAAAAGACCATCCCCGGCCTCGAACGCATGGGCGCGAAGAAGATCGCGCTGGGACCGACCATGCTGTTCGCGTCGCAATGCGTGCTGTTGATCCACCACGCACTGGACCAGTAACGGCCGTCGCGACGTCAGCATGCGGCACAGGTTGTTTCGCTCGCCCCGACGGATTTCATTTACCCTGCGGGAATCTGCGGGGCGTATCCTGCGGCCACCGGTCGTCGACGTGCTTGGCGGAAATATCGCAAGCGTCGAACGCTTCATGGACGCATGTTTGCTGTTTCCGCTACCCAGGCGCAACACCGCCACGGGTTCATCTCCGCAGCACCGCATACAACCAGATCACGCTGCCTTACGATTCGTCGTAACCCGCGGTACGGCCGCTTCGACGTGGCGATTTCATCCCGCACTACGAGTTCTGGATCCGCCGGTAGTGCTGCAACGCTGGGTCTCGGCTGCAGGCGGTATCTGTTCGTCGGTCATGAAGGCTTCCCTGTGCCCGATGGATCACTTGCAGCGCGAATACGTTTCCGTGCGATCTTCATCGACGATGGTCAGGCGGCCGCCGCCGTCCAGTGCATACAGCGCCCGGTAGCCGCTCGATTTGCCGTCGAACGTCAGTGTCGAACGAATGTTCCAGGCACGTGGCGACTTCGACACGCTGGATGCCTTGATCGGCTTGAAAGTCTGTTCGTAGTTGTCGATGCCCGTCGGCGTGATCACCAACCGGGTGTCGCTGTCGGGGTTGCCCTGCCCGGTGCAGCCGGACGCCGCGATGTCCCAGACGCCTACCAGTTCCGCGAGCATCGCCTCCCGGCCGCCACCGGCCTGCGCGGGGGCGCAGCCACCCGCGACGAGCATCATTGCGACCGAGCATGCGGCGGCCAATGAGCGCACTCTCCTGATCCGATTGATGTTCAGACCGTCTCCTTGGGCCATGCCGCAAGCTAACCAACGCATTGGTGCGGGTCAACATCGGCGTAAAACCACGGTCGACGTGTAGGGCGGGCTCAAGCCCGCCGCTTTTTCAAGCCCGCCCAACATGTCACCGACACAAAGCCGTTGCCTCATCCGATAGCCGGGCACCAGCCCCGCCCATCACGCTCATCTCATCAGCACCAACGCCGGCAGCACCACCAGCGCGATCGCGAACAGGATGCCCAGCACCGCCACGACCACGCGCATCGGCTCGTTGCGCAGCACCGTCCAGAACGTGCCGGCGGTACCGTCCCGGCGGGCCGCCTCGTTCTCCGCCCGCACACGCACACCGCGCTGCGCCTGATACGCAGCCATCAGCCGCTTGGCCTCCGCGAAGGCCGCATCCTCGCGGACCCAGATGCCGCCCAGCGAGATATTCCAGAACCCGGGCGAGGTCTCGTAGTACGCGATGTCGTGCTCGTCGAGCAACGCACGCACATCGTCCGCCTCGTCGTCGGGCACATTGCGCAGATTGAGCAGAAGCTTGGCCATTCGCGGATGATAGCAACCGCGGGGCATAGGGGGGCTCAAGCCCGCCTTGCAGGCTGCCCCACCCTCGTTAATTTGCATTGCACTCGCGCGCAAGAAAGCGAGAACGTACACTCTGCATCATCTTCCGCAGCAATATGCAGACATGATCGGCTTAAATGTACGGCAAATTTTGACTGCCCTTGGGAAATTCTCGCCAAGTATTTTTGCTATCACAGTGACGTCTTACCTACCTGCCCCAGTCCTTGCAGAGAGATTGATCACTGACTCAAGCCAGAGGTTCTCACCAAGTTCATTTGTCCGAGAGGCGCTAAGACATCATGGCTATCCTAACCCTATCAAGGAATATCACGTCGACACTCTCGCCGGTGAGCTGGCGATCTCGCCCCTCGATGGCTCAGTTCGCGGTCTTTGCTCGCGAGTCCGCTTACTTGACGGCACCGAAGCGCACTTGCCTCTTCTCGATTTTCAATGTGATGTGAACGGCGAGAATGCCGCTGCCATCCTCGATGCCATGAAGCTTATGGGCCAAACACGGGGCGCCTTGGTTACAAGCGGGAAGTCTTATCACTACTACGGCATTGATCCCATGCCATTCGAAGAATGGCGACTCTTCATGACTTACAGCATACTTTTAGCACCACTTATAGATGTGCGATACCTCGCTCATTGCCTGCTCGAGAACATGGCATGCCTACGCATTGATGCGCGCCCCAATCAGCACATCGAGCCAGTCGTCGTGGCTGTTATCGAATAATAGCTATGATCAACTAGCCACGACGGAACGATAATATGTTAAATATTATCCGTCCCGAATCGCGATTTATTGAAGTAAGTTTTGTATTCTCTGGCAACCAAGCGCAATCCGCTGCAGCAATCTGCAACAGGCGATCCAAGCGCCATCCGACGGATTCTGCTGCCACGATCAACTCGCCACTGCTCCGCTTCCATGTATCAATCTGCAACTTTCCAGTTGGCGTAGGAATTCGTGTTTTCTTGAATTCGTGATCAACGTCCAGCTCTGTGACTATAAGCAATCCATCTGGCACGACTAAATCATAAGCAGCACGGAATGCTCCGACGATATCTTTTACATGACAAAAAACTCGGGCTGCTATAGCAAGCCCAAATGATTCCGGCTCGAATGCAGCCGAACGCAAGTCACCAACAAGCAACCGATCATTACTTTTAAGCTTTCGGGCTGCGATATCTACCATTTCTTGACTGACATCAATGCCAAAAACATCAATACCGGCCTCTCGCAGGACAGCTACATACCTACCAGTCCCCATACCCAAATCAATTGCCCGCCCAGCATGAGCCATGCGAGAAATTTCAGCGCAAACCAGCGGCACTTCGTTCCTATCCCAAAAAGTCTGCCACTCCCATAAGTCATACCATGGAGCAATTCGATCATAAGCTTTAGAAACTTTAGTGAATTTACTCACTTTGTCTTAGCCTCCGCCTCCAAGACTCTGATTTGATCTTCAAGAGCCTTCATTCGTTCAAGCAATGCTTTAGATTCTTCGCTTCCACTATATACGAATACAGGCTTAGACCTGACGGAATCAAGCTGCTTATCGATCTTTTCCTCAATCTGATCAGCTCGCGCTTTAGATACAGCCTCAACATTTTCTGTCAAAATTTTTGTAGCTCCCCACTGAGCAATCGCAAGAAATAAAATGGCAGTCAAAGCCAATGGAAAAGCCTTTAAAACGACACTTCGCGTATCGCTCGTCGCTGATGCCTTAAAATTGGCGCAAGCATCATCCATACTCGCATTCAATTGCTTAATTGCATCTAATTTCAAATTTTCGGTCGCCGACGCAATTTTTGAAACCCCAGTCGCAACGAGTTCTTCAAGCTTCCGCGACTGCTCCGATATCCCCAAGAACGTCGCAGGAAATTCGCTAGCCATTGCTGACATACTACTATCGTAAACTTGAGTCTCCCATGGCTTTGAGGGAGAACTTGTCGCGCAGTCAAGCGACAGGAACATGAGCTTTGCTACTCGCGTTCCGGGCTGAATACGGACACGACTCATCCCAAAATTGACAAAAGTGCACGTCAAGTGACCTTGATATCCCGGCGGAACCGTACTGATATTGACCAAGAGCAGACCCTTGCGGGAAAGTGCATCGGTTTGATTCCAAATTCCACAAACGTCGATAGGCATATTTACAATTTCACGGGTTCTAAGTGTCACTAGCTCGCCAGGACACACTTCATACACCTCCTCTCCAGGCCATTCTTTTTCGGCATGGATGGTCCAATCTATGATGCCTTTCTGGATAAGGCTATTAGGCTGTGGAGACGGAAAAATTTTGCCAGCAACAAACGAGTAGGCGCAACCTTTTGTACGGCGCGAATCCCCATTGCGGATCAATTCGTCGAATTTCGCCAAGATTGTGCTATCACAAAATACGGTCATATTAAATCTCCATGTCAGCGACCGGCATGTCGGGAATGCGCGGCCGGGATTCAGCTTTGTGGAATGCATTCGCGGATATCAGCACAGCTTGTAAAAGCAATCGATCTGCTGCCCCTCTCCCCCTCGACCCAGCATCTTCAAATTGCAGGGTCAATGACCCAGCCTACAACGCCACAATCGATTCCGCCACGAAGACGCCAACAGATGAAAGCGGGTACGCCCGAAGCTGGATCCCGGCTTCCGCCGGGACGACGGCCAGCGAAAGCTCCCATCAGCGAAAAGAATCAGCGGCCCTTCGCTCGGTTCGCACATCTCACTACCCCACCCCAACCCTCCCCCGCACGCGGGGGAGGGAGCAGAGCGGCATTCCTCTGCCGCTGAAGATTCGCGACGTTCTCGATCTGATGACACCTCTCCCGTCCATCGAGCGTACGCACTCAATGCCCATGCCCTTCCCCACCCTCACCCATCCGCCCAGCCTCCCGATAAACCGCATACTCCGCCCGATTCAACGCAAAGCCTTCCAGCGCGAAGATCGCGCGATTCCGCTCTTCGGCACTGGTCTTCGGGTCGGAAGCGATCGCCAGCAGCATGTCCTTCAGGCGATCGGAGCGCACGCGCTCCGCTGAGATGCCGCCGATCGCGGCCTGGCGCACGCGCGGGTCGGGGTCCAGCATGGCGTCATGCAGGGTGTTCTCGAGATCCCCGCCGCGGTCCCACTGCGACGACTGCAGGATGCTGGCGGCGCGCACCTCGGGGTCGGGGTGCTCGCGCAGGCGGGCGAGTTGGGCGACGAGGGGCGCGGCGTCTTCGGTCGCGACCATGGTCGGCGCCAGCATGTCCACCAGCTTCGTGAGCATGGCCGGATCCTGTTCCTGGTCGATCTGGCCCACCAGGAAGCCGCGCACCTTCGCGTCGTCCAAGGGGAAGGCCTTGAGCAGTTCCAACCCTTCCTGCCGGGCAGCCGCGTCGCGGCTCGCGGCCAGTGCGAGGGCGAAGGTCTTCACTTCCTCGTTGGGATTGGCCTGCAGGATCGCCAGCAGCGCACCGCGCTTGTCGAGTTCCGTCTCCGCGGCATAGCGGCGCATCAGCTCGCGCAGATCGGCGTCGCTTGCGGGGGTGCGTCGATGCTGCACGTGGTCCGCGGCTCCGGTGGTTCGCGTCGTGGCGTGATCGGTGGCACTTTGAGACATCGAAGCGCCTGCGACGGAACCCGCTTCGCCGTCATTCCGGCCCAACAGCGCCCATGCGCCGATGATCGCCGCGAGCACAACGGCGGCGAGCAGCGGGAAGCGGAATGAGCGCATGGGCATCCGGTGAGTGTCCTGCCGACGGTTCGGTGCGATGTCGACGCTGGATGGCCTTTGCCGCCATCCGGCGCCGTGCATCATCGCGTCGCGATCAACAATCCGGCGCGACCCGGCCGTCGGAGCCGGTGTACGTGTAGGCGTCCGGAATGTATCGGCCGGTGCCGATCCTGTTCCACAGCGTGCTGGTGCCGAAGGTGCCGGTGATCGACTCGCCGCGGATCTGGCAATAGATGGTCACCGCGGTGCCGTTCGCCAGCGAGTCCACGATCGCATGGTTGGTGCTGGGGCCGGAACGCACGTTCAGATTGATGCCGCTGGTGCGGACCGTGCCGCTGGCTTCGCCGACGCCGCCCGAACCGCAATTGCGGCTGGTGTAGTTCTGCTTGGCGTAGTACGGAATGGCGTTGCCGTTCCAGACGATCTTGCGCACCGAACCGCTGTAGCGCTGTTCGTAGTGCAGGTGCACGCCGATGCTGGCCGTGGCGCTGGTATTGCCCACCGTGCCGATCCGCTGGCCCTTGCCGACCGTGGCGCCGCGCGACACCGAGCGCGACTGCAGATGCGCGTACAGCGTTTCCCAGCCGCCGCCATGACTGATGATGATGTAGTTGCCGTAACCGCTGGTGGTGGAATACGCCGACGTGGTCACCGTGCCGCCCGCCGAGGCCACGACGATATCGCCCAGGTCGTCGGCGCGGTTGAGGTCGACGGCATACAGCGGGTTGTGCCCGCTCCAGGTGGACCCGGTCCACACCTGGTTGCACGGGAACGGCATCTGGAAATCGGGCGCGGCCTGCGCCGAGTGGGCGGCCGCGGCCAGCAGGAAGAACACAGCGCAGCCAAACTTGGTTCTGGCAAACTTCGTTGCGGAACAGATACTCATGCGATCGCCTCCATTGCGTTGCAGGTCCGCGGATACGGACCTGTCGTGTCGTGTCCATGACGCACCGATCGGCAAGGGCCTGCGATACGCATTCGCATCGTTGCGCATCCATCGGGATCCTGCGAAAAACGGCGACGCACGGTCCGCATCGGCGTGACCGCAGATGCGATGGGTTGTGCTGTTAGCGGGCTGTTACCGGAATGTCCTTGAAGTCGCGTACCGATGTCGGCAGGCATGATCGTTCCGCGCGACACGACAGTCGTCGTTATGCCGGTATCGGGCGGAATGGTCAACCGGAGGGAAACCGGGGTCGGAGCGGACGTTTCTTGCGATGCATCGCGACTCCGGCCGATTGGGCGGCATGCACTCGTCGGGCCGCATGGGACATCCTTCGCAACGACGGTGCATGACACTTCGCTGATGCACCCTACGACGACGCATGCGCCTTGCGGCCTTGTTGTCCTTGCCCGTCAGTACGCGCCCATGAAGTCTTTCTTGCCGATCTCCACGCCGTTGTGGCGCAGCAGGTCGTACGCCGTGGTGACATGGAAGAAGAACTGCGGCAGCCCGTACGACAGCAGGTAGGCCTGGCCGCCGATGCTGCGTTCCTTCGGCGTGCCGGGGCGCAACACCACCTCGCGCTCACCGCTGCCTTCGAATCGCGCCGCGTCCAATCCGCCGATGAAGGCCAGCGTCGCGGCGATCCGCTGCTGCAGGTCGGCGAACGTCTGGTCGCCCACCTCGTAGGCCGGGACGTTCTCGCCGGCAAGCCGTGCCGACACGCTGGTGGCGAAATCGCAGGCGATCTGCACCTGCCGCGCCAACGGGAACATGTCGGGGAACAATCGCGACTGCAGCAGCGCTGCGGGTTCGATCTTGCGCTCGGCAGCGTGGGTTTCAGCCTTGGCCAGGACGCCGGCAAGCGCAGTGAGCATCTGCTGGAACACGGGAACGGACGCGGTGTGCATTGATATGGACATGAGGGATTCCAGATGGGGTCGGGTTCAATGCCTGCATCATATCTCGGGCATCCCCGATCGACCGCAGGCGCCGTATCGATCACCCTCATGCACCGCATCGAGGAACCGACATGGCCCGCCTGCCCCGCCTTGATCTGCCGGGAATTCCGCAACATATCGTCCAACGCGGCAACGAGCGGCAAGCTTGTTTTGCAGACGCAGCCGACGATCTTCGCTACCGGCACGCGCTGGGCGAAGCTGCGCTTCGATACGATTGCGCGCTGCACGGCTTTGCATTGATGACCAACCCTGTGCATCTGCTGACGACCCCGCGCGAACCGGGCGGGGTCTCGCGGATGATGCAGGCCATGATGATGCAGGCCATCGCGCGCCGGTATGTCGGCAGCGTCAACGCCCGCTACCGGCGCACCGGCACGCTGTGGGAGGGGCGATTCAAGTCGGCCCTGTTGGAGAGCGAACGCTACGCCCTTGCCTGCTATCGATACATCGAGCTCAATCCCGTTCGCGCGGGCATCGTAACGCCCCCTCGGGAGTACCGGTGGTCCAGCCATGCCCGCAACGCCTACGGCAGGCACGAGCCGCGCATCACGCCGCACGCGGCCTACCTCTCGCTGGGAGCAGATGACGTCACGCGCCTTGCGTGGCCACCTGTTCGCCAGCATGGACACAGGGCATTGATGCGTTGCGCCTGCATACGCAGCAGCAGAAGCCTTGGGGCAGTGAGCGGTTCCGTCGGCACATCGAAACGCTGGCTCAGCGGTCCGTGGAAGTCAGACCACGCGGCTGGCCCAGATCTGACGTGGGGAAATGAACCTGACCCGTTTTTGCCGGGAGCTGTTGAAGATGGTGCGCAAGATCTCGGCGGAAATTCCCGGATGAAGTAATGAAAAAAAGTGGGGTGAGCTTAGGTGCAAGACCCGCCCTACGCGAGAAATTCACCCGCCTTACGGGTTGAGCCATTTTACCATCCAGTTCGAGGGCCGTCTGCCTCAGCTGTAAACCAAAATCCCGGTTACACAAAATTCTGCACACCCTCACCCATGCCGATCATTGCAAACACCGATTTCCGCATCGCGACATGTCTGTTCTGACAGGTAGTCAAACGCCAGCAGCATAGATACGGTGCCTGCGCAGTAAGCAGGACATGAGCCTTCGCAATGAAACGCTCAAAGACCATTAATACACTTAAGGAGCAACACCGTGAAATTTCTGCCCATGTTGGTCGCCGCCACATCGCTGTTTGCAGCAGGAAATGCATTTGCGGGCCCGCCGGTCACTGTTACATTCAAGAACACCGGCACGGCAACTGCAACGTATACGATCATCACATCCAACGAAGCGTCCACATTCGTCAACGCCTCACCGAAGCCCGCCACCACGGTTGCGCCGGCGGGAAGCAACACTTACAACGTCACGAGTCTTATTAGCCCGGACGCGAACTTTGCGATCGTCCGCTACAAGATGGGCACCAAAGAATGCGTATTCGGCACGACTTTCGTCAATGCGCTTCAACCCGGCGGCTTCAAAATCCCCCAATGGAACAAGAGCGCAAACGCCAGCGGCGGCGCGATCTGCACAGCCACGATCACCTCCATCAACGCCCTCACGTACTCGTGGACCGTCAGTTTCGAGATGAAGTAAAGGATTGATCTGCACAATTGCAATGAAGCATGTCTGTGGGCTTCTTGGCTTAGGCCAGGACACCTACGATTCCAAATGGGCTGAGGTTCATTTTCCTACACGGGGAAATGAACCTTACCCTTTTCCCATGGCGGAAACTGCTGGACGGGTTCCGCCCGATTGCACCTTGCGTCCCGGCATGGTGACTTGAATGCGCGCTCATAATGTCCCCTCAATCGGCCACCAGCCGCTGCCATAGCCAGACTGCCGCCATCAGTGAGATTCCCAATGAGAGCAGTGGCATCAGCCGTTGGGAGTACCAGCGCTTTCCTCGCAGCAGAAACAACAATGGCAATGACGCGCAAACCACAGCGAGCTGACCCAGTTCGACACCCAGATTGAAGCCCAGCAGCGACAGCAGCCGCCCACTCTGCGGCAGTCCCAGTTCGCTCAACGCACCGGCGAACCCGAAGCCGTGGATCAGGCCGAAAGCGAAAGCCATCGGCCAGACCCTTGCCGTGATCCACGGCCAGACATTGTTCAGCGCTGCGATCAGCACGCTGGCGGCGATCACCGGCTCGATCCATCGCGATGCCGGCACTACCCAGCCCAACGCCGACAGGCTCAGCGTGATCGAATGCGCCACGGTGAATGCGGTGACGATGACGAGGATTTGGGAGAGACCCTGCCGCGGGTTCTGCAACGGATGCCATTCTCCACGCAGCCTGACCAGCACCGCGGGCAGCAGCAACGACAGCAGAAATACCAGATGGTCGAAGCCGCCGAGAATATGCTCCACACCGTGCTGCACGAAATCGGCGAACTGTCGGCGGCTCCCCGACGCAAGCACGACGACGTGACGGTCGCTGTCCGCTACCGCAGTCGCAGTGGCAATGCCGTCGCGCAGGATGACGATGGCGCGATGTTGCGGGTCGCGGTCGAACAACAGGCCATAGCGCAGGCGCAGGCCGACGCGACTCGGGCAGCGTGCGGTCATGTCCAGCAGGGCATAGGCGGTGCTGTCGTAGCGCCGGACGGCGAGTGCGCGCGGTGCGAGCGCGCAGGCGCCAAGGTCTGAAGACAACGACAGGCCGGACAGCGCCATCTTTTCGAGTGCGGGTCGTGCCTGCTGCAGCTCGCCCCATGTCACCTGATCGTCACGATTGGCATCCAGCGGTAGCGATAGCGCGATATCGCGCAGCGCCAACTCCAGTTCGACATCCACCGAAGTCGCATCATTATTCTGTGCGACACCAACCCCTCCGGTCGCAGCAGCATCGCGACCGGCGCCGATGTCGACGGTGACATGGGCCACCGACAACGTGTGCGCTCGCACCGGACCTGCGGCCAGCGCAGACGCCAGCAGGATCGAAGCCGATATCAAGCTGCGGAACATCAGCCTGCCCCATATCGGTCGGCCGCACATCAGCGTGCCTCCGCGGCTTTCGGCAAGGGCAGGCGCTGCGCCGCTGCCCATTCGCGCAGTTGCCGCAGCGCCTGCGGATCCTGCGCGGCCACCGCCGCGCGATACAGCAGATCGACATCCTCTTCATCACGCTGGTCGCGGAAGTTGCGCTGCGCCAGCATCAGTCCCCGTTGCGGGTCGCCGCGGAAGCTCAGCATGAGTTCGGCTTCGTCGCGCAGTTCCGGTACGCGGCCGATGCTGCGCGCCGACGCGTAGCCGCGCGTCAAGGTCGCGGCGATCGCGCTTGCCTTGTCCGGCTCGCTGCCGCGCAAGGCCAAGGCGCGCTGCAATTGCAGGCCCTCGTGCTCGGGGTGGCCGCTCAACAAGGCTTCGACCTCGCGCTCGCGCTGCGCAGCGCGCAGGAAGCGCGCATACGCCGCGAGCGTACGCACATCGTTCGGCGCCAGGCTCAACGCGCGCCGGAAATACTGTTCTGCATCGCGTTCGCCGGCGCGTGCGGCGATTTCGCCGCGCAGCGTGAGCGCGAAACGGGGCCCTTCAGGATCTCCATCCGCGTTCTGCGCGAGCCACAGATCCACCGCCGACGCCGCCGCCGGATATCGCCCTTGGCGCAGCGAAAGCATTGCCACACAGAGCATGCCGTTCGCTGCATCCACCCCGAGCGCCAGCGTCGCGCAATCGCTGCGCGCAGCATCCAACCGCCCGCCGAGAATATGGATCTGGGCGCGGGCCAAGCGCGCATCGCCCGCACGGGGATCGCGCGCGACCAGACGGTCGAGCAGGCGCACGGCCTGCGCGAAATCATGGCGGTGCTGTGCGCTGAAAGCGCGCATCCGCAATATCTCGGGCCTGTTGTCGTTCGCGGGAAACCGCGACAACAGCGCATCGGCACGGCTTGCGAGGCGCGCATCGCCGGTCTGCGCGGCGACGACGAGCAGCCTGCTGGCCTGTTGCATCGCCGTTGCGGGAGACGCGGACGGCGACTGCGACAGAGCCGACACCGCGGAATAACCGCGCGGCAGCCGCTCGAGCACCATGCCCGGGTCGGTCGGCACGAAAGCGGCGGGCTTCTGCGCCATCGCTTGGAAAGACAGACACAACATCGACAACAGGATCGTTAGGCGCAACATGGCTGTCTCCCGACCCAACAGCGGCGCCTGCCGCCGGAGGGGCGAAACGGTTCGAAGGCGATGTTCGATTGAACGTATGGGAATCTCTGAAGAACCCGGTTTTCAGAGGTCCATGCCTGGCGCTGTGACGTGCCAACCAATTCGATCGCGCAGGCGATTGGATTTGACGGCGGGCAAGAACCACGTTCTTGCCCACCCGACCTCCAAAAACCCGGAACCTGCCCCGGACTTGATCCGGCGACGGAGTTTTCGAGGTTCCCGTATTTCCGATAGAACGGATGTTCGATCAGTTGTTCGGCGAACCCGGTAGCGGTGTATTGAGATAAGGAAAGCTGGAACGGAAGTCGGTGGCTTTCAGCGCTGCGCCGTCGGTGTAAGGCAACTGACCCGAAGGCGCGGCGCTGGCGGGCAGCAGTGCGCCCATCGCGACGCGAAGCTCGATGTCGACCACGTCATCGCCGGGGCGGCGACCGTTGGGAAATCCTGCGGTATCGCCCGCCAGCACGCCATAGGTCTGCTGGCTTGCCGCCAGCTTCGGCAGGATCGCCGTGTTCAGGCGCATCATCTCCGCGGGCCTGACACCGGCCGGCTTGTTCAGACCGTCCACGCCAGTGAGGAACGCGGCCACCAGATCGCTGCGCGGATAGGCATTCGGTGCCTGCACGCTCGGGAACAGCGCCTGGATCAGGATCGGCAGGCTCGGATTGGTCACGTACTTCGCAAACGTCGCATCGTCGAACGGATGCGAAGCGTTGAAGCGGTCCTTGTCGGGCAGTCCGATGATGACTTCGTTGATCAACGGGGCCGACAGTCGCGACACCTGACGATATTGACCATCGGCCGACTGCTTGTACGCCGTGGTCCACGCGCCGATGATCGGCCCGTTCTTCGTCAGGCAAGCGATCGGCACTTCAAGCGCGAGTGTTGTGATATTGGCGTCTTCCAAGATATTGCGCTCGCCGTCGGGCGCGCCGACCGGGTTGGTGTTCACCAGGTCGAATATCTCGCCGAGATTCACCGCGAAACCTTCCTTGCGCTGTCCGGCGAATACGCGGCCTTCGCCGCCGCATTTGCTCAGGCCGATTCTGGCGATGTGGCGGTCGGCGTAGGCCGCATAGTCGGCGATCGACTTGGTGCCGATGTTGTCGAAGGGCTTGTCGAACTCCACGCCGCCTTTGCCGAGGTTCGTGGACATGCTCACCTCGCCGTCGATGATGGAGACGACGCTGTAGGTTTCGAACACGTTGCGGTTGGCGTCCTGCGCTGCGTTGGCGCCGAACGAGCCGATATTGCTCAGCGGCACCGCGATATCGACGCCATTCACGGGCACCGTCAGGTTCTGGAAGCGATTCTTGAACTTGAAGTAGTAGGAAATATCTTCCATGGCGTCGCCGTCGTTGTCGATATGGATGGCGTACAGCGCGTTTGGGTCCATCAGGAAATAGTTCGGCCCGCCGTAGGGCGCCTGCAGCGGTTGGTAATTGGCCAAAAAGGTGACGTTGTCGCCATATCCTCTTTCGTAGCTGCGGAACATGTAGAAATCGGTACCGTCCACTTTCGGGGTCTCGGTGATCATCGGCGCTTCGCGGTGGCTGGACCCGAAGGCGAGACCCGCGGACATCGCGGCTGCGAATGCCAACGCGAACATCGCGGGCTTCGGCAGCGAATCCCTGCCGGCGACGGCTTCGATTGCGGTGTGTTTCATGATTTGCTCCTGGTGATGGCGCAGAACAGGGATGCGCCGACGGGGGAAGCACCGGATGCGATGCCTGCTGTTCATGAAGCTATACGCGGTGATCGCGCCGAACAGGGACACGCAGACGGTCGAAACATCGGATGCGATGCCTGCTGTTCATAATGCTATACGCGGTGATCGCGCCGAACAGGGACACGCCGACGGGCGAAACATCGGATGCGATGCCTGCTGTTCATAATGCTATACGCGGTGATCGCGCCGAACAGGGACACGCCGACGGGAGCAGCATCGGACGAAAATCCGGGGGCAGATCCAGTGCCGGTCGGTCAAGCCATCTCTGCCGTCCGTAGAGCGGCCTTCAGGCCGCTGAAGCGTTTGCCGCGAGCCCGTAGGGTGGGCTTATGCCCACCACTGTGTCATATCCGTCGTCGCGCAGAATGATAGAAACCGAGCAAGGGCCGTGGGACCGATTGTTATCATTGTTCAAGCATCAAAATGGTGGGCATGAAGCCCACTCTACGGTCCTCACGGAGGCTCCGCCCACTCCAGCGGATAAACGCCGGCAGCAGCCCATCTACGAAACGAGGAATACGGCCAATCCGCCGCGCGCAATGCATGCCCGTGTTTGACCGGCTTGTAATGGATGTAATCGACATGCCGCTGTAGATCATTGTCATCGCGAATCAGATGATCCCAATAACGACGTTGCCAGACACCACGCTCGCGACAAGCGATGCGTCGATCACTACGCCACTCTTCCACCGGCAAACGGCGAGAAAAACCCGATTTGATCTGCGCCGAGCGATTGGCGTTGTCGACATCGCCAACAGGCAGGCGCCAGACACAGTGCAGATGGTCCGGCAACACCACGATCGCCAGCATCTCGAATGGACGCACCGCATGCGTTGCGCGGAACGACGCACGAAGATCCTCGACTCGCTCCACCAGCAACCGTCGGCGGCGTTCCAGGAGATTGACGGTGAAGAAGTACGTGCCGCCCGGCACGTGTACACGACGATAGTTCGGCATACGGCAGCATTGCGCACCCACCAAACAGCCGGTATCGCCGAACCCCGCACCTGCGCGTAGGAAAATCCTTCACCCGCGTAGCAAGCCACGATGCGTCGGCCACCACAACGGCGGGCCTGGGCCCGCCCTACGACAAGCAGGTTGCGTAGGGCGGGCTCAAGCCCGCCTTACGAGCTGCTCGGGATGATGGGTTCAGGCGGGGCAGTTTTAGAGCGTCCTCGACAACACATGACACTGGAGGACACGATCCTGGCCGGCTAAAGCTTGGCTTCACTGGCGCCGTGTATTCGAAGGCCGTAAGCCGCAACCCATAGAGCAAAACCCGCGCAGGACGTAGGGCGGGCTCAAGCCCGCCTTACGAGTTTATGCACCGACTACAACGGCGTATGTGCCTTACGGCCTTCATTTAGGCTTACATTCCCAGGGGAATTCCAGTGCAGGCCAAATTTTCAGTTCATTGTTAGCGAAATCAAAAGTTATGCGGCCGCTCAACCCCCCATCAAACGTTACTTTCCGGCCATTTTGCGAAAACTTCGCTGAAAAAGAAAAGCCATCCCCCTTTTTGGGAGGACCTGAATGATAGGTACTCGTCACTGTTATAAACCAGTAACTCGTTTTTGTTAATGATAAAGACGGCCGACTTAAATCTATTTCAAGCTGCATCACTTCTCTTGCAAAATCGAGAGCCTCATCCCCTATTAAGTGCTGGTCCTTGCATTCATATCTAAGTTGCTGGGCGCTCGCCTGAGTTGGAAAACTCATTGCCAAAATCAACAGAAATGTACTTCGGCGCGTAAGGTTCATGCTGCGTGATCTCCAAATACGTCGGGTCAACACCAAAATTCCTTTAAATGATGCCAGACTAGGCTCGCAAGCTGGCTCATCTAAGCAGCGCCTTCAAACCGCTGGCTCAATGATCCAGTTTACGACGCTACAACCGATAAAACCACCCCACCCGAGGCGCCTCAGGCGCCAGCCACTGCGGGCACAACGCCTCCACAACCTCCATCAGATCAATCCAATCGCCGATCGGATCAGAACTCCGAGACAACAGAAACGGGGTCAGCTTCATTTTCGAAGCAAGCCTAACCACCCTACAACCGATACACCCACCCCACCCTAGGCGCCTCAGGCGCCGGCCATTTCGGACACAACGCCTCCACAGTCTCCATCAGATCGATCCAATCGCCAATCGGATCAGAACTCCGAGGCAAGGTGCTCTGCAAGCCGCCATCAGCGACAAGCAGAACGGGTGCGCCGGTCTTGGGGTGTCGTTCAACGGCCATCCTTCAGCGCCTCCAGCAGGTCTTCCTGATCGAAGAGTGCAAAGTAGCGCCGCACTTCTTCCATGTCGAGCTGGCCGGTATTGGCCTTGAACAGGGCGCGGAGGTCGTCGAGATCACGGAGTCGCGTCGGGTCGTTGACATAGGCCTGCAGTTTGAAGGCGATGAGCCCTTCCGCACCGATGACACGCAGGCGACCGAAGCCGGTCTGGCGCTCGTCCGCTTCGCTCAAAAGCTTTCGAGCCGTGGGGCGGTGGGCATACAGCACATCGAAGCCGTCTTCGCCACGCAGATAGTTGGCGGCATCTTCGCTGCGATGAAGACAGCGATACCCGAGGCCGAGCAGGATGTCGTGTAATCGGTCGGCGTCGTCGGCGTCGACCAGGAAATCGACATCGCGGGTCGCGCGCACGACGCCATGCGATGCCAACGCGAGCCCACCGATCAGCGCCGGCGGTGTCTTCAAACCGGCGAAGACCACCAGCGCCTCCTTGATCTGTGCGAGCAGGCTGGACATCGCTTACATATTCCTTCTGTACTCCCCGCCCACGTCATACAGCGCATGGCTGATCTGGCCGAGGGAGTGGGTTTTGACCGCTTCCATCAACGAGGTGAAGACGTTCTGGCGGTCGCGGGCGGCTTTCTGGAGGTAGGCGAGGCCTGATGCATCTGTCGCGACTTGCGTCGCTCCCACAGAAAGGCTGTTGCGCAGGCGCTGGTAGTTGGCGACGTTGTCGATCTGCTGGCCTTTCTCACCCTCGGTCGAGCGGATCAATTCGATCTCGGTGACGATGTCGCCGGCATGCTCTTTCGGCAGAAAGGTGTTGACGCCGATCAGCGGCAGGCTGCCGTCGTGTTTCTTGTGTTCGTAGGTCATCGACTCGTCTTGAATTTTGCCGCGCTGGTACATGGTGTCCATGGCGCCGAGCACGCCGCCGCGCTCGCTGATGGCTTCGAATTCCTTGTAGACGGCTTCCTCGACGATGTCGGTGAGTTTGTCGACGATGAAGCTGCCCTGCCAGGGGTTCTCGCAGAAGTTGAGGCCGAGTTCCTTGTTGATGATCATCTGGATCGCCACCGCGCGGCGCACGGATTCTTCGGTGGGAGTGGTGATGGCTTCGTCGTAGGCGTTGGTGTGCAGGCTGTTGCAGTTGTCGAACAGGGCGTACAACGCCTGCAGCGTCGTACGGATGTCGTTGAACTGGATTTCCTGCGCGTGCAGGCTGCGGCCGCTGGTCTGGATGTGGTACTTCATCATTTGGCTGCGGGCGCTGGCGCCGTAGCGCTCGCGCATCGCACGCGCCCAGATGCGGCGGGCGACGCGGCCGATGACGGTGTATTCCGGGTCCATGCCGTTGCTGAAGAAGAACGACAGGTTGGGCGCGAAGTCGTCGATCTTCATGCCGCGGGCGAGGTAGTACTCGACGATGGTGAAGCCATTGCTCAGGGTGAAGGCGAGCTGCGAGATCGGGTTCGCGCCGGCTTCGGCGATGTGATAACCGCTGATCGACACCGAGTAGAAGTTGCGGACGTTCTTGTCGACGAAATACTGCTGGATGTCGCCCATCATCCGCATCGCGAATTCGGTGCTGAAGATGCAGGTATTCTGTGCCTGGTCTTCCTTGAGGATGTCGGCCTGCACGGTGCCGCGCACGCTGGCGAGGGTCTGCGCCTTGATCTTCGCGTAGGTGTCGGCGTCGATCACCTGATCGCCGGTCACGCCCAGCAGGCCCAGGCCCAGGCCGTCGTTGGTTTCGGGCAGCAGGCCGCTGTATTCGGGACGCTGCTTGCTGGCAAACATCGCTTCGATTTTCTTGTGCGCGGCATCCCAGCGGCTTTGCTCGGCGCGCAGGTATTTCTCGACCTGCTGGTCGATGGCGGTGTTCATGAACATCGCAAGGATGATCGGCGCGGGGCCGTTGATGGTCATCGACACCGAGGTGCTGGGCGCGCACAGGTCGAAGCCGGAATACAGCTTCTTCATGTCGTCCAGCGTGGCGATGTTGACGCCGGAGTTGCCGATCTTGCCGTAGATGTCGGGGCGGATCGCCGGGTCTTCGCCGTACAGGGTCACGCTGTCGAACGCGGTGGACAGGCGCGCGGCCGGCTGGCCGACGCTGAGGTAATGGAAGCGGCGGTTGGTGCGCTCCGGCGTGCCCTCGCCCGCGAACATGCGGATGGGATCTTCGCCGGTGCGGCGGTACGGGTACACGCCGCCGGTGTAGGGGTAGTAGCCGGGCAGGTTTTCCTTCTGCAGGAACACCAGCAGCTCGCCCCAGCTCTTGTAGGTGGGTGCGGCGATCTTCGGAATCTTCTGGTATGACAGCGATTCGCGGTAGTTCTCGACCTTGATGGTCTTGTCGCGGACCTGGTATTCGGTGACTTCGTCGACGATGGATTTCAGCCGCGTCGGCCATTCGCGCAGCAGCTTCAGGGCTTCGGACGACAGCGATTGGACGGCGTCGTTGTAGCGTTGGCGGAGGGTTACGAGGGTGCGGTCGACAAAAGCGCCCCTCATCCGCCCTTCGGGCACCTTCTCCCCGCTGTCGCGGGGAGAAGGAGAGCGCATCGCGTCTGCTTCCCTCTCCTTTCTTTCGCTGGGAGAAGGAGAGCGCATCGCGTCTGCTTCCTTCTCCCCGCCTGCGGGGAGAAGGTGGTCCGCAGGACCGGATGAGGGGAGCGCGAGCAAAGCGTCGCTCGCGTAAAGCTCCAGCGACTTCGGCAGCGATTCATCGCCCAGGTCATGCAGCGATTGCCAATACGACTGCGCGCGATCGGCGATCTCGGCCTGGGTTTCGATCTGGCGGTTGATGCCGCGGCCCTGTTCGGCGATCTCGGCGAGGTAGCGCACGCGGCTGCCGGGGATCAGTACGGTGGCGCGCGGTTCCTTCAGCGAGGTGTCGAGGTCCGGCTGGAAGTCGCAGCGGGACGCGGTTTTTGTGGGAGCGACGCGAGTCGCGACCGGATCGATACCGATGGCACCCGTCGCGGCTTCCGCCGCTCCTACAGCAACCTTTACACCGACGCCGAGCTTTTCGCGCATCAACCGACACAGGTTGGCGAACATCCAGCTGATGCCGGGGTCGTTGAACTGCGAGGCGATGGTCGGATAGACCGGCACATCCTCGTCGGGCGTCTGGAACGCGACGCGGTTGCGCTTCCACTGTTTGCGGATGTCGCGCAGCGCGTCTTCGGCGCCGCGCTTGTCGAACTTGTTCAGCACCACCAGCTCGGCGTAATCGAGCATGTCGATCTTTTCGAGCTGGCTGGGCGCGCCGAAGTCGCTGGTCATCACGTACATCGGGAAATCGACCAGATCGACGATCTCCGAATCGCTCTGGCCGATGCCGGCGGTTTCGACGATGACCAGATCGTAACCCAGCGACCGCAGGAAACCGATGCAGTCCTTCAGCACCACGTTGGTGGCCGCGTGCTGACGGCGGGTGGCCATCGAACGCATGAACACGCGTTTGCTGCGCAGCGAATTCATGCGGATGCGGTCGCCGAGCAGCGCGCCGCCGGTGCGGCGACGGGTGGGGTCGACCGACACCACGGCGATGCGCATCTCCGGGAAATTGGCGAGGAAGCGGTTGAGCAGTTCATCTGTGACCGACGATTTGCCGGCGCCGCCGGTGCCGGTGATGCCGACCACCGGAGTCTTGCCGCCGGCCAATTGCCATTCCTTGCGCAGATGCGCGAGTTCGGATTCTTCGAGCGCACCTTCCTCGATGGCGCTGAGCATGCGGCCGATGGTGATTTCATCGGAGTCGCCTTCGCTGGCGATGTCGATGCGATGCGGCTTTTCCACCGGCTGGCGCGCGGCCCCTGCGCGGCGCACCACGTCCTCAATCATCGCGACCAGGCCCATGTGCATGCCGTCGTTGGGGTGATAGATGCGCTCGACGCCGTAGGCCTGCAGCTCGCGGATCTCTTCCGGGGTGATGGTGCCGCCGCCGCCGCCGAAGACTTTGATATGCGAAGCGCCGCGTTCCTTCAACATGTCGACCATGTACTTGAAGTATTCGACGTGGCCGCCCTGGTACGACGACAGCGCGATGGCGTCGGCGTCTTCCTGCAGCGCGGCGCGGACCACGTCCTCGACGCTGCGGTTGTGGCCCAGGTGGATCACTTCGGCGCCCTGCGCCTGGATCAGCCGGCGCATGATGTTGATGGCGGCGTCGTGGCCGTCGAACAGACTGGCGGCAGTGACGAACCGCAGCGGCGACGTTTCGCTTTGCGCCGAAGATGTGATCTGGTCGAGGGCTGTTGCGGCTGGCGTGCTCATGGCGCGCTCCGTGCTTGAACTGGGATTGGCGCATTCTAGCCTGCGGGCTTCAGAGCCTGTTCAAGACCTCCGCATCCCCCGCGTTGCGTCGCAGCGGCCTGCCAAGGCATGCGCGTCGCACAGCGCCAGACTGGTGGTCTGGTCAAGCGGCGCGCGGGTCTTGGCAGGCCGCTGCGACGCAACCCGAAGGGCTGAGCCTGCGGCCGCGCGGCGCGGCGTCCTCGCTTGGTCGTGGATGGACATCCACTTCCTCGCTCCTCCTTACTCCGCACACCCGCAGGCTCAGCGCGGGGGATGCGGAGGTCTTGAACAGGCTCTAACCCGCCCCAGCCGTATGGTCCTGCCGTGGCCTGCGCCGCGGATGTCGCCTTGCCTGCCCGGCGCTTGGGCGGGGATACTCCGCCGCATGGGGACAATGCCTCGTGGGGGAGATTGCGCCAATGCGTTCGATGACACGGGCTGCGCGCTTCTGGCGGATCGCGCGATGGGGGGCATTCTCGCTGGCGACCCTGATCGGCACCGGGCTGCTGCTGGCCAACCACTTCACCCCGCCGGCCAACGGCGACCACAGCGCGGCATTGCCGGTGCAGGCCGACGCGACCGAGCTGGACCGCGAACTGGCGCCCCTCCTGGCCGAGCATCCCGGCAAGACCGGGGCGCTGCTGGTGACCGACGGCGTGGAGGCGTTCGCGGCGCGGGCGCTGTCGGCGCAGAGGGCCGGGCGCAGCCTGGATCTGCAGTACTACATCTGGCACGACGATCTCACCGGACGGCTGCTGGGCCGCGAAGCCTGGCAGGCCGCCGAGCGCGGCGTGCGCGTGCGCATGCTGCTGGACGACATGAACGCCGAGGGCATGGACTCGAAGCTGCTGTTGCTGGACAGCCATCCGAACATCGAGCTGCGGCTGTACAACCCGTTCCGCAACCGCAGCGGACCGGCGCGGATCATCGAACTCATCCAGCGGATCTTCAGCGTCAATCACCGCATGCACAACAAGGCGTGGATTGCCGACGGCCGGGTGGCGGTGGTGGGCGGCCGCAACATCGGCGTGGAGTATTTCGGCGCCGGCGGCGACGTGAATTTCCGCGATCTGGACGTGGTGCTGTTCGGGCCGGCGGTGGAGGAAACCAGCGCGATGTTCGACCGCTACTGGAACAGTGAGGCGGCAGTGCCGCTGAAGGGACTGGCGCGCGCGCCGGCAGGCACGTTCGACGAACTGGGCGAAGCCATCGAAGCCGAAGCCGCCAGTCCGGAAGCGCGGCGCTATCTGCAGCGGGTCGAGTCGTCGCCGCGCGTGCAGGATTACGCCGGCAAGCGTCTGGAACCGTTCTGGAGCGACCGCATCCATCTGGTCGCGGATCCGCCGCTGAAATGGGAAGACGACAATCGCGATGAATGGCTGGTGCATGCGATTGCGGAAGACCTGTCGACCGCGAAGCACAAGGCGCTGCTGATCTCGCCGTATTTCGTGCCCGGCCCCGAGGTAACCGCGGACATGACCGCGCTGGTCGGCAAGGGCGTCACCGTGGGCATCGTCACCAACTCGCTGGCGGCGAACGATGTCGCCGCGGTCTACGGCGCGTACCGGCCGTATCGCGACACCCTGATCGGCGGCGGCGTGCACGTGTACGAACTGCGCGCGCAGGGACATCCGGGCAGCAGTCTGTTCGGCAGCAGCGGCGCCAGCCTGCACACCAAGGCCTACAGCGTGGACGATACGCGCGGTTTCATCGGTTCGTTCAATCTCGATGCGCGTTCGGCCTATCTCAACACCGAGATGGGCGTGATGTTCGATGACGCCGCGCTGGCCAAAGCGGTGCGCGACGAATATCTGCGCCTGGCCGCGCCGGATCTGAGCTACTGGATGCACCTGGACACACGCGGCAAACCGCGCTGGCTGGATCGCGTGCCGCGGCCGCCGTCGCTGCAGTCGAAAGAGCCCGACACCAGCGGCTGGCAGCGTTTCAGCGCGCATGCGATTTCATGGCTGCCGCTGGAATCGCAACTGTGAGCACGCAAGCTTCGCTGGAAGCGCTGCTGGCCGCTGCCGAAACCGGTTCGGCCGAAAACGCATTCACTCTGGCGAATGCGCTGGTGGATGCGCAGCGCATGGACGAAGCCCTGTATTGGTTTCTGCGCGCGGCCGAAGCCGGGCATGTCGGCGCGCAGATCGAATACGCGCGGATGCGGCTGTACGGCATGGTCGGCGCGCCCGCACCGCAGGTTGCCAGCGAGTGGCTGCATCGCGCGGAACAGGCCGGGCATCCGGCGGCATGCGATCTGTTGGCGCAAATCGCACTCGGCGGCACGATCCTGCCGCGCGACGGCCGCATCAACGACCGTCTGCACCGCGCGGTGCAGGCGAACTTTCCGCCATCGCTGGTCACTGCGGCGATCCACTTCGGCCGCAAACCGCACCCGGAGGATCAGACGCTCTGCCTGCAGTTGCTGGAGCGCGCGGCAAGCCGCGGTAGCGCCGTCGCAGCGATGCTGCTGGCCGAACGACTGGCGCACGGCGAAGGCTGCGAGGCGCAGCCCGAAACCGCCGAGGATTTGTGGACACAACTCGGCGCGAACGGCGTTCCGCGCCTGCCCGACTTCACCCTGCCTCCGCCGGGCCCTGCCGGCGGCGCACCGCGGCAATTGACGCTGGAAGACGTACTGCAGCCGGCGGCGGCGCGGACGTTATGCCTGCAACCGCGGGTGTCGGTGATCGACCGACTGTTCTCCGCCGACGAATGTCGGCTGCTGATCGCCAGCGCGCAGCCGCATCTGCATCCGTCGCAAACCGCCGATCCGGTCACCGGCGTGCCCTACACGCTGCAGGTGCGCACCAGCAGCGAAGCCAGCTTCGACCCGGTCATGGAAAGCGGCGCGCTGCGTCTGGCGCAGCTGCGGATGGCGTTCGCGGCCGGTATCGATCTGCCCCATGCCGAACAGCTGACCGTGCTGCGCTACGAACCCGGCCAGCAGTATCGTCCGCATCGCGATTATCTGCCGGCCGGTACGCTGCAGATGGATCGTCCGCATGCCGGCAATCGCGTACGCACCATCTGCGTGTATCTCAATGCGGTCGAAGCCGGCGGCGCGACAGAATTCCCGGTGCCCGGGCTGCGTATCGACCCGATACCGGGCCGCGCCGTGGTGTTCGACAATCTCATGGCCGACGGCAGCACGCAGCCGGATTCATTGCACGCCGGCACGCCGGTGGAGGCCGGCGAGAAATGGCTGGCGACGCTGTGGATTCGTCAGGGGCGCTATCGCCCCTGGTAACCGCCGCCCCTGGTAACCGCCGTCCCTGGTAACCGCCGCCTCTGGCGAACGTGCGGCGTCGCAAGCGGCGGCTCAGCGAGTGATGACCTCGCGATGCATCGGCGCCAGGATCGCCAGCAGCTTGTTCTGCGCGCGGAACGGCACGCCGCGACGATCCATCGCGATTTGCAGGTCTTCGACCAGCGCGTTGAAATCGGCCTTGTCGATCGCGAACGCGGCGTGCGTCTCTTTCATGTCGCGGCCGCTGTAGGCGCAGCCGCCGCCGAGGATCGCGCAGAACTGCTCGGCCAATTGACGCTTGACGCGGTCGTGATCGACCTTCTCGAAGAACGGCCGCATGCGCGGGTCTTCCAGCAGGATGACCATGAAGTCGTCCATGAGCGCGGTCATGCCGGGCATCCCGCCGAACTGCTCGAACACGCCGGTGAGTTCGGGATGCGCGGGCGCGGGATCGGGCACGCCGGGGGCGCGCTGCGGCGCAGGCGTCGCGTCCTGGGCCAGGACCGGCGCCATGTGGAAGGCGACGCAGGCCGCCACCAGCGGCAACAGACGCAGAAGTTCGGGAATACGCATGTTCATCTCCGGAAGGGATATCAGAAACCGACCTGCAGCGAGGCGTAGACGCCGCGCTGACTGTCGCGGATGACGATGTTGCCCAGATCGACGTAGGCGACCGTGAGCGACACATGACGGTTCGGCGTCCAGGCGACGAACACGTCCCAGGCATCGTCTTCGTCGGCGATGTTGAGGTTGTTGGGCTTGGTGCGGTATTCCGCGCCGATCGCCAGACGGCGATCGAGCAGATAGGCGATGGAGGTTTCGAACTGCGGCGAGTAGCCGCTGTCGCGGTCGCCGCCGAACCCGAGGATGCCGAACTGGTTGGCCTCGGTGAAACGCACGGTCGCGTTCAGCAGCAGACTCTTGTCCAGATAGAGTTTGGTGGCGCTGACGTACAGATCGGTACCGCTGTCGTCTTCGGCGCCGATCGCGCGCACCAGTGCGCCGCGGTCGTTGCGCTTGTGTTGCGCGCCGATCGCGATCTGCGGCACCCAGCGGTCCTGTTCCAGCACGGCATCGCCGAACACTTTCACTTTCACGCCGTAGGTGTCCTGACGGATGGTGAAGCCCGCGCCCAGCCCCAGCGCGGCACCGACCTGTTCGGTATCGAAGGCCTGCCGCGACACGCTGAACTCGACGCGGTCGCGGAAGCCGATCATGGCGCCGTAGCTGTCGAGGCTGTAATCGTCGACATCGACGCGGGTGTAGAACGCGTTGGCGCCGAACTGATTGTTTTCGCCATAGCCGCCGATCACCGCCCAAGGCGTCAGGCCGCCACCGGCCGCGCCTTCGAGCTGGGTCACGCCGGCGGTGAGCAGCAGTTTTCCGCCGGTGGCCGCATTCGCGGGCTCGACCGGCGCTTCGTCTTCGGGCGCCGCCTCCAGATCGGAGACATCCTGCGCCCATGCCGGCGCGGCGCAGATCGAGAGCAGGCACGCGAAGGCGAGCGCGCGCGTGCGCGGCATCGGATGCCGCCAGTATCGCTGGATCATGGGAACTTCCTTTTGTGTTGGAACGGCCGCTGCATCAGCGCCGCAGGTGCGGGACGCCGCGGGCATCAGGATTTCTGCGATGCAACGACGCGTTCGCACGCGCGGTTGAAGGCTTCGGCGATGCGGACGATCGCCCTACTGCCCTTGAGCGGCGCCTTGACCCGGAAATCGCCGGATTCCGAGGTGTATTCGATCATCCGCGCCAGCGCATCGGCGGGCGCGAGCACGCGCAACCACAGCATCGCCAGCGCGGCCGTCAACAGCAGCAGCGAGAGACCGACGCCGATGAAGAACGGCAGCGACGATGCGCCGAAGACCGCCGAGCCGCTGTCGTTCGGAATCACCGCCAGCAGCCGCGCTTCGGAATCGCCGAACAGCGGCGTGAGCGAGGCGCGATGGGCCTCGCCGTCGATATCGATCTCGAAGCGGCCATCGGTCTTGCCTGTTCCGGCACGCAACGCCTCCGTCAGCCGCGTGGATTCCGCGGCCGGCAACGTGGACGCGGCGATCAACGGGCCGTCCGCGGTCGACATCAACACCGCGACATCCGCAGCGCCGACCTTGGCGATGGATTCCGCGAACGCCTGATTGACCGGCATGCCGACCAGCAGATACGCCTCGTTGGCGCCATAGACCGCGAGCGGCTGGATGGCGATGCCGAGCAGTCGCGTGTTGTCGACCAGCACCGCGGTGCGCGCGGCCTGGGTTTCGCGCGCCGCAAGGAATGCAGGGAGATCGCCGAGGCTCTCGCGTCCGGTCAGCGGCTCGGTGATCGCCACGATGCGTCCATCGGCGTCCAGCACGGCCGCGAGCGCAAGCCCGAGCTGACTGCGGCGTTCTTCGAGCAGATCGACCACCGAGGCGTAGTCCACTTCGGTGCCGGGCAACGACGTCTCCAGCGACTGTACGATGTAACCGGTCACCGCCTGATTGCTCGCGATCAACTGCGCGCGCACCGTGAGCTGATCGGTTTGCGCGCGTTCGACGAGCACCTGCGCGGAACGGATGACATCAAGATGATCCGCGGCGACGGCATCGGACAGGCGGCGGTCGTGAAGAACGAAAAGACCCAGCGCCGTCGCTGCGGCGGCGATCAGGATCGATGCGCTGAGCAGCGCGTAACGTATGGAATTCGTCATGGTTCAGTGCGTCCCTGCATGATGGTCGCTGCGCGGCTTGGTGGCGACGAGCGTCTGTTTCTGGGCGGTCGCGTTCGGAAGCGAAATCTGCGTCGTGGCCGCGGCGGTGCGCGGATGCCAGTACACCAGCGTGCCTGGACCCGACGGCAGACCGGTCAGTTCGAAACGACCGTTTTTGTCGGGACGCGTGTAATAAGGCGTCGCCATCACCACGACCATCGCGCGCATCGTGTGGTGCACGCTGCAGTTCACGGTGATCAGCCCCGGCTTGGTGAACACCTGCTGCCGGCTCTGCCCGGGACCGTAGTTGCCCAGATCGAAGGTCGCACCGGGCGTGCGCGAGAACACGTTGTGCAGCACGGTGTCGCGATTGGGAAACGCGATGGTGCTGCCCGCCGGCACCACCAGCAGCGACGGCGAGAAACCCTTGCTGTGGGTCCGGACCGTGAAGGAGCCCGGCTTGGGCTTCGGATTGCCCGCTTTCGGCATGAAATAGACGAGACCATCCGCGACCTCGCCCGCATCGACGCGCTGTTTCTGGCCGGCGACGAGTTCGAGTTTTCCCTGGATCGAAACGACAGGCGCAGGCTTCGCAACGGCAGGTTTGGCAACGATGGATCTGGGTGCTGCGGGTTTCGCGGCGGCTGGCGCAGCGATGGTCGATCCGGGTGCTTTCGGTGCGGCGGCGTCAGACTCGATCGCCGACGGCTCCGCCGGCGCGCCGGCATCGCGAGGTGCGGCGACCGCTGCGGGCGCCGCTTCCGCGACGCCGGGCGGATCCTGCGCCCGGATCGGCATCGCGATCGCAGTCATGAGTATCAGCAGGGCGGCGAAGCCGTCCACTGTGTGTTTCGACATACATGTCCCCTTTGAATGAGCGTACCCCGATGCGCAATGCCATTGCGATTGCCACGGAGATCAGCTTTCGATACGCAAGAGACTACGGCACGGATTCATGCTGCGATGCGACACAGCGCACGAAGCCGGGCAGACGCCGTCCGCAACGCGTCCGCAGCACAGGGCGGACGATCCCGGCAGCCCATGCAAAAGCGCTTCGCACCCTCTACACTTGCGCGCCTGCGACCCGTACCGGCCGTTTCGCCAAGCCGCTGATGCCATTCGATTCAAAGGCTTACAACATACTTTGGCGTATCGGAGCCCTCCGACGCCCGCGCACTGGAGCTTCCGATGATCTTCGAACACATCGAAAACAATGGCCACGAACAGGTCGTGTTCTGCCACAACAAAGATGCCGGGCTGAAAGCCATCATCGCCATCCACAACACCGTGCTGGGCCCCGCGCTGGGCGGCCTGCGGATGTGGCCGTACAAGACCGAGCAGGACGCGCTGAACGACGTGCTGCGTCTGTCGCGCGGCATGACCTACAAGAACGCGGTCGCGGGCCTGAACATCGGCGGCGGCAAGGCGGTGATCATCGGCGATCCGTCGAAGGACAAGTCCGAAGCGCTGTTCCGCGCGTTCGGCAAGTTCGTCGATTCGCTGGGCGGCCGCTACATCACCGCCGAGGATGTCGGCATCGATGTGAACGACATGGAATATGTCTATCGCGAAACCGAGTACGTCACCGGCGTGCACCAGGTCCACGGCGGTTCGGGCGACCCGTCGCCGTTCACCGCCTACGGCACCCTGCAGGGCCTGATGGCCACGCTGAACAAGAAGTACGGCGACGAGGAAGTCGGTCGCCACAGCTATGCGGTGCAGGGCCTTGGCCACGTCGGCATGGAATTCGTGAAACTGCTGAAAGAGCGCGGCGCGAAGATCTTCGTCACCGACATCAACAAGGATCTGATCGCGCACGCCGTGGAAGAGTACGGCGCCGAAGCGGTGTCCCCGGACGAGATCTACGACGTGCCGGCCGACGTGTATTCGCCGTGCGCGCTGGGCGGCACCGTCAACGAACAGACCCTGCCGCGCCTCAAGGCCAAGATCATCTGCGGCGCTGCCAATAACGTGCTGGCGAACAACGCGATCGGCGACGAAGTGCAGAAGCGCGGCATCCTGTATGCGCCGGACTACGCGGTCAACGCCGGCGGCGTGATGAACGTGTCGCTGGAGATCGACGGCTACAACCGCGAACGCGCGATGCGCATGATGCGCACGATCTATCACAACCTCGCGCGTATCTACGAGATCTCGGACCGCGACGGCATCCCGACCTATCTGGCCGCCGACCGTCTGGCCGAAGAACGCATCTCGGCGATCGGCAAGCTCAAACTGCCGATGGGCCGCAGCACGCCGCGTTTCCTCGGCCGCATGCGCGGACATTGATCCAGGCTCCGCCTGGATCAACCCAAGTTTGTTTCACAAACTTGGGCCCCGCTATGTTCTTCCATATCCCCCGCCGCTGCCGCGGCGCCCCCCTTGACTCAAGGGGGGCTAAATCGTCACACGAACGAGGTTACGATGCGCCCGTTTCCGCTTGGTGAAGACATCGATGCCCTCCGCGACGCCGTCCGTCGCTTCGCGGAAGCCGAAATCGCCCCGCGCGCGGCGCAGATCGACGAGGAGAATGTGTTCCCGCAGGATCTGTGGCCGAAGCTCGGCGAGATGGGCCTGTTGGGTCTGACCGTCGCCGGCGAATACGGCGGCAGCGACATGGGCTATCTCGCCCATCTGGTGGCGATGGAGGAAATCTCCCGCGCGTCCGGATCGGTGGGCCTGAGCTACGGCGCGCACTCCAATCTGTGCGTCAGCAATCTGTACGTCAACGCCAACGAGACGCAGCGCCGGAAGTATCTGCCGAAACTGTGCAGCGGCGAATGGAAAGGCGCGCTGGCGATGAGCGAACCCGGCGCGGGTTCCGACGTGGTCGGTTCGATGCGCTGCACCGCAGAGCTGCGCGGCGATGTCTGGGTCGCGAACGGCAACAAGATGTGGATCACCAACGGCCCCGAAGCCGATGTGCTGGTGGTCTACATGCGCACCGCGGGCAAGGACGCCGGCAGCCAGTGCATGACCGCCTTCATCGTCGAAAAGGGCATGAAGGGCTTCGGCACAGCGCAGAAGCTGGACAAATTGGGCATGCGCGGCAGCAACACCTGCGAACTGGTGTTCCAGGACTGCGAGATTCCGGCCGAAAACGTGCTCGGCGAAGCGCACAAGGGCGTGAAGGTGCTGATGAGCGGCCTGAATACCGAACGTCTGGTGCTGAGCGGCGGCCCGATCGGACTGATGCAGGCGGCGATGGACATCGCCCTGCCCTACGTCCGCGAGCGCAAGCAGTTCGATGCCGCCATCGGCACTTTCGGCATCATGCAGGCCAAGATCGCCGACATGTACACCGCGCTGCAGTCGTCGCGCGCGTTCGCCTACCAGGTCGGACGCGATTACGACGCCGGCCACAAGTCGCGCATCGACGCCGCCAGCTGCCTGCTGCACGCCTCCGACGCCGCGGTGCAGGTGACGCTGGAAGCCATTCAGACGCTCGGCGGCAACGGCTACATCAACGAATATCCGACCGGCCGCCTGCTGCGCGACGCCAAGCTCTACGCCATCGGCGCGGGCACCAACGAAATCCGCCGCATGCTGATCGGTCGCGAGCTGTTCAACGGCCAGAGCTGAACCGCTGCAAGCACGACGAACGCAACATCGACGGCGCGCAGCCTCGACCGCACGCTGCGCGTCTCGCAATTTCCCTCTTTTCTGCGCAGATCCACCGTCGAAACGCTACATTGCGCGTTGGCCCCGACGCGAACGTTCATGACTCCGAACCGCCCCAGACCGCTGCGCATCCTCGGCACCGGTATTTCGACGCCGCCGCAGTGGCTGGACAGCGCCGATCTCGACGCCCGCCTCGGCTTCGCGCCCGGCACGGTGCAGGCGCGCACCGGCGTGGCGCGACGCGGTCACGAACCCGCGCGCAACGCGGCCGAAGTCTCCGCTGAAGCCGCACTGGCAGCGCTGGAGGCTTCAGGCATCGACGCGAGCGACATCGACGCGGTGATCTGCGCCAACGCCAGCGCCGACCAGGCCATGCCCTGCAACGCCGCGCTGCTGCATCGCGAACTCGGTCTGGCGCGCATCCCCGCGTTCGACGTCAACGCCAGTTGCATCGGATTTCTGATGGGGCTGGACCTCGTCGCCTCGCTGCTGCACAGCGGACGCTACCGCCGCGTGCTGCTGACCTCATGCGATCTTGCCTCGCGGGCGCTCGACCCCGACGATCTCGACACCTTCGGTCTGTTCGGCGACGGCGCCGCGGCGGCGGTGATCGAAACATGCGGCGACGATGGCCCGGCGCTGCTCGCAGCGCGCTTCGAGACCTGGTCGGAATCCGCGCACGCCTGCGAGATTCCCGGCGGCGGTTCGCGATTCGCGCCGATGCGTTACGACGGCGATTATCGCGACATCAGCACGTTCCGCATGGACGGCAAACGCCTGTACCGCGCCGCGGCGGAGCAGTTCGACCGCTTCGTCGGCGAATTACTGGACGATGCTGGCCTCGCATTGACCGATATCGATCGCGTGGTGCCGCACCAGGCCTCGCAGCTCGGCATGCAGCACATCTTCAAACGCATCGGCGTGCCGCGCGAACGCGTCGAGGATATTTTCGCCGCGCACGGCAATCAGGTCTCGGCATCGCTGCCCACAGCGCTGCATCACGCGCTGTCGTCCGGACGGCTCGCGCGCGGCGAGAACGCGCTGCTGATCGGCACGGCGGCCGGCGTTACGCTCGGCGGCGCGGTGCTGCGGCTGTGAAGCCTGCACAGGCCGATGCATTCCCGCGCACGTCGCTGACGATGCTGCGGGTCGGGCATTGCACGCATCCCGAATGTTTCGCGCTGCGCGGCGGCGCGTGGCGGACGGGCGTGTTCCCGGCGCTGGTCGGCCTGATCCGCCATCCAGATGCTGGCGCGATCCTGTTCGACACCGGTTATTCCGAACACTTCGAGCGTGCCACCGCGCACTTCCCGGAGCGGCTTTACCGCTGGACCACGCCGATCACGCTGCCGGACAGCGAATGCCTGCAGACCCAGCTCGCACGACACGGCATCGCGCTGCATGAAGTGCGTTTCGTCTTCGCATCGCATCTGCACGCCGACCATATCGCCGGGCTGCGCGACCTGCCGCACGCTGCGATCTGGTGCGGCGACGACGCGCTGCGCGCAGCGCGCAATGCGGGTCGGCTCACTCGCCTGCGCAAGGCGACCCTGCTCGATCTGCTGCCCGACGATTTCGACGCACGCCACCGCGCGATCGAAGCGCTGCCGCGCGCTGCGCTGCCGCACGGGTGGCGCGAACTGGGCGACGGCTTCGATCTGCTCGGCGACGGCAGCCTGCGCGCGGTGCCGCTGCCCGGGCACGCGCGCGGACATTACGGACTGCTGCTGCGCCATGAGGACGACCGCGAATATCTGCTCGCGGGCGATGCGACCTGGCGCATCGACGACAGCGGCGAGGCCACCGCCTCGGCATGGCCGACACGCCTGCTCGCGGACGACTGGGACGCGCAGCACGACACGCTGATGCGTCTGCGCCGCGTGCTGCACGACAGCGACGACAGCCGCTGCATCCTGCCGTCGCACTGCGCCGGCAGCTATGCGCGCTTGCCGGATGCGATGCGGGGCACGCCATGATTTCAATACCATGAAAATCCTGCTCACCGGCGCGTCCGGCTTCATCGGCGGACGTTTCATGCAGCGCTTCCGCAATATGCCCGGACTGGAACTGCTCGGCGTCGGCCGGCGCACGCTGCCCGACGCCAACTATCGTTCGGTCGATCTCTCGACACCCGGCGCGCTCGACATCGCGAACGGATTCGCGCCGGACGTCGTGATCCACGCTGCCGCGCTGTCGTCGCCGTTCGCGCCGCGACGCGACTATCTGCGCCACAACGTCGACGCCACCGCGCACGTGGTCGACTGGTGCCGCGCACATGGTCGACCGAAGCTCGTCTACATTTCGTCCAGCTCGGTGCATTACCAGCCGCGCGACCAGTTGGGCATGCGCGAAGACGATCCCATCGGCCCCACGTTCGCCAACACCTATGCCGAAACCAAGGCCGCGGGCGAAACGCGGGTCCGCGACTACGCAGGCGCGTGGACGATCCTGCGACCGCGCGCGGTGTTCGGCCCCGGCGACACCGTGCTGTTCCCGCGCCTGCTGGCCGCTGCGAAGCGCGGAAAACTGCCGCAGATCGTGCGCGATGCGCCGCCCGCGATCGGCGATCTGATTTCGGTCGATGCGCTCGCGGACTACATGCTGCGCGCGGCGCAGCGGCCGGACGCCGTGGGCGCCTTCAATCTCAGCCACGGCGAACCGGTGGCGATGCAGGCGTTCATCGCCGACATCTTCCGGCGCCTCGACCTGCCGCCGCCCACGCGCAAGGTGCCGTATCGCGTCGCGTACGTCGCCGCGCATGCCGCCGAGCTGGCGTGGACCCTGCTGCCGTTGCGCGGCGAACCGCCAGTGACGCGCTTCGGCATTGATGTCCTCGTCTTCAGCAAGACCTTCGACATCTCCAGGGCGCGCGCGGTGCTCGGCGCGCCATCGCAAACGCTGGCTGAAGGTGTCGATGCCTTCATCGAGTGGCAGCGGCGGCAGCCCGGATGAACGCGGATTGCGCATGGCTGTGGTGGTTGCCGATCGCACTATGGCCAGCATTGGAACTGCTGCGCCAGGCAGCGGCCTGGCGCGCGCTGCGGGCGATGCCAAGGTTTTCTGCCCGCGACGACATACAAAACGACGACGAATCGTCGCGTTTCCTGGGCGTCGACGTACTGCAACCGATCCGCAGCGGCGATGCCACGCTCGGCGAGACGCTGGGCGCGTCGCTGCGAACGCTCGGCGCACACGGCGCGACGCTGCACTGGCTGATCGACAGCGACGACACGGTCGCGGCGGATATCGTGCGATCCGTCATCGACGCGCAACCCGCGCTACGCGGCCGCGTCGAAGTCAGCGAGCATCCGCCCTGCCCGCCCGCGATCAATCCGAAACTGTTCAAGCTCGACCGCGCGCTTCCGCAATGCGCCGGCGAAACCGTGCTGGTGCTCGACGACGATGCGCGCATGCCGGCATCGACGCTGGATGCGCTGCTCGCGTCGCTCGGCGACAGCCGCGTGGACGCGCCGACAATCTCGACCGCGCTGCCGATCTACTTGCCTGCGAACGGTTTCGGCGCACGGCTGCTCGCGCGCTTCGTCAACGACAGCGCCGCAGTCACGTATCTGCCGCCGCGCCTGCGCGGCGACACGCCGACGATCAACGGCATGGCGTGGGCGATGCGTCGCGATGCACTGGAAGCGCTCGGCGGCTTCGCGCCGCGCCTGCGCCATCTCACCGACGATCTGGCGATGGCGCAGGCGGTGCTTGCGGGCGGCGGACGCATCGAGCAACGCCGCGAGCCGGTGTGGATGCGCACCGCGCTGCCCGATCTGCGCGCCTATGTCCGCCAGATGCATCGCTGGATGCTGTTCGCGCGCCTGTTGCTGCGCACGCAGCCGTGGCCGGCGCGGCTGCGAATCGCGCTGGGCCAGGGTCTTCCGACGATATTGCCGCTGATCGCGACGACGGCGCTCACGGTAGCGCCATCGTGGTCGGGCGCCATCGCGTTCGTGCTGGGTGCGCTGGCGCATCTGTTCGGCCGACGCGCGCTGCAGCGCGCCTGCGTGGGTGAGGCCGCGCGCATCGAACCGCTGTCGTCGCTGCTGGTCGCGCTGCTGCTGCCGTTGCATCTGCTGCATGCGCTGCTGGATACGCGCATCCGTTGGCGCGAGCATCGCTACCGGGTGATCGCGAACGACCGCTTCGAGGAACTGCGGTGAGCGCACGGCCGCGCGTCGCTTTCCTCACCGGGCAGAGCGATCCGGGACGCGGCGCGCTGTCGCCGGTGCAGCGCGCCGCCCTCCAGGCGCTGGCCGATGGCAACGACGACATCCACTTCGATCCGCATCAATTCCCATGGGACAGCGCAGCCGCCGCATGGCGGCCGGTACCGCTGCTGCGCGCGAGCCTGGCCAACGGTCGCCAGTATCTCGGCGCGCGCCGCGGCGTGCTGCACGGCGTATCTTCGGCGCAGTGCGACGCAGCGCGCGAGCGTCTGTTGTCCGCACCGCGCACGCAGCTGCTGGTCGGCAGCTGCGGCCTTGCGTTGCTCGATACGCTGATCGCATCGTTCGACGACGCCGACCGCGCGCGCCTGCGCGTCGTGGCCTACGGCGCGGTCGCGCCGCGCTGGCCGCGCGGCATCGACGGCGCGCAGCTGCGCGGCGACCGCGACCGCATCGCCGCGTGGCTCGGTCCTGGCGATGGCCCGCCGCCGCTACGCATCGCCGCAGGGCACATGGATTATCTCGACGGCGATCCGGCGCGCAATCCGGTGATCGCCACCGCGCGCGCGGGGCTGGACTGGCTGCGCGGCGCATGAGCCGGCCGCGCATCGAACTGCTGGCGCCGCCGTTCGCGGGCCATCTGCATCCGATCCTCGCCATCGGCCGCGCATTACGCGACATCGCCGACATCGAAGTGATCAGCACCGAAGCCGCGCAGCCGCGGATCCGCGCAGCCGGCCTCGCGGGCAGTGCGGTGGTGCCGGGCGCGGATGCCGCGCTGAAGGCCATCGTCGATCCGCCGCATGCGGTGGGCGCGCATCCGCTGCGGCTGCATGCGCAGTTCCAGCGCAGTCTCGAATTGCTCGACGCGTTCGGCCAGGCGCTCGATTCACGGTATTCGCACACACGCCCGGATCTGGTGATCGCCGATTTCACCCTGCCCGTCGCCGGTGCGGCCGCACAGCGTCGCGGCATTCCGTGGTGGACCAGCCACCCGTCGCCCTGCGTGATCGAAGCGCCGGGCGGGCCGCCGGCCTATCTCGGCGGCTGGATGCCCGGCATCGGCGCGCTCGGTCGCAGCCGCGATGCGCTCGCAGCCAAAGCCGTACGCGGCTTCAAGTGGAGCGTGCATCGCCTGCATCGGCGTCGGCTCGCTGCGCTGGGATTCCCGGCGCTGTATCGCGACCATGACGGCGGCGGCGACGGCAGCGAAGCGGCATATTCGCCCGAATGCATTCTCGGTCTGGGCTTGCGCGAACTCGAATTCGAGCGCGCGTGGCCGGCGGCGCTGCGTTTCGTCGGGCCGATGCTGTGGAGCCCGCCGGACATCGGCGCACCACCGCCAGACGATAACGCGGTGAATGTTTTGGCGACGCTCGGCACTCATCTGGGCTGGGCCAAGCAACGCATGGGCGAACATCTGGAAACCGTGGCGCAGGCGCTGCCCGCGATCCGCCTGCATTTCAGCGATGGCCGCCTCGATGACAGCGCGCATGTTGCGCATCGCGCATTGCATCGTCACGCATGGGTGAACTATCCGTCGTGGGTGCTGCGAATGCGCGCGGTGCTGCATCACGGCGGCGCCGGGGTGATGTGGGAATGCCTGCGTGCCGGCGTGCCCGCGCTGGTGCTGCCGACCGACTACGACCAGTTCGATCATGCCGCGCGGCTGCAGGCCGCCGGTGTCGCGCTGCGCCTGCGGCATGCGCGCGAGATCGAACCCGCGCTGCGCCGCCTGCTCGACGGCGACCATGGCCTGCGTCCGCAGCGCTTCGTCGAAGCGCTGCGCCCCGGACAGGCCGAGGCGCAGGTGGTGGCGCTGGTGCGTGCGCGATTGGGCCTCTGACGGTCAGGCGCGGCTCGCCACGACGGCGCCCGTGTCCGCTTTCGGCATGTATTTGCGATTGAGCCAGGCGCCGATCACGAACGACAGCGACAGCGGCAGGAACCAGGCGATGAGGTGATACCAGCCGGGCGGATCGATGCCGACCGCACGGATCAAACGGTCCAGACCGATCGCGAGGAACGCGATATGCGTGGCCACGCCGCAGCCGATCATCGCCGAGTAGTGTTCCTTCAACCACCAGCGCACCGTATCGATCGGTCGCGCGCGGCGCATCAGCATCTGCATGCCGGTGATAGTGCCAACGGCGCTGAAACCCATCAGCAGCGCCTGCGACATCTGCATGCCGATGTAGAACACCGCCGCCGACGCGGCGAGATTGATCAGCGCCACCGCGAGGTAGGCACGGTCGCGGAATGCGTTCTGGTCGCGCTTGCGCTTGACCGCGCGCCAGCCCATCCACATCGCGGTCAGGGTGATCACCACCAGATACGCCAGGAAGGTCGCGATGCCTGGCTTGCCGCGGCTCGCGATGATCGCCGCCATCGGCACCGCGGTGACGACGATGCCGAGCATCGCGATCATGTAAGTCTTGCCCGCGCGCAGATGCAGCGGTGCGCCCTTTTTCGCGAACGCGGCGATCCAGTAGGTGATCAGTGCGACCAGGCCGCAAAGGCCGTGGACGAGGAGCAGGGATTGATAGGCGGTGTCCATGGCGTTGCTCTGCAGGCGATAAGCGATGGGCACAGTCTCCGGATCCAGGACACGGCCCGGCACCTGCCTGCAGTCACCCGCCGGGGGTGAGAAAAGTCACCTTCGGCGCCCGGCCGCTTCCGCATGTATGTCGTCGCTGCCATGCTGCACGCATGAACACCCCGTTCCGCACCGGCTATCGCCTGCAACCGCACGACGGCACCTATGCCCAGCGCCTGTTCGCGCCGCTGAACATCGCCGCCTACGTCACCTGGTTCGCAGTGAGCCTGGCGGTGCTCGATCAGAACAAGCTGCGCGCTGCCGATCCGGCCCGGTGGGTACGCGAATGGGCGGGCGTCGCCGCGCTGTTGGCGATGCTCGCCCTGTTCGTCGTCTCCGCCGCGCGCCGCGACGAAAACGACACGCCGCAGTGGAACGTCATCGCCCAGGGATTGCTGGTGCTGCTGGCCGAATGGCTGCTGCGCGGCGGGCAGACCGTCGTGCTGTTGGTCGTCGTCGCCGGGCAGGCCGTGCTGATGCTCTCCACGCGCACGTTCGTGCTGTACATGCTCGCGCTCAACGCCGGGATCGCGGCGATGTGGATCGGGCGCACGGATTCGCTCGGTCGCCTCCTGCTGTCGCTGCTGCCGATCTTCGGCTTCCAGGCATTCGCGGCGCTGACCGGGCACTACGCCGGCAGCCGCGAACGCGCCCGCGAACATCTGGCGCGGATCAACGCCGAACTGCTCGCCACCCGCCGCCTGCTGGAAGAATCCGCGCGCGCCGGCGAACGGCTGAAGCTCTCGCGCGAGCTGCACGATGTCGCCGGCCACAGCCTCACGGCGCTCAAGCTCAATCTGGCGCGACTGGCGCGCGATCCCGCGCTCGCCGGGCGCGAGGAACTGCAGGTGTCCTCGGCGCTGGCCGACGACCTGCTGGGCCAGATCCGACAGGTCGTGGGCACGCTGCGCGCGCACGATGGCTTCGATCTGCGCGCGGCGCTGGAAGCCTTGGCGCAGCCGATCCCCGGCGTGCGGATCGCGATCGACATCGAAGACGGGCTGCGGGTGGATGACCTCGAACAGGCCGAAACCCTGCTGCGCTGCGCGCAGGAAGCGATCACCAACGCCCTGCGCCACGGTCGCGCGGGTGAAATCCGCATCGCTCTGCAACGCATCGACGGCGCGCTGACGTTCTCGATCGAAAACGATGGCATCGTCCCGGCGCGGATCGACTTCGGCAACGGCCTCACCGGCATGCGCGAGCGCCTCGACGCGGTCGGCGGCACGCTCGATATCGTCACCACGCCGCCGCGGGGGATGCGGGTGATCGCACACATTCCGTATGGTCCGGAGCACGCGGCATGACCGCGCCGCGCGCCGTCCGCATCGCACTGTGCGACGACCAGGCGCTGGTGCTGCGCGGGTTGTCGAGCCTGCTCGCCGATCTAGGCGTGGAGATCGCGCTGGAAAGCACCGACGCCGAACGCCTGCTCGCCGCGCTGCCGCAGCGGCCGGTGGACCTGATCGTCAGCGACATCCGCATGCCCGGGCTTGGCGGACTCGGCCTGCTGCGCGAACTGCGCGCCCGCGGCGATGCCACGCCGGTGATCCTGCTCACCACCTTCGACGACCCGAATCTGATGATCCAGGCGGTGGACGCCGGCGCGCAGGGTTTCCTGCTCAAGGATGCCTCGCCCGAAGACCTGAAAGCCGCGATCCTGCGGGTCGCGGGCGGCGAAACCCTGCTGCAGCCGGTCAGCCTGGGGCCGGTGCGCGCCGCTTGGACCGATGCCGCACCCGCGGAATCAGGCTTGCGCCTGACCGAACGCGAGCGCTCGATCCTGCGCCTGGTCGCCGGCGGCTATTCCAACAAGGAAATCGCGCGCAGCCTGCACCTGTCCGAAGGCACGGTGAAGAACTACATGTCCGAGGTGCTGGTGAAACTGGATTGCCGCGACCGCACCCATGCGGTGCTGAAGGCGATCACGCAGCGGCTGCTGTAGCGCGCTGCGGTTCGCATTCAGGCTTCGGGCTGCTCCTGGCTCAGCTCGCCGAAATCCTTGTAGATGTCCCACATCGTTTTCATCAACACGAAGCCCGGACTCAGCCAGCCGGAGCGATCCATGGCATCTGACGCGGACTGCCACTGCGCACGCGTCAGTTCGAGCGCCTGATAATCCGACACCCTGGCGCAGCCCATCATCCAACTCTCGAAATGACGTTCGTCGGTGTCGATGGACTGCAGCACCACGATCTCCCGGTGCCTGGGATCCAGGCAGATCTTCGCGTAGAGCGCATCGACGTTCTCGGGCGGTCCTTCCAGGCACTGCAGGAACAGACCGTTCGAATACAGCAGCACACCGGTGATGCCCTGCGCCGCGTTGCGGTCGCGTGCCGTGTACAACAAAGACACCAGACGCAGGCCATCGAATTCGACGGCTTGCCGGCTGGTGTAGACCAATTGCTTGATGCGCATCGGCAGCCTCATGATGTTGGGAACAGCCGTCGAAACGAGTCTCCGGAGATTCGCATTCGCCGCGAAAGCGGGAGGGTCGACCAGAGCTGCACTCGATGCATTCCGTTTCGCGGCGCCAGCATATCAGTGCGCCAGCGCATGGACGCGGATGCAACCACTTTCAATCGCTGGGGGCGTCGGCCGCACCTGCGGAAACGATCTCCGGCGGATCGACCGGCCGCACCGCCCGCCTCAATCGCGCAGCCATCGCAACATCCGCGGATAGCGCACCGGCCCACAGTCGTGCGTGAAGCCAGGCGCTGCCGTCATCCCGATCTCGCACAGCCCTTTCAAGCCCGGATACACACCGAACGCGTACATCCGCAGCAGATCGCCGGACTTGCCGTTGTAGCCGCCCTCATGGATCAGCACCTCCGCCGGCAGACCCAGTTCCACCGTGGCGGCCCACGCCCACGCCATCGCCTCCAGTTCGCCGGCATGTTCGACCTCGGCGGCGTTCGGCTGATCCTCATGGGCCTCGCGGCGCAGCGCCGCGGGCAATACCGCAAGATGTCCGGCTTCGTGCAGCAGATCGCCGGGCCAGACGAGTCTGTCGGGATCGACCGCGATGCCGCCGCTGCGCAGTTCGATGCCGGGCAGAAAGGTATCCGCGGCCAACGACGCTTCGACGATATCGATGCCGACGCCCGCGATGAAATCGAAGATCGGTCGGTAGAGTGCTTCGTGATGCATGCAGTTGATCTCTTGTAGCGGTGCCGGCCGCGCGAACCGACGGCGGCAGCGCGATTCTATCGGGGTTCGCGATAAGCTTCGGCTTCGCCTCCCGATGTTGAAGCCGGCCGGTCCCGACGGCTCAGGATCACCAGCGCGATGCCGCCCACGATCGCAATCGACGCCGCGAGCAGCCGCAGCGTCATCGCCTCCCCGAGAAACATCACCGCACCCACGGCGGCGATCAGCGGCACGCTCAGCTGCACGGTGGCCGCATGCGTCGATTTCAGCGCCGGCAACGCGGTATACCAGATCGCATAACCGAGTCCCGAAGTCAGCGCGCCCGACGCCACGGCATAACCGATGCCCGCAGCGTCGAGTGTCGCTTCGCTCGACATCAGCAGGCTCAGGGCCAACGCGAACGGCACCGCGCGCAGGAAGTTGCCCGCGGTCACCCGCGTCGGATCGCCGGTGCCCTTCCCGCGCAGCGAATACGCGCCCCACGCGATGCCCGCGCACAGCATCAATCCCGCCGAAGGCAAGGGCGGCGCCGCCAGCCCCGGCAGCAGCAAAGCCACCAGACCGGCCAGCGCCAGCATCAGGCCGAGCCACTGCCGCAGGAGCAAACGTTCGCCCTGCCACAGGCCATGACCGATCATGGTCGCCTGCACCGCGCCGAACAGCAGCAATGCGCCGGTGGCCGCAGGCAGATGAAGGTAGGCGAACGAAAAGCCGGCGGCGTAGGCGAACAGTGCGAATGCGGACATCCAGTTGCCGGCTCCCGCGTGCTTCAGCGCGCGCGAGCGCACGACCAGCCACAGCACCAGCGCGCCGGACAGCAGGCGGATCGTGGTGAAACTCGCGGCGTCGATGCGGGTGTGGTCCAGCGCCGCCCGGCACAGCAGCGAATTGCCCGCGAAGGCGAGCATCGCGAGCGTGGTCAGGACGAGGATGCGGAGCGGCGGCATCGGAATGCGTTCATGTCGTGCGGGCGCGTTTGCAGTTTCCCTGCCACGCATCGCCCGGATACACGGAGGTGCTTCGATTTGCCTGTTCAGGCCAGTGCGTTGGATGCGTACGAACCTTTGTTCGCAGCGATGAACGCATTCAATCGGCCGAGCAGTCCCGAGCTGGCGTTGCGGACGACGAAGCTGAAGGTTTCGTCCGGCCCGTCGATCGGATGGATGTCCGCCAGCGCCAGGCCGCCTTCGACATCCTTGCCGCAGGTGTCGCGGAGATAGCGATTGCTGACGTCGCCCTCGCCGAACGCGTCGGCGTCGCGGTTCGCGAGCAGCGTCGTGACGACGTAGGCCTGCGGATCCTGCTGGCCGATGGCGACTTCATCCACGTACTGCAGCGTGCAGTCGGGATAGCGCGTCTGCGCGTCGATGTCGGCGGTCGAGCCGCGGGTGACGACGATCTTCTTGCCGACCAGCGCGGCGTGGTCATCGAAGATCGGCTGTTCCGCGCTGCGGACCAGCAGCGACCGGTCGACCCGGAAATACGCGTCGCTCCATGAACCGTGCTCGCCCACGTAACGCGAATCCAGTTTGGTGATACCGGCCGCGGCGATGTCGCACACATCCATGCCGGGCAACGCCCAGATGCCATCGAACGTGCGATCGATCATGTCCAGCGCAAGCCCTTCGCCCTCGGCGAAGCGGGCCAGAAAAGAAATATCCAGACCGGCGAGACCGCCGGCCGCATCCTTGAAACACACCGGCGCGAATCCGCCGTAGGTGCAGACCGTCAATCGGCCGGAATGGAGCGTCGTCGCTGCCGCGGCGTGATCGATCATCGTGATCTCCTGATGCAGGCCCGAAGCGCTGCTGGATGGTCACGTATCATAGTCCTGAAGGGTGCACGTTGTTTTTTGCACGTCCCGCGAACCCGAGCCCGGCCTATGCGCCGTCGGCGGACGGTGTTTCGGGCGCGTATTCCATCCTCTGGCTGATGCGGAACACATGTCCATCCGGATGACGGAGATGCATTTCTCGCACGTTCCACGGCATGTCGGTGGGCGGCCACGTCACCTCGATGCCGTGTTCGATGCATTCGCGATGCACCGCATCCGCATCGTCGACCCAAACCGACATCCACACGCCCTTCTCGGCAGACTCGTCGGAGTCCGGTCCAAAGGTCGCGGCGCGATCGCTCCGCCCGCGCCCACCCTGCCCGTCGAGACACAGAAAAATCTCGAAATGCCCGTTGTTCACCCCGCCGAAGCTGGGCGGCGTGCCCCACTCCCAACCCTTCTTCCAGCCGAGCGCCTCGAACCACGCGAAACTCTGCGCCAGATCGGAGACATTGAGGATCGGGGTGATGTGTTTGACTTACATTGCATGGATCCCGGTGTGGAGCGACTGCCGATCGGCGCCGCAGTTTCGCAGGGTGGGGTAAGCGTAGCGCAACCCCACCATGAAGCGCCGGTGTCGCTCGATGTTCTCGGGGTCTGATGCGTCGGGATGGTGGGGTTGCGCTACGCTTACCCCACCCTACGCGACCACAAACCATTGTCCCACGTCCGACGCAGCCTCAACCCCCGTAGATGTAGATCTGGAACGTGTAGTTCGCAGGGCCGCCCGGGTAGGTCGAGCTGCCGGAGGGATCCTTCGCGGTGCCGAAAAGACGCATCTGCGTGGTGTTGGCGATCTGCAGCCCCATGCCATTGCGCCAGTCCGAACCGTTCCACCCCGTGTACTTCGCGTTGGACACGAACTGTCCGAACGTGTTTCCCGGCGTGGTGTTGACGGTATACAGCCACAGCTCCTCGTCCTCACGGAAGCCGAGGAGATACACCACGTCACCGCTGCTGTTGCTCTGCGTCACCAGCGCGAAGCTCTGGAACTGGTCGCCGGTGTCCAGCGCGCTGCCGATGTGGGTGGTCTTCAACACCCATCCCGGCGTGGCGCTGCCGATGCCGCTCGCCGGTGCCTGGTAGACATACATCTGGTGATGATCGTATTCGTACACCACCAGCAGGCACTGCTCGACGCCGGTGGCATCCCTGTACGTGGTGATGCCAACGGCCGAGGCCTTCTTCGCAGGCATCGTGAGCGTGGACAGATAGACCGGCGCGGCGAGATTGCCGACGTTGTAGAACGCCACCAACCCATTTCCGCCTTTCGTGCTTTCCAGCGGCACGGCCAGCAGATCGCCGAGCATCTGGATGCCGGCGGCATGGAAATAGTTCGAGTTCGGGACCACCACCGAACGCACGCCGGGGTTGCCGCCCGTCGCCTGCGAGAAACCCGAAAAATAGCCTGCGGTGCTGCTGGCCGAAATGCAGCCGTTGGCGATGGTGGGGCCGCCGTTTCCGTTGTATGGCGCAATGCCCTGGTAATGCCATTCGGTGCTGTCGACCGGATTGAGCGAGGACCACGGCGGAATCGGGATCGTCCCGCTCACGGTGTATTTCGTCGGATTGGTGCGCGGCAGCGCGTTGAGGATCGCGGGTACGTTGGTCTTGGTTCCATCGATTTTCGGATTGGTCAACAACATGATCAGGCATTCCTTTCTGCTTGGTGATAGGACATTTCGGACATGGCCCCAGAAACGCGGCTTCGAATCGCGACCTGATCGACGACCCAATCGGATTATGCCTCCCCTCCGACACAGCATTCGTCAGGCCGCACCAGAAGGTCGGATCCGCTTCCGGGAACCAGAATGCTGATCGTTTCCAATAGCGCCCACAGGCGCTTCCCGGATCGCGACCGGTGCCACTTCAGGTCGCATCGTCGTTTCGTAGGGTGGGCTGAGCGCAGCGATGCCCACCATCCCGACGTATCAGACCCTGAGAACATCAAGCGACACCGGCGCTTCATGGGTGGGCATCGCTGCGCTCACCCCGCCCTACGCGCTGCTCACGTCGGAGGGGCTTCGGCCCCGAGCAGGTTGTTGATAGGGCGTTAGTGTAAAAAGATCGAGCCTGAAGGCACTCCTACGAACGCATGCAGAGTTCAAGCTTCTCTTGGCCGGATCAATAAGCGGTGATATCTGAGCGGTTTGTCTCCGATATTACCGGTTCATTCGAAGATCTTCGCATCGGTCACATGCCAAACCCCATCCCGCTTCTCCAGCTCGACCGTGCCGAAGATCCCCTCGGGTCGATATTCGACTTTGACTTTGACACTGGCGTCGTGCGGCTGGAGCGTCAGCTGCACCGCATCCCGATCGCCGGTTCCCATGCGCTTCACCGGCGCGCCATACAGCTGAACATCGAGTGCGGCGCGGTCGTAGGGAGCCGCCACGGCCACGCGGACCGGGACGCGGCCCGGGACTTCAGGGTGCAGGTACATCGCCACGCGCTTGTGCTGCAGAACGGCGGCAACGACGGGCGCGACATCCTCCGATGCGAGGCTGGTGATGGGCGGCTCGGGGGCCGGCGGCACATCGCGACCCAGCATCTCGCGGGTGGTGGCGACGCGCTTGGCGAAGTCGGTCACGGACCGCTGGGCGACAACCCGTTCGCACAGCTTCTGGAACTCCGCAGGCGGCATCTGCATCAGCATCTGCTCCATCTGGAGTTGGATTTTCGCGAACGCTTCCAGCTTTCGCTTGGTCACTTCGGCGACTTCCTGCCGCGGCGACGCCAGAGCGAGCGCTACGGCGTACTCGGGATGGGTCCGTTCGAAATCCGTGCGGCTTCCGGCGAGCGCCTTGCGGTATTCGCGGCGGCTGCAGAGCGCATCGTCGCGGGCGAAATCCGCCTGCAACCACTTGGCGGCCACGTAGGCCACTTCCACGTCGGTGTACGCGGTTTGGGATTGCGCCTGGGCCGAAACGCCCGCCAGCCCAAGCGCCGCCATCAGAAGCATTGATCGCTGTTTCATCCGCATACCTTTGTCTGGTTGTAAAAAAAACCGGGCAAAAACCCGGATCGATGTGGAATGGTACTTCCCTGAACATCATGTCCTGATTTTAGTCATCCCGCGAACGCGTCGACAACGAGCCGCAGGCAGTCGCCATCAGGGTCGGCTTCATAGGGGACATAAGCCGAAGGCGTCATGCGCCATGGAGGGGGGGCAGAATTCGATAGGAAAAGATAGATCGCGCATCGGCGAGATCGCGCATCGGGGATCGCGCATCGGGAGATCGCGCATCGGGACACCCACAGATCGCGCATCGGGACACCCACAACTCAGACTTTCCCGACAGAAACTTACCGCAATCCCCGATATCCCGCCATATCGCGTAAAGGCACGGTAGCCGCATGACCCGACCGCGCTCCCACATCGCTCCACCCGATCTCGCCGGCACCTATCACTGCGTCCAGCGATGCGTGCGCCGTGCCTTCCTGTGCGGGGTCGATCACTACTCCGGGCGCTCCTTTGAACATCGCAAGGGCTGGGTTGAAGCACGCATCCATCTGCTGGCCGAATGTTACGCAGTCGCCATCCATGCCTATGCGGTCATGAGCAATCATCTGCATCTGGTGGTCAGGATCAATCCCTCCGATGCATCGGCATGGAGCGATGAAGAAGTGGCAACCCGCTGGGTGCGCCTTTTTCCCCCACGCGAAGACACCGAAGCAGCCATCGAGCACAAGCGCATGCGTCTGCTCGCCGATCCGGCGCAGCTCGAGCTGATCCGTCGGCGGCTCGGGAGCCTGTCCTGGCTGATGCGTTGCCTGGTCGAACCCATCGCACGTCGCGCGAATCGCGAGGACGCCTGCAAGGGGCGATTCTGGGAAGGCCGCTACAAGTGCCAGGCATTGTGCGACGAGCGCTCGGTGCTCGCCGCCATGGCATACGTTGATCTGAACCCGATCCGCGCCGGAATCGCGGATCGCCTGGAAGCCTCCGTGCATACCAGCGTGGCGACGCGCATCGCAATCGCGCAGTCGAGTCCAGCGATGCTTACCCGACCGCTGAAACCGATCGCGGGGAACCTGTCTCCCGATTTGAGCTTGTCCACGGCGGACTATCTACAACTTCTGGATTGGACCGGCCGCACGCTCGCACCGGGTAAACGTGGACGGATCGCGCAGGACGCGCCTGCCATCGTTTCGATCATCGATCGCAACCCGGCGTGCTGGACGACGCGTGTCGCCGCCTACGGCAACGGTTGGGCGCGCGCGGCGGGGTCTGCTCAGGATCTGATCGCACTCGCCGAACGCCTTGGTCAACGCTGGCTCAAGGGCCTTCGCCTGGCGGTCAAGTTGGGATGAACTGCGGAGGCGGAATCGTCGCCCGTCGGGGAGGATCTATCGTGGACGATTGGATTTCGATCCGGCTTTCTACGTCGAAGATCGAAGCGATTCGGGAGAACGAATCGCACGTTTCAGCATTTCTGATTGTGGGTGTCCCAGTCTTCCCTCCTCGATTGTGGGTGTCCCAGTCTTCCCTAGGTGTCCCAATCTTCCCTCGGCATTTCTGATTGTGGGCGTCCCAGTCTTCCCCCATTCTTCCCATTCTTCTTGCAGTCTTAGGACCTTGGCCGCCAGACTGCGGTTCATACGTGTTCATCATTGAGATGAGGGTTTGCATCTTCGGTTAGCAGAAACGCCGTGCGCATACGGCGTACTCTGTGCGTATCTTTGCCTGCAAAAAAAGGGCACGCCATGAAATCTCCCAGTTTGAGAAAAAAGCTGAAATTGTGTGTTGCCTTCGCCGTGCTTTTTTCAGCTCCCGGTTACGGGCATGACCTGTTTGGCAGCGATATTGCAGCACTCGATGTTCAAACTGCACAGCAATGCGCAGATGCCTGCGCCGGAAATACAAGCTGCGCAGCGTGGACATTCGTTCGAGCAGGATTAAAAGGCCCGTCTGCGCGCTGCTTCCTGAAGAATCCCGTGCCGCAGCCATCATTCAACGCCCCGTGTCTGACCAACTTCGACTGCGTATCCGGATATGCAATGCCGAAGTGGTGCGGCAACAAGTTGCAGGGAGATGTTCTGGCATGTCCAGTAGGCGCTTGCGCGCCGCAAAGGACGAAATCCTGCAGCGGCTGGTGGATTTTTCGCTCATGCACGACACTTGTGTCGACAGACTATTTCTGCCCGTGATTGCGGATGCGCTACGCCATACGGCCTTCTGCCGGAAGGAAATGAAGGGCTCAGCGCCGTAGGGCGGGTGCCAACCCGCCTTCTGCAATCAAAGCACGGCATCCGACCGAATCACACGGTCTGCGGCGCCACCGTTCCGACGCGGCGGGTTTCACCCGCCTTACGGGTTTCAGCGCTTCAGATTGTGGGTGTCCCAGTCTTTTCACGCGCTCATTTTTTGCGCTTCACGGCCTTGGCGGTACCGAAGCACGTAGCCTTGTCCATCGAGGTACAGGTGAGAAAAGCGCGGCCCTTGGTCGGCATCACGAACGCGCTGGACTTCGTGCCGACCGGAGAAAGATCGCCTCGACAGTCGGGTTTTCCATTCGTGGCTTTTACGGTGCTCGTAAGCCGATACATGTCGCTCGAAACCTTGACGATGACATACGTCTTCACCAGACGCTCTTCGCCGCTCTGCATCATCACCATACCGTCGGCGCGATAGGTGAAACGCTCCGGACAAACGCCGTCCAGGGGATTCCACTCCCACTCGCCGATCACACTGAATCCACCGCGCTCCGCGGCGATCGCGGAAAACGGAAGCAACACCGCCACAAGAAAAATTACAAAACGCATCGCACACCCCTTCTGCCGAAGAAATCCCATCGATGATGAAACACCCGCAAGCTGCGTAGGGTGGACCCTGGCCCACCATCACGACACATCCGCCGCAACGGCAATCGATCGAAGGCAGGCAATCTATCAATTGCGAATGGCGAAGATGATTTCATTGCCCGAATGGTGGGCCAGGGGCCCACCCTACTTGCTCACCCCACCCTACGCGCTACGTCGAAGATCGAAGCGATTCGGGAGATCGAATCGCCTCGCACATTTCAGCGTTTCAGATTGTGGGTGTCCCAGTCTTAGGTCCTCGTATCTGACAGGCTGTCTTCATGGCGGATCAAGCCTGAAATTTGCTCTGGCCTCAAGCTCTTCACCGATATGCACTTCAGCATCGTACGAGCCAGAAGGCCAGTTCTTCTCTGTCGCCAAGATGAAATTTATCGTTTGCACTCCGGAAGACTGAACTTCCTTCGTCTCTTCATATTGCTCGAACAAGGGGGCTTCATAGTCATCGCCACCGTAGCCGTCATCCTCCAGATACGTCCAGAGCACTCGAATTTTCTCACCCCCATGAAACGCTCGTTTTACTCGAAGCAAGATTTTCTCGCCGGCAAAAAAATGGTCGCGGGTTAACCCCCCCTCATTATTCAACATCAATTCGGCACAATCACTCATTTTGTTATTGCCGTCGACAAAAAATTCGAACGGCACAGCGCCTTGCGTCGGTATCGGTTCGCCGTTGCGAATTTCTGGATCGAATTTAAAGTTCCGGACAGCCCTAACAGCAGCACGATCCAAACCTCTACTGCGTGAAGATTTCTGGATACTCGCATCGGTTACATTCCCTGCCTCGTCGATGCTCAGAATTACTCTTACATTACCGCCGATACCGTTGCAAAGTTCATACCTGGGATAAATCGGTTCGCTGCGCACACGCAATGATACTGCACGTTGTGGCAGCGCCGGATCAATCAGAGGTACATCGTGAAGCTCCCCATCCATCTCCCGATTTAGCGCTGGAGATATTGGCGGATAGTTCTCCATACCGCCTGCGAAGGCGATGCGGGCAAAGCCGACGAAAAGCAGCATCGCCCAGCTTACCTTCCCCACAAGATCATTCATTCCTTACCTCTACCGTCATGTAAATATGACACACACGACACCCTGATCACATCAATGCCCCCCATCCAACGCCTTCAACTCACTAACCAACGCACTCGCCATCTCCGCCCCATCCCCATACAGCATCCGCGTGTTATCCGCATAAAACAGCGCATTCTCGATCCCCGCGAACCCCGTCCCCTTGCCGCGCTTGATCACGATCGTGTTCTTCGAATTCACCACATCCAGAATCGGCATGCCATAGATCGGCGAGGCCGGATCCGTCTTCGCAACCGGATTCACCACATCATTCGCACCGATCACCAGTGACACATCGGTATTGGCGAACTCCGGATTGATGTCCTCCATATCCACGATCAAGTCATAAGGCACACCAGCCTCAGCCAGCAGCACATTCATATGCCCAGGCATGCGCCCTGCGACAGGATGGATCGCGAATTTCACCTTCACGCCGCGTTCGATCAGGCGCTGGCTGAGCTCCCAGATCTTGTGCTGCGCCTGCGCCACAGCGAGGCCGTAGCCGGGCACGATCACCACGCGTTCGGCGAAGGCCATCATCGCGGCCACGTCGCTGGCGTCGATGGGTTTCTGGCTGCCTTCGATGGCCGCAGCTTCGCCGGTGGCGCCGAAGTTGGAGAACAGCACCGAGTTGATCGAGCGGTTCATGGCCTTGGCCATCAATCGCGTGAGCAGGATGCCCGCGGCGCCGACCATCATGCCGGCGATGATCAGGGCTTCGTTGCCCAGCACGTAGCCCTCGAACGCGACCGCGAGGCCGGTGAAGGCGTTGTAGAGCGAGATGACCACCGGCATGTCGGCGCCGCCGATGGGCAGGGTCATCAGCACGCCCAGCGCCAGCGCGGCGACGAAGAACGCGATGATGTACGGCACTTCCAGGGTGTACAGCGCCAGCGCGCCCAGCACGATGGCGGCGATGCCGACCAGCGCGTTGAAGATCTGCTGGCCCGGGAAGGTGTAGCGCTTGTCCATGCGGCCGTCGAGCTTGGCCCAGGCGATGACCGAGCCGGTGAGCGAGACCGCGCCGATCAGCGCGCCGATCACCGCAAGGCCCAGGGTCACGTAGTTCGGGCCGGTGCCCGCGGCGGAATACTTGAACAGCTCCACCGCGCCGATGGCAGCGGCCGAACCGCCGCCCATGCCGTTGAACAGCGCGACCATCTGCGGCATGTCGGTCAGCGCGACCTTCTTGCCCCAGTACCAGTTGGCGGCGGTGCCGATGACGATGCCGGCGACGATCAGGCCGATGTTGTGCAGGCCAGGCAGAAATAGTGTTGCGACGGTGGCGATGAGCATGCCCACGCCGGCCCACTGGATGCCGCTGCGCGCGGTCTTGGGCGAGGCCATGCGCTGCAGGCCGAGCAGGAACAGGGTGGCGGCGACGAGATAGCTGGTCTTGACCAGCAGCGACAGCACTTCTTCGGTGGTGAAGTTCATGCCTTGTCTCCCGGCTTGGCGCTGGACTTGGCGTCAGGCTTCTTGGACGACTTGAACATGTCGAGCATGCGTTCGGTCACCACGTAACCGCCGGCGGCGTTGCCGGCGCCCAGCAGCACGGCGACGAAGCCGATGGCTTTCTCCAGCGTGGTGTCGGCGTGGCCCAGCACCACCATGGCGCCGATCAGGACGATGCCGTGGATGAAGTTACTGCCGGACATCAGCGGGGTGTGCAGGATCACCGGCACCCGCGAAATGATGACGTGCCCGGCGATCGCCGCCAGCATGAAAATGTAAAGCGCTACGAAACCATCCGCCATTGTTGTTCTCCCAGGGTCTGCCGGCATCATAACCGCCGCGTCGGGACAAACCATCGGGCGGCGGGCGCCCCCATCCCGGCCTTCCCCCGCGGGCGGGGGAAGGAGACAAGCGGGGCAGCGGGGAAGGAAAGATGCCTCGAGGTAGCCGGTGGCGCATCTGCACGCGGATTTCCGGCAAAACGCTGTCAACCGGGCCGCAGCCGGGGCGTTTCCCTCCCTGCGGCCCGCCGCCTCTCCGACATCTGCTTAGAAGGATTCGCCATGAAGCCTCAGATCCCTGCCCCGCTGCTGTCCGCCATGCCGGATGCGCGTGCAGCCATGATCGACAGCCGCCCTGACCGCCGCGGCGCGCGGCCCGACCGCCGCCGTACCCGCAGGCGTTGAGGCTGGACCCGTATGGCCGACGGCCGATCCACCGATGCTGACCTCCCCGGCTTTAAGCTTGCGCGCGTGAGCTCCGAAGACACCCCCACGCGCGTTCCCTCGGCCGTCCACTCCCCGGTGGCGGTCGAGGATTTTTCTCTCGATGCCAGCCTGTCGATGGACAAGTTTCTCGAAGGCATCTCGGCGCGCGCGTTCCGGTTCGCCGAACTGGGGTTGCGACATCGCGAGGACGCCCTGGATGCGGTGCAGGACGCGATGATCCGGATGATGGGGTATCGCGAGCGGCCGTCGGCGGAATGGACGCCGCTGTTCTGGAGCATCCTTCGCAGCCGGATCGTCGACATACAGCGGCGCAGCCTGTTCCGGATGCGCTGGCTGGTGTCGCCCAGCGCGAAGACTGCGGACGACGACACCATCGACTGGATCGAACAGGCGCCCGACGACGCGCCTGGCCCCGCACGGCTGCACGACAACCGCGAGGCGTATCGATCCGTGGCCACCGCACTGCGCGCGCTGCCCGCGCGCCAGCGCGAAGCCTTCACCCTGCGCGTGCTGGAAGACTGCGATGTCGCCACCACCGCGCGGATCATGGGCTGCAGCGAGGGATCGGTGAAAACCCATCTCTCGCGGGCTCGCGACACTCTGCAGAAACAGCTGGAGGATTTCCGATGACTTCGGGCCATACACACGACGACCGCGATGCGCGCAACGACGACAGGCTTGCGCAGGCCGTGCGCAGCGCGCATGCCGCGTCGCTGGACCACCTCTCGCCGCGCGTCCGCGCGCAGCTCGCGCAGCGCCGTCGCGCCGCGCTGGCGGAACACGCACGGCCGTCCGCCCCGCGCCGCTGGCCGATGCTCGCGCTGGGCAGTGCCGCTGCGTTGACGCTGGCGATCGGGCTGTTCGCGCTGCGCGACGTTGGCGACACCGTCACGCCGTCGCCGGGCGAGATCGCGGTGACGCCCACCGGCGTTGCCCAGGATCCGTCTCCTGCGGTTCCGGCAACCGCAACGACGCCGGTCGCCGCCACCAACCCGGCAACCGCCGTTGCCAGCACGGACACGCCGGAGCCGGCGGTCGACAGCGTCCTCATCGACGACGCACTGCCGGCAGAACTGCTGGCGGCCGAATTCTCCGGCGCCGACGACGCCATGGGCTTCGACGCGCTGGAAGAAAGTCCGGATTTCTATCTGTGGCTGGGCTCGGACAGCGCCCAGGCCCATAGCTCGGAGTTGTTATGAACCTCGGAGTTGCTATGAATCGTATGAACGCATTGCCCACCCTGCTGTGCGCGGCGCTGCTCGCCTGCACAGGTATGGCCTTCATCGGCGTGGCGTCCGCGCAGACGCCACCACCACCACCACCGCATCGGCAAGCGCAGAACGCGCCGCAGCCGCCGGAGTGGGAGCGCCTGTCGCCGGCGCAGCGCGAAGCGATAGTCGCGGTGGTGCGCGAGCGCTGGAACAGCAATCCCCGCGAACGCAGGCGGATGCTGCAGCATGCCGAGCGCTGGCAGGGGATGACGCCCGAGCAGCGCCGCAGCGCCGAAGAAGGCAAACGCCGCTGGGAACAGATGTCGCCCGAGCAGCGCAAGGAGGCGCGCGCGGCGTTCGAGCGCGGCCGCGGCCTGCCGCCGGCGGAGCGTGCGGAACTGCGCGAACGTCTGAAAGCGATGACGCCGGAAGAACGTCGCGAATGGCTGCGCACGCACCGCAAGCCGCACGAGCGCAAGCCGTGAATGCCGCGTCGCGCCGTTCGCCCTGGCCCGGGTTGGGATTCGTACTGCTGCTGGCGGTGGGCGCGGTGTTCCGCCAGCCGGCGCCAGCCGCCGCGCAGACCTCCGCGGCGCCCGCGATGCGCGAGGTCGCCTACGGCACGCATCCGGCGCAGCGCTTCGATGTGTATCTGCCGGCGCACACGAAAGGCGCGTCGACGATCTTCTACGTCCACGGCGGCGGCTGGCGTCGCGGCGACAAGGCGATGCGCGGGCTGATCGAAGCCAAGCAGAAGCGCTGGACCACCGCCGGCGCGATCGTGATTTCGACAAATTACCGGATGCTGCCCGACACCGATCCGCTGGAGCAGGCGCGCGACATCGCGCGCGCGGTCGCGAAGGCGCAGGACACAGTGGCCGCGCTCGGCGGCGATCCCGAAGGCTTCGTACTGATGGGCCATTCTGCCGGCGCGCATCTGGTCGGGCTGCTGGCGGCTTCGCCGAAGATGGCACGCGAGTTCGGCGTGAAACCGTGGCGGGCCAGTGTTTTATTGGACGGCGGCGCGATCGACACCGAAGCAGCGATGCAGGGCCGCAACCTGCCGCTGTTGGACAATGCGTTCGGCGACGATCCCGCATACTGGCGCGCGGCGTCGCCGGTTGCCCAGATCGGCGCAAAGACCGCGCCAGTGCTGGCGGTCTGCGCCAGCGGCCGCCGCGATTCGTGCCCGGCCAATCGCGTGTTCCTCGACAAGGCTGCGGGTTATGGCACGCGCACGCAATTGATGGAAAAACCCATGTCGCACATGGAGATCAACCGCGACCTGGGCGAGGACAACGATTACACCCGCGAAGTGGAAACCTTCCTGCGCAGCGTCGGGGTTGGTTTACCCGGCTGAAACGCGTCGGCCGCTTTCAGCGGCATCCGCCTTCCATCGTCAGCACCGCCGCGTACTGCGCCAGCGGCGCGATCTTGCCGGCGGCGGCCTGGCGCTTGGCGTCTTCCAGATAGATCCGCGGGCGGCCCTGGGCGTCGGCCGGCGGCGGCGTGTTGTTCGCGGGTTTGCGCCACACACGGATCACCGCCTGCTGCGCGGGGCAGGCGGCATTGGGAATGCGGATCAGGTCGTTGAGGATCCAGCCGCTCTCGGCCGACGGTTTCGCCTTGACCGGATCGACCAGCCGCGCACGCGGCTGACAGCGCTTGCCGGTGGATGCGGCGCCGTAGCGGTAAGGCGTGGCGGCGTCTGCGACGAAACCGCCGCGCAGATAGGCGCAGGTTTCCGGAATGATGCGGATGGTGTGGACCTGCCCGGGCGTCTGCGCGGGGAAGGGCTCGCGCTGGATTTCAGGCTGCGGGCCGGCAGCGCCCGCTGTCGTACCGACGGAAAGCAGTGAAATCGGCAGGAAGATCGCAAGACACCAGGGATGCATTCGGACTTCTCCACACAGTTGGATCGAGGCGAATCGACCGTGAAGCCGGATCGCGAAACGCGATCGATGGGACATGGCCGTCGCACGCTTGAACGGATCGGAACGCCGGCCAGCGGAGGCCACCCTGCCCCGCAGCGGCTGAACCCGGGCCGCACAGTGGGCCGAGGATGCTGCGACGCAGCATCCGTGATGCCGGTCGTGGCGCGTCGTCAGGATCACCATCACCCACTAAATATCAGGTTCCAACGGAGGCGCCCGCTATGCCATAGTCGGGCGGTTGCATGCGGCCGAGCCGATCACGGCAGGCTGCATGGCTGCAGGTTTTTCCCGCGTGCTGTCTACCGTTGTCACACTTACGACTATGGGGAGGGTTTCATGCTTGAGCAATATGGACTGATGATCGCGCTGGCCTGCGCGGTCGTGGCGATCCTGTACGGCATCATCTCGGCACGCTGGATCAATCGACAACCCGCCGGCAATGCCCGCATGCAGGAGATCGCCGGCGCCATCCAGGAAGGCGCGCGCGCCTATCTCAACCGTCAGTACGCCACCATCGGCGTCGCCGGCGTGGTGCTGTTCGTGCTGATCGGATTCTTCCTGAATTGGCCGACCGCAATCGGCTTCCTCATCGGCGCGGTGCTCTCGGGCGCCGCCGGCTACATCGGCATGAACGTGTCGGTCCGCGCCAACGTCCGCACCGCCGAAGCCGCGCGCAGCGGCATCGGCCCGGCGATGGACGTCGCCTTCCGCGGCGGCGCGATCACCGGCATGCTGGTGGTCGGTCTGGGCCTGCTGGGCGTGGCCGGTTATTACGTGATTCTGACCCAGTACATGGGCATCACCGGCGAAGCGGCGCTGCACGCGCTGGTGGGTCTGGCCTTCGGTTCGTCGCTGATCTCGATCTTCGCGCGCCTGGGCGGCGGCATCTTCACCAAGGGCGCCGACGTGGGCGCGGACCTGGTGGGCAAGGTCGAAGCCGGCATCCCCGAGGACGACCCGCGCAACCCGGCGGTGATCGCCGACAACGTGGGCGACAACGTGGGCGACTGCGCCGGCATGGCCGCCGACCTGTTCGAGACCTACGCCGTCACGCTGATCGCCACCATGGCGCTGGGTGCGTTGGTGGTGGCCTCGGCGCCGATGGCCGCGGTGGTCTACCCGCTGCTGCTGGGCGGCGTGTCGATCATCGCGTCGATCATCGGCTGCGGCTTCGTCAAGGCCAGCCCGGGCATGAAGAACGTGATGCCGGCGCTTTACAAGGGCCTGGCGGTAGCGGGTGGGTTGTCGCTGGTCGCCTTCTGGTTTGTCACCACGGCAGTGATGCCGGCCGACGCGCTGGGTGCCGACACGCATCTGAGGCTGTTCGGCGCCTGTGCTGTCGGCCTGGTGCTGACCGCGGCCATGGTCTGGGTCACCGAGTACTACACCGGCACCCAGTACAAGCCGGTGCAGCACATCGCGCAAGCCTCGACCACGGGCCACGGCACCAACATCATTGCCGGCCTCGGCGTGTC
>JANLVT010000007.1:0-10151 GCA_031364125.1 Lysobacterales bacterium | reverse complement strand
GGGGGGGGGGTGCGTCTCCCCCCCCCGGGCCCGCCCGCCCCCCGCGGTGCTTCTCTTTCTGCGCCCCCCCCCCCCCCCCCCCCCCGCCCCCCGGCCCCGCCCCCCCACGACGGTGCTTTTGCCGTATGTCGTTCGCTGGTCGGCGGGTCGGAATGCGCATCACCACCCCATATGCATGAACCAGATCGCCGCGAACGCGTCTAACACGATCACCAGCGAAATGGCCTGGACCACGCTCGACGTGGTGCGTTCGCCCACGGACTGCGCTGTGCCGGTGACCTGCAGGCCTTCGAGGCAGCCGATCAGGCCGATCACCATCGCGAAGATCGGCGCTTTCGCCATGCCCACCAGGAAATGGCGCAGCTCCATCGTTTCTTCGAGCCGTCCGTAATAGGCCTGAATCGGAATGTCGAGGCTGGTCATGCCCACGACCATGCCGCCGAGCAGGCCGGCCAGCATCGCGATGAAGGTGAGCAGCGGCAGCATCACGATCAGCGCGAGCAGGCGCGGAATCACCAGCAGGTCGACCGGATCCAGGCCGAGGGTGCGGATGGCGTCGACTTCCTCGCGGCTGACCATCGAGCCGATCTGCGCGGTGAACGCGCTGGCGGTGCGGCCGGCGAGGATGATCGCGGTCAGCAGCACCGCGAATTCGCGCAGGAACGCAATGCTGACCAGCTCCACGACATAGATGGAGGCGCCGAAGTCGGCCAGGATGTTCGCGCCCAGGAAGGCGATGACCGAACCGACCAGGAACGACAGCAGTATCACCAGCGGCACCGCGTCCAGGCCGACCTGTTCCATGTGGAAAACGGTGGCGATCAGGCGCAGCCGGCGCGGCTGGGTCACGGTGCGCCCCAGCTTCACCAGGGTCTCGCCGAGGAAGCTCACCAGCGCGACCACTTCCCGGCCGTTGTCGTGGATCGCGTGGCCGAGCCGTTCCAGTGCGGCGGCGAAGCCGTAGGCCTTCTTGGTTTTCGGCCGCCCGTCCTTCACGTCCTCGATCACCTGCACCAGCGCGCGGTGGTCGTCGTGGAACTGCAGGGCATCGGCATCGAGTTCGTTGCGGGCGACGTAACGCAGCAGTTGCAGCACGCCGAGCGAGTCGAGCCGCGTGACCGCGGTGGCATCGAGGCGGCGGGCCGTTTCGGGCACCGTGCGCAGGGCCGCGCTGATCGCGTCGGCGTGGCCGATCGTCCATTCGCCGGACAGACGGACGCCCGTTGCGTCGTGCGGATCGATGTCGATGCTCGGAACGGCGTGGCTGGGCGGTGTCATCGGCGGGTGTATGGGCGCATTGGGCGAAGCATAGCCGAGCGCCGTGGACTGACGTACGGGCGTTCAGTCACTTGGGCGCAAGGCCCGGCATATCGTGCGGGTCGCCCGTCGCGTCCGCGACGGGATGCCGCTGTTCGAGCTGTTGTGCGGCCAGCGCATCGGCGGCTTCGCCGCGCAGCGCGCGCAGTGCGTTGCGGTAACTCAGCCGCGCCAGCGCGTCGTCGCCGGCCTGCGCGAAGCCATGGCCAAGCTCTTCCCAGATATGGGCTTTCCAGATGTGCGCTTCCCAGAGGTCGGTCGCCCAGACTCCGTCGTCGCCGCCTTCGGCGATGGCGCGGTGCAGGGCCTGTTCGGCCAGCGGCCATTCGCCCTGCGCGCGGGCGATTCGCGCCAGCCCGAGCAGTGCGCCCGGGTTATCCGGGTGCGCCAGCCGCCAGCGTTCGGCGTGGGCGCGACGGCGCGCGAGTGCGGCGGCGTCGAGCCGTTCGACCGGCAGCGCACCGTAGTGGGCGGCCAGCGCGTCGTCCCACTGCGCGTCGATCGCGGCTTCGAGGCAGCCGGCGGCGGCATCGTCCCAGCGCAGCGCCGCGGCGCGGTTGGCATACGCGCGGGCCACCGCGGGCACGGTCCGTAGCGCTGCGGGGAGCGCGTCCCAGTGGCCGGCGAGGGCGTTGCCGTCGTCGGCTTCGTCCAGCATGCGCGCCGCCCACAGGCGTTCGCGTTCTGCGCATTGCGACGCCGTCAGCGCCTGCTGCTGGCGCAACGCGCCCAGCATGCCGTAGGCCTCCGCGCTGCGGCCGTGCGCGGCCAGCGCATCGGCGCGCAGGGCGAGCGCGCGCGGCGGCAGCGCCCGATCGGCGACGGCATCGAGCGCGGCGGTGGCGTCCGCGGCGCGGCCTTCGGCCAGAGCCGCGTCGGCGAGCACCAGCGCGCGCAGCGGCGCATGCTGCGTCGGCAAGGCGTCCAGATGCGCGGTCGCGGCGTCGGCATCGCCGCGGGCCAGCGCGGCCTGTGCCGCCGCCACCCGCGCCGGCGCTTCGAAGCGCGGGTTCTGCGCCGATTTCGACAGCAGTTTTTCGGCCTGCGCATACCGGCCCTGGTGCAGGGCCTCGAAGCCGTCGCCCAGGCGTGCGCGCGCATTGCGCTCGCGCCGCTGCCGCCACAGCTTGAACGGCAGCGCGACCAGTTTCCACAGCAGCCACAGCGCGAATAGCGCGGTGCCGAGCATCAGCAGCCCACCGACCAGCGTGGATTCGACGGTGGTGCCGAGATAGCGCACCAGCACGAAGCCGGGATCCTGCACCAGCACCTGCGCGAGCAGCGCGCCGGTCAGCGCGAGCAGCAGCCAGAACAGCAGGTTGCGGAAGAGGTTCATGCCTGAAAGGTCGCGTCGCGATGCGACGCATGCGATGTGTTTTCGGAATGCCGCATCACGTCCCCCGCTGCGCCCGCAGTTGTTCGAGGGTGCTGCCCAGCGTCGGAATGTCCAGCGCCAGCGTCGCAGCGCGCAGCGCGCGCAGTTCTTCCAGCGCGGCCTTGCGCTGCGGCGATGCCGGCCACAGCCGCAGCACCCAGGCGTCGGCGCGGGTCAGTGCGGCGCGCATCGCGACGGTGTCGCGGCGTTCGATCGCGGTGCGCGCCAGCGCGAGTTCCAGCTGCAGGGCGATGTCGCCGGCCTCGCGGTCTTCGCTGGCGATCGCGACCGGCGCGTCGTTGCGGCGCACGCTGACCAGTCGCGCCAGCACCCGATCCCACCACGGCGCGTCTGCGGCCGCCGCAGGTGCGCGCGGCAGTGCGGCGGGGTCGGGCAGTTTCGCGGCCAGCGTATCCAGCCGCTGCAGCGCGACGCGGCGCGGATCGGCGTCCAGGGCTTCGAGCGCTGCGCGCTCCTGCGCCAACGCCTGGCGCAGATTCAGCGCGCCCGGACTGTCGATGCCGTCCAGCACACCGGCGGCGAGCGCGTAGGCGTGGCGCGCGCCTTCCAGATCGGCCGCCAGTTGCAGACGCTGCTGGCCGAGGGTAAGCAGCAGTTCGGCTTCGTCCAGGCGCAGCGCCTGCGCGCCGTGACGGTTGGCGTCGGCCAGTTTGGCGACGTTGCCTTCCAGCAGCGTTGCGCGCTGACCCATGCCCAGCAGTTCATCGCGCAGCACGCGGTTGGTGGCGTCGGTCTGCTGCAGGCGCTGGCTGTGGCCGCGCACGTCGCCGCGCAGGCGGTCTAGACGCGCTTCGAGTGCCTGCACCCGCTGTGTGGCTTCGATGTCGGCGGCGCGCTCGCGTTCCGTGCGCTGGTGGTCGCTGTACCAGAGCCAGCCGCCGGTCGCGGCGAACGCCAGCAGCACGGCCAGCCACACTCCGCCGCCGCGCCGGACGGGGCGATGCGGGAGCGTGGGTGCGGGTTCGCCGACGATGGCGGGCGTGGCGCTTTCGGTCATGGTGGGGGTGGCCGGCGGCATCGTGTGCGGCATGCGCGTCATGGTAGCCGGGATGTCGGCCGGATGTTGCCGCTGCGATGGCGCGCGATGCTGAACGCAGCGTTGCGAGGCCTTACGCGTCCGCGAATGCGGCCGCGAGCAGTTGCGCGGGTCGCGGCCCGCCGGCGATACGCACATCGGTGAAGTCGGCTTCGCGGGCGAGCGCGGCCAGACGTTCGCTGGCCGCGAGTACGGCCGCGCCGCGCAGACGCGTGGCGATGTCGGCGGGGGCGGCGGCCAGCGCCGCGATCAAGGCCTCGCCGCTGCTGACCGGCAGCAGCAGCGGGCCGGCGAACGCGCGCAGTCGGGCGATCGATGCCGGCGACAGCGCGATGCGTTCGCGAACATAGACATCGGCGCGGCGCACCCGCGCGCCGCGCGCCTGCAGATCCGGGCCGATCCGGTTGCGGCCGCCGGGCGCGGTGATCAGGCCGATGTCGAGGCCGCGCACATCGCGCAGGGCCGGCAATGCCAGCAGGCCTTCGCTGTCCATGCGCACCGGTACGCAAACTTCATCGATGTCCATACGCCGGAGTGTAGTGGCGGTGCCGCCGCCGATCGCGTAAAACACCTGCCCGCGCCTTGCCCGCAGCGGCGCCAGCATGGCTGCGGCGCGGGCCGCCGCGGGGCTGGTGACGATCACGATCCCTGCCGTCAGCGCTTCATCCAGCGCGTCGCTGGTCGCGTTGTCGTCGCGCGCCGCGATCCGCCACGGCGACAGCGCGACCACGCGCAGGCCGTATACGGCCGCGGCGTGACGCATCGCGGCATGGTCGTTGGCGGGCCGCAACGAAACCACAATGGGCGCCGTGTAGTCTTCGCGCCGCTCGCTGCGGGGTGTCGTCGGGCCGGTTTTACGCATCTGCCCAGCTTGGCTATTCGTATCTTTACCCGCAAGCCGGCTTCACGTCAGAGATGCCCGCAGCAGATAGGCCCCGACTTCCCCCGAGCGTTGCCGATGACCGAATTGTTCCCCTGCACCCGCCCGCCGCCCGCCGCCAGTGCGATCCGACTGTCGCCCCGGCGTGCGCTCGAAGCCGAACTGATGGCGATGCCGCCGGCGATGGCGATGGGTCTGCGCATCGTCGAGGCGACCGGCGAACGCCTGCGCCTGCATGCGCCGCTGGCGCCGAATATCAACGACAAGGGCTGCGCATTCGGCGGCAGCCTCACCTCGCTGATGACGCTCGCCGGCTGGAGCCTGATCACGCTTCGGCTGGCCGAAGCCGGGATCGAAGCCGATGTCTTCGTCGCCGACAGCGAAATCCGCTACCGCGCACCGCTGTACGCGGACCTGGAAGCCACCGCCGCGCTGGTCGACGGCGAATCCTGGCAGCTCTTCCTCGACACCCTGCGCAGCCGCGGACGGGCCCGGCTGGGCGTGCTGGCGGAGGTGGCATTACCTGAAGGCGGTGTGGCGACCGAGTGCCGGTCGCGTTACGCGGTCAAGCTGAGGGGGTAGCATGCCGGCTGTTACCCCAGAATGCCCCGGAGCCACGATGCAAGCCCTTGCTGCGACCCGCACCCCGACCCGCGCCCCGATCCGCACCCCAATCCGTACGATCGCGACGCTGCTGATCGCCCTGCTGCTGGCATCCACGGCCGGCGCGGCGACGGCGGGCAAGAAGGAAGCCCTTCTCGAAAAGAACAAATACGCCTATTCCGCGGCGATCCGCTGGGGCGATTTCGAGGGCGCCTGGACCATGGTCGCTCCCAAGCTCCGCAAGGACAAACCGATGAGCGCGGCCGAGTTCTCGCGCTACGAGCAGATCCAGATCTCCGGCTATCGCGATCTGGCCAGCATGCCCGGCGATGACGGGAGCGAGATGCGCGAGGTCCAGATCGACGTGATCAACCGCAACACTATGCAGCAGCGCAGGCTCCGCTACACAGAGGTTTGGCGCTACGACCCCGAAGCCAAGAACTGGTGGATCGACAGCCTGCCGGACTTCTGGCAAGGCCAGTGAACGCCCAGGGCGGATGAGCGCCCGGGCCTCCCGCCCAGGCGGGATTTTGCCAGCAGGCCCGCGGCAGGCGACAATTCCGCCGCTGCGCGCGCTTCCCGCGCCATTCGGACCCGTTTCCCCGTGAATTTCGAAGAACTCTCGGCCTTCGCCGGCCGCAACCCGGTCTACAGCATCGCGCTGGTCGGCCTGACCGCCGCCATCATCGGCAACGAGCTGTCGCGCTTTTTCCGCGGATATAAATCGCTGCGCCCGGCGGAAGTGACCGCCCTCATCAACCAGGACAATGCCCTGGTGGTGGACCTGCGCCCTACCGCCGATTTCCAGAAAGGCCACATCGCCGGCTCCAAGAACGTGCTGATGGCCCAGTTCGATCCCGAAAGCAAGCAGTTGGCCCCGGCCAAGGCCCTGCCGATCGTGCTGGTCTGCCAGAGCGGCAACACGGTCGCCGCCGCCGCAAAACGCCTGAAACAGTCGGGTTTCGAGCGGGTCCACATCCTCGATGGCGGCATCGCCGCTTGGCAGCAGGCGGAACTGCCGCTGATCAAGGGCAAGCACTGAGCCTTCGTCGACGTTATCGGGCGGTGCGATCGGACCGCCCCCGATTGGAGCCGCCCCGCGTGCCTTGCGGAAGCTGCGCCTTGTAAAAGCGGACGCCGGCTCCCAGATCAGATGGCCGTGGCGACATGGGTGGGCACTGTCTTCCCGACGGCGCTTGCCCCGCGCGGGGCCATGCGATAATCGTCCTCTTTTCCGCTTTCCCTTTCAGGAGCTCTGCCATGTCCGAACCCGTCGCCAACGGCGCCGCAGCCGAACCCAACGGCCCGACCTTCTCGGTCGAGAAGATCTATGTCAAGGATGTCTCGTTCGAGGCCCCCGGTGTGCCGCAGGTGTTCAACGAGCAGGGCCAGCCGGCGCTGGAGATGAACCTGAACCAGCGCGTCCAGCGCGTCGCCGACAACCTGTTCGAAGTGGAGCTGGGCGTGACCCTGACCTGCAAGCTCGTCGACAAGACCGTGTATCTGGTGGAAGTGCGTCAGGCCGGCCTGTTCGGCCTTGGCGGTTTCGACGACCAGACCCTCGACGCGATGCTGGGCGTGCATTGCCCGAATATCCTGTACCCGTATGCCCGCCAGACCGTCAGCGATCTGATCACTGCCGGCGGCTTCCCGCCGTTCCTGCTGCAGCCGATCAATTTCGAAGGTCTGTACGCCGAAGGCCTGCGTCAGCGCGCCGAGCAGGGCACCCTGGCCGGTGCCGAGACCGCCGGCAACGCCTGACCCGTCGCCCGTTTCGTGACGTTGGATTCGAGCATGTCGTCCGATCATCCGGACACCGCCGCCGCGAAACCAGCCGTCGCCGTCCTCGGCGCCGGCTCCTGGGGTACGGCCCTGGCGGCGCTGATCGCCCGCCACGGCCACTCCACGGTCCTGTGGGGCCGCGATGCTTCGACCATCGCGGCGATCGACGGCCGCCACGAGAATCCCCGGTATCTGCCGGGGATTCCGCTTCCCCACACCCTCCGCGCCACGCCCGATCTGGCCGCCGCCATGGCCGGCTGCGATCTGGTGCTGGTGGTGGTGCCCTCGCACGCTTTCGCCGAAACCCTGCATGCACTGGCGCCGCTGCGTCCGGCGCATGCTGGCGTGGCCTGGGCGACCAAGGGCTTCGAGCCCGGCTCCGGGCGTTTCCTGCACGAAGTCGCCGATGAACTGCTGCCGCCTGGCGTCCCGCTGGCGGTGGTCACCGGCCCGTCGTTCGCCAAGGAAGTCGCCGCCGGTCTGCCGACCGCGCTCACGGTGCATTCGGATACCCCGGACTTTGCCCAGCAGGTGGCCGACGCCCTGCACGGGCCCGCGTTCCGCGCCTACACCGGCGAGGACATGCTCGGTGCCGAATTGGGTGGAGCGATGAAGAACGTGTTGGCGGTCGCCACCGGCGTCGCCGACGGCATGAATCTGGGCCTCAACGCCCGCGCGGGCCTGATCACCCGTGGCCTCAACGAAATGCTGCGTCTCAACCTCGCCATCGGCGGCAAGGCCGAGACCCTGATGGGCCTCGCCGGCCTGGGCGATCTGGTGCTGACCTGCACCGGCGAACTCAGCCGGAATCGCGCCATCGGTGTGCAACTGGCGCACGGCCGAAGTCTGGCCGAAATTACTCGCGATATGCGCACCGTTGCTGAAGGAATAAAGAGTACCGGTTCAGTGGTAAAACTGGGATTGCGTGAAAAAGTCAGTTTGCCCATTTCCGAACAAATGCACGCCGTTCTGCATGGCGAACGCTCACCTGAGCAGGCCATCCGCATTCTGATGGAACGTTCGCCGGGGGGCGAATAATTTCGTCTGAATACGTTTTCATTTCCCCGAGCGAAACCTTTCATGGAACAAGGGGTTAACAATGGCATGGGGCCCACATCGGCTCCGGATGCCGATGCCCAGTTGATGCTTCGGGTCCGGGACGGCGACGGGGCAAGTTTTGCTCTGTTGCTGGAAAAGCACAGGTCCTCGGTTGTGCACTTTGTGTATCGTATGGTGCAGGATTTTGCAATCGCTGAAGAACTGGGGCAGGAAGTCTTCCTGCGAGTTTACCGGTCTCGGGCCACCTATGAGCCTACGGCGAAATTCACTACCTGGCTTTTTCGTATTGCAACACATTTAGCCCTGAATTGGCTGCGGGATGGCAAAAACGAACGCGGTCAGGAGAGGCTGGATCAGGATACGGAAGGCGCGCCTGCTTTGCAGGTTTCAGACAGAAAACCTTCGGTGGAAAGCCGGATGGTTTATGAAGTGAAGCTGAACGAGGTGCGTGCCGCGATTGCAGGGTTGCCGGATAAGCAGAGAGCGGCGGTTTTGATGCATAAGTACGATGAGATGGAATATTCGCAAATCGCGGCGGTATTGAGTTGTTCGGAATCCGCGGTGAAGTCATTGTTATTTCGGGCTTACGAAACTTTACGGGCTCGTTTATCGCACATGGCTTAAAATGGTGACGATTTCAACAGTATTGATTTAAAAAGGTAGGAAGATAAGGAGAGCAAGAGTGATGACCAAATGCCCATTGAAGGAAAGTGAACGGGTTGACCTGCTTCTGAGCCCAACGGATTCTTCCGCGCGTGCGCACTTTGCTTCTTGTCCTTCTTGTGCGCAATCTTCTGCTCAGCAGTTCGGCTTATGGCTCGCTCTGGATGCCTGGAAAGTACCGGAGGTCAGCACAAGCTTCAACCGCGCCCTCTACGCAAAAATCGAGGCTGCCATGGCTTCACCGTGGTATGAGCGCTGGGCAGTGGCGATCCGCCAGACTTTTGCTCAGCCATCGTTTGCCGTAGCGGCTGTTGCTTTGTTTGTTGTCGGCGGGTTCGTTTTAGATCACCCCGGTGGCCTGGTTTCGCCCCTCTGGTCGGCACAGGCCAAGAGCATTCATACCGGTGCGGTGCAGGTTTCGTCTACCGAAGCGGAACAGGTAGAGCGAACTCTGGAAGATCTGGAAATGCTTCATCAATTCGACGCCGGCAGCGAAGAGAAAGAAAACACACAGAAGTCTATGTAATGAGGGCTATCACCACATTTCGATTCGCAAGGTTTTGTGCCGCGGGATATCTGCTTTTGTCCATGCCGGTATTTGGCCAGCATGTGGCTCGGCCACGGCCTGCTCCGCGTTCCAAGACGGAGCGCAATGCGGGTGAGCGCACTACTGGCGAAAGTGACGCGAAAGGGCCGGCCGCGCCTAAGCGTGACTCTGATCTGCAGATTGAGCGTTTGGAAAAGATGAGCCCCGGGGAGCGCCGCACGGCCCTTGACGCTCTGCCCGTGGAGCGCCGGGACCGTATTGAGAAACGCTTAGACCATCTTCAGAAGCTTCCGCCAGAAAAGCGGGCGGAACTGGAAGAACGGCTGCAAAAGTTCAAAACTTTACCTAAGGAACAGCAACAGCAGGTGCGCATGATCGCGCGAAATATTCAAGCGCTCCCGCAGGAGCGCAAGCAAGCCGTCCATCACGAACTAAATACGTTGCGCGGCATGCCGGAGGGAGAGCGCCAATCCCGTCTGCAAAGCTCTACCTGGAAGAAGCAGTTTTCTACGCAAGAACAGGAAATTCTGAAGCAATCTTCTGAGTTACTGCCACAGCAGCCTTAGAAAAGCAGAAGGCCAAACCCGTTTCCAGGCTTGGCCTTTGATTTGAAGTTTTGAAACGTTTAGACGTGTGCGTCTAACATTTTCTGTAGTTCAGACTTGCCCACCGCGCCCACGCGCTGATCCACAATCTTGCCGCCTTTGAACAGCAGCAGGGCCGGAATGCCGCGGATCTGATAGCGAGCCGCCGTCTGGCCATTCTCGTCGACATTCAGCTTGCCGATCACGGCTTTGCCGTTATAATCCTCCGCAATCTGATCGATTGTCGGCGTCATTTGGCGGCAAGGCCCGCACCATTCTGCCCA
>JANLVT010000001.1:0-47509 GCA_031364125.1 Lysobacterales bacterium | reverse complement strand
GGGCCGAGCGACTCGGCCAACAGGATTGCCTGAGCTTTGAAATCGTCTGTGTAGCGACGACGGGTAATGCCTTGCATAAGAACCTCCAGGGTGCGATGAAAGTATCGCTTCCTGGCGTCCGGTTTGAGGGGGCAGGTTCATTGTGCCGGTCGAGGGCTATTCTCCCGCCTCGACTCCGGTCGATCGGAGTCAGCAACTCATCAGCCTGGATGCTGCGTTCGATTGTTCGCAACCACTGGGGGGAGAGGGAAAGGGGGGAAACGATGAGGCCTGACGTAGCCGGGCGGCGGCGCACGGCGGCGCAGTGGTGGAACTGGCTACTGCCGACATCGGTGATCGTCGCTATCTGGTTGATCGCCTACGTTGCGGCGGTGATGCTGGAGTACGCATCCTTCACCAGCCTCTGGTTTCCGCCGACCGCGGTCAGTTACGCGGCCTTCGCGGTATTCCGGCGCGGCGCGTGGCCGGGCCTGATCCTGGCCAATCTGATCGGTGCGCAGTTGCGGGCGACCGGGCGCTGTCGCAGATCGCTCACGTCTATCGCGGCGCACTGAGCGCGAACGATGTACTGGGACGATTGGGCGGCGACGATTCGGCGTGCTGCTGCCGGGGCTGGGCCATGCTCAGGCTGCGCAGGTGGCGCAGCGTCTGCTGGCCGCGGTGCGGGCCTCGGTCTATCCCTTCACCGGCGATATCCGTCCGAGCATGAGCATCGGTATCGCCACCACTCAGAGCGATACCGACGATTACGACAGCCTGTGGCTGCGCGCGGACGCCGCGCTGTATCTGGCGAAGCGCGGCGGCAGGGACCGGATCGCGCAGGAAGAAGTGCCCGGATCGGCCGAAACGCTGTGAACCCGTAACCCGTAGAGCGGAGCAAAGCTCCGCTCCCCTATTTCCCGTAGAGCGGAGCAAAGCTCCGCTTGGCCATTACCCGTAAAGCGGAGCTCCGCTGCCACATCTCCGGAAAGCGGGTAGCGGAGCTTTGCTCCGCTCTAACAGGCTGCTGAAATACCTGCGGTAGCAGGCTTTCAGTGGCCTGTTAACGCAGCCATGGATGGCTGCGCCGGCGAAGCAAGCGCGTAAGCGATTGATTCGCCGTGAGCACGTCCGGACAAGTGCCGGACGTGAGGACTGAAATACCTCCTGGACGGAGGTATTTCAGCAACCTGCTAAGGATATCTGCGACTTGCGACTGGCGTTTACAGCGCTTCGAAAATGCCCGCCGCGCCCATGCCGGTGCCGATGCACATCGTCACCATGCCGTACTTCTGCTGGCGGCGACGCATGCCGTGGACGAGGGTCGCGGCGCGGATCGCGCCGGTCGCGCCCAGCGGATGCCCCAAGGCGATCGCGCCGCCCAGCGGGTTGACCTTCGAGGGGTCGATACCGCACGTACGGATCACCGCCAGCGCCTGCGCGGCAAAGGCTTCGTTGAGCTCGATCCAGTCGATCTGATCCTGGGTCAAACCCGCCTGCTTCAGCGCCTTGGGAATCGCGGCGATCGGGCCGATGCCCATGACTTCCGGACGCACGCCGGCCACCGAAAAGCTGACGAAGCGGGCGAGAGGGGTCAGGCCGTAATCCTTGATCGCCTGTTCCGAGGCCAGCAAAACCGCGCCGGCGCCGTCGCTCATCTGCGAACTGTTGCCTGCGGTCACGGTGCCGCCGAACTGGCCGTTGCGGAACACCGGTTTGAGCTTGGTCAGGCCTTCGATGGACGAATCCGGGCGCGGGCCTTCGTCATTCTCGATCAGCGCCTTCTTCAGGCGCACGGCATTGCCGACGAGATCTGGAATGCGCGAAACCACTTCGTACGGCGAGATTTCGCTCTTGAACTCGCCGCCCTGGATCGCGGCGATGGCTTTCTGGTGCGAAGCGAGGGCGAAGGCGTCCTGATCGTCGCGCGAGATCTTCCACTCCTCGGCGACCTTCTCGGCGGTGATGCCCATGCCGTAGGCGATCGCGACGTTCTCGTCCTTCGCGAACACCTGCGGCGACAGCGCCACCTTGTTGCCCATCATCGGCACCATCGACATCGATTCGGTGCCGCCGGCCAGCATCAGGTCGGCGTTGCCGAGGCGGATCTGGTCGGCGGCCATCGCCACGGCCTGCAAGCCGGACGAACAGAACCGGTTGATGGTCTGCGCGGCGATGGTGTTGGGCAGCCCGGCCAGCAGCAGGCCGATGCGCGCCACGTTCATGCCTTGCTCGCCCTCGGGCATGGCGCAGCCGATGATGGCGTCGTCGATGCGGGAAACGTCGATGCCCGGCGCCTGCGCGATCACGCTGCGCAGCACGTGCGCCAGCATGTCGTCGGGACGGGTGTTGCGGAATGCGCCCTTCGGGGCTTTGCCCACCGGCGTGCGGGTGGCGGCGACGATGTAGGCGTCCTGGACTTGCTTGTATACGGCCTGCTTGCTCATTGGATCACTCCGAGTCTGATGGGGTAGGCCGGCACAGGGACGTGCCGGCGCGGTATCGATTCATCGATACCGCGGCAGCGGGCGAAAACCACGTTTTCGCCCGCTGCGAAGAAGCCGCGGCAGGATGCCCGGTCTTCTTCATCAACTAATTCCGCAGCGGTTTCCCGGTCTGCAGCATGTGCTGGATCCGGGCCTGGGTCTTCGGCATCTGCGCCAGCGCGACGAAATGCTCGCGCTCCAGGCGGATCAGCCATTCCTCGTCCACCAGCGCGCCGCGGTCGACCTCGCCGCCGCACACCACAGTGGCGATGCGGGTGGCGATCTCGGCGTCGTGCTCGGAGATGAAGCGACCTTCCAGCATGTTCGCGAGCATCATCCGGAACGTGGCGATACCGACATCGCCGGCCACCTGGATGCGCCGCGCGGGCATCGGCGGCCGGTAGCCGGTTTCGGCCAGGGCCAGCGCCTGCTGTTTGGCGATGTGCAGCAGCTCATGCGCGTGGAAGGCGACGATGTCGTCCTTGCGCAGCAGGCCGAGTTCCTTCGCTTCGATCGCCGAGGCCGAGACCTTGGCCATCGCGACGTTCTCGAACAGCGGTTTGAGCTGGGCGAACACGTCGCCGCCCGGGCCGGCCGCCTGCGAGGCGCGGACCGCAAATTCCTTGAGGCCGCCGCCGGCCGGCAGCAGGCCCACACCGGCTTCGACCAGACCGATGTAGCTTTCGAGATGCGCGACGGTGCGGGCGGTGTGCATCTGGAATTCGCAGCCGCCGCCGAGGGCGAGGCCACGGACCGCGGCCACCACGGGCACCAGCGAATACTTGATGCGCTGGCTGGTCGCCTGGAAGTTCGCGACCATCGCCTCGAAGCCCTTCACGTCGCCGGCCTGCAGCAGGCCCAGCGCGCCGGACAGATCGGCGCCGGCCGAGAACGGTTCCTTCGGCTGCCAGATCACCATGCCGCGGAAGTCGCGCTCGGCGACGCCGATGGCTTCCTGCAGGCCGTTGAGCACATGGTCGTTGACCGTGTGCATCTTGGTCTTGAACGACGCGACCGCGATGCCGTCGCCGTCGTGCCACAGGCGCACGCCGTCGTTCTCGAACACCGTCTCGCCGGGGGCGAAACGCTCGCCCAGCACCGGGTCGGGGAAACGCTGGCGCTTGTAGACGGCCAGGGTGGAGCGGGGCAGGTTCGCGGCTTTGGCGGGGCTGAAGCTGCCGTCGGCGGCGTGCACGCCGTCGCGGCCGTCCAGCACCCAGGCGGGGAGCGCGGCATCGCTCATCGCCTTGCCGGCGGCGATGTCGTCGGCGATCCACTGCGCCACCTGCTTCCAGCCTGCGGCCTGCCAGGTCTCGAACGGGCCGAGCGACCAGCCGTAACCCCAACGGATCGCCAGGTCCACGTCGCGCGCGGTGTCGGCGATGTCGGCCAGATGGTAGGCGCTGTAGTGGAAGAGGTCGCGGAACACCGCCCACAGAAACTGCGCCTGCGGATGCGCGCTGTCGCGCAGCTTGGCGAATTTTTCGGCTGGATTCTTGATCTTCAGGATCTCGACGACTTCCGGCGCCGCAGCGCGGTCGGCCGTGCGGTAGTCCTGCTTCTCCAGGTCCAGCACCACGATGTCCTTGCCGACCTTGCGGAAAATGCCGGCGCCGGCCTTCTGTCCCAGCGCGCCCTTCGAGATCAGCGCGCCCAGCCAGGCCGGCGCGTTGAAATACTGGTGCCACGGGTCGTCCGGCAGGGTGTCGCCCATGGTCTTGATCACGTGGGCCATGGTGTCCAGGCCGACCACGTCGGAGGTGCGGTAGGTGGCCGATTTCGGGCGGCCGACCAGCGGGCCGGTCAGGCCATCGACTTCATCGAAGCCCAGCCCGAAGGTGGCGGTGTGGTGGATGGTCGCCAGGATCGAGAACACGCCGATGCGGTTGCCGATGAAGTTCGGCGTGTCCTTGGCGTAGACCACGCCCTTGCCGAGAGTGGTCGTGAGGAAGGTTTCGAGGCCTTCCAGCACGTCCTTGTCGGTGGTCTTCGCCGGAATGAGCTCGGCCAGATGCATGTAGCGCGGCGGGTTGAAGAAGTGCACGCCGCAGAAACGATGGCGAAGCTCTTCTGGAAGGACTTCCGCCAACTTGTTGATTCCCAGGCCAGAGGTGTTGCTGGCGAGGATCGTGTTCGCGGGGACGAACGGGGCGATCTTCTTGTACAGGTCTTGCTTCCAGTCCATCCGCTCGGCGATGGCTTCGATGATCAGGTCGCAGCCGCGCAGTTGCTCCAGACCCGTGTCGTAGTTGCCCGGGGCGATGGCTTCCGCCAGCGACTTGCTGGCCAGCGGCGCGGGCGAGAGCTTGCCCAGATTGGCGAGCGCCTTGAGTACGACGCCGTTGGGGTCGCCTTCCTTCGCGGCCAGATCGAACAGCACGGTATCGACGCCGGCGTTGGTCAGATGGGCGGCGATCTGCGCGCCCATCACGCCGGCCCCGAGCACGGCGGCACGCCGTATAAGCGGTTTCTGAGACATATTCTGCATCCTGTTGATTACGTGGGATTTAGTCGTGCAATGAAGCTGTGGAAATTGGGGGTTGATCAGATAACGTCAGTTGATCTTCCCGGCCTTGAAGCCGGCTGAGGCGAAGCGGATCAGTTCCTGCGCCGCGCGCTGGCGGTGCTCGGTCTCGGACACGCCATGCGGGCGCTTGATGATGCCGAAGTCGGCCATGGCATAGGTCAGGGCACCGGCCAGGAAGTCGAGCCGCCAGTACAACTCCTCCTTGCTCAGTCCGGGCATGCACGCGGAAATCGCCTTGGCGAACTCGCGCAGCACGTGGCCGTACTGCTCGGACAGGAAACGGCGCAGCCCGTCGTTCTTTTCGGCGTAGGCGCGGGCGATGACGCGGATGAACGCGCCGCCGCCGTGGTGGTCCTGTGCCATCGCGAGCGGCGGCTCGACGAAGGCCGCGAGAATTGCGTCGAGGTCGCCGCCGCCTTCGGCCTTCACCGCTTCCTGCAGGCGCGACAGGCGCTGGGCGCTCATTTCGTCCATGCGCCGGCGGAATACTTCGTTGACCAGATTTTCCTTGCTGCCGAAGTGGTAATTGACCGCTGCGATATTGACGTCCGCCTGGCTGGTGACCTGGCGCAGCGAGGTGCCGCCGAACCCGTACTGCGCGAACAGTGTCTCGGCGGCGTCGAGAATCCTTTCCTTGGTCGAAAACTGGGCTTTGCTCATGATGGGCTCCGGGTTCGACGAACGAAAATGGCCTGAAAGGCCGATGGGGAAATGTCGACGGAATGCATCGACGGGACGCTTGAGCTGAATCAAACGCTTGTTTGAGACTATCATCCAACCCCGTCGGGGTGCAAAACGTGACCGCCGACAAGGATGCAAAGAGACCCCGCGCCGGGTTAGAATCTTCTGCAGCCGAATCGGCTAAACCCGCGTCCACACGCGGGTTTTTCCTTCTCATTCATGTTATGTTTCGGCCGCTTGATCGCGGTCGTTTACCCCCGGAGACCACCCACATGGCGCTTGAGCGCACCATTTCGATCATCAAACCCGACGCCGTCGCCAAGAACGTCATCGGTGAAATCTATTCGCGTTTCGAACAGGCCGGACTCAAGGTCGTCGCCGCGAAGATGAAGCACCTCTCACGTAAGGAAGCCGAAGGTTTCTACGCCGTGCATCGCGAACGTCCGTTCTTCAACGCGCTGGTCGAATTCATGATCTCCGGCCCGGTGATGATCCAAGTGCTGGAAGGCGAGAACGCGGTGCTGAAGAATCGCGACCTGATGGGCGCCACCAATCCGAAGGACGCCGCACCGGGCACGATCCGCGCCGACTTCGCCGCTTCGATCGACGCCAACGCCGTGCACGGTTCGGATTCGCTGGAGAACGCTGCGATCGAAACCGCCTACTTCTTCGCGGCGACGGAACTCTGCCCGCGCTGACCGCGCGGACGAAGAGCATGCGATGACCGAAGTTGTGCAAAAACAGAATCTGCTCGACCTCGATCGCGATGGTCTGGAGCGCTTCTTCGCCGACACCCTCGGCGAGAAGCGCTACCGCGCCCATCAGGTGATGAAGTGGATCCACCACCGTCATGTCACCGACTTCAACGACATGACCGATCTGGGCAAAGCCCTCCGAGCGAAGCTCGAAGCCGATGCGTTCATCGGCGTTCCGCAGATCCAGTTCGACAAGCCTTCCGAAGACGGCACCCACAAGTGGCTGCTCGGCATGGACGGCAAGAACGCCATCGAAACCGTGTTCATCCCCGACAAGGGCCGCGGCACGCTGTGCGTGTCCTCGCAGGTCGGCTGCGCATTGAACTGCCAGTTCTGTTCCACCGCGACCCAGGGCTTCAACCGCAACCTTTCGGTCGCCGATATTATCGGCCAGGTCTGGGTGGCTGCCCGTCATCTGGGCAATGTGCCGCACCGCCAGCGCAAACTCACCAACGTGGTGATGATGGGCATGGGCGAGCCGATGCTGAACTTCGACAACGTTGTCCGTGCGATGAGCGTGATGCGCGACGATCTCGGCTACGGTCTTGCCAACAAGCGCGTGACCCTGTCGACCGCGGGCGTGGTGCCGATGATCGATCGCCTCGCGGTGGAAAGCGACGTATCGCTCGCGGTATCGCTTCACGCACCGAACGACGCGCTGCGCAGCGAGCTGGTGCCGCTCAACAGGAAATATCCGATCGAAGAACTGATGGACGCCTGCGTGCGTTACGCGCTGCGCAAGAAAGGCACCTCCATCACCTTCGAGTACACGATGATGCAAGGCGTCAACGACAGCCCGGAGCAGGCCCGCGAACTGGCGCGGCTGATGCGGCAGTTCGACAACGCCGTGCAGATGAAAGACGCGGCGAAAGTCAATCTGATCCCGTTCAATCCGTTCCCGGGCACGCGCTATACGCGCTCGCCGGATGCGGATATCCGCGCGTTCCAGAAGATTCTGCTGGATTCGCAGGTGCTGACGATGGTCCGCCGCACCCGCGGCGACGACATCGACGCCGCCTGCGGACAGCTCAAGGGCCAGGTGGCGGATCGTACTCGCCGCCAGGCCGAATTCCGCAAAACGCTCGAAACGCTCGATCTGCGCGGGGGAAGCGCAGCGGGCGACGACCAACCGGATGCAGTGCATGCAGCAGCATGATGCGCTGCGTTCCATGATCGGCCGCGATGCCCCGGCGAGGGACGCGTCCGCAACGGCAGGGAGCCTTGCTTTGGGGAGCAATTCGCAATGACATCCTCCGAGACCGGTATGCCCGAGAGCACTCGCGGCATCGGCGAACGTCTCAGACTGGCCCGCATCAGTGCCGGACTGAGTACCTCCGAGATCGGTGCAAGGCTGAAGATCCCGACGCATGTGATCGAAGCGCTGGAGCGCGAAGACTGGGCGCGCATCGGCGCACCGGTCTTCATCCGCGGCCAGCTGCGCAGCTACGCGCGCCTGATGGAACTGCCGGGCGATGCGGTGGTCGAGAGCGTCTCGACGCCGGCCCCCACGCCCGCCGAACTGGTGCCGCGCACGTTCACTCCGCGCATGCAGCGCATGATGGAGCAGACCGCCCGGCGTCTGGTGTATGTGGTGATCACCGCTACGATCGCGGTCCCGGTCTGGCTGGCCACGCGGTCGCATCTCGACGGTGCGATCGATGCGGTGCCGCTCGATATCGAGTCGACCTCGGCCTTGAAGCAGCCGAAAGGTTCGCCCTCCGCCGCTGGCGCGAGCAACGGCAGTGCGTCGCTCCCGGCGCCACCTCTGGTCGCTTCGATCACGCCGCCGCTGCCGCAGCGCACCGCCATCGCAGCCAATCTCACCGTCAGTTTCAGCGGCGAAAGCTGGGTCAGGCTCACCGCCCCCGACGGCACCACGGTCGAACAGGCGCTGGTACAGCCGGGCCAGCAGCGCGTGTTCCAGCCTGGCCAGATCGGCGAGGCGGTGATGGGCAATGCGCAGGCCGTATCCGTGCAATATCGTGGGCAACCCTTGGACCTCACCCCTTACATCCGCGCGAATATCGTGCGCTTTACGGTATCCTCTGACGGTTCTCTCCAGCCGGTCGATCGCTGAGGAGTCCCTGCCGTTTGCCGGACCGCGCCCGCGCAGGGTCTGGAAGGAGGCCGCAGGGAATCCGCTACGGCCAACCCACCGGAGCGGATCCGGGATCCATCCGAGCCCGTCTGCCGCTTCGCGGCACCGGTCTCCGGCCGGAGACCCGGCGAACCACTTTAGAAGCCACCCGTGACGGTCGGTGTTCAGGCGCGACTTGCTACAACGTCGCGACGTTTTCGGCGCCGTGTTTCCGTTGTTCCCGTCACGCCTTTCATACGACAGCAACACTCTTCAAGACGATACCGACACATGGCGATCGACGATCTCCTCGACGAACACGAACAAAGCGAACGCGTCCGCGATTGGCTGCGCAGCAATGCCGCCGGCCTCATTGGCGGCGTGGCACTGGGGCTGGGCGCGATCTACGGCTGGTACTGGTGGCAGGATCAGGGCGAAGCCAAGCGCCTCAAGGCCAGCGACGATTATCAGGCGGTGGTGGAACAGGTTCAGGCCGGCAAGCTGAAAGAAGCCCAGGCGAAGGCGGTCGTTCTGAAGGACACGCCGTTCGCCGCGCTCGCCGCGCTGGATCTGGCCAAGGCCCATGCCGATGGGGGCAAGCGCGATGATGCGATTGCTGCGCTGCGCGGCATCAAGACCGAGGACACCGCGATCGCGGCAGTGGTTTCGCAGCGGCTCGCACGGTTGTTGATCGATGGCGGCAAGAGCGAAGAAGCCCTGACGCTGTTGACGAGCATCGACGATCCGGTCACGCATGAAGTGCGCGGCGATGCCCTGTTCGCCCTGGGCCGCAAGGATCAGGCGCGCGATGCCTACAGCAAGGCATTGGCCAAGTTGGACGTCGCCGCGCCGCAGCGTCGCCTGGTCGAATTGAAATTGTCGCAAGCCGGCGGCACCCCGCCGAAACCCGATGCCGCGTCCTGAACGCATCGAATCAAGCCCGTCAAATTAAGCAGGTCACATTGAGCACGTCGAACACGATGAATCTCCACAAGAATCCGCGCAGTCCCGCATTGCTGCGCGTCGCGCTGCTCGCCGCCGTGGTCGCGCTGTCCGGTTGCAGCACGGTCAAAGGCTGGTTCACCATCGACGACAGCGGCAAGAACGCCGCCAACAAGCCGAACGAACTGACCGAGTTCGTGCCCTCCGCGACCGTCTCCCGACTGTGGACGGCGAAAGCCGGCAGCGGCGAAGACGGGCTCGGCCTGTTGCAGGCACCGGCCGTCGCCGATGGCCGTGTCTACGCCGCTGCGGTGGAAGGCGGCGTTCGCGCTTTCGATCTGCAGACCGGCGCGACGATCTGGCACTACAAGAGCGAGCTGTCCTTGTCCGGCGGCCCCGGTGCCGGCGAAGGTCTGGTTCTGGTCGGCAGCCTCGACGGCGACGTGATCGCACTCGATGCCGCGACCGGCACCGAGAAGTGGACCGCGAAAGTCCCGAACGAAGTCATCGCCGCGCCGGTCGCCGGCCAGAACACCGTGCTGGTCCGTTCGAACGACGGCCGCATCACTGCGTTCGATGCCACCAGCGGCGAGCGTCGCTGGTTCTGGAATCACGATCTGCCGTCGCTGTCGGTGCGCGGAAACGATGCGCCGGTGCTGGGTCCGGGTTTCGTGTTCGTCGGCAACGACGACGGCACCCTTGTGGCGCTGTCGCTCGTCGACGGTCGCCAGCTGTGGGACCAGATCGTCGGCCAGCCCGACGGTCGTACCGAGCTGGATCGCATGGCCGATGTCGATGGCGCGCCCGCCCTCGATGGCACCACGCTGTTCGCGAGCAGCTACAAGAAGCAGACCATGGCGGTCGACGGTCCGAGCGGCCGTCCGCTGTGGTCGCAGGACCACGGCGGCGTCGGTCGCGTCGGCATCGCCAGCGACCGCGTGATCGTGGCCGATCCGGGCGGCGTGCTGTGGGCGCTGGACAAATCCGGCGGCTCGTCGCTGTGGCAGCAGGCCGGGCTTGCCCGTCGCAACCTGTCTGGCGCCGCGGTGCAGGGCGAGTTCGCGGTGGTCGGCGACTTCGAAGGCTATCTGCACTGGTTGCGTCTGGACAATGGCGATCTCGGCGCCCGCGTACGCGCTGGCCGCGATCCGGTGCGCGCCGCGCCGGTCGTCGTCGACGGCATCCTGATCGTGCAGACCGCCGGCGGCAACCTCAGTGCCTACCGCCTGCAATAAGCCATCGCGGTGACACCCTCCTGCGGCCCCGGGTAGTCCGACTCCCCGGGGTCGCGCGTTTCGAACATCCTAATCCGCGTCTCCACCCCGGATTTCCATTCACCACTTCAGATCCGATGCCATGCTGCCCCTCGTCGCTCTCGTAGGTCGTCCCAATGTCGGCAAATCGACGCTCTTCAATGCGTTGACCCGCACCCGCGACGCATTGGTCCACGATGAGCCGGGCGTCACCCGCGACCGCAATTACGGCGTCTGCCGTCTGGTGGAAGGCCGTACGTTCGCGATCGTCGACACCGGCGGCATCGCAGGCGAAAGCACGCATCTCGAAAACGCGGGCCTGGCCGGCGCCACAGCGCGGCAGTCGCGCGCCGCGGCCGAGGAAGCCGATCTGGTGCTGTTCATCGTCGACGGTCGCGAAGGCCCCTCGTCGCTGGACGATGAAATCCTGCGCTGGCTGCGCAAGACCGCGCGCCCGGTGGTGCTGGTGGTCAACAAGACCGACGGCATCGATGCCCGCGCCGCGCTCGCCGAGTTCGCGCGCTACGGCATCGCCGATGTCATGGCGATCTCGTCCGCGCATCGGCAGGGCATCGATCATCTGCTCGACGACGTGATGGCGCGACTGCCCGCCGAGGGCGACGCCGAAATCCTCGATAACGACCCGGAGCGCGTGCGCATCGCCTTCGTGGGCCGTCCGAACGTCGGCAAGTCGACGCTGGTGAATCGCATCCTCGGCGAAGAACGCATGATCGCTTCCGAAGTGCCCGGCACCACCCGCGATTCGATCGCGGTGGATCTGGAGCGCGACGGCCGCAAATACCGCTTGATCGATACCGCCGGCATCCGCCGCAAGGCCAGGGTGGAGGAAGCGGTCGAGAAGTTCTCGATCGTGAAGACGCTGCAGGCGATCGAACACTGCCAGGTCGCGGTCATCATGCTCGACGCCACCGAAGGCGTGACCGATCAGGACGCCAGCGTGCTCGGCGCGGTGCTCGATGCGGGTCGCGCGCTGGTCGTCGCGGTGAACAAGTGGGACGGCCTGTCGCAGTACCAGCGCGAGCAGACCGACGGTCTGCTGTCGCGCAAGCTCACCTTCGTGAACTGGGCCGAAGCGGTGCATATCAGCGCCAAACACGGCTCCGGCCTGCGCGAGCTGTTCGGCGCGATCCATCGCGCCCACCATTCGGCGACGCGCCAGTTCACGACTTCCGAAGTCACCGTGGCGATGGAAGTCGCCTACGAAACCAACCCGCCGCCGGCGATCCGCGGCCATGTCTCGAAGATGCGCTTCGCGCACCCGGGCGGGGATATGCCGCCGACCTTCGTCGTCCACGGTTCGCGCCTGCGCAGCCTGCCGGAAAGCTACCGCCGTTATCTGGAAAACTTCTTCCGCAAGCGTTTCAAGCTGGTCGGCACCCCGGTGCGTTTCGTCTTCAAGGAAGGCGAGAACCCTTACAAGGACAAGAAGAACGTCCTGACCGAAGGCCAGATGGCCAAGCGCCGGCGGTTGATGCGGCATGTGAAGAAGAACAAGTAGAGCGGGCTTCAGCCCGCTGCTGCTGCTGCGGATAATGCCGATAGGGTGCGCCTGTTGCGCACCATTGCCAGATACCGCACAAGGCTCAACGGTGCGCCATAGGCGCACTTTATGGAAAGCAGCGGGCTGAAGCCCGCTCTACAGTGGCTTTGTCGTCGCTTCGGCGCTGACTCCGGAATGTTCCGCATTGTGAATGCTGCAATCTCCGCCAACGACATCACCCTCGGTCTACTCGCGGGCGGCAAGGCCTCGCGTCTCGGCGGCATCGACAAGGCCTGGCTCGAACGCAACGGTATGCCGCAGGTGCTCCGCTGGCAGCGCCGGTTCTCGAGCGAAGTCGCCGCGATGCTGGTGTCGGCCAATCGGAATTTCGATCGCTACGCCGCGCACGGTTTGCTCGCTATTCCCGATCGCACCGCCGACGCTGGCCCGCTCGGCGGCCTCGACGCCCTCGCTGCCGCGTGCGAAACCCCTTGGCTGTTCACGCTGCCGGTGGATCTGGTCGGTACCAACGACTGTCTGCTGCGCACGCTGGCGACGATGCGTGACGACGACGGCGCGTATGCGCTCGACGACGACGGCGCGCAGCCGCTGGTGGCGATATGGCGTCGCGATGCATTGCGCACGGGCTGCGCAGAGGCGCACGCGGCTGGCGCAGGCGCCGTGCATGCGCTGCAGGCGACTCTCAGGATGTCGCCCGTGGTGTTCTCCGGCTTCCGCTTCGGTAATCTCAACACGCCGGCCGATCTCGACGCCGCCGGCATCGCTTCGGACAACGCATCGCCATGACGTTTCCCACCCGCATCGCTTTCGACGACGCGCGCCGCATCCTCGGCGACGTTGCCGCAAGCCGTCGTCTCCCTGCCGAACACGTGACGCTCGCGAGGGCGCATGGACGCGTGCTCGCGCAGCCGCTGGTGGCTACGCTGCCGCAGCCCGGCTTCGACAATTCGGCGATGGACGGTTTCGCCGTGCGTCATGCCGATCTCGATCCCGATGGCGAAACATCGCTGGCATTGGTGGGCGAGCAGTTCGCCGGTCGAACCCTGGATCTGACTGTCGGCGCGAACGAATGCGTGCGCATCACCACCGGCGCGCCGCTGGCTGCGAGTGCGGACACCATCGTCATCAAGGAAAACACACGCATCGAAGGCGACCGCGTGCGCGTGCTGCAGGCGCCGAAAGTCGGCCAGCACGTGCGCCGAGCCGGCGAAGACGTGCGCATCGGCGATGCATTGCTCGCGGCAGGCCAAGTGCTGACGCCTTCACGGATCGCGCTGGTCGCGGGGCAGGGCGTGGATCGTCTCGAAGTCGTACGGCGCCCCACGGTGGCGATCTTCACCACCGGCGATGAACTGGTCGAACCCGGCCTGCCGCTGCGGCCGGGCGAGCTGTACAACAGCAATCGCGAACTGCTGATGGGCCTGCTGCGCGCCGACGGTTACGAGCCGGTGGCGTGGCCGAACCTGACCGACAATCCGGCGGCGATCGACGCGGGCCTGCGCCACGCCGGGCACGCCTTCGATGTGGTCATCACCTGCGGCGGCGTATCCGCGGGCGAGAAGGATCACATCCCCGCGCTGCTGCAGGCGGAAGGCGATGTGCATTTCTGGAAAGTGCGGATGAAGCCAGGCATGCCGGTGCTGTTCGCGGACGGCGGCAGACTGGGCGAGGCGCTGTTCCTGTGTCTGCCCGGCAATCCGGTGTCGGTGCTGGCGACCTGGCTCACCCTGGGCCGCGCGCTGCTCGATGGCCTGCAGGGCCGCATCGAGCCGCGCCCGCGCCTGCGCGCCCGTCTCGGCAGGGAATGGCGCAAGAGCCATGATCGCCTCGAATTCCTCCGCGGGCGGCTGTCCTGCGACGATGAGGGAAGACTGCAGGTCGAACCCAATCCCGCCGACGGCTCGCACCGCATGCGCGCCGCCGCCGACAGCGATGCGCTGATCGTGCTGGGAGAGGGCGAGATGACGCTGGAGGCGGGGAGTGCGGTGGATGTGTTGCCGTATTGATCTTCATTTTTTTCATCCCGAGCGCAGCGAGGGATCTGTTTTTTCTTCGACGACAGAGATGAAGCAGGTCCCTCGCTGCGTTCGGGATGACAACACTACACCTGACCGATGACGACCATTCCCGAAATCACCCCCGCCGAAGCCATGGCGCGCCAGCGCCACGGCGCCGTACTGATCGACGTGCGCGAAGCGCATGAGCGCGCGCTGGGCATGGCCGAGGGCGCTCGCGGTGTCGCGATGGAGACATTGATCGCCGATGCGCAGGCGCATCTGCCGGATCGCGATGTCGAAGTGCTGTTGATCTGCCAGGGTGGGATGCGCTCGCTGCGCACCGCCGAGACGCTGATGTTGCAGGGCTTCGCGAACGTCGCGTCCGTCGCGGGCGGTACAAGCCGATGGGCCGACGAGTCGCTGCCGCTGGTCAGGCCGGTCGGCGATATCGATGCCGACTTCGCAGAACGCTATTCGCGCCATCTGCGGCTGCCGCAGGTCGGTGTGGACGGGCAGCGGCGGCTCGAAGCCGCGCGCGTGCTGATGATCGGCGCGGGCGGACTGGGTTCGCCGGCTGCGTACTATCTCGCGGCCGCCGGTGTCGGCACGCTGCGCATCGCCGACGACGACGTGGTCGACCGCAGCAACCTGCAGCGGCAGATCCTGCATACCGAAGCGGGCATCGGCACACCGAAGGTCGAATCCGCCGCTCGAACGCTGTCGGCCCTGAATCCGCGCACGACCATCGAGCCGGTCGCCGAGCGCGTCAGCAGCGCGAATGTCGAACGCCTGCTGGAAGACGTCGATGTCGTCGTCGACGGCGCCGACAATTTTCCCGCGCGCTATCTGCTCAACGATGCCTGCGTGAAACTCGGCAAGCCGCTGGTCTACGGCGCGGTGCATCGTTTCGAGGGACAGGCCAGCGTGTTCGATGCCGGCCGTCATCGCGGCCATGCGCCGTGCTATCGCTGCCTGTTTCCGGAGCCGCCGCCGCCGGACGCCGCGCCCAACTGCGCCGAGGCCGGCGTGCTCGGCGTGCTGCCGGGCGTGATCGGGCTGATCCAGGCGACCGAAGCGATCAAATTGATCCTCGGCATCGGCGTGCCGCTGAGCGGCCGCCTGCTGCATTTCGATGCGCTGTCGATGCGTTTCCGCGAAACGCGGCTGTCTGCCGACCCCGAATGCGCGGTTTGCGCGCCGGGCCGGGCGTTTCCCGGTTATATCGATTACGCCGCGTTCTGCGCCGGTGGATGAGCCCGCAGAGTCAGCAGGCATGCGCGGCCCGGAGGAAACATGAGCGATCTCCGTTGGAATTTTCGAATCCTGTTCGCGTGTGCGCTGGCCATGGCTGCTTCCCACGCGAGTGCCGAGGATGTGTGCGAGTTTTCCGCCCAGGGCGCGAACGTGTCGCCTGCCGCGCTGCGCATCGCACAGGTCGCCTGCGACGAACACGCGCTCTGGCGCAGGCCCTTCATCAATACCCAGGGGCGGATCGTCAGGGTCGCAACGATGGAAGCGGAGCAGGATCTGCTCGCCGATGGCCGCACGCCGACCTGGCGCCGCGTGGCGCATTACTGGAAGGCATCCGGCCTGCTCGACGACAATGTGCGCTGGGAAAAGCGCCGGATCGAGGCCGGCGGCAGCGAACGACGCAACGGTGCCTCCGACTGCGTCGGCGATGCGCAGGACTGGGCTGCGAAAGCGTCCTGCCGTGCATTCCTGATCGATGTGCCGTGGTCCGCGACCTTCGTATCGTTCGTGATGAAAACCGCGGACATCCCCGGCTTCGTCCGCTCGTCGTCGCATTCGTATTACATCGGCGATGCCGCGCGCAGGCCGGGCGACGGCCCATACCGGCTGGCCGACCCGAACCGGGAGCCGCCCGCGGTCGGTGATCTGGTGTGTTATCTGCGCGAAAAGAACCGCGTGTACGGCTACCGTGGCCTGGTCGCTATGCTCGGCCGCGCTTCTAAGCCTTTCGATTCGCACTGCGACATCGTGGTCGGCGTGGATGTCGACGGCGACAGCAAGCTCTACGCGATCGGCGGCAACGTCGTGCAGGGCGTGACCATGCGCAAGTTGAACCTCAACAGTAGGGGCCTGCTGTCGCTGTCGATGAAACAGGCGGGCGACGATGCGAAGACATTCGAGATCGCCGACGAAAAAGGCTACAGCCTCAACCGCCAGGACTGGGCGGCGTTGCTGAAATTGAATCGCTGACGCGTTCTGCGCGCGGGCTCCATGCGGTCGTCGGTGTCGCTCTGGCGATCATCGCGACATGAAGCCGGACAGCGCCGCATCGAATTCCGCGTGCTGCGAGATATCGTTGTGATCGGCCGCGGCGATGCGCACGACCCGGGGTTTCGCCGGCAGGGATGCAATCAGTCGCAGCGTGTTCGTTTCCGGCACGATCTCGTCGCGGCCGCCGTGCACGATCAGCACAGGCTTGCGGTATGCGCGCAGCGCTGTCGTCGATTCGTAGCGCTCGGTCAGCAGCCAGCTCGCCGGGAAGATCGGGTAGTGCGATTGCGCGATGGAGACCATGCTGTCGAACGGTGTGATCAGCGCCAGCCGTTCGACCGGCCGTTGTCCGGCGACCTGACTGGCGATGCCGCTGCCAAGACTGCGGCCGATCACGCTGATCCCTTCGCCGGGATGTCGCCGCTGCACCTCATCGAAGACGGCCAGCGCATCGGCCACCAGCGCGGTCTCGCCCGGTTCGCCGCTGCTGGCGCCGTAGCCGCGATAGGCGACGAGATACACGGTGTGATCGGGAAACATCCGCGCCAACGCATCGCGGTTGGCTTCGACGCGTTCGGCATTGCCGCCGAAATACAGGATCGGTGCAGGTTTGCCCGGATTGACCGTCCAGCCGCGCAGCACGGCGTCGGGGCGCTTCAGCTCGAAATCCGTGCCCGCGGCGTCGGCGGTCGTCGTCCAGCCGTAGTAGATCATCTGGCGCTGTCGCGCATGGAGGAACCAGCACGCGCCGGCGTAGGCCAGCACGGCCAGCACCGTCACGATCACAAGGACACTACGCATGCCGCTTCTGCGCCGCCTCGAACGCCGCCAGTTGTTCCGGCGTCGCCTCCGGCTGGTGCTTCGCCTTCCATTCGCCGAACGGCATACCGTAGACCGCCTCGCGGGCCGCGTCCTTGCTCATGTCCAGACCGCGCTCGGTCGCCGCTTCGCGATACCAGTCGGACAAACAATTGCGGCAGAAGCCGGCGAGGATCATCAGGTCGATGTTCTGCACATCGCTGCGCTCGCGCATCAGGTGATCGCGCAGGCGGCGGAAGGCGGCGGCTTCGAGTTCAGTGACGGTCTGCGGGTCCATGGCGGGCTTATCGATGGGGACAATCGGGGATAATAGGATGTCCTGTCATCCCGATCGAAATTAATGACCGCCAAGATCCTCGACGGCAAACGCATCGCCGACCGCCTGCTCGACGATCTGAAAGTGCTGGTCGACGCGCGCGTCGCCGCCGGCAAGCCGCGTCCCGGGCTGGCGGTGGTGCTGGTCGGCAGCGACCCGGCGTCGCAGTCGTATGTGCGCAACAAGCGCCGCGCGGCGGAGAAGGTCGGGATCCGCGCGCTCGACCACGATCTGCCAGCCGGTACCTCCGAAGCCGAGCTGCTGGCGTTGATCGACCGGCTGAACGTCGACCCGGCGGTCCACGGCATCCTGGTGCAGTTGCCCCTGCCCGGGATTCCGGACGCGACCCGTCTGATCCACCGGATCGATCCGCGCAAGGACGTGGACGGCTTCCATCCCGAAAACGTCGGTCATCTGGCCCTGCGCCAGTTCGGCCTGCGGCCCTGCACGCCGCGCGGCATCACCACGCTGCTGGCCTACACCGACCGGCCCGTGCGCGGGCAGAGCGCCACCATTGTCGGCGTGAGCAATCACGTCGGCCGGCCGATGGCGCTGGAACTGCTGATCGCCGGCTGCACGGTGACCAGCTGCCACAAGTTCACGCCGGAAGACGTGCTGCGCCGGCATGTGGGCGAGGCCGACATCCTGGTGGTGGCAGTCGGCCGCCCGGGCCTGATCCCCGGCGACTGGGTGAAGCCCGGGGCGGTGGTGATCGACGTCGGCATCAACCGCCTGGACGACGGCCGCCTGGTCGGCGACGTTCAGTTCGACGCCGCCGCGGCCCGCGCCAGTTGGATCACCCCGGTCCCGGGAGGCGTGGGGCCGATGACCGTCGCGACCCTGATGCAGAACACCCTGGAAGCGGCCGAGGCGGCGGAAGCTGCTTAAGCCCCTCTCCCGTCGGGAGAGGGGTTGGGGAGAGGGTACGGTCATCCCGCACACGCAAAAGCGCCGACATCTTGAAGTGCTTTGCATTCGCCATGTCGTCGGGAACGGCATGCCGCCGGACCCTCATCCGGCGCTTCGCGCCACCTTCTCCCGAGGGGAGAAGGAATAAAAAGCGCTACACTGACGCGCTTCATTCCCACCGGACCGGCCATGCTCCGCATCCAGGCTGAAGCGCTCACCTACGACGACGTCTCGCTCGTCCCCGCGCACTCGACCGTCCTGCCCAAGGACGTCTCTCTCGCCACCCGGCTCACACGCACCCTGCGCCTGAACCTGCCGATCATTGCGGCGGCGATGGACACCGTGACCGAGGCCCGCCTCGCCGTCGCGATGGCGCAGCTCGGCGGCATCGGCATCGTCCACAAGAACCTGACCCTGGAACAGCAGGCCGCACAGGTCGCGAAGGTGAAGAAGTTCGAGGCCGGGGTCATCAAAGAACCGTTCACGGTCAGCCCCGACACCACCATCGGTGAAGTGCTGAAGCTCACGTGGGCGCGCAACATCTCCGGCGTGCCGGTGGTCGACGGCGGTCGGCTGGTCGGCATCGTCACCGGCCGCGACATGCGCTTCGAGACCAAGCTGGACGATCCGGTCCATCACATCATGACCAAGAAGGATCGCCTGATCACCGTGCGCGAAGGCGCCAGCGACGAAGAAGTGCTATCGCTGCTGCACAAGCACCGGATCGAAAAAGTGCTGGTGGTCAACGACGCCTTCGAGCTGCGCGGCCTGATCACGGTGAAGGACATCCAGAAGAAACGCGACAACCCCAACGCCGCCTACGACAACAGCGAACGTCTGCTGGTGGGCGCGGCGGTCGGCGTCGGTGGCGATACCGAACAGCGCATCGAGGCATTGGTGGCAGCGGGCGTGGACGTGATCATCGTCGATACCGCGCACGGCCATTCGCAGGGCGTGATCGACCGCGTGCGCTGGGCGAAGAAAACCTTTCCGCAATTGCAGGTCATCGGCGGCAATATCGTCACCGGCGACGCCGCGCTGGCGCTGGAAGACGCGGGTGCGGATGCGGTGAAGGTCGGCGTGGGTCCGGGTTCGATCTGCACCACGCGCATCGTCGCGGGCGTGGGCGTGCCGCAGATCACCGCGGTGTCGATGGTCGCTGAAGCGCTGCAGGACCGCATTCCCCTGATCGCAGACGGCGGTATCCGCTACTCGGGCGACATCGGCAAGGCGATCGTTGCCGGCGCATCGACGGTGATGATCGGCGGCCTGTTCGCCGGCACCGAGGAAGCCCCGGGCGAAACCGAACTGTTCCAGGGCCGCAGCTACAAGAGCTATCGCGGCATGGGCAGCCTGGGCGCGATGGAAATGGGCTCGAAAGACCGCTATTTCCAGGATGCCAGCGACGCCGATAAGCTCGTACCCGAAGGCATCGAAGGCCGCGTCCCGTATCGCGGACCGCTGGGCAACGTCGTGCATCAGCTCGCCGGCGGCCTGCGCGCGACGATGGGCTACGTCGGCTGCGCGACCATCGAAGAGATGCGCAAGAAGCCGATGTTCGTGAAGGTCACGGGCGCGGGGCAGCGCGAAAGTCATGTGCACGATGTACAGATCACGAAAGAGCCGCCGAATTACAGGATGGGTTGATCAATGACGGTGGGGACCGCAGTCGGAATGCTGATCTTCAGTATCGTGTTTGCGGTGCCTGCCGTTACCTTCGACGTGGTTCTGCATCGATTCGTGTCCCGTAAGTCCATCAGGATCGCGTTCGCGATATTGGTGCCTTCAATGATCACCGCATGGATCATGTATTCGATATCCGATGTCGTCGCTTCCGAAGACCCGGCGCCGATGTCCTTGATCGAAAGAATCATGTTTTCGCTTCCGCTGACAGCATTTGTCGCCGCGCTGTCGACCCTTATTGCTTTGTCGCTCGAACGGGCTTATCGCAAGTGACCATGACCAATTCCCATAGCGACATCCACACCGACAAAATCCTGATCCTCGATTTCGGCGCGCAGTACACGCAGCTGATCGCGCGTCGCATCCGTGAGATCGGCGTGTACTGCGAGATCTGGGCCTGGGACCACGATCCGGCCGATATCGCGACGTTCAACCCGAAAGGCATCATCCTCTCGGGCGGGCCGGAGTCGACCACCGAGGACGGTTCGCCGCGCGCGCCGCAGGACGTGTTCGACAGCGGCGTGCCGCTGCTGGGCATCTGCTACGGCATGCAGACGATGGCGATGCAGCTCGGCGGCATGGTCGAGGGCGGGCATCACCGCGAATTCGGTTATGCCGAAGTCGAGGTGACCGGCGACGACAAGCTGCTGGGCGCGCTGACCGATCATCCGTGTCGCCAAGGCCTCGATGTATGGATGAGCCACGGCGACCGGGTCACGCAGATTCCCGAGGGTTTCAGCGTCACCGGCCGCACCGACAGCGTGCCGATCATCGCGATGGCCGACGAAGCGCGCCGCTGGTACGGCATGCAGTTCCATCCCGAAGTTACGCATACCAAACAGGGCGAGACGCTGCTGCGCCGCTTCGTGCTGGACATCTGCGACTGCCGCGCGCTGTGGACCGCGGCCAATATCATCGACGATCAGATCGCGCGCGTGCGCGCACAGGTCGGCAGCGATGAGGTGATCCTCGGCCTGTCCGGCGGCGTCGATTCCTCGGTGGTTGCGGCGCTGTTGCATCGCGCGATCGGCGAGCAGCTGACCTGCGTCTTCGTCGACACTGGCCTGCTGCGCTGGAAGGAAGGCGACCAGGTGATGGCGATGTTCGCGGCCGAAGCCGATAAGGGCGGCATGGGCGTCAAAGTCGTGCGCGTGAACGCCGCCGACCGCTATTTCGACGCACTCGCCGGCGTGGCCGACCCGGAAGCCAAGCGCAAGATCATCGGCGGTCTGTTCGTCGAGATCTTCGACGAAGAATCCAACAAGCTCGCGAACGCCCGATGGCTGGCGCAGGGCACGATCTACCCGGACGTGATCGAATCCGCCGGCAGCAAGACCGGCAAGGCGCACGTCATCAAGAGTCACCACAACGTCGGCGGCCTGCCCGAGCACATGAAGCTCGGTCTGGTGGAACCGCTGCGTGAACTGTTCAAGGACGAAGTGCGCCGTCTTGGCGTCGAACTCGGCCTGCCGCGCGAGATGGTCTACCGACATCCGTTCCCCGGCCCGGGCCTGGGCGTGCGCATCCTCGGCGAAGTGAAGCGCGAATACGCCGAACTGCTGGCGCAGGCCGACGCGATCTTCATCGAAGAGCTGCGCCGGGCCGACTGGTACGACAAGACCAGCCAGGCGTTCGCGGTGTTCCTGCCGGTGAAGTCGGTCGGCGTGGTCGGCGACGCCCGCGCCTACGAATGGGTGATCGCTTTGAGAGCCGTCGAAACCATCGACTTCATGACCGCGCACTGGGCGCATCTGCCCTACGAATTCCTCGACACGGTCTCGCGCCGTATCGTGAATGAACTGAAGGGGATTTCGCGGGTGGTTTACGACATTTCCGGGAAGCCACCGGCGACTATCGAGTGGGAGTGATGGCTGCCGCTCAATCGTCGGCCCCGTCGGAAATGCCTCAGCGTCCTTTACCCTGATTGGACGCGTCCATCGTTCAAGGTAATGCGTCGCGTGCACCGCGCGGCGACATCGTCGTCATGGGTGCAGATCAGGAAGGTCGCTTTGTCTTCCCGATTGACCTCGCGCATGAGGTCGAGCACCTGTTCTGCGGCAACGCGGTCGAGACTGCCGGTCGGCTCGTCGGCCAGAATCAATTCGGGCCTGTTCATCAGCGCACGGGCGATCGCGACGCGCTGTTTCTGGCCGCCCGATAGTCGCGTCACCACGAAGTCCATCCGATCCTTCAGCCCGACCCTGACCAGCAGGTCGCGGGCGCGCTGTCGCATGGCCGTCGAAATGCCGCCTGCTGGCGCGGCGGCGGGGAAGGCGACGTTCTCGGTGGCGGTGAAATCGGGCAGCAGATGATGGAACTGGAAGATGAAGCCCAGGCGCTCATTGCGGAAGGCGGCGCGCTGCGCCTCGGTCAAACCATCGACGCGCTGGCCGCCGATGGCGATGGTTCCGCCGGTGGGCTGCAGCAGAAGCCCCACGATCGACAACAACGTCGACTTCCCGGAACCGGACGCACCGAGCAACGCGACCAGCTCGCCGGGATCCAGCGACAGGTCGATGCCTTTGAGGACGCGGGTCAGTTCGTCGCCATTGCGGAACGTCATTTCGATTCCGCGCGCATCGAGCACCGCAGTCATTGCTGGATCGCCTGCAGCGGATCCAGGCGCGCCGCTGCCCGCGCTGGAATCACCGAAGCCAGCACCGCGCCCAAGGTGGTGAGGATCAGCACCAGAACGTAACCGCCCTCGCTGGGCGCGATCGGCAATGCCAAGGTGCCATCGGCCTTGGTCAGCGTGGCAAGCCATGCGCAGAGGCCGTAGCCGGTGATGCAGCCGAGTGCGGCGCCGATCAGACCGATCAGAAACCCCTGCAGCACGAAGACCGTCGCGATGAAGGATTTCGAGATTCCGAAGGCACGCATGATGCCGATCTCGCCCCGCCGCCGGTTGGCCGAGAGCATCAAGGCGCTGGCGATGCCGATCAGCACCGAGATCAGCGAAAACATCTGGATCAGCGTGCCTGTCTGCGCCTGTGCGGCCAGCGCGTCTTCCAGATTCGCATTCCGCTCCTGCCACGGCGTGGCGCGCAGGCCGGTGGCCTCGTGGAGAAACGAGGCGACTTCGCGCGCGCGGTTGGCGTCTTCCAGTTTGATCTCGATATTGGTCAGGCCTTCGGGCAGGCGGAACAAGGGACGCGCTGTCTGCAGGGACAGATACGCCACACGCTCGTCGGCGCTGCGCACGCCGGTCTTGAAAATGCCGCGGATGGTCAGCAGACGTTCGACACCGCGATCGGTCCGGAACAGCACCGGCTGTCCGGCGGACAGGCCGAGCGTTTCGGCGAGCACCGCGCCGATCAGAATGCCGTCCGCGCCCAGACTCCGCTGACCGTCGACGATCTGTCTGCTGATCGGCGCGATCGCATCCAGATTTTCGGGTTCGATGGCCGTGACCGAGACCGGCGCGACAGCCTGACCCTTGACGAGAAATGCGCTGCCGGTGATCTGGGTACTGATCGCCGACACCGACGACTGTTGGCGCAACAATGCGACCGTCGACCGCCATTCGCGGATCTGCTGCCGCTGGAACGTCGACACAAGCGCGACCGCTTCGGTCTCGACGCCATCATTCGGCAGCACGCGTGCGATGCGGGTGACCGGTTCGAGGCTGACGTGCGCGCTGTTCGCGGTGACTTCGTCGGTCAGTCGGATCGCCAGTCCTTCTATCAATGCGGTGATGAACACGAAAGCCGTCACCCCCAGCGCAACGCCCACGACCAGCAGCGCGGACTGCGCGCGATTGGACAGCAGATAGCGACGGGCCACGGTGAAGGCGAACATCGCTCATTCGCCCGCTGATGCGTTGTCGGCGGCCACTTGTTCCAGTGGACGCACTTTGGTTGATGCTTCGATCGCGCCAGGAATCATGATCACGCGATCGCCCGCAGCCAGACCCTGTTCGATGATCGCATTCGACGACGGCCAGGCGGCGACCTTCACGGGCCGTGCGCGCGCAATATTTCCCGCGTCGACGACGAGCACTTTGGGAGCGGTGGTGGCGTCGAGCACCGCCTGACGCGGAACGACGATGGCATTCCTGCGCGTCGCGACCAGGATCGTGACGTCGATGGAACGTCCGGGTGGAATGCGGGTCGCGGTATCCGGCATGAGTTTGACCAGGCGTCCGCCGGTCGTGGCATCGACACGCGGCGATACTTCGATCACGTGCGCGGTGAACTGCGACTGCGATCCGGACAGCGAAGCGCGTGCGGACATGCCGGGCTGCAGGGCATCCGCATAGGTTTCATCGACATCCGCATGGATTTCAACGCCCTGCAGCGAGCCCAGCTGGAAGAGCGTGGTCTCCGCCGACACGACCTGACCGTTATCGATCGGACGCACCAGCACGATGCCCGCCATCGGTGCGCGGATCGTGAACTCGCCGGTCCTTGCTGCGGTCGCGCGCCCCTGCGCGACGGCGGCGGCCACTGCGGCCTCGGTAGACAGCAGGGTGGCGCGCGCTTCGTCGAGCGCGGCCTTGGAGACGAATCCATCGGCGGCGAGCGCTCGCGCGCGATCGAATGCCAACTCCGCGCGCGCCGCTTCCGCGCGCGCAGCCGCTGCGCGTGCGACATCGGCGTCGTTCTGCGCTTGTTCGACGGCGGAGCGGATGACCGCCAACGGCTCATCGGCTGCGACGGAATCGCCATCGTCGCGAAAGACCCGGATGACCTGTCCTGCATTCGGCGATTTGATCTCGACAAGATCGCTCGGTCTCGCTCGGCCGACCACCGCCAGCGCGATCTCGACCGTCGTTGGAGAGATCGTTTGCACGACCACCTCCGGTGGGCGCAGGCGATAGAACGCGAAGAGGGCGACGAGAATGGCCGAGATCGCTCCCGCCACGAGCAACAGTTTCCTTTTCGACGAAAAGCGTTCTCGTCGCGCCGGATCGGTCTCTCCGGTCTTGGCGACATCGGGCGCTGGAACGGGTCCGGTCGGCTGCACGTTTGACCTGTTCTGACCGTTGGGCACGCAGTATCCGTCAGTGGGTCGTGGCGGCGTCGACCGGCAGCATCACCTCATTCCGCCGCAGCGGCCCCAGCGTCCACGGCGGGTTGTATTGCGCGAGCGATGCCGGGCCGATGGCATGCAGGCCCCGCTTCGCCATCCAGCGCTCCAGTTCGACGCGCTTACGCTCGAAGTCGCGATCGCTCGCCCATCCGGAGAAGCGGATGACCGCAACGCGGACCGCCGGTGTCACGCGCAACACGACGCGTGGATCATCTGGTTTCGGCAGAGTGTCCAGCGTCTTGTCGGACGGCATGGTGAACTGGATGACCCAGGCCCCGGCGACCGCCGTCTGGCTGACCGGTGCGGTCATCGCGATCTTCTCGCTGACGAGCGGCGACTGCATGACCGGCGCGGTCATCGCAATGCTTTCGCGGCGGGTGTTCCCGCCGAAAATATAGCCGGCAAGGATGCGGAAGCCTTCGCTGGAGGCCTGTTTTCTGTCGCCCGTGACCTGCGTTTCGGCGACGACCAGGGGCGGATATTGTCTGACCTGGAATGCGTCCTCGTCGACGACGAGCGTGAACGCCGGTTCTTCGGTTGCCATGGCGACCCTGCCTGTGAAGAGCATGAGAATCGAGACTGCGAATACGAATGTTTTCACAACGAAGACCTGCAGGGGCAGAGGTGTCGGAACTGTTGTCGAAGCGGGTGTCGGAGCGATTACTGATGTGCTTGCTGACGTGTTGGATGACCGAGTATCGCCTCAATCTCTGAATGATGCAGCACTGCATGATCCTATCGTGGAAAAAGCACGGGCATTGGCGCGATTGCGTCATCGATTCGAGCATAATGTTGCAGCGCGTACGATGAGTGTTGCAGTCGTTTCTTGCCGTTCTGAAGAAAACACTCAATGGGTGCGCTTTGGCTTCCCAAGCCGCCGATAAAGCGTGCTGCGATTGATGCCAAGCGATCGCGCCGCGCGTGCGACGTTGCCATCGCAGGCGGCGAGGGTGTCGCGCATGGCGGTTTCCTCCAGCGCATCGAGCGACGCGATGCTCCCGGCGAGCGGCGAAGGCGCGCCGTCCGTTTTCGGCGTGCACAGGTAATCCGGCAGAGTACGTGTGTCGATGCGTGCGCCGTCGTCGTTGAGCGCCACCAGCGTGCGCAGGCATGCGACGAGCTGACGCCAATTGCCGGGCCAGGGATGCGCGGCGAGCACACTCAGCGCATCGTCGGCGAGCCTGCGGTCCTGCGCCATCTGCGCCCAGAGCGCCGTCACGATCGCGGCCCGAGCGCCCGCATCGCGCAGCGGTGGAAGCCGCTCGATGTGATGCGCGACGCGGTAGTAAAGATCGGCGCGCAAAAGACGTTCGGCGATTCAACGCGAAATCGAGCTTCACCGGTTTGAGGCCGACCAGCGACGAGAGTTCGCGCTCCTGCAGCACCCGCAGCAGGCGCGGCTGCTGCGCCTGCGGTGCGTCGTTCTATATCAGCGGGCCGCAGTTCGAGTATTGGAAGCACGCGCAGTTGATCATCGACGTGGTCGAAGGCCGCGGTGGCATGTTCTCGCTGGAGAACGGCGAGGGCTTGCGCTTCCTGGTGCGCTCGCGGTTGTTCTCGGACGATGAATTCGCGGCATTGGCGGCTGCGGGGGGGGGGTTAGTCGCACTCGGCCGGCTGTTTTTCGAGCGCCTGCCAGGCCTGTACAACAGAGGCGGCGCGCAGGTCGAGGGTATCGGCGGCGCGGCGCTTCCAGAAATCCGACGCGGGCCATCGCTGTTCCATGCCGTAGAACGCGATCAGCTGCTCGCGATACACGCGATGGATGTCGAGGAGATGATCCGCATAGCGCGAAAGCGCGCCGGTATCGCCGTTCCCGCATTCGATGATCGCCTGAGCGCCGCGCAAACCGCTATACAACGCATTGGAAATCCCTTTCGACGACAGCGGATCGAAGGCGAGGGCGGCGTCGCCGACGGCGAGCCAACGGTCGGCGCCGGAGGCTGCGCGGTCGAGATGGCTGCTGCAGGCGTCGGCGCCACGAGGCTTCGACGACGGCACATGGCCGTGTTCATGGCAATGCGCGAACAACCGCGGCGCGCGCGCCAGCGCGGCCCACAGCCCGACACGGGTCAGCAGCGGGCGCCGGTCGATGAGATCGGCATCGCACAGGAATGCGACCAGCCGTTCCCGCGAAGGCAGCAGCACGCTGTACCACCAGCCATTGTCGACGGCTTCTACCCAGGTGCGACCGTCCCGGTCGCTGTCGGCATCGGCGGCGAGACGCATGTGGAAGGCGAGCAATGCGTCGTGTTGGATCCGGGTGGCACCGAGCGCACGCGCCAGCGTCGCCGGACGGCCGCTGGCGTCGATCAACCAGCGGCTTTCGATGATGCGGCTTTCGACAAAAGCGCCGGTTTTATTGCTGCGGATCGAGAGCCGATGGACGCCCGCGTCCTCGGCTTGCGCCGCGAGCGACAGCTTCGCGTCGCGCACGATGTCGGCGCCTGCGGCCTGCGCAAGGCCCAGCAGCGACGCGTCGAATCGCCGCCGGTCCAACTGCAGGCCTTCGCCGTGCAGTTGGAACATGAAATCGTTTGCGTGCGGCGCGTCGCTGCCCCAGAACGCGAGCGTGCCGTGGCTGACGCGATGGTCGTCGGCAATCACGCGATCCAGCGCACCGAGTTCGCGCAGCAGATGACGCGCCGAGGGCGGCAGGCCTTCGCCGACCTTGAACGATGCCGCGCCGGGCCGATGCGCGCCGCTGGTATCGGCCAACAGCACACGGCAGCCCGCACGCGCCAGTACGATCGCGGCGGCGGCCCCGGCCGGGCCGCCGCCGGCGATGGCCACATCGTAGGCGCCGTCGCGCACCGCGTCAGTCGCGTTTGCGGCCGTGTCGCACCGGCAGCGGCGCAGCGTTGGCGTCTTCCTGCGAATCGAAATTCGCGCCCGCCGGCTGCACGCGCGCCTTCGGATGCGACTTCAGCAGGACGTCGCCCGCTGCCATGGCGGCCTTGAGCCTGGGCGGCGCCGCCAGTGCGGCTTCGCTCATGCTCGCGGCGTCCGCGGCTGCGACCTCGGGGCCGTAGGACGCGACCATCATCGTGGCCGGGAACGCCGGGTTGTCGGTCACGCCCGGACGCACTTCGACCAGACCCATCGATCCGAAGATCCGCACCATCTGTTCCATCTGCCCGGCGGTGGTGCCGTGCAGCGGTTTGTTCCAACTGGTGCGATTCGAGAACGCTTCGATGCGCCGTGCGATGGGCTGGCTCTGGTCGATGACGATCGCGTAATCCTCGGCGGTCAGCACGTGGTTCGGCACGCGCGCCGGCCAGAACGTGGGCGCGAAAGGATCGTAGGTGGTGTCGTAACCGGCGCGACAGAACGCGGTGTCGGCCTGCCACGGCAGCCCCATCCAGCGATTGATGTCGCCCGGACCCTGGGCGTTCAGCGGACCGTTCGCCGACAGCGCGGTGGCCTGATCTAACGTCGGTCCGTAGTTCGGCGCGGGCACGCCCGGCGGACGCGCGCGGATCCGGAACGGACGGTCGTACAGCGTCAGATGCCGCATCGGCCAGGTCATTTCGCAGCCGGGATGGAAGGCGTCGGCCAGACAGAATTCCAGCGCGGCGCGATCCAGCATCGCCGGTTGCTGCGCCAGCGGCACGGCGTCGATATTCGCCGGCGGCGCGTGCTGCGCATCGCGGTCGGCGACGAAATCGCCGTTCATCCAGCGCTGCAGGATGTCGTACTGGGTCTGGCTGATCGAGGCGTTCTGCCGCGGGCTTTCGCCGGCCGGCACTTCCATCGCATCGCCATAGATCCACGGCCACGGCATCTGGTTGCCGTCGGGCGGATTCGGCGCGCGGAAACTGTTGAACACCTGGCGCCGCAGTTCGGCGTTGGGGTCGTACTCGCCCGGCGGCGGCAGCGTCGACAGCCGCACAAGCAACGTCGCGTCCTCGAAATCGAAACGGCCGTGATAGCCGAACAGCGTCGCGAAGCCCTGATTCACCCACTGCAGGCCGCTGAGCCGCTGCAGGATCGGATACACGTCGTCGACGAACGAGATCGCCACCGGCGGCGCCATCCAGCCGGCCTGCACGTACAGGTCGTACAGCAGATCGTAGAGCGTGCGTTCGGATTTCACCTGCGGCGCGTAGTTCGGCGGCGCGGTCACCACCCACGCCGATTCGACCGGGATGTCGCGGCCTTCGATGTTCACCGTCGCCGCGACCGTGCCGTCGCAGGTGTCGTCATACCAACCGTCGGCATTGATGAAGGAATTGCCGTCGGTGGGAATGAAGATCGGCGTGCCGTTCGGCGATGCCGACACGCCGTGACCGCCGAGGAACAGCAGCCGGCCGCTGGCGTCGGTCTGGAGTTCGCCGATCTTCACCGGCACGCCGATGAAGTCGCCGGAACAGTTGACCGGCGCTGCGCTGCGGCCAGCGATGGTCTGCGGTCCGGCGTCGATCACCAGCGTATCGCGGGTCGCGACCTTGGCATTGCGCAGCGGCAGGACCGTGGTCGCGGCTTCGGGAATGTCCATCGCGATCTGCCACTGGTACCAGGCGGCCTTGCTGTTGACGACGTGCACGTTCCAGCGGATGTCGGCGGTGTCCGCGGTGAGTTCGCGCACCACATCGCCTGCCGCGTTGTAGCCGTAGATGCGGAACTGCGCGGCCTCGCGTTTCAGCGCGCCGGTAGCGTCGCGATAGAAGCCCTGCGGTTGTGGCGGCGGGTCGGCGACCTGCGGCCCGATGTAGAACGCATCCGCGCTGTTGCCGACGCGGGCGAGTCCGATGGCCGGATGGATCGCGGCGCGCACGATCCGGCTGTCCACCGCCTGCGGATACGCCACGCCGGGCGCGTACTCCGCGGGCCGCGGCACCACCGGCTCCGCCAGCGGCACGCCGTTGACGTTGCGGCGGTTCTCAGACGAGGCGCGATACACCACCCGGCGCGCGTCGGAGATGCTGCCGGCTGGCTTGTGATCGGGCAGGGCATGCCACGGGTTGTAGGCCAGGTTCTCCCCATAGGTGGACTGGCCGCGCGCGTCCAGATCCTGCTGCGGCAGTTCGAGAATGCCGACCTGCACCGGCGGGCTGGCGTCTTCGCTCCAGCGTACGGTCGCGGCGTCCAGCGGCATGTCCTTGTCGTTGGTCTGGAACTGCAGCAGGAAGCGGAAGCGCGCCGGTCCCTTGCGCATGCGCGCATGAAGATCGGCGCGCAGGTAGAACGGATCGTCGAAGTCGGCTGTCGTTTCCGCTGGGGCCGGATCCAGCGGTTCGAGCTTGTATTTCACGAAGCGGTCCTGGCCGAACGAGGCGGGCAGGACGCTCCAGTAATCGGTGGTCAGCACCGATTCGACCACTTTCTCCATGTCGTCGAGGATGCGCGCGGTGACCGGGTGGTCCTTCAGATATTCGTCGCCCTTGCCGTGCAGCGATTGGCAGGTGAATTCGCACATGTCCTTCGCGGTGTCGACGAAGAACACATCGTGGTTCTGCAGGATGAAGTCGTGGGTGATCGCGTCCTGATCGGGTTCGAGCAGTTTTTCGCCGTCCACGCCGAACAGTTTGATGCCGATGCCGGTGGTGCCCTTGAGGTCCGGGCGGCCCGGCTGGACATCGGCCGAGAACCGCACCCACACCGGATAGTCCCTGGCCTGGGCGAATACGCCGACGCGCAGCGTCTCGGGCAGCTTGGGATCGACGATGAAGCGACCCTGCGCGGCGCCGTGCAGGCGCAGGAACACCGGCCGCGTCGCCGGATCGCGGCCGGCGGCCATGCCGCGGCCCTGGAAGTAATCGACGAACAATTGTTTGAGGCCCGCGACCGGATCGCTGTCGCAGCAGCAAGGACTGGGCGGCAGGAGGGGTGGAAGCAGGATGGGCGTTTTCTGTCCCGCGACTGGCTGTGATGAACTGGGCGCAGAGGGCCCGGTCGTGCTCGACATAGTGAAATCTCCCCTGTTGAACGCTCGTGGAGCGTCGATCCTTGGAAAACAGGTCGCCAGCGGATGACACACAGATGACATGGGCCGGGCCAGCGATCATCATGCGTCGGCCAGCAAGGCCTGTTGGCAAAAGACCCGGCAGCGCGACGCGACCTAGCATGCAAGCAATCGACGACAAAAAACAGGGGGCGGCGCGTGCGGGAAAGCCCATCCTGTCCGAACAGGCGGGCCATTCCGGCCGCGACGGGACGGACGCCGCTGCGGGCGATGCCGACCTGCGCTGGATGCGACGCGCACTCGCGCTGGCCGAACGCGCCGAACGCGAGTACGACGAGATTCCGGTCGGCGCAGTGCTGGTCGATGCCCAGGGCAAGGCGATCGGCGAGGGCTGGAACCGTAATATCGGCGACCACGACCCGACCGCGCACGCCGAGATCGTGGCGATGCGCGCAGCCGGTATTGCGGTCGGCAATCACCGGTTGATCGGCTGCACGCTCTACGTGACCCTGGAACCCTGCGCGATGTGCGCGATGGCCGCGGTGCATGCGCGCGTCGCGCGCGTCGTCTACGCGGCCAGCGACCCCAAGACCGGTGCGGCCGGCAGCGTGTTCGATCTGCTCACCGATCCGCGCCACAACCATCGCGTCGACGTGCAAGGTGGCCTGCTCGCGGAAGAAGCCGGCGCCATGCTCACCCATTATTTCCGGCGCAAACGCGGCAAGCCGGTGCTGTGATGCATGGCGGTCGATGGATGGTCTCGCTGTAGGAGGGCTAACCGCGTCTGCGGGCCAGTTCCTGGTCGAGTTCCTCGTCGAAACTCTTCACCGACAGACTTACCTCGCGTCCCATCGCCAGACTGGCCGCCAGCAGGCAGAGCATGCCGGCGACCGCGAAAATGGTGGGCACCGCGCCCAGCCGGAAATCCAGCAGCGCATCGGCGGCCAATCCCAGACTCGTCACGACGAAGAATCCCAGCGCCGCATACAACGTCCAGCAGGCGCGCAGCACCAGCGCGGCGCGATGCCGGTGTCGCGAGATCTGGGTGTCGCGTTCCTCGCGGTCGGGCGCGTCCTGCTCCCAGGCCACGATCAGTGTGCGCAGCCGATCGACCACGCGCGCCAGCCGCGCGTTCGCCGACACCAGCAGCGAACCGGTGGCGGCCATCAACAGGGCCGGCGCCAGCATCGCGCCGAGGATGGTGTGGTGATCGAGTTGCGATGAGAGCGACATGCCCGTGACCAACTGGGGGACTGGGCTATCATGCGACGTCCTGCCTTTCGATGCGAGCCGCATGTCCTTGTTTGCGATGACTCAAACCCTTGCGGCCGAAGGCCGGCTGATCTGGATCGACCTGGAAATGACGGGGCTCGACACCGACAACGATTCGGTCATCGAGATCGCCACCGTGGTGACCGACGCAAACCTCAACGTGCTGGCAGAAGGTCCGGAGTTCGCGATCACCCACGATCTGGCCACGCTGGAAGCGATGGACGACTGGAACCGCAATCAGCACCGCAGATCGGGCCTGTGGCAGCGGGTGCTGGAGCAGGGCGTGACGATGCGCGAGGCGGAGCTGCGCACCATCGAGTTCCTGCAGCAGTGGATCGGGCCCAAGGCCTCGCCGATGTGCGGCAATTCGATCTGCCAGGATCGCCGCTTCCTGCACCGCTGCATGCCGGAACTGGAGCGTTATTTCCACTACCGCAACCTCGACGTCAGCACCCTCAAGGAACTCGCCAAGCGCTGGGCGCCGCAGGTGCTGGCCAGCGTGCACAAGGAATCCGCGCACACTGCGCTGAGCGATGTGCGCGATTCCATCAATGAGCTACGTTATTACCGCAGCCGGATCGCGGATTTCGCCGCTTGACCGAAGCCACAGCCATGAACCGCCTGCTCGTCGCGTTGGCCGCACAGGCCGAGCCTCCCGCGGCCGCACCGACCCAGGCCGCGTCATCCGCTGCGCCCGCGCTGCCGCCGGGGATGAAGCCGTACTGATTCGTGATGTTGAAGAAAGGCCCGAAGCGCGATTATCCAGCCGACGAGGCGCAGCGCCTGCAGGCTGGGCACATGGCCAACATCCAGACCTATGCCGACAAGGGTCTGCTGCAGATCGCCGGTCCGTTCATGGACGACGGCGACTGGCGCGGCATCTTCATTCTCGATGTGCCCGACCGCGCCAGCGCCGAGGCGATGTGCAACGCGATCCTGCGGTGAAGGCCGGGCGGCTCGTGTGCGAAATCCATCCATCGCTGTCGCAGAAGGGTGCGAAACTGAACTAATGCGGGACTTTCCACGCCATGATAATTGTCAAATGTGGTTGGCTAAGTCTCAAGGAACAGCAAGATTTTTATTTAGGGGGAAGGAAGAATGAAGATATTTATAAGCTGGTCTGGTTCTCTTAGTCGACAATTGGGGGAGGCAATACGCGATTGGCTTCCTGGTGTTTTGCAATCAACAGTACCGTATTTCACTCCGTCTGATATTGAAAAAGGGAACCGTTGGTCTACGGACATCGCAAAGGAGTTGGAGTCGAGTCAAATTGGAATCTTGTGCGTTACAAGAGATAATCTTCACTCAGATTGGATACTTTTTGAGGCTGGTGCGCTTTCAAAAAGTATGGACAAATCACATGTGTGTCCAATTCTTTTTGGTATAACGAATACGGATTTGGCTGGTCCACTTAAGCAATTTCAAACCACTGAATTTGAAAAATCAGATTTTCAGAAACTGATTGGGGTAATAAATTCCAGGCTCGGAGACCTGAAGCTAAATTCAAAAACTCTTGATATCGTCTTTGATAAGTGGTGGCCAGATCTTGAGAGAAAAATTACAGAGATCATGGCTTCGACAGTTGAGTCGAAAGCGCCACTAAGATCTGATCGAGAGTTGATCGAGGAAATTCTGCTTATATCAAGGGAATCTTCAAGGCGTGCGAGCCGCCCATCAATTGCCGCCGATGTAATCTTGGAGCTTCTTGAGGCGCATATTATTTTACATGACGACCAAGCAAGTGAAGGTGGTGGCTACACAGAAACGCTTCACATCATGAAAAAATATGAAAAGCCACTTGATCATATAGCTCGAAAATACAAGGGAACATCAGAAGAGTTTGATAAAAAATATGCAGAATTTATCAGCTTGAGTTACGAGGTTTACGGGCGAAAAAATAAAGAATTTGACGACTCGAATGATCCTTTCTAGTTGCTGAGTTGGTGCACGCCATAGTGGCGTGCACCGAAAATTCAGTGATCTCAGCCCGCCTTTGACTTCGCCAGCCGCAGCCAGGTATCGACCACGGTGTCGGGATTCAGCGACACCGACTCGATGCCTTCCTGCATCAGCCATTCGGCCAGGTCGGGATGGTCGCTCGGACCCTGGCCGCAGATACCGATGTATTTGCCCTTGCGCTTCGCCGCCTGGATGGCCATCGACAGCATCTTCTTCACCGCCGGGTCGCGTTCGTCGAACAGATCGGCGACGATCGCTGAATCGCGGTCGAGTCCCAGGGTGAGTTGCGTCATGTCGTTGGAGCCGATCGAGAAGCCGTCGAAGATGTCGAGGAACTCGTCGGCCAGCAGCGCGTTCGACGGCACTTCGCACATCATGATGATCTTGAGCCCGAACTTGCCTTGTTCCAGGCCGTTCTCTTTCAACACTTCGATGACCTTGCGGCCTTCGCCGAGCGTGCGCACGAACGGGATCATCACCCAGCAGTTGTCCAGGCCCATCGTCTCGCGGACCTTGCGCACCGCGCGGCATTCCAGCGCGAACGCGTCGCGGAACGACGGGTCGACGTAACGGCTGGCGCCGCGGAAACCGATCATCGGGTTTTCTTCGTGCGGCTCGTAGCGCGCGCCGCCGATCAGGTTGGCGTATTCGTTCGACTTGAAGTCGGACAGACGCACGATCACCGGATTCGGCGCGACCGAGGCGGTAATGGTGGCGATGCCTTCGGCGAGACGGTCGACGTAGAAATCGACCGGGCTGGCGTAGCCGGCCATCTTCGCGTCGATCTTGCGCTTGGTGTCGGCGTCCTGGTTGGCGTAATCCAGCAGCGCCTTCGGATGCACGCCGATGTGGCTGGCGATGATCATTTCCAGGCGCGCCAGACCGATGCCGGCGTTGGGCAGCATCGCGAAATCGAAGGCGCGCTCCGGGTTGGCCACGTTCATCATGATCTTCAGCGGCGCCGGCGGCATGTTGTCGAGATCGGTGACGATGCGCTCGAACGGCAGCTCGGTGTCGTAGATGAAGCCGGTGTCGCCTTCGGCGCAGCTGATCGTCACCGGCTGGCCGTCCTGGATGGTATCCAGCGCATTGCCGGTGCCGACGACGGCGGGTACGCCGAGCTCGCGGGCGATGATCGCGGCGTGGCAGGTGCGGCCGCCGCGGTTGGTGACGATGGCGGCGGCGCGCTTCATCACCGGCTCCCAGTCGGGATCGGTCATATCGGCGACCAGCACGTCGCCGGGCTGCACGCGGCTCATGTCGGCGAGCGAACGCACCACGCGGGCGACGCCGCTGCCGATCTTGTTGCCGATCGCGCGACCTTCCACGATGACGTCGCCGCGACGGTTGAGGCTGTAGCGTTCGATCTGTGTGGCGTGCGCGCGCGACTTCACGGTCTCGGGGCGTGCCTGCACCACGAACAACTTGCCGGTGATGCCGTCCTTCGCCCACTCGATGTCCATCGGGCGGCCGTAGTGTTCTTCGATGGTCAGCGCCTGCCGCGACAGCTCATGCACGTCTTCGTCGGTGATCGAAAAAGCGTTGCGCAGTTCGGCCGGCGTGTCTTCGTTGCGCACGCGCTCGCCGGGCTTGTCGGAATAGATCATGCGGATCTGTTTTGCGCCCATCGAGCGACGCAGGATCGCCGGCTTGCCCGCGCGCAGGGTCGGCTTGTAGACGTAGAACTCGTCGGGATTCACCGCGCCTTGAACCACGTTCTCGCCCAGACCGTAGCTGGCGGTGACGAACACGACGTTTCGGAAGCCGGATTCGGTGTCGAGCGTGAACAGCACGCCGGAGGAACCGACATCGGAACGCACCATCAGCTGCACGCCAGCCGAGAGGAACACGTCCTCGTGCTTGAAACCGTGATGCACCCGGTATGCGATCGCCCGGTTGTTGTAGAGGCTGGCGAACACTTCCTTGACCTTGCGCACCACGTCGTCGGCGCCGGTCACGTTGAGGAAGGTTTCCTGCTGGCCGGCGAAGGAAGCGTCGGGCAGGTCTTCGGCGGTGGCCGAGGAGCGCACGGCAACGGCGACCTCGATGCCGCCGTTGTCCGAGCACAGCTGCGCGTAAGCGGTGCGGATGTCGGCATCGAGCTGCGGCTGCAGCGGTGCATCGATCACCCATCCGCGGATTTCGCCGCCGGCGGCGTTGAGCGCCGGCACGTCCTCGACATCCAGGGTCGCCAGACGGTCGAAGATGCGCTGGTGCAGCTGGTTGTGGGCGATGAAGTCCTTGAACGCCTCGGCGGTGGTGGCGTAACCGCCCGGCACAGAGACTCCCAGCCCGGCCAGTTGACCGATCATTTCGCCCAGCGAGGAGTTCTTGCCGCCCACGCGGGCGAGGTCGGACAGGCGCAGCGCGTGCAGCCAGAGGATGTTCTCGTTCAACGGGGGCTCCATACGGGCGCGGTGCGGCGCCGGGAAAGCGGTTATTTTAACAAGACCGCGCCCCGCGTAGTCCCATCGGCCACCCCCAATGCGAGCCACATGAGCCAGACCCGACCGGTTTTCTACATCTCCGACGGCACCGGCATCACCGCCGAAACCATCGGCCACAGTCTGTTGACACAGTTCAGCGAGACCCATTTCCGTACGGAACGCATCTCGTTCGTGGATACCGCGGAGAAGGCAGGGGAAGCCGCAGCGTTGATCCGCGCCGCCGGCGAGGCCCTGGGCACGCGTCCCATCGTCGTCAGCTCCTGCGTCGACGTCAATCTCAGTACCGTACTGGCCGAGAGCGGGGCGTTGATGCTGGACGTGTTCGCGCCGTTCATCGAGCCTCTGGAGCGCGAACTGGGCCAGCAGCGGCTGTCGCGGGTGGGGCACGCGCACGGCATGGTCGATTTCGAGACCTACCATCGCCGCATCAACGCGATGAATTTCGCCTTGACCCACGACGACGGCATCGCCACCAACTACGACGAGGCCGATGTCATCCTGGTCGCCGTCTCGCGCGCCGGCAAAACCCCGACCTGCATCTATCTGGCCATGCATCACGGCGTGAAGGCGGCGAACTATCCGCTGACCGACGAAGACCTGGAGCACGACCGCCTGCCGCCGCGGCTGCGTCAGCACCGCGCCAAGCTGTTCGGGCTGACGATCGACCCGGCCCGGCTGCAGCAGATCCGCCAGGAGCGTCGCGCCAACTCGCGCTATGCCCAACTCGACACCTGCAAGCGCGAGGTCGCGGCGGCGGAAGCGATGCTGCGCGCCGAACGCATTCCCACGCTCAGCACCACGCACACGTCGATCGAGGAGATCGCGAGCAAGGTGATGACGACGCTGGGGATTTCCCGCGAGATGTATTGATCGCTGCCTGAACCGGAAAGCTGGAATTCCGGGGCGCTGACGCGAGGCACCGGGTTCCATATTCCCCGCGTTTCGCCGATCCGTCAATGCTGTCGCGGATCGCATCGGGTGTGTACGATCCGCTGCATGTCGCACGTCCTTTCCCGCTCGATCGATGCCGCGAAAATCAACCGGTTCTCCTGGTTGATGGCGCTGTATTCGGAAAATCACCAGCGCCTGCATCGGCTGTTCATCCCCGAGGATCTGCGCGAGGGCCGCTATGTGTCCTCGGTCGGCGATGGCCTCGACCTGCATCTGGAGGTGATGGTGCAGCACGCCTACACCGTCGAGCTGCGGCTGAGCTACGCGCTGATCGATCCGGTGACCGGCGAACCGGATCCTTCCGCGCACGTGCGCCTGTATCGCGATACGAAACAGGTGGAAGCGACGCATTGTTATCTCGGCCGGCGCTGGCAGGACGTGATCGGCATGTACCCGGCACCGGGCGAAGCGCTCGATCACCGTCTGCGGATGAACACCTTCCTCGGCAAGTGGCTGCAATACCTGGCCGAGCGTGGACACGGCGCCGCGAGTCTGCGCGAGCGCCACGAAGATCCCCAAGCCATCGCATCCATGCCGGGCGTTTGAGTCGCCCATACTTCGAATCGTTGAAGTCCGTGCGCGCAGAAACGACGAAGCCCGCGTGAGCGGGCTTCGTCGTTTCGAATAGTGGCGTCCCCACGGGGATTCGAACCCCGGTGTCCACCGTGAAAGGGTGGTGTCCTAGGCCTCTAGACGATGGGGACGTCGTAGAACTCTGTTACTGCTTCAAATCCGGCCTAACGATCTGAAGCGTCTTGAATCTTGGTGGAGCCAGGCGGGATCGAACCGCCGACCTCCTGCATGCCATGCAGGCGCTCTCCCAGCTGAGCTATGGCCCCATGTGTGTCTGGAGAGCGCAAAATTCTAGACGGCGTCCGCGGAGGCGTCAAGCATCGGCCGATAATTTTTTCTGCTCCCTCGCCACGCGAGCCTTCACCACAGCGCGTCGCGCAGCTTGTACCAGGCCATCGCCGCGACCAGCATCGGGGTGCGCAAAGCGCGGCCGCCCGGGAAATCGCGATGGCGGATGCGTTCGAACGCATCCAGCCGCCCGGACTGCCCGCGGATCGCTTCGGCGATGACCTTGCCAGCCAATCCAGTGACGTTCACGCCGTGCCCGGAGAAGCCCTGCGCGAAATAGACGTTGTGCTTGCCGATCCGGCCCCAGTGCGGCGCGCGGTTGAAGCTGATGTCGATGGTGCCGCCCCAGACATGCTCGAAATCGACATCGGCCAGTTGCGGAAACACCTTGCGCATCCGCCGGGTCATCACCCAGGCCAGATTGGGCGGCTGGACGTTCGAATAACTGGCGCGGCCGCCGAACAGCAGGCGATGGTCGCTGCTGAGCCGGAAATAATCCAGCGCCCAGTTGGTATCGGCGACGGCCATGTCGTTCGCGATCAAGGCCTTGGCACGGGCTTCGCCGAGCGGCCGGGTGGCGCCGATGTAGGTGCCGACCGGCATGATCTTGCGGTCGAGCTCCGGAGCCACGCCCTTCACCAGCGCGTTGCCGGCAAGCACCGCGAAATCGCAGCGCACGCGCCCGTCGGCTGTGTGGAGGACGGGGCGCACGCCGTGTTCGATCCGCAGCACTTGGCTGGCTTCGCAGATGCGCACGCCAGCCCCAAGCGCTGCCCGGGCGAGGCCGAGTGCGTACTTCAGCGGGTGCAGATGTCCCGAGCGTTCGTCGTACAGCCCGCCGAGGTAGCGCGGCGAGTCGAGCATCGCGCGCAGCGATTCGCGGTCGCGCCACGGCAGCGGGTAATCATAGTGTTGCTGCAGCTCTTCCTGCCAAGCCAGCAACTCGCGCACCTGGCGGGGCTTGATCGCGACGTGGCAATGGCCCGGGCGCCAGTCGCAGTCGATGCCGTAGCGTTCGCGGCGCTGGTGGATCAGCCGTATGCTGTCCAGCGACCAGTCGAACATGCGGCGCGCGTCTTCGCGCCCCAGCAGCGATTCGAGTTTGCCCTCGCTGCAGCCCCAGCCGAAGATCACCTGACCGCCGTTGCGGCCCGACGCGCCCCAGCCGATGCGCTCGGCTTCGAGCACGACAACCTTGTAACCCGCTTCGGCCAGCTCCAGCGCGGCGGACAGACCGACATAACCCGCGCCGAGGATGCAGACGTCGGCGTCGATATCGCCATGCAGGGCAGGCTGCGGCGGCAGCGGTTCGACGCTGGCGGCGTACCAGCTGGGCGGGTAGGGGGCGGATGTCATCGGATCGTCGTTTCGGATTCGGTAGTAGGGCCTTCAGGCCCGAAGATGTGCCCGGAATGCGGGATCGGGTGAAGGCCCTCCTGCCGGCCGTATTCACACCGATCGTAGATACCAGTCGTATTCCAGTGTGGTGACTTCGCGGTAGAAGCTGTGCAGCTCCTTCAGTTTCTGCTGGCCGTAAATGTGGCGGAAACGTTCGCCGAACTGTTCGGCGATGAAGTCGCTGGCCATGAAGTCGCGGATCGAATCGCGCCAGTAGGGCGTCTTGATCTCGGTCTGTGCGTAGGCGTTGCCGACCACCGGCGCGCCGGGGTCGTAGCGGTGTTCGATGCCATCGAGCATGCCCGCCAGCACCGCGGCGGTGGCGAGGTACACATTCGCGTCGGCGCCGGCGATGCGGTGCTCGATGCGGGTGTTCTTCTCGTCGCTGTGCGGGACGCGCATGGCCACGGTGCGGTTGTTGAAGCCCCAGACTTCGTTCAGCGGCACGAACGCATTCAGTACGAAGCGCCGATAGCTGTTGGCGTTGGGCGCGAACAGCAGCAGGCAGTCCTTCGCGCTGCGCTGCAGCCCGCCGATCGCGTGGCGCAGCGCATCGCAGGGCGCGTCCGGGGTGCAGGCGAAGATGTTGTCGCCGTTCGCATCCAGCACGCTGGCGTGGATGTGCAGGCCGCTGCCGGCCTGATCGACCAGCGGTTTGGCCATGAAGCTGGCCTGCAGCCCCTGCTTCTGGGCGATCGACTTGATCGCGCGCTTCAGATAGATCGCATCGTCGCAGGCCAGCAGGGCATCGTCGCGGTGTTTGAGGTTGATCTCGAACTGGCCGGGCGCGTACTCGGCCACGGCGGTATCGGCCGGAATGCCCTGGATTTTGCAGGCGCCGGCGACGGCATCGATGAAATCGTGGAAATCGTTGAGGTCTTCGATGTAGTAGACCTGCGTGCTGGTGTTGCGCGTGCCGGTGTGCGCATTCACCGGCGGCTGCGGCCGGCCGTAGGCGTCGGGCAGGCGGTCGAACAGATAGAATTCCAGCTCCACCGCGACCACCGGCTTCAGCTCGCGCGCGGCGTAGCGGTCCAGCACGCGCTTCAGCACTTCGCGGGGATTGGCTTCGAAGGCGCCGCCGTTGGCGTCTTCCATCGACAGCAGCAGTTGCGCCATCGGTCGCGGCGACCACGGCACCGGCCGCAGCGTGCCCGGCACCGGGCGACAGATGCGGTCTTCGTCGCCGATGTCGTAGCCCAGTCCGGTCTCCTCGACAGTGTTGCCGGTGATGTCGGTCGCGATCAGCGACATCGGCAGGCAGATGCCATCGGCGTAAACCTTCTCCAGCGCGCTGCGGGTGACGCGCTTGCCGCGCAGCAGGCCGTTCATGTCGGGCAGGATCAGATCGACCAGCTCGCAGTCCGGCGTCTGTTCGAGTGCGCGAAGGTCTTCAGGCGTGAGGCTTGCGGGCATGATGTCGGGGTTCTTCGGGGTTTCGGCAACAGTGTGACAGCTGCCGATACGGGCTGGAAGACGTCAAGAATACTCAACAGGCATCTTGCCGGTATTCCCGCCATTGCTGCGATGAAGCAGTGCGGCATTGCAGCAATCTTCGATTTTCTGCCGATCATACGGTCGAGTGTTGCAGAAATCGAACATGCCGGTTAACGTGCGGAAGACACCCCGACGCCCCGCCCAGAGCCCTCCGCATGTCCTCACCATCGGCACGGCTACCGCTGGTCGGTCTGCCGACCGACCGCAAATTCATCGGCCCGCACCCTTTTCTTGCGGCGGGAGAGAAGTATGTCCGCGCCGTCGTCGATGGCGCCGAATGCCTGCCGCTGCTGATCCCCGGCCTGCAGCCGGCGCTGCCGCTGCGGCCACTGCTGGAAGGGCTGGACGGTATTCTGCTGACCGGTTCGGTCAGCAATATCGAGCCGCACCATTACAGCGACGAGCCCAGTTACGCCGGCAATCTCCACGATCCGGCCCGCGACGAAACCAATCTGGCGTTGATTCCGCTGGCGATCGAACTGGGGCTGCCGATCCTCGCCATCTGCCGCGGCTTCCAGGAAATCAACGTCGCCTTCGGCGGACGCCTGCATCAGAAAGTGCATGAGGTCGAAGGCCATCTCGATCATCGCGAGAATCCTGAGGATCCGCTCGACGTGCAGTACGCGCCCACCCATGAGATCGCATTGAGTCCCGGCGGATGGCTCGCCGGCATTGCGGCCGCGGACCGGGCGCGAGTCAATTCGCTGCACGGGCAGGGCATCGCGATGCTGGGCGAAGGTCTGACGGTGGAGGCCACCGCGCCGGACGGGCTGATCGAAGCCTATCGCCGCAGCGATTCCGCTTGCGATGGTTCGACGGGCCCTTTCCTGCTGGCGGTGCAATGGCATCCAGAGTGGCGGGTGCTCGAGAATGCTTTTTATCGGGGTATTTTCCTTGCCTTCGGCGACGCCTGCCGACAACGCGCCAACCAACGGATACGATGACGGCATGAGCCCGAAGACCCCAACCCGCAAAGCGCCCTCCAAACGCACGGTCAGCAAACGAAAACCTGCGCAGACTTCCGCCGCCGCCCAGCCCGGCGAACACGCGCTGCTGCGCTGGCTGAAGGACCGCAACATTACGGAAGTCGAATGCCTCGTGCCGGACATCACCGGCAACGCGCGCGGCAAGATCATTCCTGCTCACAAGTTCTCCCACGATTACGGCACCCGGCTGCCGGAAGGCATCTTCGCCACCACTGTCACCGGCGAGTATCCCGACGACTACTACGACCTGATTTCGCCCTCCGACGCCGATATGCTGCTGAGCCCGGACCCGGACACCGTGCGGCTGGTGCCCTGGGCCACCGATCCGACCGCGCAGATCATCCACGACTGCTATACCAAGGCCGGCGAGCGCCATGAACTGGCGCCGCGCAATGTCCTCAAACGCGTGCTCGATGCCTATGAAGCATTGGGCCTGCGGCCGGTGGTCGCGCCCGAGGTCGAATTCTTCCTGGTCCAGAAGAACACCGATCCGGATTTCCCGCTGCAGCCGCCCGCCGGCCGCTCCGGCCGTCCGGAAACCGCGCGCCAGTCGTATTCCATCGATGCGGTGAACGAATTCGATCCGATCCTGGACATGATGTACGACTACGCCGAAGCCATGGAGCTCGACGTGGACACACTGATCCATGAATCGGGCGCGGCGCAGCTGGAAGTGAACTTCGAACATGCCGACCCGATGTCGCGCGCCGACCAGGTGTTCCTGTTCAAGCGCACCATGCGCGAGGCGGCGCTGCGCCATGGCATCTATGCGACCTTCCTGGCCAAGCCCATGGAAAACGAGCCCGGCAGCTCGATGCATATCCACCAGAGCATGCTCGATGCGCGCACGGGTGCAAACGTGTTCTCGGCATCGAAGGCGGGCGGGCACAGCAAGTTGTTCCAGCATTACCTCGGTGGCCTGCAGAAGTACGTGCCGATGGCGATGCCGTTCTTCGCGCCCAACGTCAATTCCTATCGTCGCCTCGCGATGGGCGAGGTTGCGCCGATCAACGTGCAATGGGGTTATGACAACCGCACCTGCGGCCTGCGCGTGCCGCTCGACTCGGCGGAAAACACCCGGGTGGAAAGCCGCTTCGCAGGATCGGATGCCAATCCCTACCTGGCGATGGCGGCGACGCTGGCCTGCGGCTACCTGGGCATTCGCGAAAAGTTGATGCCCACCGAGCCCCTGACCGGCAGCGCGCAAGACCTGGGTTACGGCTTGCCGCGGTCGCTGGAAGTCTCGCTGGACTTGCTCGGTGCCTGCGCGCCGCTGCAGGAGTTGATCGGCAGTCGTTTCGTGGAGGCCTACATCGCCGTGAAGCGCAAGGAATACCAAACCTATTTCCGCGTCATCAGTTCATGGGAACGCGAGTTCCTGCTGCTGAACGTCTGAACCCCATCATCCCGGAGTGCGTCCCATGAACCACCTCGACACCCACGCGCTGCAAGTCCTCGATGCCGCGCACCACCTGCATCCGTTCAACGACAACGCCGCGCTGGCCAAGCGCGGCACCCGCATCCTGACCAAGGGCGAGGGCATGTACGTATGGGATTCGGAGGGCAACAAACTGCTTGATGCCTTCGCCGGGCTGTGGTGCGTGAACATCGGCTACGGCCGGAAGGAACTCGGTGAGGTCGCCTCGAAGCAGATGACGCAACTGGCGTACTACAACAGCTTCTTTTCCTGCACGACCGAGCCCACGGTGCGGCTTGCCGCCAAGCTGGCGGAACTGTGCCCCGGGGACCTGAACCACGTCTTCTTCAGCAATTCCGGTTCCGAAGCCAACGACACCATCCTGCGCATGGTCCGGCACTTCTGGGCGGTGCAGGGCCAGCCGAAGAAGAATGTCTTCATCGGCCGGCTCAACGGCTATCACGGGTCAACGGTCGCCGGCGCCAGCCTGGGCGGCATGAAGGGCATGCACGCGATGGGCGGCCTGCCGATCCCCGACATCGTGCACATCAACCAGCCTTACTGGTTTGGCGAGGGTGGCGACCTGAGCCCTGAGGAATTCGGCCTGCAGCGCGCACGCGAACTCGAAGAAAAGATCCTCGAACTCGGTCCCGACCGGGTCGCGGCCTTCATCGGCGAGCCGATCCAGGGCGCGGCGGGTGTGTTCATCCCGCCGATGAACTACTGGCCGGAAATCGAGCGCATCTGTCGCAAGTACGACGTATTGCTGGTGGCCGATGAAGTGATCTGCGGTTTCGGTCGCACCGGCCATTGGTTCGGGTCGGAATACTTCGGCATCCAGCCCGACATCATGACCCTGGCCAAGGGCATCACTTCCGGCTATATCCCGCTGGGCGCCGTGATGTTCAACGACCGCATTTCCAAGGTGCTGATGGAGAAGGGCGGTGAACTGGCGCATGGTTATACCTACTCGGGCCATCCCGTCTGCGCGGCCGTGGCGCTGGAGAATATCCGGATCCTGGAAGACGAGAAGATCATCGAGAACATCCGCGACAATACCGGCCCCTACCTGGCCAAGCGCTGGGCGGAGTTGGGACAACATCCGCTCGTTGGCGAGGCCCGGGTGGTCGGAATGGTCGGGGCGCTCGAATTGGTGCCGCGCAAGCCGAGCCGGGAATACTTTCCCGACCGCGGCGCGGTCGGCCAGATGTGCCGGGATTTCGCCCTGCGCAACGGCCTGATCCTGCGCGCCACCAACGACGCCATGCTGCTTTCGCCCCCGCTGATCATCACCCGGGACCAGATCGACGAGATGTTCGACAAGGCCTGGAAATCGCTGGACCAGACGGCGGCAGCGCTGGGGATAGGAAAGGTCGCGGCCTGACTTGCCGAGGGCCCGGTCACGTTGTATATGTGAAGCACATCACTCGTTCAGTTCCACTCACGGAGAGCGCCACATGAAACTTCGCACGCTAACGGTTGTGCTGGCCACGCTGATGCTGTCGGCGTGCAACAAGGACAAGGCGGCTGACCCCGCAGCAGGCGGAACGGCGGCTGCGCCGGTCGCTGAGGAAAAGGTCCTCAATGTCTATAACTGGTCGGACTACATCGCACCCGATACGGTCAAGAAATTCGAGGACGAAACCGGCATCAAGGTCACCTACGACGTGATGGACAGCAACGAGACCCTGGAAACGAAGATCCTCGCCGGCGATACCGGCTACGACATCGTGGTGCCGTCCTCGTCCTTCCTCGGCCGCCAGATCAAGGCCGGCGCCTACCAGAAGCTCGATCGCGCCAAGCTGACCAATTGGAAGAACCTCGATCCTGGCCTGATGGCCAAGCTGACCGACGTGGATCCGGGCAACGAGCATTCCACGCCCTACCTTTGGGGCACCACGGGCATTGGCTACAACATCGACAAGATCAAGGAGATCTTCGGCAACACCGACGTGGTCAACAGCTGGGACCTGGTGTTCAAGCCCGAAAATCTCGCCAAGCTCAAGGGCTGCGGCGTGACCTTCCTGGACGCGGCGTCGGAAATCATCCCGGTCACCCTGCATGCGATGGGCGAGGAGCCCAACAGCTTCGACCCGGCCGTCATCGACAAGGCCGCGGCCAAGCTCGAGTCCATCCGTCCGTCCATCACCAACTTCCATTCCTCGGAATACATCGAATCGCTGGCCAGCGGAAATGTCTGCCTGGTGGTCGGCTGGTCGGGTGACATCATCCAGGCCAAGGCCCGCGCCGAGGAAGCCAACAACGGCGTGCATATCGGCTACAGCATTCCGAAGGAAGGCACGGCCATGTGGTTCGACATGATGGCCGTCCCCAAGACCGCCAAGCATCCGGGCAATGCCCACCTGTTCCTGGACTTCCTGATGCGTGCCGACGTAATGGCCGAGATTTCCAACTACGTGTCCTATCCCAACGTGAACCTGGCTTCGCAGGCACTGGTGGACAAGGCGATCACCGAAGACCCGATGATCACGCCGAGCAAGGAAACCATCGACACCAAGCTGTTCGGCCTGGCGGTGTTGCCGCCCGAAGTCAGCAAGAAGTACACCGACGTCTGGACCGAACTCAAGACGCAGTAAGCGCATCGGGCAGGGCGGCGTGAGTGCCGCCCTGTCTTCATCAGCATCCTTCACGCCGGGAGTTTGAATGGCTTCGCAAGCAGCTTCGCCGCAGGCAGAGCCTGCGCCGCGCAATGACCGGCCAGGCAACGAAAAACGGGGCGACGAGAATTACCTTCGCATCGTCGACGTGCGCAAGGAGTTCGACGGTTTCGTCGCCGTGGACGATGTGAACCTGTCGATCCGGAAGGGCGAGATATTCGCGCTGCTGGGTGGCTCGGGTTGCGGCAAGTCGACGCTTTTGCGTTGCCTGGCCGGATTCGAAAAGCCGACCGCCGGCAAGATCATCCTGGACGGGGCCCTGATGAACGACATTGCCCCGTACGACCAGGCAGCGAACATGATGTTCCAGTCCTACGCCCTGTTTCCGCACATGACGGTGGAACAGAACGTCGCCTTCGGCCCCACCCAGAAAAAGATGCCGAAAGCGGAAGTCGCCCAGCGCGTCGAAGAGATGCTGGCGCTGGTGCAGATGACCAAATTCGCCAAGCGCAAGCCACACCAGTTGTCGGGCGGCCAGCAGCAGCGCGTCGCGTTGGCGCGGTCGGTGGCGACCCGCCCCAAATTGTTGTTGCTCGACGAGCCGATGGGCGCGCTCGACAAGAAGCTGCGTTCGCACATGCAGCTCGAGCTGGTCAACATCATCGAAAAACTGGCTGTCACCTGCGTGATGGTGACGCACGACCAGGAAGAGGCGATGACCATGGCCCATCGCATCGCGCTGATGGACGCCGGACGCATTCGCCAGGTGGGAACGCCGGACGAAATCTATGAGCAGCCGACCAGTCGCTTCGCGGCGGAATTCATTGGCCTGTTGAACGTGATCGAAGGCAGCATCGAACAGGACCATCCCGATTTCGTCACCATCCGGTCCGGCGCGCTGCCTGACCCGGTGTTCATCGGCCACGGCATCAGTGGTTTCGAGGGCCAGCACGTCGCCTTCGCGGTGCGGCCGGAAAAAG
>JANLVT010000092.1:0-91329 GCA_031364125.1 Lysobacterales bacterium | reverse complement strand
CATTGCGTTGCGGCAACAGCGGCAACCAGTGCAGGAACAGCGCCGCCACGGCCAGTGCCACCGCGGCGATCAACCCGTAGTTGAACCACTTGCCAGGCCTGCGCCCGCGCACAACCGCCCAGCCGCCGGGCAGCAGCAGCCAGCTCAACGGGTGCAGCAACAGCAGGTTGTGATTGCCCCAGATGATGCGGTGTTCGGTGAACAACCAGGCCGACAGCAACACCGCGCCGATCAGGCCGCTCAACATCCAGAACGGCAACGCGATGGCGGCCAGTGCGCGCGGACGACGGCGGCCGAGCCACGTTAGTGCCGCCGCGATGGCGAACCCGCACAAGGCCCACGGCCACCACCGGCTCGGCGATGCCACCGGCTCGGGCGCCAGCCGATGGGGCAACAGGACGCGCTCTTCGATCACCAGTGGTTGGCCCCGGCTGTTGCGCGACTCGCGCAGCGCCGCGGCCAGCCGCATCGGCACGAAGGCGTCGGCCCACAGCGTTTGCGGCCGGTCCGCGTCCGGCCCGAGCGCCAGGTCGAAGCCCAGCCACATCCACGGCACGGGCGACACCAGCCGCAAGGCTTCGCTGCGGAACGTGTTGCCTTGCGAGCGGCCTTGCAGCTGCGGCCGCAAGCCGCCGCCGAGCGCGCGGTCGAGCGCGTCGCGCACCCGGGTGGAGCAATTGTCGAGGAAGTAGTCGTAATGGTAGTGCGCGTGCTCGGGCTGGGCGTTGACCGCCAGTGCGTCGGCCAGCGATTGCGCCTGCGCATCGTCCAGGTCCAGCCACTGCATGCTGACGCCGCGGCCCTCGTCGCGGTAGATCGCCAGGTCTTGCTCGATTGGCAGCGCCGCGAGCCGGTAGCGCATGTCGCCGCGCACGAAACGGCTGTAGAAGTCCGGTTCGTCGAGGTCGAAGAAGCCGAAGTTGTAGGAGGTGGCTTCGTTCGTCGCCGGATCGACCACCACGATTGCGTTATGGCCGAAGCGCTCCCAGAAGATCTCGCCTGGCAGCATGGTCACCACGCCGATGCGCGGTGTGGCAAGGGCGGTCGTGGATAGCAGCCACAGTGCGAGCAGTAACAAGCAGCGCCGGAACGAGCTCCTTCCCCCGCTGCGGCGCCCGTAGGGTGTGCAAAGCTGGGAAGGTTGGGATGGGGGCGAGCCAGCCGCCGCGGATTCGTGTAAGCCCGCGCGCGCCCACCCCGGCCCGTCCGGCCCTGCGGCACAGCCGCAGGGCGCTCGTCGACGCGCGGGCCAGTGACCCGCAAGCGCGCCTCCTCTCCCCCCGCGCCCCGAAGGTCTCGATCCCGCTTGACGGGAAAGTCCCCTTGGGGGACAAGCGGGGGAGGGAGCAGACACGTCAGGCGTCACCCAGCACACCGACATGGAACGCATGCACGCGGCGCACATCGGCGCTGGACACGCGGAACACGTAGCGACCGAGCGTCAACTCCTCGCCGGCTTCGGGCAGGTGGCCGATCGCGGCGGTGATCAAGCCGCCGATGGTGTCGTATTCGTCTTCATCGAAGTCGGCGCCGAAGCGCTCGTTGAAGTCCTCGATCGGGGTCAGCGCGTCGACCACGAACTGCCCGTCGGCCTGTGCCGCGATCAAGGCATTCGGGTCTTCGGCGTCATCGTGCTCGTCGTCGATCTCGCCGACGATCTGCTCCAGCACGTCCTCGATGGTGACCAGTCCGGCCACTCGCGCTTCCCGGTGCACGGCGAAGACCGCGACGAGATCCTCGGCATCCTGCTGGCCAAGGATCTGCTGCGCGGCGTGGTCACCGACAACGGCCCCAGCACGGTGCGCGAGCTCCTGCGTCCGGCGGTGCTGGTGCCCGAATCCAAGCGCCTCGACATCCTGCTGCGCGAGTTCCGCCAGTCGCGCAACCACATGGCGATCGTGATCGACGAATACGGCGGCGTCGCCGGCCTGGTCACCATCGAGGATGTGCTGGAACAGATCGTCGGCCAGATCGACGACGAGCACGACGACGCCGAAGACCCCAACGCGCTGATCGCGGCGCAGGCCGACGGCCAGTATCTGGTCGACGCGCTCACGCCCATTTCCGATTTCAACGCGCGTTTCGGCGCCGATTTCGACGACGACGAATACGACACCATCGGCGGCCTGATCACCGCCGCCATCGGCCATCTGCCCGAAGCCGGCGAAGAGCTGACCCTCGGCCGCTTCGGCTTCCGGGTGGCACGCGCCGACGCCCGTCGCCTGCACACGCTCCACGTGAGCGTGCATGCCGCCTGATCATCGCGAGCGCCGCCGCCGCGCGGCCGTCACGGCGCTGCTGACATCGCTGTTCGCGCTGGTGTTCAGCGTCGCCTGCATGGCGCAGGACGCGTCGCGGGCCGGGCAGCCGCAGCCCCCGCGCATCGGCATCGCGACGATGCAGCCGGGCGAGATCTTCTTCGAGCGCTTCGGCCACAACGCCATCGTCGTCGACGATCCGGCGATGGCCGAGCAGCTGTCCTACAACTTCGGCTTCTTCGACATGGGCGAAGCCGACTTCATGAGTCGTTTCGTCAAGGGCGACATGCGTTACTACCTCGCGCGCCTGGCATGGCGCGATGACCTGCAGTACTACCTCGACAGCGGCCGCGGCGTGAACATCCAGTGGCTTGATCTCACCCCCGCGCAGGCCAACGCCATGGCCGCCGCGCTGGCCGAGAACGCGAAGCCCGAGAACGCCCGCTACCGCTACGACTACTTCATCGACAACTGCGCCACCCGCGTGCGCGACGCCATCGACCGCACCCTCGGCGGTACCCTCAAGCCGCAGCTCAACGCACGCTCGCAGGGCAACACCTTCCGCAGCGAAGCCGTGCGCCTGGCCTCGCCCGCGCCGTGGATGTGGCTGGGCTTCGACATCGGCCTGGGTCCGTCGTCCGACACGCCGATGTCGCGCTGGGAAGAGGCCTACGTGCCGATGCGCCTCGCCGCGAGTCTGCGCCAGGCAAAACTCGCCGACGGCCGCCCGCTGGTCGCCAGTGAGGAACAGGTCGCCCCGCATCGCATCGCCCTCGAACCGCCGGAATTCCAGCGCGCCTGGTGGCGCTGGCTGCTCGCCGGCCTCGTGATCGCCGCGCTGTGGTCGTGGCTGCAGTCGCACCGTCCCAGGTCCGCCGCGGCCATCGCGCTGGTGTTCTGGTCCGCCGCCGCGCTGCTCGGCACGGTCATGGCGCTGGTCTGGCTGGGCACCGAACACCGCTTCGCCTGGGCCAACCACAACCTGATGCTGCTCAGCCCGCTGTCGTGGCTGCTCCTGCCCGGCGGCTGGCGACTGGCGCGCGGCCGGCCCGCGGGATCGCTGTTCCGGCGTGCGTTGATCGCGACCGTCGTCCTCGCCATCCTCGCCCCGTTCCTGCAGTGGTCTAGTCCCATCCCGCAGGCCAACGCCCACTGGATCGCCCTGCTGCTGCCGATCCACGCCGCGTTCGGCATCGTCTGGCTGCGAACACCCGCCGCCACTCCGTAGAGCGGCTTTCAAGCCACTGCTTTCCCCGGAATCGCGGCTGCGGATATTCGTAGCGGGCTGAAGCCCGCTCTACAGGCCGCTGAATTGCCTGCGGACGATCAGCGGCCTGAAGGCCGCTCTACTGGCGTGTCCCGCTTGCCCCGCCAGCCCCATCCCGGCAAGCTGCCCGCCATGAACAACACCGCCCCCGCACCAGCGCTGCCGGAATGCGTCGTCAACTGCGCCGTGTACCGCAACGGCGAGCGCACCGACATCAGCCTCGACCAGATCAGCGACGCGCTCGCCATCGACGACGGCAGCTTCGTGTGGGTGGGCCTGTACGAGCCCGAGGAAACCCTGCTCGACAAGCTGCAGGAGGAATTCGGCCTGCACGACCTCGCCATCGAGGACGCCCAGCACGCGCACCAGCGCCCGAAGATCGAGGCCTACGGCAACTCGCTGTTCCTCGCCGTGCACACCGCGCAACTGCTCGACGGCCATGTGCGCTTCGGCGAAACCCACGCCTTCGTCGGCCCGCGTTTCCTGATCACCGTCCGTCACGGCGCGTCGCTGTCGTACCGCCACGTCCGTGCCCGCTTCGAACGCGAACCGGAACTGCTTGCGCAGGGCCCGGCGTTCGCGCTGTACGGCATCCTCGATTTCATCGTCGACAACTACCAGCCCATCGTCAACGAATTCCGCGACGAACTGAACACCCTCGAACACGACATCTTCGCCGCCGAATTCAGCCGCGACACCATCGTCAAACTCTACCAACTCAAGAAAGAACTCACCCAGCTGCGGCTCGCCGTCGCCCCACTGCAGGACATCCTCGCCCAGCTCACCCGCACCCAGATGACCCAGGTGACGGACGAAGCCAAACTTTACTTCCGCGACGTCCTCGACCACGTCGTCCGCCTCAACGACATCATCGACACCCTGCGCGAAATGCTCAGCGCCGCCATGAGCGTCAACCTCTCCCTGGTCACCATCAACCAGGGCGAAGTGGTGAAGAAACTCGCCGGCTGGGCCGCACTCCTCGCCGCCCCCACCCTCGTCGCCAGCTGGTACGGCATGAACTTCGAATTCATGCCGGAGCTGCACGGCAAATACAGCTACGCGATCCTGATCGGCGGCCTCGCCACCGTGTGCTTCGCGCTGTACCGGTATCTGAAGAAGGTGCGGTGGTTGTAGGGCTGGCTCAAACCCGCCGCCCTGCTTTTCCCAAGCGGAGCAAAGCTCTACCATCGTCTTCACAAGCCACTCCGCCCCACACCTTGCGAATCAATCCACTCCAGCATCGGCAGAATTCTTTCTTAGCGATATCCTGCGCATTGCGGTGTGCTCCATCGCGACCACGCGGACCTGAACAGACAAGCCGACCGCATCCGGGAAGCACAGCGCCCCCGACACATCCACTGATTTCCAGTAGGACACGCAGGTGCCTGGAAGGTCCGGTGCGCGGAAGCTTGCACTGATCTGCACGGTGGCCCCGGGCATCGTTCTTGGCACCGGCACTCGATGCACGTCAGGGATCAGTCGAGGCGAAAGACTCAGTTCGGCGCCATGATGTGCGCTGACAACGACCAGATCCTCATCCATGCATTGCAAGGATCGATTATCCCAGACTGTTTTCCCCGCGTTTTGAAGTTCCCATGTCTTCACGAAGCATGTACCCGCCATCACCACCGCCCCATCTGGAACGGTGACATCGCGGACAAACTGGCTCACATCGCGCGGACCGTCACGCCTCCGGCGCTCGCAGAACACTCCCTGATGCTCTTCGAAGACCAATTGCACCAAGTGCATGGGATGCACATCCAGCGCAACTGCAAAATCCAACAAGGTCTCTAGATCGGGAAGCCGTTCCCGCGTTTCGCTCAATGCATAAAAGGTCTGCCGACTTCTGCTTGCCGATCTGCAGACATCAGACACACTCATGCCCTTTTGACGGGCCCGCTGGCGAATATATGTGCCGAGCGCGTTCATCAGTAACGCTCCTTGTCCCGACTGGACAACAGTGTAATCAAGTCTGGACACGCTACGGACGATGATCACCCGTGCCGACATATGGTGTGTCGGCCTGCTGTACGTCGATAAAACAGCACGTTTCCTAACCGAAAGGATGCAACCCATGAAAACCATGACTACCGTCGCCGTATCCATGATCGTTTGCGGCTTGCTCGCAGCCATGAAAACCACGCATGCCGCCGACCCAGCCCTCCTTCTCCCTGCCGAACGCGGTGCGATGGCTCGCGCGTATGTACTGAAATGGGGGAACTACGTCGAACGCGTGTATCGCATCCCCGTCTCAACATGGGCCAACAGGATGGTGCCCACTTTCACGCATGCCCGGCCCGAGAACTTCCGGGAGGCGATCAGCCGAAATACATTTGAATCGGCATCCGCCGCACTCAGCGGTCGCGGCCAGCGGTTGAGCGACCAACAGGCGCTTGCCGGTCTGGCACATGTTCTCCATGGCGGATCGCACTCGAACAGCGAGCTCGCCGCCAAGGCGCTGGGCTCGTACACAAGCGACTTGACCTACACGCCATTACAGCCATGCCGTATCGTCGACACACGCGTCGCCGGAGGCGCGATCGGCGCGAATCAATCGCGCGCCTTCAATGCACTGGTCGCACAGGGCGGCAATTTCACCGCGCAAGGCGGCATGGGACACGATTGCCAATCGCTGACCTCCAGCGAAGCGGCTGCCGTCGTGATCAACATCACGGCAGTGGGCCCGTCCGCCGCCGGCTACGCCACGGCCCATCCCTACGGATTCGCACGACCGGCGACATCCAGCCTGAATTACACCGCCGGGTCCATCGTCAACAACACGGTGATCACGCGCATCCCCAGCCCGATCAACAGCAAGGACTTCACTCTCTACAGCTTTGCAGCATCCGACTACGTGGTCGACATTGTCGGGTATTTTGCGCCGCCGGTTTCGACGGAACTCGACATCACAACGCGCGCAGCACAAGCCGTCATTTCCGCCAATAGCGAAGGCTACGTCCGCTACGCAGAATGTCCCGTCGGCTACGCCAGAACAGGCGGGGACTGCTGGGGCGCATTGTTCCTGCCGAATACGTACCTGAAAGAAACCGGGCCCGCACAATGCGTATTCTTCAATGGATCCAGCCAAGCCGAGTCTTTCACCGCTCAAACCCGATGCGCAAAAGTACCGGGCCGCTGAACGCAAGCAGAGTAGCAGCGACGATTGCCCGGGTTGGTTTCAAGCCTGCCCGGGCCATCCATGCCCAACGTTCGGTGGCTTGCTCACCTCGATGAACAATTGCGTAAGCACGCTCACACGCCACTCGAAACCACAGCATGGCAAGCGATTACGCAGGTCAGCCATCTACTTCTTCGTCTCGACACTCCGCACCAACGCCTGCACCTCGTCCGCCGGCAACGCCAGGCGCGGCAGCGTGCGGTCGTCGATACTCCCCGCAGGCGCAATCACGTAACTCGCGCCGATCCTAGTCAGCACATCCACGCCGTGCAGGCGATACACACGTTTGTCGTCATCGCCCTTCGCAGGCAAAGGCACGCAGGCATGGCCGGGCAGCGCCTCCTTCACGATGGCGCAACCGCGCGCGCTCAGCACCAGATCGACTTTGCGCATCATGCCAAAGCCGTAGGCGGAAGCGGCGCCATCAAGTAACGGCTGCATCAGTCCGGCAAGGAGCAACGCACCGACGACGCTGATCACGCGAATTTCCTTGATTAACTGACCTTGCTTGCGCAGCGTCGCGTACCACATCCAGTGCAACCAAGGCGCCCAGAACAGGGACAGGAACCCCAGCATGAACCAGTCGATGAATGCACGGGGCCATGCATCGAACGACGCCAGCAACACCAGCCATGCCGGCCATAGAGATAGATACAGCGATAGCAGCAACAGGAACTGCACGATTGGCCTGCGCACACGGCGCAGGCTGCGGTCGGATAGTCCGAGGTTGGCCCACGCATCCATGCCAGCGACGACGATAAAGCCCGCGATCAACAATGTGGCGATGGGCGCTGCAACCCACTTCGATGACAGGCTTGGCGGCAGCACGAACAAGGCGATCAAGGTCAACACCGAAGCGGTGACCGACGCCAACCAGAACATGCTGATCGCACCCGGCGCGATCCACAGCGAGAACGTGCGCCGTTTTGCAGGGCTGGCATCGGGTTCGACAACAGGTAGTGGGCGGCGCGACAAGGAACGCCGCCGACGCACTGCAGCATCCAGCCGGGACTTGGGTGGCGCAGGCAGGATCGAGCTGGCCGTCCACTGCTGCAGCGACCACACCGGAAACAACACCAGCAGCAGCGCGGCCACCAACCCCATCGCTACGAACAACCCGAACGCACCCAGCACCACGCCCAGTTCCGAGAACGACAGCGCCGGCAGGTAACCGACGCGCCAGAAGTGCACCAGCAACATCAGGCTGCCGAGCAGCGGCGCCAGCCACAGCATCGAACGCGTCACAGACACCAGGCGCACGCCGACCGGCCAAAGAATGCCGGGATTCGGATCGGCGCCCGGTTCGGCGCCCGTCCCGTTCGCGTTCGGCGCGTCTCTCATGGCGCTGGCCCGCTCACGGCGTCTCGCACAGTTCGGGCGTGGCCGTGGGCATACCCGGTTAGGGGGCGAGCAGCGCGCGGGTGAGCTCGGACCACTCGGCATCTTTCATGTACGCCTTTACGGCATGCGGATGCCACAGGCCCTGCTTCGCGAAGTTGACAGCAAGCAATTGCGGTGGCGAGACCCGCAAATCGCGGGCGACCTGGGTACATGATCTCCTGATGTCCACCGCCATGCACGTGGCACCCATCCAACTGCAGGGCACCACGCCGCCCTTGTTGGTCGCGAAGTCGCGCTTGCTCAGGCCGAGGATGAGACGCTGCGGCACCAGCGAGTAGCCCGGGTAAGGCCGCAGGCCGCACCCGGGGCTTTTGATCTCGATCGATCGCGGAGACCCGACCGCTTACGCTCGCCCCGGCTGCGCGCTGTGCGCTTACCCGGGCTACTTGCCGCATGGCGATGGCGAACACCCACAATTGCCCCGCGTAATTACCTGCCGCACGCGGCTTCAGATCGGGGTCGGCTTGTTTGACCAGCGCAAGCACGGTGTCGTAGTCCCTGGCGTTCGCCAAGGACGGAAAATCGCGATAACCGATGATCGCGACGCCGTTGTCGAGCGCACAGGTCTCGTCCTCGCCGCTGCCGCCAGAACGGGCGAGGAAGAGCTTGGGCTGATGGTCTTTCATTGAATTCCTTCTCCAATTGTTTGATTGCCGCACTACATCCGGGCGACTCTACAGACGACAGACCCAGCGAGTAGCCGGGTAAGCCCGCAGGCCGCACCCGGGGGCTTTTGATCTCGATCAGTCAGGGAGACCCGACAGCTTACGCTCGCCCCGGCTGCGCGCTGTGCACTTACCCGGGCTACTTGCTGCTCCGCTGTTCGTAGGAGCGGCTTCAGCCGCGAGACCTCCCGCCAGCACCGGCCGCACCAACAGACAGCCATCGGCTCAGCCAGCGTCTCCCATCAACCTTCCCTTGCCCATCGCTGGACAGCCAAGTCAGCCAAGTGCTCACCGCGAGAGATGATTTCATCACGTCCCCAGAATTCACAAGCAAGCACACTACGACTCAGCTCGAAGTGAGTATTGCTCAATAGTGCTTTCTTGCGATCAAACGGAGCGTTGGAAAGTTCAGAGTTGTAACCAGTCAACGTGAGATTTCCCAAGGTATGCAACCACTTTTCATGAACACTATCGGCATCTTCACCCAGCATTTCGCGCCATTCCGGCGATAGCGTTTGCGGAAGAACATGTTCGATCGTGGATGCCGAAGGATCGACCGGCTCTTTATGCTCATGAGCTTCTTCCAAACCCGTCAAAACGAAGCGAACAATTCTGCGATGGTAAAGATTCTGAGTTGTCAGGGCCTCATGGAACTCTGCATCGCCTGGCCAGCGACGACTGCCGCCACCTTGAATCAGGCGCTCCCTCAGCCATAGCTGCGGCATCTCATCCGGCATATTGGAACAAAGCTCCAGCATCATCTTGTTGAGTGCATTCGTTGGCACTGCACAGACCAGGCGACGGACATAGAACGACTCCAGCGTTTCCAATGCATGGAGAAAATCGTTAGCGCCTAGCCCTTCATTCTGTACACGCAACCAAAGCCGGATCAGCAGCGGATAAAATACCGTCGAATGCAATTCCAGCAACGCCTGAAGTTTCGCGGATACCGAGCGATTACTCTCTTCATCCGGACTGATGAAACAACGATATCCCGATGCAGCCAGCTTCATCTCGGCCAGCTTATGGCGAACTTCATCAACAGGCCTTGCTTTCTCGAACTCGGCTTTTGACGCAGTGTAAATGTCGCCTTTGCGCACATTGCGACCGAACCGCATGCCGTAATGCCGAAGAAACTCAGGCATCGCATCGCCAAGGTATCGCTCCATCGGCCGCCAATACTCCTCGTACGCCACCTCCTGCTCGCCACCGGCAGATGTCGAGTGATGGAATCTCATCAGCACATAATTTCTGACAAGATCGGCCTGATTCAGAGGCTTGCCCTTGTGATTCAGACTCTCGAAGATCAAATAAGGATCATCCGACTCGCTGAGATTGATCATCACCACTTGCAAGGACTGTTGAATGGCTTGCAGCGTCCTCGACGGCAAAAGAGGCTGATCGTTTTCGTCCTTGCCGCGGAGATTTCTGATGAAAAAACGATAGGCCTGGATAATTCTCGATTCCGCATACGCTGTAATGTCCTTGCGATGCACCAGAGCGTTGTACGCCGCCCGGTCCACCTGTGTCGGCACCAGCTTGAGGTCGTCCGGAGCCTGATAGTGTCGATTTACCAGCAAATCGCCAACGATGCCCTCCGTCGCTGCATCGTTGGCTTCCGTTGCCAAGTCTCGAATCGCGGCCAGAAGTAAAGACAGCGTTGTCAGGCGCTGCTGCCCATCGATCACCATATGCTTGCCAACGCCGACCGGCACCGACCTCACTGGCACCGTGACGATCGCACCCATGAAATGAGAGTTTCGATCCTCTTCCTGATACTGCGCCATCAAATCGTTCCAGAGCGTTCCCCAGTCTTTCTCGTCCCACGAATATGGACGCTGGAACAGCGGTATGACGCCCTGCTTTGAACCATCGAAATACTGGATGACATTGACCGGCGACGCTTCCATGAACTTCCCCTGTAAGTGAATGAACCAACCGTGTAATGAGCATACTGGAGCAACAACCCATAGACCTTAGCGAATAGCCGGGTAAGGCCGCAGGCCCCACGAAGGCTTTTAATCTCGATCAGTCGCGGAGACTCGACCAATTATGGTCGCCCCGGGGTGCGCGCTGTGCGCTTACCCGGGCTACTTGCTGATGAACTTTTGTTCGTGTTTGCCATGTGACCCGGCACGGATTAACCAAATTGCCATAATGTTTATGCCTTCAGTTTGAAAAATTTTTCCAGGTTCTCCTTCAACGCGGGCGCAAACTCCATTTCAGGCTGGGTGAACCTGAGTTGCTTGATGCCACGCAGATTGAAGCCGACGAACTTGTCTTTGTCCTCAGCGACCGATTCATCAAGAAAGAGGAGCATGTTCGCCACGTCACTGCCTTCAGCCTTGGCTTTGCCCATCACGAAGCCAATCTCGTGATACACGTTAGGGTTGCAGTGTGTGAGGTTACCGATGAGCAGGCCGCAGTCACTCATCATCTCGATGATCTTATCGTTGATCTCGTAGGAAGTCCCGTCGTGGAACCAGTCCACACGCTCTACCTTTAGAGCAGGCTTGAGATTGTGCACCTCGTTCACGTCCTTGCAGACGCGCTCGATAATGGCGTAATGGTCATCGGGCTTCGTCTTGCCGAAGGGCATCGAGACGAAGATTGTTCGCTTTCGGCTTGTCAAGACTTTGTCGAATATGGCAATGAGATCCGCCGAGCTAGATTTCTCGATGAGATGCAAGTGATTATCCAAGACCCAGCGGACGAATGACGCTACCGGCGCACCCTTCTTGAGTTCGTAATAGACCAGTGCTGCGAGCAGTCCTTGGTTCTTGGATTCCTTCAGCGCCGGATGGGCGTCAAATAGTCCATTCACATTCACCAGTGCCGCTTTGAAGCGCGACACGGCGTTATCGTTGTCGCCCAACACATCGCTTTGGATGAGAAATGTGAACTGGCCGACGAGGAAGCTGCGCGGCTCTTCCTCGATGAATGGCTTCAGGTTTCCGAAGACATCGAAGTCCAATGCAGTGTGCAGCTTCCTGGCATGTAGTAAGGCCAGCCAAACGACTCGTGTTCTTTGAGCTTCGCGTCCGGAAACAAGGCCGCGTCATCGAGGATGAGCTTGAGATTCTGCTCCATCGTCAACGGAACCGACTTGTAGTTAATGTTATGGAAGAGCGCGCGGCTGAAGCTAGCTGCTTCGGTTGTGTTGCGGAAGAGCAGCAAGCAGAACGGGGTGTTGTACGTCTCGAATTTCTTGTCCTTGGGCGTCGCACTCAGGCGGTGATTGCCGTCGATTCTGGAGAACTTGCGCGCGGACTTGAGATTGAGTTCGAGGGTGGCTGTTTGGAATATGTCGATGGCGCGGGAGTCCTGCCCGCTCTTGGTCTTGTTCACCGAGCAGGACAGCCGGTAGTCGGGGAACTTGAGATTGGCGAAGTGCTGCCCCGTTTTCACGTTCTCGAACAGCTTGGCCACCTCTTCTGTGTTATCGACGTCCGGCGAAAGCGTGGTACTGAGAATGACCTCGGGGAAAAATAAAAACTCTCCTTCGCGCAGAAATGCCAGCATCTCCTTCTCATGCAGCTTCAGAAGGTCACGTTGAAAACTCGGGTCGGGTTCGGAGAGCGAATAGAGGTCGCCCATGCGGGCAAAGCCGCGGAGGCAAAGGAAATTGCCAAGCGAGAAGTCGAGAACACCCTTGATTTTCATGATTTAGCTTCCTTGCCAAGAATAAGCGCCTCAATATCGCGCTTCGCCATTTCGAGATCTGCGCGGGCTTGACAGAAAAGTTTCTCAGCCTTCGCGTATTGGGCGTCAAGCAGGTTCGCAATATGCGTTTGTTTTTCAGGTTTCACCAAAGGAACGATGACTTTGGACAGTTGTTCTTCGGTGATTGCCGGATAGTTACCCCCGCTAGATCGCTGGTCGAACTGTTCCGTGCAAAGCTGCGAGCGAAGCACATGGAAAAGAAATCGGCTATTAAAGCCCTCACTCCTCAATCCGCGTACCACGCAAAAACCATTGGATGCAACAGCAAGGGCGAATTTTTCTGGGGCGAAGCAAATTGCTTTGCGCGTCGGCCTAGTGAGTGAAATTAGCAGATCACCCGGCCGCACTAGCATCTTGGCCCGGCTTGGAGCTTCAGCGATTCGAACCGATGGCAGCTCCGCAAGCCTCCCAAGCGCCAAATCGACTGAGCCAATCTCGATGTACGGGAAGGTGTCTTGAAAAAAGTTTTTCTGGTCCCACTGCTCCGAAGAGAAAAGAACCAATTCTCGTATCGTCGAGTGAGGCACGCGGCGCAGCCTGGCCGCCAGCGTTTCAAATTTTGGGCGATGAAAATGCGGATCGAAGCGATCACCTGCAACTTTCGAGAAGGCGCGGCGGAAGATGCGGTTTTGCAGCGTATTTTCTGGTTCTGAAACTCTTGGAATGCCGAGTTCGTCAAGAAGCACTTCGTCAATCCTAGCCAGGACATTACGCGCCTCAGCCAGCCGCATATCCCGCTGGCGGATGGCATCCTGCCACGCATCAACAACCTTTTGTTGAGCTGGCAAGTCCAGCGAAGGGATGTGCAGGTCTCTGATTTCCTCCGCGTTGATGTTCGTCATCCCGGCGATTTGACGACTGACGGCATCAATCTGAATACGGCCAAGCGGAGACGCAAGGTAAGCCGTAACGAAATCTGGTAACAGGGTTCCGTGTCGGAGGCGGACACGAATTAAGTACGAAGCAAACACATACTCACCAGGGAAGTTGACGGCATTGCACTTGCCCACGAGTTCCTTGGAGTTGGTGCGATTAAATAGCAGGTCGTTTTGCTCCAACAAATAAAGCTTTTTCTCCTCCTCACTCATTTCAATGTATTTCAAGTCGGAGAGATCCCAAGCGTCTGCTTGAAGATTGATCATTCGCAGCATTGGCACACCAATAGCTTCCTCGGTGGCTCGCTCCGAAATGCCGTATTGAACCAAAGCGAGAGACTGCCGCAACCGTTCAACGGGAGAGGGGCAGCCTTCCAGACGCTCCCAAAACATTTTCATGCAACGGTAATAGTTTGGATCCAATCGCTGCCCAATGACCTCTGAGAGATTGACACGAAAGACACGCGATGATCCTTGGTGCGGCGGCATATGCGGAGTTTTCATCACCATCACGCTTTTCCTTACTCAATTTCCGCGATGAAGCTGCGCAGCTCCATCCCGATAAACTCCAGCTCATTTGTCTTTGTCGGTCGTCCCACAGCGTCGTAACCGATATCCTCAGCAATGGCCATGAAGATGGGATAGTCAGGAAGACTCTTGCTGCGGCGATCCGCGTAAATTTCGGCAAGGCGGTTGCGGAGTTCGTTAGCCTTGGCTGAAAAGCAGGTTGAAATTTCTTTGGCTGCATCAGCGTAGGCTTCGTTTTCTTTTAGCTCCTTCACGGTTAATTCTGCAAACTCGGGTCGCTCGGCGAGTTTCTTTACCGCAGATTTTCTCTCCCGTTCGATCGTATCGAGGTTGTGCTCGAGCTTCTCCTTGGTGCTGATGTTGTCCTTGAGCTTTTGTTTGGTGTCTCGCACCCGCTTGGTTTCTGCCGCGGCGTGCTTTTTCAGGCAGAGCACAGAGCTTTTCACGCCGGCACCAGTAGCCGTGAAAGCCGTCTGCGGAAGGGAGACGACCGCGACAATTCGATAGCGGTCTTCTATCTCGTCACGGACATATTGGAGACTGGAGTTAGTGAGGATGCCGTCGGGGATGACCACCGCGAGGTAGCCGCCCTCGGTCAGATAGTTCCAACACTGTTCAATAAATAGAATCTCCGTGTCTTGGCCCGGGCGATCAGCGGCTTTGCTCTTTGGGTTGTGCCAATCCACGTCGCGGGTCGCGAGACGGTATTGGCTCATGTAAGCCTTCTCGGTCTGCTTCACGGATGAACCGAACGGAGGATTGGTGATGATGAAATCGAAGCGCCCTTCCTTGAAACCCTGGTTTTTCGTCTTTGCCCGGACTTCGGAAGGAGGCACCAGTCCGTCGTGGGCGATGACGTTCGTGTGGCCGTCGTCGTGGATGATCATGTTCATCTTCGCCGTGCGGGCGATCTGCTCGTTGATCTCAATGCCGTAGAGATTGTCTGCCGCAAAATCATGCCAATGCCGGTGATGCTTGGCGGTGCCGGGTTTGAAATAGTCGTCCGCTTGTTTTCGGACCTTGTCCAAGGCGTGGAGGAGAAAGCCGCCGCTGCCGCAGGAGGTGTCGAGAACAAGCGATTCGTGAGTGATGGGCAGCACGTCCACGATGAATTTCACGATGGGGCGCGGGGTGAAGTATTGCCCGAAGTCGCCACGGAAGAACGAGCCCATGAAGGTCTCGAACGCGCGGCCTTTGCTGTCGAGATCGGTGTCCGAGAGATTGATGCTTTCGAGGTAACTGACGACCGTGCGCGCCTTGGCGGCACTTAGGCGGATGTCGTCCTTGAAGACTTCCGGGTCTTTCTTCCTGCCTTCCTCGTAGAGATTTTTGAGCCGGTCGAGAAGGTTCTGGTTCGTGGCTTCGTTGGCTCTGCGGACCTCCTGCTCGGATTCGTCCTTCGGCTTTACGGTAACGATCTGGAAGTCGTAGGCTTCACCCGGTTTGCGCAGCTTCCGCTCGTCCCACAATTTGCAGAAGATGAGCTTGTCGAGTTCGTCGAAGGCTTCGGAAGGATTGAGTTCTCCTCCACCCCACAGGGCTTGGTGCGCCTGCTGGAAACGCCGCGTGAGTTCGTCCTGTGTGACGAGTTCGAGCGGGAAGAGCTTTTGGCCTCTCTTCGTCGTGCCACCACCGACGGCATATTTGAAACGCGCCAGTTCCGTCACCCCGAACTGCGGCACGTCGGGAATAGTGATGCGGTCCTTCGGCTTCTTCGCCGGAATCTCGAAATATTCGTTCTTGAGCTTGCTGGTGACCCAGACGTAACGCGCCCCGTCGGCGACGGCGTAGCTGACGGCTTGGTCGGCGGCTCGCCTGAACTCAAGCTCGCTCGCGTCCGGCTTCTTGCACTCGATGACGATGAACGGGGATTTCAGTGCGTCGTCGTCGTAAACAATGATGTCGGCTTCCTTTGTTTCGGAACCCATTTGTACCGAGACAAACTGCCGGATACGTTTGACTGGGTATTTATAGATGAGCACGAGACTGAGAAAGGACTCGGCCTGCACTTTCTCCTCGGGGTTGGAGTAGTTGCGTCGCTTCTCCTGGTGCAGATAGACGATGTATTTCCCATCGTCTTCGATGCGAATGAGCTTCTGTTTTATGCCTTCAGAGATAAGGTCCACGAGTTAATTCCAGAGGTAAGCGGTTGATTCAGTGCCGGACAGGAGTGCATCAGGGCATTTGCCGCGCCTGAAGAGGTCGCGCAGAACATCATCCGCGATGCCCCAGATCAGTGAGACGATCTTGTTGTGTATTGCTTGGTTCATCCAAATCCCCCGTTGTGCAGCGGCCACGCTATGCTGCAGCCTGACTCATCATCGTGCATGGTAGCGAAGCCGCCGCTCATGCGGGCCATCTCGTTGGTTGGGCGCCAGTAGCGTCTATCGCCCTGCGACCTGTCAGATCGGCCAGTGTCGCAAGTGCGCAGCAGGTCCCTCACCTTCGGCTCGGGACGACAGGGTTGAGGTTGCGGCGTGCGACGGATTGACCCTCTGCCGCCCCTGCCCTGCAGTCGGCGCAGATGCTGAACACACCTTGCTACTAGCGGCGACCGCACCCGACAGTCCTGCGGTTTTTTTGCGCCCGTTTTCCGCCATTGCGGCGGCGGGCGCGCGTTTTCTATGGTCGGGTGTCCGCAGTCATGCAAGACCCGCAAGGGAAAAGCTGCGGGCCGTCTTCGAGCTGTGTTCAAGCACCCGGCCGCCCTCTCTTGAACAAGGGGGCGAATTTGAACCTCTCTACTAGGACAATCCATATGCCCAAGACCACACGCCGGCGCGCTGCGCCGTTGTCTTCCGTGGCGGCTGCGCCTGCCGCCTGCCCCGCTTCCGATGCATCGACCGACGAGGCCCATCCGCAACGCCACATCACCGTGTTCGGCACCGCGCGCGACCTGCGCCACGACGGTTCCCGCACGTGTACGCAGTGGTCGCCAGTGCTGCGCCTCCGCGGCCGGTGGCTGCAGCGCGCGGGGTTCGACATCGGCCAGCGCGTGCGCGTGCGGGTGGATGCGGGGCGGCTGGTGATTGAGCCGGTGGGGTGAGTCTGCGTCCCTGACGGGCCGGCGATGGCGGTTCGACCGTCATTGCCGGGTCTTCGATGGTGGAGGGGCTAGAGCTCGGGCCTGAAGGCCCTCCTACGAAAGCCAAAGCCCAGACCCTCGATTGACCGGCACGGGTATCCGGGCGACCCTTCGGGCTTCGGCCGGAGGGGCCGCGCATTCGGGGTGTGGGGCATGACGATGATCAAGATCGCCGGTTGGGGGCTGCTGTCGCTGTTCGCGGCGTTCTGTCTGGGCACGGTGGCGCTGTCGCGGGGCGAGACGATCAGTGCGTTCTGGATCGTGGCGGCAGCGGTGTCGATGTTCGCGATCGGGTACCGGTTCTATTCGAAGTACATCGCGGAGTACGCGCTGCAGTTGGACGGGACGCGGGCGACGCCGGCGTGGCGGCGCAACGACGGGCTGGATTACGTGCCCACCGACAAGCGGGTGCTGTTCGGCCATCATTTCGCGGCGATCGCGGGCGCGGGGCCGTTGGTCGGCCCGGTGCTGGCGGCGCAGATGGGCTATCTGCCGGGGATGCTGTGGATCCTGTTCGGGGTGATCCTGGCGGGCGCGGTGCAGGATTTCATGGTGCTGTTCCTGTCGACGCGCCGCGACGGGCGGTCGCTGGGCGACATGATCCGCAGCGAGATGGGCAATGCGGCCGGGCTGACGGCGATGGTGGGCATTCTGGCGATCATGGTGATTCTGCTGGCGGTGCTGGGGCTGGTGGTGGTGAAGGCGCTGGCGATCAGTCCGTGGGGCACGTTCACGGTGGCGATGACCATTCCCATCGCGCTGTTCATGGGCGTCTATCTGCGCTGGCTGCGGCCGGGGCGGATCATGGAGGTGTCGATCATCGGTCTGGTGCTGCTGCTCGCATCGATCTGGCTGGGCGAAGCGGTGGCGGCGTCGGCGCTGTGGGGGCCACGCTTCACGTTCGACGGCAAAGCGCTGGCGTGGATGCTGATCGGTTACGGCTTCGTGGCGGCGGTGCTGCCGGTGTGGCTGCTGCTGGCGCCGCGCGATTACCTCAGCACCTTCCTCAAGATCGGCACGGTGGTGCTGCTGGCGGTGGCGATATTGTTCGCGATGCCGGAGCTGAAGATGCCGGCGATGACGAAGTTCATCGACGGCAGCGGCCCGGTGTTCTCGGGCTCGCTGTTCCCGTTCCTGTTCATCACGATCGCCTGCGGCGCGATCTCGGGTTTCCATGCGCTGATCAGCAGCGGCACCACGCCGAAGATGCTGGCGAACGAGCGCGACGCGCGGGTGATTGGTTACGGCGGCATGCTGATGGAAGCGTTCGTCGCGATCATGGCGCTGATCGCGGCCTGCGTGCTGGAGCCGGGCCTGTATTTCGCGATGAATTCGCCGGCGGCGCTGATCGGCACCACGCCGGAAGCGGCGGCGGCGGCGATTTCGAGTTGGGGCTTCGTGATCACCCCGGAGATGTTGACCGCGACCGCGAACGAGATCGGCGAATCCACGGTGCTGTCGCGCACCGGCGGCGCGCCCACGCTGGCGGTGGGCATGGCGCAGATCCTGCACGGGCTGGTCGGCGGCAGCGGGATGATGGCGTTCTGGTACCACTACGCCATCCTGTTCGAGGCGCTGTTCATCCTCACCACCATCGACGCCGGCACGCGCGTGGCGCGCTTCATGATCCAGGAAGTGATCGGCGTGGCGTACGCGCCGTTCCGCCGCACCGAAAGCTGGACCGCGAACATCGTCTGCACCGGGCTGGCGGTCGCCGGCTGGGGCTGGTTCCTGTATCAGGGCGTGGTTGATCCGCTGGGCGGCATCAATACGCTGTGGCCGCTGTTCGGCATCGCCAACCAGATGCTGGCCAGCATCGCGATGATCTTCGTGTGCGTGGCCATCGTGAAGATGAAGCGCGAGCGTTATCTGTGGATTCCCGCCGTGCCCACCGTGTGGCTGCTGGTGTGCACGATGACCGCCGGCTGGCAGAAACTCTTCCACGCCGATCCGAAGATCGGTTTCCTGGCCAACGCCGACAAGTTCGGCGCGGCGCTGGCTTCCGGCGAGGTGCTGGCCCCGGCGAAGTCCTTACAGGACATGGAGCGGATCGTCTTCAACAACCAGCTCAACGCTTCGCTGTGCGTGCTGTTCATGAGCGTGGTGACGCTGATGCTGATCTTCGGCATGCGGGCCGCGCTGATCGCGCGCCGGAAAGCGCAGCCGAGCGTGCTGGAGAACGATTATGTGGCGATCGATGCGGTTCGCTGATCGCCTGCGCGGCCTGTGGCGGTTCCTGGCGCAGACCGCGCGGCTGATCGTGGGCGTGCCCGACTACGACCTGTACGTGGCGCACATGCGCCGCATGCATCCGGACACGCCGCCGATGACCCGCGAGGCGTTCTTCGCCAACCGGCTGGAAGCGCGCTACGGACGCGGAGCTTCGCGCTGCTGTTGAAGATCAAAATCGGCAGCACACCGTTCGAGGTTGGGCTGCGTCCAGGCCAGCGTCGAAGCAGCCGATACATTCATTGAATGCAGCTGTCGATGTCCTGGCTGGCGAATACTCCGCTGTCGAAATCGACCGGTCCGGATGCTGCCTCCGGGAAACCCTGTGCGATACGGACTTGCGCGCGACGCTCGATCCCGCTCCAACGCGCATCGTCGAAACGCCCGCGCAAATCGCGCAATTGACCATCGAGGTCGCGTACCGTCGCCGCGTCCGCGAACGGACGAAGCACCATCGCATGGTAAGCGGCATTTTCCGGATCGGCCTTGATGCTGTCGGGCATCCCGATCAGCACGGGCCGGCCGGCATACGCCTGTTGCAGGTAGTACCAGGCAGAGATTTCGCCTTGTGCTGCGGCGGATTCCAGCAGGCGGCGAGCATTTTCGGCATATGCGCGCCAGGCTTCGGGATTGTCGAGAAAACGTGCGCGATCCATCGGCGGATCCGTGGCGAAACGCACCGCCATTCGCAGATCGCCTTGCTGCGCTGCGCGCAGCATGTAGCGCCATGCGTTGCGCTCGACCCACCCAGAATCGATTCCTCGACACAAGACGGACGCCCGATCGCGGCGGGCTTCCAGCTGCGAGATGAAATCCAGGTCCTCTTCAATGCCGTCCTGACGACGGGCAGCCATCGTTTCCATATCGCCGATCACTTCGCGTGATGTCGCGAATTCTCGGCACGAGACCGCATCCAGCGCAATGCGGCAACTCGCCGCCGCATCCCCTGCCTTCGAACGGGATTCGAGCAAGGGCAACGTCTCGGACAGCGGCGCATCGGCTTTGGGAGGAGGCGCTCCTGCCGACATCTTCGCAGCCCCGGACGAAGCCGCCACGGATGCCGGCGATCGGCTCGGCACCTCCGGGTACGTTGTGGCGATCGACTCCCGGGAGCGCAATGCGTACCACGCCGCCAATGCCACCAGCACGAGCGCAACGCCCGCTCCGACCTTCCGCCATGATCCACGCATCCATCAATCTCCTCGACGCGCGCCAGCGCCGCAGTGTCGACATCGACAGGCCATCGGAAACGTTCGTGATGGGTATCCTGCTTGCCAGCCTGATGCCGATCCTGACGGATTCCGAACGAGTCGAGCGCAGATGCGCTCGATTCATCGACCCGGTTGTGCCCGATTCCGCCTGCAGACCGCACTTCGACAATCTGCGGCGTCATGAGTCCGAAGATCGTCGCATGATGTCCCGGGTTGAAGTCAACTCGTTTTCCGGCGCATAAGATGAACAGGGTTGGATCGGCGCGCGTGTGCCGAACCGGCATCGCTAGCGCGAGACGTCCCGTCTGAACATCAAGCCGACGGGAATGGTCGACAACAGCAGCAACAATGCGACGGCCGCCAGGCTGACCAGCCCGAGCAGCGTGAAGGACGGCATGTCAAAACCGAAGACAGTCCCGGCCAGATACCGTGCCGCCACGATGGCCATTCCCAGACCCAGGAACGCCCCGGACAGGCAAGGCCATAGCACGTGGATCGCGGTCACTTGCAGCAGGTGCCCTGCCTTGGCCCCCAGCATGATCCTCAGCTCCAACTCTCGACGACGCTTGGCGATCACGCTGGACACCGCTCCGATCAATCCGACGACCGACAGCACCAGCGCGACGAGCGCACCGAAGGCGACGGCCATCGCGAACGCGTACAAGGGCCTCAGTAGCGAATCGAGCTGCTGCTGTACGGTCGCTTCCTCGGCGATCACGACCGGCACCCGGGCTTTCTCCATTGCCGAGCGGAGCACCGCCACTGGATCGCGACCGCCGCGCGCGACGAGGTAAGTCTTGCGTGCGTCCGCTGCCTTGAACGGCACGTATATGGCCGGACCTTCGTCGCCGAAAGGATCGATGCTGCCGATTTCGGGAACGATTCCCACGACTTCGTAGCGGACTTGGCCGGACGAGCTCGTATCCACGAGCCACTGGCCGATGGGATCGCCGCGCTGAACGAGCTGGCGTGCCAAGGCCGCATTGACGACCGCCACCGGTCGCGCGAAACGCATATCGTCTCTGACGATGATCCGTCCAACCGTCGGTTCCAGATCGAACGCGCGGAAGAAGCCATCGTCGACCAGGTTCTGGTTGACCACCAATGGTTCTCCTCCACCTCCCGCAGCGACCACCAGCTTGGCCACGGTTCCGCTCAATGGCGGACTGCTGGCGAGTCCGGCCATGAGCTTCGGGTCGTCCTCCCGGGCGGCGTCGAGAATGGCATCCAACTGATGCTGTTCGAGTGCGCCTGAGCCTGCCGCCTCGATCCGCAGGAACGCCGACTCGCGGCTGTAGCCGGGATCGACACTCTGCTGTAGCGACAAATGCACGGCGAGCATGGCCGTCACCAATGCGACCCCGACGGACAACCCCGCCTGTCCACCGATGAAGACGGACTGCGTGCGCGAAAGCGCGCGCGAACCCGCGAGACTGTGTCCGCCGGACAGCCCGGAAACTCCATCGTGCCGGACGAATCGCGCGACCTGGATCGCAGCGATGACCAATCCGGCGAACGCTACAACCAATACCACGACCGATGCGGATAGCGGATCGAGCGACACGTCGCCGATCGGCAGGGACTCGAACGCGAGCCGTTGAAGTACCGGAAGGAATATCGCGGCGAGCGCGAGTCCAACCGCTGTGCTGATGAAACAGACGATCAGCAGTTCGCTGGCGATCAGCCAATAGACATGTCGCCACCCGGCGCCCTGCAGGGTATGAATGGCGATTTCGCGGCCTCTTTCCTCGCAACGCAGAAGGAACACACTGGCGATATTGCCGGCGGCCACGATAAAAACCAGCAAGCCTACGCCCTGCATGATCCAGAGACTTTTAGCCGCCCATTGGGTCAGCACGGACTGTAACGGCAATACCTCCACGCCGGCATGCTCGACCGGTTTCTGGTCTTTCCTGGCCACCTTGAGCATGCTGTCGACACGCTCGCGCACGGCTTCTGCCTGTCTCGGGTCGCGCAGGCGCACCAGCATGTCGAGATAAAGATCCGCACCCTGCGGCTGTAGATGCAGCGGCAACCAAAGATCGGGATTGCTGCCGGCGCCCGGCAGGGGGGCTCGCACACTCGCGGAAAATACCCCGACGATCTTGAGCGCCTGCCCATCGACCCGTATTGAGCGACCGACGACGCCCTGATCACCATCGAAAGCCCGCAACCAGTAGTCCCGGCTGATCGCCACGACCGGCTCGGGCGAGTCGGGATCGAATCCGGAGAGCGAACCGATATCGGGTTTGAACCCCAGCAATTCGACGAGGCCATCGTCGATCCATACGGCGCTGCGCTTTTGGGGAAGACGGTCCAGTTGTACCGCCGCTTCGCCGAGCTGCAGCGCACCGATGCTTCCCTTGAAACTCTCCATGGCCCGCAGCCGCTCTACTTCCGGCCCGGAAAACGCGGAGTCGTAGACATTGCCATCGATTCGGATCGATGGTCGGACCACGACCAGCTTATCGATGTTGTCATAAGGCAGCGGCGACAAAAGCGTCTGATTGAGAAGAGCGAATACGGCGGCGTTCAATGCGACCACGAGGGTCAGCGTGACCACCGATGCAGCAAGGAAAATGCCTCCATCCCTGGAAAGGCGGCGCATAACCGAGAACAGGTGCGACCCAGGCATGTCATGCACCTTCTGTCGCGATCAGTTTGCCATCCTCAAGCACGAGACGGCGCCCGGCTCGAGTCGCGATTTCTTCGTCATGGGTCACGATCACAAGGGTACTGCCGGCCCTGTTCACTTCCTCAAGCAATCCCATCACAGATGTCCGATTCTCGACATCGAGGTTGCCGGTGGGTTCGTCGGCAAGCAGAATCGGCGGTTTGACGGCGAGCGCCCGCGCGATCGCGATGCGCTGTTGCTGTCCGCCGGACAATTGGGACGGAAAATGGTCGCGACGATGGGCGAGACCCACGCGATCCAGACATTCCGCAGCGATGCGTTCCCTTTCCGATTCCGTCATTCCGCGGTAACGCAAAGGCAATGCCACGTTCTCCAGGCTGCTGATTTCATCGATCAGATTGAACGACTGGAAAATGAAACCGATCTTTTCCGCACGGAAGCGTCGCCGGGCGGCAGGAGAGAGTGCGTCGATCCGTTGTTCCAGAATCGCCATCTCTCCGGAACTCGGTCGGTCGATCAGCCCCATCAGGCCGAGCAACGTCGATTTACCGCAACCCGAAGGGCCGGTGATGGACACGAACTCGCCTTCCTGGATCCGCAGCGAGACATCGGAAACCGCATGAGTCCGCACGCTGTGCGTTTCAAAGGCGCGCGAAACACGCTCAAGAGCAATCGCTGTCATGATTTCTACCCTGCGAGTGATTGAAGAGGCCCGCCGATCGACCTCAACGAATATCGATGCGGTGCTGGTCTTTCCATTGGCTAACGTCGGAAACCACGATCCGCTCTCCAACATTGAGCCCGTCCAGGACGACGGCGCGATCCGGCGATACTGGGCCGAACAGGACATCTCGCGCCTGCGCCCGGTCGCCGGTCACGACGAATACACGAAGCCTTCCGGGCGCGCTCAGCGCGCTGGGTTTGGCCACGACCAATGCAGCGCTCACGCGATCGAGATTGATCCTGGCATCGACCGCGAGATCCTGGCGCAACCCGGGAGGGACGGCGCCTGTAAATTCGGCATCTGCCACCACTTGACCCTGGGTCACGGTAGGGTCGATGCGTACGATCTTGGCGTGCAGACGACCGTTCGGCGTGGTGATCGTCACCCGTTGTCCAATCTTCAACAAACGCGCCTGGCGTTCGGCCACCTGAAGTCGCGCATGCAAAGCGGACGGATCAATGAGTACGCCTAGCGATGCGCCCCCTGTGACCACTTGTCCGGGCGTGGCGCTGACGACAGCGACGATGCCATCGAATCCAGCTCGTATAGCCAACGCACGCTGTCGCTTCCTTCTCGATTCTGCGACTTCCTCGAGGTTTTTCAGTTTCAGCTCCAGCGACTCAGCCTCGATCCTGTTGGAATCCTTGATCTGCTCCAGTTCGTCCACGAGTTGATTCTGGACAGCCAGCAACAATTCGTAACGCAACTCCGTTCGCTTCGCCGCGACCTTCGAAATGGCCTGCGTCTCTAGCAATAGCAGTTCCGCATCGCGTTCCAGGGCCATCGACTTGGCCTCAAGCTCGGCCTTGCCGAGATCCGACATCACTTGCCGCTCTTCTTTCCTGTGGCGCGCGCGTGTCGCGGCCGCATCCGCACGGGCAACAGCGAGGGCGACTTCGGCCTCGCTGACGGCGGAATCCACGTCATTGCTGGATAACCTCAGGATCAGATCGCCTTTGGCGACGAGCGCCCCTGGCTGCAGCAGCACATCCTCCACCCGGGAAGACTCCGGCGCGGATAACAGGAGGGTTCGCTTGGCAGCGAGTTTGCCGAACGCTGAGACTTCATTCGCGAAATCGCTCCGATCCACCTGTGCGATCACCAGACGTGCGGCATCCACGCTGGGGACAGCCTTCTCCATGCTGAATACTAATCCGATCAGAATGAGCGTCAATATCGCGACACCGAGCGCCAAGGCTCTCGGGCCACCGAATCTTTTCGGTTTTCTGTTAATAATCTCATCCATAAAAATCCAATTGGATGCCTAGCTCAGGCGCCCTTTCGACGCGGTGCATCAAGCGACCAGGCTTTGGCGATAGAGCTGCGAATAGTATCCACCATTCGCGAGAAGCTGATCATGCGTGCCCGATTCGACCACGCAGCCGGCATCCAGGACGTAGATCAGATCGGACTTCATGATCGTCGACAGGCGATGGGCGATTGTCAGGGACGTACGGTTCTCGAGCAGGAGATCCATGGCCTGTTGAATCGCCCCTTCGGTCTCCATGTCCAGCGCCGAGGTGGGTTCATCAAGCACCAGGAAGCGTGGATTCCTGAGGAAGGCGCGGGCGAGGATCAGTCGCTGGCGTTCACCTCCAGACAATGAATCTTCCTGCAGGATTTCGTCGAGCCCGCCTACGCGGGAATCGACCAAAGGTGTGAGTTGCGCGCAGCGCACGGCCTCGTCGATCTCGCCCGCCGTGGGTGTCCTTTCGAGGCCGAAGGTGATGTTGTCCCGGATCGTGCCGTTGAAAATATATTCGTTCTGCAGAACCACGCCGATCTGCTTCCGATAAGAGGTGAGATCCACACTTGACAGATCCTGCCCATTGACCTTCACCGCACCTTCCCCGGGCCGATACAAGCCAAGGATCAAGTTCATGATCGTGGACTTGCCTGCACCGGAACGACCGACCAGCGCAACGCGCGCACCTGCCGGAACGACGAGGTTGAAGGCATCCAGAATCTTTTCGCCGCCGTAGCCGAAACCGACGTTATCAAGATCGATCCTGCACGGTTTATCGAGCACGATCTTCGTCCTGCCTTCACCTTCCTCCTCGCTGGGCTCGTCCAATACGCCGAAATAACGCTGGAGAATGATAATAGCCCGATTGAGATCGACAAAAATATCGACGAACCCCTGCATGGGTTCAAAAGCCTGCTGGACCAGGAAAATGAGTGCCATGGCGACATGCAGTTCGATCCGCCCCTGCATCGCGCCGATACCGACGAAACAGATCATCGCCCCTCGTAGCAACTGGGTGATCAGACTGGTCGACACCGTCACCTTGGTCGAAAAGACCACGAATCTGAGTTGGGCACCGATGTTATCGTCAAGTTTCGAAGAGACATCGCGTAGAACGTGATCCTTGGCGCCGAGCGCCTTGATCGTGGTGATCTTGTTCAAGCCTTCGAAGAGAGCATTGGTCAAGGGCGAATTTGAAAGCAGCGTCGCGGACTGGTATCGCTGGACCCGAGGAGAGACGATCCTGTTGATGATGTAGAAAACCGCAAGCATGGACAGCACCAGCATGCCTGTCCAAAGGTCGAAGTATGCGATCACTCCGACCAGCACCAGCAAGCGGACGCTCAACGCGAACAGTTGGGTGATCACGTCCGCGACGACACGATTTAGTTCCAGCGCGTCGATGACGCGCTGATAGATCTCGCCGGTATTCATGTAGCGTCTGAAAGCGGAAAGCGGCAGAGATTGCACTTTTCCGTAAAAATCCATGATCACTGGACGATTGGCAAATAGATCGAACCGTCGCCGCAGGAACCCTACGAAAGACATGATCAGATTCTGGAAAATCTGCAGGCCCACGACGATCGCGACCGCGACCGCGAAGCCTTCGATATCGGTTTTCTGGAACTTTTCGATCATCCCCAGGAAGAGCTTCGGATACAGAAGCCCCAGGCCGGAAGCCAAAGTCGACAGCAGCACGATCGTTGTGAAATTGACGGGAAAGTTCTTGAGCGATTTGAGATATGTTCGGATCTGGGCGTAGTTCTTCACTGCGGTCGACCTTGCAAGATAATGCTGTTTTTCCATTGTTCGGCCAGAGCCTCCAGATTCTCGCCGTAACAGGCTTTGAAGTGGACTCGCTTTTGCCCCGATGCGTAAAATTCGCGGAAAATGTGAGTTCCGCGGGTCTCGATCAGCCATCGGATGAAAGAGCCGCCGATCTCATAGAAACAACCCGGCAGATCCCGCTCATCGATAGCATCGTAGAAATGGTTGATATCGACGCTGACGTGCCGTCGGGTATGAAGCCAGCGGGCGACTTCGTGCACATCGGCGCCGGGCGGAGGCCCGATGAGCGCGCCATCGTTGTCGAAAACAACGACATCGTCGAGGCTCAAATCGCCACCGGCGCCCTCGATGCGAACCTGCGAATTCGCTTCGATCGAACGGACCGCATCCTCGACCCTCACTCGACCGAAGACGGTTGCGCTTGCCTCCGATACGAAAAAGCGCGGGGTCTTGTTCAACTGGAACAGAAGCGCGTGCACGACCTCGTGGATATGACACGGATAGGACGACTTGACGGTTCCGATGCTTTCGCCGGCCCGCAACTCGGTGAGCCCCGACAGACCATCGCCGCGGTGCGCGAGATCCTTCTGCAGCTCCTCGAGTGTTGGATAGAAGTAGTATCCGATTTTCGGCTCTGTCAATGACAGGCCTAACAGTTCGCAGACATCCAGAGCGGCCCGATCCAGCATGTCTAGATATGGTTTCGGGAACGGTCGATCGGGCAGCGAGCGCACGTTGAAGTATCGGGATTCGTCCTGCAGAATCGCGCTCGCCCGGCTGAAACACGCTTCATCGCGCCGGTAGGCCCAAGTACCTGTATAGGGATCGTAGAGGCAATTCACGGGCGCGCTATCGACTCGCGACACCTCGCTGCGGAAAGTGTAACTGTTCGGACAGGCGTATCTGAACTCGCAGTCGCGACACGTGTCGATTGCATCTTTCGATCGCGACCAATGACGCAGCAGTTGGTCCGAGCAAAGCAATGCCAGCAGCCCGGGAGCGTCCTGAACGACTCCGATCCTGTCGACTGTTTCCAGACGCCATGGATAGACCGCGCCATCCGCGTGTATGTGCAAGCACCCAGAGTGAAGGGAACCGTGTCTGAATCTTGAGTACGACAGGTGATCGCACAGCATCGAAACTTCTGTGATCCTGGCGATCTCCGTCGAACGCGCCTTGCGCGGCCGCATGCCGAGGCCACGCAGGTGGCTGACATACGAATCGACACCCGTCGAGCCCCCCACGTTTTCGTCTGAGACGCAGAGCGCAAGCCGGGATGCGGCCAGAAACGCGTCGATAGCTTCGCCGGAGCCTCCGGGAGGAACGATCACCTCCACATGATGGAAATCAAGCGTCGTGGCGTACGCGAGTATCTCCACAACCCATTCGGGCGTGCGGTCGGGCGTTCCTAGAAATACGTTTACCTGCGCAGCCGGACCATTGACCCTGGCGGCTCGCAGGATTTCCATCCATGCATCCGGTCCGAGGAGATTGGACTGCCCGTCCCGGTCATGCAGTTCGATCCCCAGCACCGACAGCTTGCGTTTGACCACATCGCCCGGATCGACCCTGAAAGCCTGCGCGCGACTGAACTCATCGGGAGAAATTTCTCCGAACCCGAGCCGAACGAAATCCAGGAGGTAATTCTCTGCGATGGCACGGTCGCCATCCTCTGCGATCGGCGCCAAAGAGACATCGATGTCGCCTGTCGCCTGACACAAGTCGATCACGTAGGAGGCCGATGGAGGAATCGGAAAAATCCGTTTTCGGTGCAAATCGTATAGCGCGGAGCGTCGAGCACCCTTGACATGCACGACATAGGGATTCAACCGGAAATACTTCCGCTCTGCAGTCGACGCGCTCATTCCGGCCCCCAGATTTCTTTCTGACTGCAAGGGCTGTCCCAAGCGATGAACTTGTTCCGCAACTGCATACCGTTGAGCAGAGGGTCCCGGAAATACTCCATCACGAGACCGTCGATCATCGAGCCCTCGCCGGGCTGTTCCTCATATTTGAGGATGAATGGCAATTCAGATCCAGGCGACATTTCGCTCCTCCATACCGCTCTTCAGTATCAACCAATCGGCGATTGCTTCGTCGATCGGGTGCCCTGTCATATTCTCTACCCAGCCCCACTGTCCTCCAGGATTGACTTCGAGAAACACGTACTCGTTTTTGGGCGTGAGAATGAGGTCAATCGCGCCGTATTCGAGCCCCAGTCGACGCATCAGCATGATCAGCGCGCTGTTTGTCGAATCCGGGAGTCTGTACCTGTAGTAGGGCGTGTTGGGGTTGTCGTAACGACGCCAGTCGACTTTGGTCTTTTCGCTCTTCTGGGATTCGATCGCGGTCGCGAATACTCGCGTGCCCACGACGGTGACTCTCAATTCGAGCACTTTCTCGGTGTATGCCTGCAGCATAGACGGCCCATGACAGACGCGCCCCAGACATTCGTAGTCGTCTACCGACAATTTGTTCGCATAGATTTCGGCATGGCCTTCGGGACCATCCCCGGGCACGTAGCCGGACTGTCCGATGGCCTTCGTCAGCACATTACCGGCGTGTTCGCGGTAAAAGGCGCGAGCTTCATCGGGATCCTGCGTGATGAGGGTTTCCGGGATCAGCAAGCCGCATTGAGTGGCGATACGGAGCTGGTGCGGCTTATTCAGGGCACGCTGCTCAGCATGGTAGTCGTTCATCCACTCCGCATGCGAAAACATGGAGTAAAGCCCGAGAATCGTCGCCGAGCATTCCTTTCCCATGAATTCACGGCGCCCACGATGGAGTTGATCACCTAGGGAATACAGACCATGGCGCCGCGCCCATACCGCTCTCACCTGATCGACTCGGGCCGACTTGCCGTCTTCCGTCTCGATTCGAGCCTCGCATCGATCCTTGCCGATGCGAATCGATGCTGTGGTACTGCGGGGATAATCCTCGCCGTTCAAACGCAGCCAAGGGGTGCGTCTGTAATCCAGAATTTCGCACACCCTATTGATGTTCAACTCGAATTGCTGGCCTAGAATCAGAATCACTTCTTCAACGCTCCTGGACGACCAAACCGTTTGCCTTGCTTGTTTATTGAACAGGCCAAAATCGAGAATCGCTTCGACGCCTATCCGCAAACGATCGTGAGCGAAGTGATGCGCCGCTCAACGAGCGGCGCACCGGTTTAAACGACTTTAATAATAAGACGCCTGCAACTGGGGCAGGGCCTCGTCGGTACCATCCTTTCTCCAGAAGGGACCGACTTTGGTCTCAATCGTGGTGCCTGCCGCAACCAGCATGTTTGAAGCGCTGCCGGACTGGCAGATAGCTTCGATATCAAGCTTTTCGAACTTCATGTCTTCTATCCGTTAGAGTGATGACTGAAAGGTGCCTGCATGGAATCGACAACGAAAGCCATGCACTGACGAATGTCAGTAAAGCTTCTGCTGGACGGGCGTGATGGTGTCCGTAGCAACAATCTTGCCGCTCGAATCCTTGACTCGGGTTTCGTAGGTGGTTGCCTGGGCGACAACGGTCTGAATCATGTCGTTACCGAGAATTTCAAATTTCATGATGAATCTCCTTGAGTTTGTTGTTTATTCTGTAAATTGGCTTACGCCGCCAGTTCAGCCATGGCGGCATCGGAACCGTCTTTCTTCCATACGCCGCCGACTTTGGTTTCAATCGACGTAGCCGCCACAAGACGCAGGTTCGCGCTGGCGGCGATTTCGACGATCTCTTCCGAACACAACTTTTCGAAACGCATTGAAGCCTCCTTTTCTGTTTCGGTTTCATGTTCCCGACACGACCCGAAAACGATCCTGTCGAGCGAGCGTCAGAGCGTCTGCAACTCGTCGAAATGAAGTCAATAAACTGCGGATGCCAAGCACTCGGTTCGATTATTGACAACATGAATCGAGATTGTCAACACCATTGAGCGCACCCGCACCCATCAATGTATTGCAGTCGAATGCGCTGTATGGAAGGCATGCCACGATATTTCGGGCGAATGGCATCCGGGATGGCGAATGCATCGCCTATACGTAAGGTCTGCGCCGATGCGCAGTTAATCGGTCTAGCAGGTTGCTGAAACACCTCCGTCCAGGAGGTATTTCAGTTCGCACGTCCGGCACATGTCCGGACGCGCTCACGGCGAATCAATCGCTTACGCGCTTGCTTCGCCGACGCAGCCATCCATGGCTGCATTACCAGAGTGCTAGTGAATTAATCGCACGGATCCCGAGATCGCGCGTGTCGTAGAACGAAAATGGCACTACGAACCAACTGTCACGGGCCGGATACGACCGGGCAGGAGAAGCACGCGAACCGATTCAGAGGTTCGACGTACGAAATCAAGAGATCACCTCACTCTCTGCAAGCCTCGACGGAACTAGCGCGTACGGCAACCAACCGCTGAACGACCATGCTGAAAGTAGCTGCACTATTCGCAGCGACGACAGTAGCGGCACTATCGTTAATGCATGTCTAGTGGCATGGCGCCAGCGTGAGCTGCGTGAGCTGCGTGAGCTGCGTGAGCGACCATTGGGCTTGAGCAACGATTACAACTTCATGACCTGTCCTTGACATGGCTTTGATGGATTGTATCGATCTTGCCGCCATAGTCTCGCCAAGCGCAAGTGAGGCTTGCTTCACCGGAGATCGCTCGCCCATCCCTGACACCAACGAAAAGCATAATCCCGACCCCAGACCATGAGGAAAACCGCCCGTAACCCGCCCGTAACCCGCCCGGGGAAACACATCGTGAAGTCGTTCATGGCGACCACACGGCTTTATTACTTGCCGAAAGATGGCATCAGCGCCTTGAAATTGTCAACTACCGAGTCGCGTGCAAGCTCAAACGCCACTGCCGCATGAGATTTCCGTTATTCGTCCGCACTCTACGCAACTCAATCCGCATTGAGCGGCTTTGACATCCGGAGGACTACAAAAGTCTTTGCATAACAACACTCCGTGTAAACGCTTTCACGCTGCCGGAACTGTTCTCCATGAGTGTCTGATATCGTCGACGCGCTGAGGGCGCACGACTACGACCTGTACGTGGCGCACATGCGCCGCATGCATCCGGACACGCCGCCGATGACCCGCGAGGCGTTCTTCGCCAATCGGCTGGAAGCGCGCTACGGGCGCGGGGCGTCGCGCTGCTGCTGACGCGCTTCTGTCGAGGCGCGGCCAGCGGATTTTACGTTAGGATCGACCACGCGCGCCGCCGGGGGGTGGCGTCGCGCATTTCGTCTTCAATCTTCCGTTACGGGGATCTCCATGCATCAAACCGTCATCGCGCTTGCGCTCGCCTGCGCTGCCCATACCGTCACCGCCGCCGAACCCGCCGACATCCCGGTCATGGATTTCGTGCGCAATCCGACCTACAGCGGCGTGAAGATTTCGCCGACCGGCGAATATCTGGCGATGACCGTCGATCGCGGCGAACAGGACGTGCTGGCGGTATTGCGGACACGTGACCTCAGCATCGTCCACGTCAATACGCTGCCGAACGAGAAGAGCGTCGGCGCATTCCAATGGGTCAGCCCGGAACGGCTGATGTTCAACTCGATCAAGAAATTCGGGCGTTTCGCGCAACCGTTCGGCACCGGCGAGTGGTACACGGTCAACGCCGACGGCTCGTCGCCCCGGTTTCTGGAAATGGGCAAGAAAGGCGCGCGCGACCTGCAGGGCGCCCGCTTCAGCCTGCTCGACAACCCGCAGAACGACGAAGGCAAGGTTCTGATGTCGGTGAGTTATCCGCGTTCATCGGAAGGCGTGAATACCGAAGTGGTGGAGGTCGACACCCTCAGTGGCCGCTGGAAAGGTCTGGGGCGCGCGCCGCGTGAGAACTGCAGTATCGCGCTGGACGCGCAGAAAATGCCGCGCTTCGCCGTATGCAGCGACTACAAGAACGAGGCCGGCGAGTTCGACGAAAGCACCGAGCTTTACCGTCGCGAGGAAAACGGCGACTGGACGCTGGTCAACAGCGCCAAGTCCTCCGGAAAATCACTGAGCGTGTTCGGCAGTGCGCGGGACGGCCGCATCTACGCCACCGAAAGCGACGGCAAGGCGCCCATCGCGTTCGGCACCATCGACAGGAACACCGGCAAGTTCAACGCCCTGTTCGAGGATCCGGTCTCCGATCCCGCCGGCTACATCGCCGCGGTCGACGGCAGCGATGTGGTGCTGGGCATCGTGACCGCGGCCGGCGCGCCGGAAGTCACGCTGCTGGAGAAAGAGCACGCGGATGCGCAGTTGTACGCATCGCTGGCGGCATCGTTCCCGGGACAGGCGGTCAATTTCTCCAGCGCCACGCGCGACGGCAGCCAGATCATCGTGCAGGTCTACAGCGACAGCAATCCGGGCGAGCTGTATCTGTACGACCGCGCGAGCAACAAGGCCCGGTTCCTGATGCAGCAGCGCAAGTGGATCGACAGCAAGCGCATGGCCCGCGTCGAGCCGATTTCGCTCATCACCCGCGACGGGCTGAAGATCTACGGTTATCTGACGGTGCCCAACGGCAGCGACGGCAAGAATCTGCCGATGATCGTCAACGTGCACGGCGGCCCGATGGGTCCGCGCGACGACTGGGATTTCAACTGGGAAAGCCAACTGCTGGCCAGTCGCGGCTACCTGGTGCTGCAGATCAATTTCCGCGGCTCCGGCGGTTTCGGCAAAGGTTTCCAGGACATGGCCTTCGGCACCTGGGCGACCGGCATCATGAACGACATCATCGACGCCACGCGCTGGACCATCGACAAGGGCTATGCGGACAAGGACCGGGTCTGCATCTATGGTGGCAGCTTCGGCGGCTATGCGTCGATGATGGCTCCGGCGCGCGAACAGGGCCTGTTCAAGTGCGCGTTTGGCTACGTGGGCGCGTACGATGCCGAGATCCAGATGACGAAGAGCGATACCAGCCGGTCCGACGGCGGCCGGCTGTACATGCAGCGCGCACTGGGCAAGACCAAGCGCGAACGCGATGCGATGTCGCCTGTTAACCATGCCGACAAGATCAGAATTCCGGTATATCTGGCCGCCGGCGCGCGCGACCCGCGCTGCCCGCCGGAAAATACCGAGGCGATGCAGAAGGCGCTGATCGCCGCGGGCAACCCGCCGGAAGGCGTGATGATCACCAGCGGCGAGATGCATGGGTTCTACAAGGACGAGAACAAGTTGAAGCTCTATACCGAGATGCTGGATTTCTTCGCCCGGCATATCGGGGGGAAGCCTGCGGGTGGCGGCGGCGCTACGAAGACGGGCAGGTAAGCCGGCGCCGGACATCAGGCGTCAATGGAAACGGGCCGCGATGCGGCCCGTTTTTTCAACCGGCGTTGCTGTGTAGGTTCATCGTTACAGCGAAGACCCAGAAGCAACAACACCCGGCTGCAACAGGAGACCCGTAGGGCGGCGCACAGGATGTGCGCCGTTTTTGTATGAGACATGGATGTCTCATACAAAAATCCCGGCCAAGCTTGAATGGCAGATTTGCCTAGGTACTGAAGAGCTTTCTTTGGTTACTTTCTTTGCGACAAAGAAAGTGACCCGCGCCCCAGCGCGGAAAAGGTTCCAAGCTCTACCCGCAAAATAAATGTACCGATACCGATATCAGAACCACAAAACCGGCATCAAACCATCCTTTGCAATATCAACCCCACCATGTACGCGCACTACATCCCCAGCGCATACCCCAACACCGCAAGCAGGACGCCGCCGGCACCAGCGACGGATGGAAAAGCCTGACGGCCTACGCGCCCGCCAGCGCCTTGAGTATCAATCCAAGGATGTAAGCCAACGCGGTGCCCGTGGCATAACCCAGCGTCCCCAGCAACGCGCCAACCGGTGCCAGCGACGGATGGAAGGCCGACGCCACCACCGGCGCCGAAGCCGGGCCGCCGATGTTGCTCTGCGAACCGATCGCGAAATAGAAGAACGGCACGCGCAGCAATCGCCCCACCATCCACAGCAGGGCGATATGGCAGGCGATCCAGACGAAGCCGAGCAGCAACAGCTGCGGCCGTTCAAACAACGCCAGGATGTCCATCTGCATGCCGATGGCCGCGATCAGGAAATACAGCAGCAACGTGCCGAGCGTGGAGGCGCCGGCGCCTTCCAGCGCGCGCGCGCGGGTGAAGCTGAAGGCCAGACCAGCGAACGTGGAAATCGCGATCACCCAGACGAAGGGTTCGTGCATGCTGACCTTGGACGCCCATCCGGTGTTCGCGCCGAACCAGGCCGATGCCGGCCCGGCGATGGCGTGGGCCAGGCCGACGGTGCCGAACGCGATGCCGACGATCAGCATCTGGTCGGTCAGGGTCGGGATGCGCTCATGCTGCGCCTTGAACGCGGCGATGCGTTCCTTGAGATCGTCGATGGCGCGCGTGTCCGCACCGCTGCGCGCATCGATCTTCGCCGCGCGCTGGGCGAAGAAGATCAGCGTCGCCATCCACGCGTAACCCACGGCGACATCGACCACGGCAAACTGCCCGAACGTGGTCGCGTCGACGTCGAAGATCTCCTTCATCGCCATCATGTTGGCGCCGCCGCCGATCCAACTGCCGGCCAGCGCGGCCATGCCGGCCCAAGTGTCGCCGGCCATCGCTTCGGGAAAGATCGCGCGCACCAGCAGGAACGCGATCACGCCGCCGGCCATCACGCTCAGCGACGCGGTGATGTACATCGCCAGCAGTTTCGGACCAAGACGGAATATCGCGCGGATATCGACGGACAGCGTCAGCAGCACCAGTGCTGCCGGCAACAACACGCGGCTGGCGACGGGGTTGTAGAGTTTGCTGTTGGCGCCGTCGATCAGACCGAAGGTGTTGTACAGACCGGGCAGGAAATAGCAGAGCAGCAGCGGCGGCACCACCGCGTAGAAGCGTTTGAAGCCGCCCCGCTCGCGCGATGCGCTCCAGAACACCGCCGCCAGCGTGGCGGCGATCAAGCCGAAGACCACGATGTCGTTGGAGATCAGCGGCGGCGTGGCGTCGGTCACGGTCTGAAGGGCCATCGGCGACGAGTCTGCAGGGAAAGTGGCCCCCCGATCATGCCCGAGTGCGCGCTCAAGCACATGTGTCGCTTCCCGCTGAGCACGATGCTTCCGAACTGTTCCTGCGCTGCTCCGGCCGCGCCGCGAGCCGCCATGCTCACCTCTGGCATCGATAAAAATGTGCGCCGTGACACACATGTGCCCATGCGATCGGAATACGGTCGTGGCGCAGGGGTGCGCAACGACAAGGAGTCGTTATGAAAATCCGCTCGCTCACGGCAGCGTTCGCTATCGTTCTGATGATCACACCTACCCTGACCACCGCAGCCTGCGTGCCGAATAACTGCGCGCAACGATACGACGCCTGCATCCAGAGCGGAACGCTCCTGAGAATCTGTGAATCGCAATACGTGCAATGCCTGAACCGCTATGGCTGCCCCATTCCCTGATATTCCGATTAGACGGATAACACGCGGCGAGAAAACAAAAGCTCCGACATGTCGGAGCTTTTGTTTTGATCGATGTATCGCGGCGCTGCCGTCGCCGAACAGCAGCGCTGCGCCCGATCCGGCTTATTCGCCCAAGTGCTTCTTCATCCACGCATGCACGGTGTCGTGCCACTGCAGGCTGTTCTGCGGCTTCAGCACCCAATGGTTCTCGTCCGGGAAATACAGCAGCTGCGACTCGATGCCGCGGCGCTGCAGGGCGGTGAACGTCGACAGGCTCTGGTCGATCGGCACGCGGTAATCCTTCTGGCCGGCGACCACCATCATCGGCGTCTTCCATTTGGCGATGTGGCGCGCGGGGTTGAAGCGCTCGTAGCCTTCGGGCTTCTCGTGCAGCGGGCCGCCGAATTCCCACTCGGTGAACCACAGTTCTTCGGTGACCAGCCCCATCGACCGGGTGTCGAACACGCCGTTGTGGTTCACGAGGCATTTGAAGGGCGCATCGCCCTTGCTGTCGAACCAGTTGCCGGCGAGCCAGTTGATCATGTAGCCGCCGTAGCTGGCGCCCAGCGCGCAGGCGCGGTCGCCGTCGAGGAACGCATATTTCTTCTGCGCCGCGGCCCAGCCTTTCTGCAGGTCTTCCAGCGGACGGTCGCCCCAGTGGCCGCTGATCGAATCGGTGAACTTCTGGCCATAGCCGGTGGAGCCGTGGAAATCGATCATCACCACCGCATAGCCCTGGCCGGCATACGTCTGCGGATTCCAGCGATAGCTCCAGCCGTCGCCGAAGCTGCTCTGCGGGCCGCCGTGGATCAGGAACGCGACCGGATAAGTCTTGCCTTCCTCGTAGTTCCACGGCTTGAGCACGTAGCCGTGAACCATTTCGTTGTTCCAGCCCGGGAAGCGGAATTGTTCGTACTCGCCGAAGCGCACGTCCGGCAGCATTTTTTCGGCGCTGGGCGTGATCGCGCGCAGTGGCGCCTTGCCGTCGGCGCTGGTGGTGTGGATCACGTCGCCGGTCTTCATCGAATTCGCGGCGATGGCCAGGGTGTCGCCCGCGAGTTCGAACGCAGCCACGGTGCCGTCCTTGAAGATCGAGGTCACTTCGCCGCTGTCGATCGACACCGAGAACAGCGGATGCCGCCCCAGTTCCTGCGCGGTGGTGTAGATGGATTTGCCGTCCGCGGACAGGGTGATGCCGTCGGCGGATGCATCCCACTTCGGCGCGAGGTCGCGGGTGCTACCGGTCGCCAGATCCATCGCCATCAGCGCGAAGCGATCGGCCTCGAAGCCCGGACGCTTCATCGCGCGGTAGTACAGGGTCTTGCCGTCGGCGGAGAACACCGGGCCGGTGTCCCAGGCCTTGTTGGCTGCGGTGAGATTGCGCGCGCTGCCGCTGCCGTCCGCAGCGACGAGGTAGAGATCGAAATTGGTGCTGGTCGGCTCGGTGCGATCGGACTTGCGCGCGGACAGCACGAACGAGGCGCCATCCGGCGACCATGCGAATTCGCCGGTGTCGCCGAACGGCTTGGACGGCACGTCGCCGATCACGTCGGCGCCGATCAGCGTTGCGGTTTTCAGCGGTTTTTCCTTGCCCTGCGGCAGGGTCGCGGCGAACACGCGGTTGAGGCGGCCGTCGGCCCAGGTGTCCCAGTGACGGACGAATATCTTGTCGTACAGCACGCCGCTGCTCTTGCGCGCGGCGGTGTCGTAGAGGCGCTTCTTCGTGCAGGCGAGATCCGATTTGCAGTCGACGAAGGCTTCCAGCGCCAGCGCGACGCGCTTGCCGTCGGGCGACAGCTTGTAGCCGCCGACATCCACCGGCAGATCGGTCAGCTGTTTCGGCTCGCCGCCGGCGGCCGGGATGGCGTACAACTGCTGGCTGCCGGATTTCGCGCTGAGGAAATACACGATCTTGCCGTCGGCCGAAAACACCGGCGAATTCACGTTCCAGCCGTCGGGCGTCAGGCGCTTGGGCGGCGCGGCATCGCGCGCGACCAGATTCTCGATCCACAGCGATGTCGAAGACTTGTTCGCAGCGAGGTCCACGGTGCGCTTGGCGAAGACCAGCACGCGGCCGTCGGTGGACAGCGTGGGCGAAGAATAGCGGTCGAGCGCGACGAGGTCGCGGGGTTCGAAGCCGCGCGCGGCGTTGGCGGCAACGGGCATCAGCAGGCACATGGCCAGCCACAGGGAGGTGCGCATCGGGGACATGGGGCTTCCTGTCGGGGGTCGGCAATGGATCGAACCGCGATGGTAGGCCGGCCACCGGGGTGGGGCATAGCCCGAAAGACACCCCCGAGGCCGGACCTGCGGCGGTGGGCGGACGGCAGCGGACTTCGACGGGTCGCCGCTGGCATACTCCGCCGTTCGTCTCACCGGAAATCGCCGTGACCACCCAAGTGCCCGCCCTGTCCGATCAGGACCAAATCTTCGGCCATCCCAAAGGCCTGTACGTCTGCTTCCTGACCGAGATGTGGGAGCGCTTCGCGTTCTACGGCATGAAGGCGCTGCTGTTCCTGTACCTGACCAAGCATCACCTGTTCACCGATACCGACGGTTATCTGCTGCTTGGCACATATGCCGGCCTGGCCTATGCGCTGCCGCTGCTGGGCGGCCTGCTGGCCGACCGCTACCTGGGCATGCGCAAGGCGGTGGTGTTCGGCGGCATCCTGCTGGTGCTGGGCCAGTTGGGCATGGCCTACACCGGCCACGCGGCCAGCGGCACGGTGGGCAACGCGGTGCCGGACGGTTTCGCGGTGCAGATCATGTACGCCTCGCTGGCGCTGATCGGCGTGGGCGTGGGCTTCCTCAAGCCGAACATCTCGACGATTGTGGGCCGGCTCTACAGCGATACCGACCCGCGCCGCGATTCGGGTTTCACGATCTTCTACATGGGCATCAACGTCGGCGCGTTCCTGTCGTCGCTGATCGTGGCCTACATCGGCGAGAACATCGGCTGGGGTTACGGTTTCGCGCTGGCGGGCGTGATGATGGCGCTGGGCCTGGTGCAATTTATCATCGGCCAGAAGCATCTGTACGGCGTGGCCGAACCCGCCGACCCGGCGATGTTGAAGGCCCCGGTGTTCGCCGGTCTGTCGCGCGAATGGCTGATCTACCTCGGTGGCGCAGTGATGGCGGTGGTGGTGTGGCAGGTCCTGCAGACTCGCATCGATCTGGGGCCGCTGTCGGCATTGGTCGGCGGCCACGAGGTCACGCTCACCGAAGTCGTGGCCGTGGTGCTGGGCGTGGCGCTGTATGTCTGGTTCATCCGCCTGCTGATGTCCGGCATCACGCCCCGCGAGAAAGGCAGAATGATCATGCTGATGGTGTTGATCACGGTCAGCGCGCTGTTCTGGGGCCTGTACGAGCAGACTTACGGCCCGTGGGTGGCGATGGCCGACCGCGTGATGGACCGCACGACCTTCGGCATCGAATGGACTGCCGGGCAGACCACCGCGATCGGCGCGTTGTTCGTGATCGCGTTCAGCCCGGTGTTCGCGTGGATCTGGCCGCGCCTCGACAAGCTCGGGCTCAACCCCAGCTATCCGGCCAAATTCGCCTGGGGCCTGGTGTTCTGCGGTCTCGCGTTCGCGGTGCTGGCGTTCGCCGCAGCCAATCCCGGCGGCGATGGCCAGAGCATCTCGATGTGGTGGCTCATCCTGGCCTATTTCGCGCTGGTGCTGGGCGAAATGGTGTTGTCGCCGATCGGACTGTCGGCGGTGACATCGCTGTCGATCCCGCGCGCGGTGGGCATGATGATGGGCGCATGGTTCCTGTTCTCGGCGTTCGGCGAAATCATCGCCGGCCGCCTTGGCACCTGGGCCGCGATCCCGCCGGAAGCCTCGGCCGCCGAAGCGCTGGCGACCTATGCTGATGTATTCACCCGAATGATGTGGATCGGTCTGGCCGCAGGCGCGCTGCTGTTCATCGCCACGCCGCTGCTGAAGCGACTGACCCGCGAGTGATCTTCACGACTTCCGGCGGTGCCCACGCGGGCATCGCCGGATAGTGTCCGCTTCGGGCGTCGTGCCAACATCCGCGCATGTCCGAGCACGATCACAATCATCACGACCACGACCACGACCACGACTGTGCGCATGCGCATGGTCCGCACCCGCCCGCGCACGGCGGTCATCACGGCCACAACCACGGCTTCTCCACCGGTACCCGCGCCTTCGCCGTCGCGACGCTGATCAATCTCGCCTACACCGCGCTGGAAGCCGGTTATGGCTTCTATACCGATTCGCTGGCGCTGCTGTCCGATGCGCTGCACAACTTCGGCGACGTGCTGGGCCTGGCGCTGGCCTGGGGCGCGGCGGTCATGGCCAAGCGCGCGCCCACCGGCCGCCACACCTACGGCTGGCGCCGCGCCACCCTGCTCTCGCCGCTGGGCAATGCGCTGCTGCTGGTCGGGTTCAGCGGCGCGCTGGGCTGGGAAGCGGTGCGCCGCTTCGCCGATCCGCCGCAGATCCCGGCGCTACCGGTCATCGTCATCGCATCTATCGGCATCGCGGTGAATCTGGGCGCGGCCTGGTTCATGCGCGACGGCGACGGGCACAGCCACAGCCAGGACATGAACCGGCGCGGCGCCTTCCTGCACCTGATCGCGGACGCCGCGGTGTCGCTGGCGGCGGTGCTGGCCGGCCTGGGCATGCTGTGGCTGGACTGGCGCTGGCTGGATCCGGCCACTGCCCTGCTGGTGGCGGTGGTGGTGGCGCTGGGCTCGTTCCGGTTGCTGCGCGACGCCTTCGAAGCGGCGATGGACGCGGTGCCGCGCGGCATCGACCAGGCCGATGTCCAGGCCTTCCTGGCCGGAGAACCGGGCGTGCAGGCGGTCCACCATCTGCACATCTGGTCGCTGGGCGCGGGTGAAATCGCCATGACCGCGCATCTGGTCCGGCCGGGGACGGAGGACCACGACCGCTTCCTCGACGCGCTGGTGCTGGGCCTCGACCGGCGTTTCGGCATCAACCACGCGACCCTGCAGATCGAGCACGGCAAGGCCTGCGACCACGACCGTCAAGACCGCGCGCCTCACGGCGACGCGTGCGGCGACGGGCACCCGCACGGGCACTGAGACCGGGCACCGGGACCGGGCGCGGACGGCTCCGGACCCGCATCGCATATAATCCCCGGCCTTGGCGTTCCGGCCGCGCAGGCGCTTCCGCCCGCGGCCGGCGATTCAATAGACGCAACCCGATCGAACAGGAACCCGGCATGCTCAACGACATCAAGAAAGAAACCCAGGCACGCATGGCCAAGAGCGTGGACGCGCTGCGCCACAGCCTGACCAAGGTCCGCACCGGCCGCGCTTCGCCGTCGCTGGTCGACCATCTCAAGATCAATTACTACGGCTCGGAAATGCCGCTGTCGCAGGTCGCCAGCATCGCCGTCGCCGACGCCCGCTCGCTGGTCATCACCCCCTGGGAAAAGAACATGGTCGCCGCGGTTGAGAAGGCGATCTACGCCTCCGACCTCGGCCTGACCCCCAACACCGCCGGCACCACGATCCGCATCAACCTGCCGCCGCTCACCGAGGAGCGCCGCAAGGAGCTGTCCAAGCACGTGCACGCCGAAGGCGAGGACAGCAAGGTCGCGATCCGCAATATCCGCCGCGATTCCAACCAGCAAGTCAAAGAGCTGCTGAAGGAAAAGAAGATCACCGAAGACGAAGAGCGTCGCAGCGAGGACGACATCCAGAAGCTGACCGACAAGGCCATCAAGGACGTCGACGAAGTGGTGAAGGCGAAAGAGCAGGAACTGATGGCCGTCTGAGAGCCTGTTTATGAGCTTTTTTCAAGTGCGAATGCCCCTGTTCGGGCGGCAGGCAAGGCGCGCCTCGCCGCCAAGCCTGGTGGGCTTGGCAAGAGGCGCAACGCCGCATGCCGCCCGAACAGGGGTATTCCCATCAGGTTGTCGGCCCACAGCGCGCTGTGGGCCGGCAACGCACTCGCAAAAAGATCATAAACAGGCTCAAAGGCCAACCGGATGAGCCTGCCGCAAGCGCCGAGGATCCCGCGCCACCTGGCCGTGATCATGGACGGCAATGGCCGCTGGGCCGAGCGCCGCCGCCGCCCGCGCGTCATCGGCCATCGCGCCGGCGCGCGCGCGGTCAATCTTTGCATCGACTATTGCCTGCAGCGCGGAATCGGGGCGCTGACCCTGTTCGCGTTCTCCAGCGAGAACTGGGGCCGGCCCGAGGACGAGGTCGGCGCGCTGATGAAGCTGTTCCTCAACGCACTGGAACGCGAGGTGGACGAACTTCACCGCCGCGGCGTGCGCCTGCGCTTCATCGGCGAACGCGACCGCTTCCAGCCCGAGATCCTCGCGCGCATGCGCGACGCCGAGCAGCGCACCGCCGGCAACCGCACCCTGCATCTGGTCATCGCTGCCAGCTACGGCGGCCGTCAGGACGTGGCCTCGGCCGCGCGTGCGCTGGCCGAGGACGTAGCCGCCGGCCGGCTGCGGCCGGACGAGATCGACGAAGCCGCGGTCGCCGCGCGCATGGCGCTGGCCGACCTGCCGCCGCCGGACCTGTTCATCCGCACCGGCGGGGACCATCGCATCAGCAATTTCCTGCTCTGGCAGCTCGCCTACACCGAGTTGTGGTTCACCGAGACCCTGTGGCCGGATCTCGATACCGCAACCCTGGACCGCGCGCTCGACGACTTCGCGGGGCGCGAACGCCGCTTCGGCCTGACCAGTGCCCAGGTCGCGCCCGTTCCATTCCTTCTGCCCGACAGGAACGACGCATGACCCAAACGCGCTTGCTGGCCGCTTTGGTCATGGCTCCCCTCGCCATCGCCGCCGTGCTGCTGTTATCCACGCCGTGGATGGCCGCGCTGAGCGCAGCCGCGTTCCTCATCGGCCTGTGGGAATGGCTGCGGCTGGCCGAAATCGACGACCCGATCGGCCGCGGCGTGTTGATGGTGGTCAACCTGCTGTTGATGGTGGCGCTGGTCTGGGCGTCGCGCTCGCCCACCGGCAGCTCGCTGATCTTGTTCCAGCTGATGATGATGCTGGGCGTCATCTGGTGGCTGTTGGCGGTGATCTGGCTGCGTCATTACGACTTCGCCTCCGACCACAATACCCATGCCCGGGTCTTCAAACTGGCCGCGGCCACGCTCAGCATCGTCCCGGCCTGGTGCGCGCTGGCGCTGATCCATGCCAGCGACCCGGAACCCAGCCTGCTGGGCGGCGTGCAGCAGGGTCACGTCTGGCTGCTGGTGGCGCTGATGATCGTCTGGGCCGCCGACAGCGGCGCTTATTTCGCCGGACGCAGGTTCGGCAAGACCAAGCTCAGCCCGCGGATCAGCCCGAACAAGACCATCGAAGGCCTGGCCGGCGGCGTCATCGCCGGCATGATCGTGGCCTTGGCCGCCGCGCCGTTGGCCGGGGCCAGCATGAAACAATTGCCGTACGTGGCCATCGTCGCGATCTGGACGATCCTGTTCTCGGTGGTCGGCGATCTCTACGAGAGCCTGCTCAAGCGCCACGTCGGGGCCAAGGATTCCAGCCATCTCATCCCCGGCCACGGCGGCGTGCTCGACCGCATCGACAGTGTCCTGGCCGCGCTCCCGGTGTTCGCGCTGGGCAAGCTGATGTTCGGGTTCTGAACTTGATTGCGTCGATACGGTCAATGACCGCCATGCCTGCCGCGACCCCGATTTCGCCCATACCCCGTCCCGGAGCATGCGGCCTTGGAGCATGCCGATGAGGCGTGTCGCCGTGCTCGGCGCGACCGGATCGATCGGCACCTCGGCGCTGGACGTGATCGGCCGTCATCCGGACCGGCTGGGCGTGGAAGCGCTGGCCGCCGGCAGCAATGTCGATGCGTTGCTCGCGCTGTGCCGGACCCATCGTCCCGCGCACGCGGCCATCGCAGACGACACCGCTTACGCCGCGCTGCGCGACGGCCTGCGCGCTGCCGGGCTGGCGACCGAAGCCCACGCCGGCATGGCCGCGATCGACGCGCTGGCCGCGGATGCCGGCAGCGACACCGTGGTCGCCGCCATCGTCGGCGCCGCCGGACTGTCGTCCACGCTCGCCGCCGCCAGAGCCGGCAAGCGCCTGCTGCTGGCGAACAAAGAGTCCCTGGTGTTGGCCGGCGAGCTGCTGATCGCGGCGGCGCGCGCGGCAGGTGCGGCCATCATCCCGATCGACAGCGAACACAACGCGATCTTTCAGTGCTTGCCGGATGCCCACGCCCATGCCGGATTGAAGCGCATCCAGCTCACCGCATCCGGCGGTCCGTTCCGCGGTCGTTCACGCGCAGAACTAGCCGATGTCACCCCAGCGCAGGCTGTGGCGCATCCCAAATGGTCGATGGGTCCGAAGATTTCGGTGGACTCGGCCACGCTGATGAACAAGGGCCTGGAAGTGATCGAGGCGCACCATCTGTTCGGCGTACCCGGCGCGCGCATCGACGTGCTGGTGCACCCGCAGAGTCTGGTGCATTCGCTGGTGGAATTCGTCGACGGCTCCACCCTCGCCCAGCTCGGCCTGCCCGACATGCGCACCGCGCTGGCGGTGGGCTTCGCCTGGCCGGAGCGCATCGAATCCGGCGTCGGCGGGCTCGATCTGCGCCAGCACGGCCGGCTCGATTTCGAACCGCCGGATCTCGATGCATTCCCGTGCCTGCGCCTCGCCTACGCCGCGCTCGACGCCGGCGGCTGCGCCCCGGCGGCATTGAACGCCGCGAACGAGGAAGCCGTTTCAGCCTTTCTTCAGGGCCGGATCGGTTTCCTGTCCATCCCCGCACTGGTCGAAGACGCGCTCGCACGCATGCCGCATGCGCAGGCCGGTTCGCTCGATGCCCTGCTCGCCGCCGATGCCGCCGCACGCACCGTCACCCTCGACAACATTCTTCGTAACGGGACGCCCCGCCAGGTGAACGCATGAGCGAATTTCTCGGTTCCGCCTGGTGGCTGATCGTCGCCCTCGGCGTGCTGGTCACTTTCCACGAACTGGGCCACTACTGGGCCGCGCGCTGGTGCGGCGTGAAGGTGCTGCGGTTCTCGGTCGGCTTCGGCAAGCCGCTGTGGATGCGTCGCGATCGCCACGGCACCGAATGGGCCGTGGCCGCCATCCCGCTGGGCGGGTACGTGCGCATGCTCGGCGAGCACGACCTCGCCGACCGCAAGACCGCAGTCTCGGCCGAAGAACGCGCCCAGTCCCACGACCACAAGCCGGTCGGCCAGCGGATGCTGATCAGTTTCGCCGGCCCTTTCGCGAATTTCGTCCTGTGCATCGCCCTGTTCTGGCTGATGTTCGTGATCGGCCGCCCGGACTATGCCCCGGTGGTGGGACAGGTGGACGGCGTCGCGGCGCAGGCCGGCCTGCGCCGCGGCGACACCCTGCTGGCCATCGGCGAACGCGAAACCCCCACCTGGACCGAAGCGAGCATGGCGCTGGCCACATCCGCCATCGACCGTGACCAGGTGCCGGTGCGGGTTCGCACCGCGGAAGGCGTCGACACCACCCGCCGTCTCGATTTCAGCGGCGTGCCCAAGGGCGAGGCGATCGAGCAGGTGTTCGGCCGGATCGGCATCCTGCCGCGGCACCAGATGCGGCCTGCGGTGATCGAGGCCGTGAGCCCGGGCTCGGCCGGCGAAGGCAAGCTGCGCAGCGGCGACCGCATCGTCGCCATCGACGGCACGCCGGTGGAGTTCTGGGGAGATATCGCGCCGCTGGTGGCGCGAATCGGCCCCCGCGGCGGCGGCACGGTCGAACTGCTCCGCGACGGCGCCCCGCTGACCGTGACCGTGGCGCCGAAGTTGCAGCGTCAGCCCGGCGCGACGGCCGCCAGCGCGCCCTCGTGGCTGCTGGGCGTCGCGCCGGCGCAGCCCGAAAAGAGCGCCAAGGATGCCGTGCTGCGCTACGGCCCCCTCGAAGCCGTCCCCGCGTCGCTGCGCGAGGCCAAGTTCCAGGCCGGCCAGCTGTTGGGCATGATCAAGCTCGCCTTCACCGGCAAACTGGCCGTGAAAGACACGGTTTCCGGGCCGATCGGCATCGGCCGCGCCGCCAATGCCTATGCCCAGAACGGGCTGGCCTGGTACATCAGCCTGCTCGCCGCGCTCAGCCTGAGCCTCGGCATCCTCAACCTGCTGCCCATTCCGGTCTTGGATGGGGGGCACCTGCTGTATTACCTTATCGAGTTGATCAAGGGCCGGCCGTTAAGCGACCGTGCGCTGGCTGCGGGGCAATATGTCGGGCTTGTCCTGCTGGCGGGGCTCATGGGCCTCGCTTTCTACAACGACCTGCTGAGGCTGATCCAATGATGCGGGCCAACGCCGCTCTGAAGCCGCCGCGCGGCGACGGGTCGGCCGCCTGACTCGTACAAGGCGCACGCAGCTAGACGCAACGGACGCGCGCTTCACCTCCAGTCGTATCGTTCCGCCCGTTCCTCCTGTTCCATCCGTATCGCCCACCCGTATCGCACCGCTTCGCCCCACCGATTCGCTAGCCCCATAACCGGACGTATTTGATGACGCGCACGCCAACCCGCCGCCTGCTGGCCCTTGCCCTCGCCACGAGCCTGGCATCGCTCCACACCGCGCCCACCCTGGCGCAAACCGCGTCCCCGCTCTCGTCCCCGCGCTTCACGGTGTCCGACATCCGCGTCGACGGCCTGCAGCGCATCGGCGCCGGCACCGTCTTCACCTACCTGCCGATCGAGCGCGGCGACACCATCGATTCGAGCAACATCAGCGAAGCGATGCGCGCGCTGTACAAGACCGGATTCTTCGAAGACATCCGCGTCGACCGCGAAGGCTCCGACCCCGCCAGCGGGATCCTGGTGATCTCGGTCACCGAACGTCCGGCGATCAACACCCTCACGCTCTCGGGCAACAAGGACATCAAGACCGAAGACTTGATGAAGAACCTCAAGGAAATCGGCATCGCCGAGGGCGAAACCTACGACCGCCTGGCGCTGGACCGCGTGACCCTCGAACTCAACCGCGCGTACAACAACCGCGGCAAGTACAACGTCGAGATCAACCCCACCATCACCCGACTCGACCGCAACCGCGTCGACGTGACCATCAACGTCAAGGAAGGCAAGGCCGCGCGCATCCGCCACATCAACCTCATCGGCAACGAGAAGTTCGAGGAAGAGGATCTGCGCGAACGCTGGGAATCCAATGAGAGCAACTGGCTGAGCTGGTACCGCCGCGACGACCAGTACTCGCGCGAAAAGCTCACAGGCGACCTCGAAAAGCTCAACGAGTTCTACCTCGACCGCGGCTACGTCGACTTCAGCGTCGACGGCACCCAGGTCGCGATCAGTCCCGACAAGAAGGACATGTTCGTCACCGCCAACATGACCGAAGGCGAGACCTACACCCTCTCCAGCGTCGAGATCATCGGCGACACGGTGCTGTCGAAGGAACAGATCGAGAGGTATGTGCTGGTCAAATCCGGGCAGACCTTCTCGCGCACCTTCCTGGAGCTGTCGTCCGACTCGATCATCGCCGCGCTCGGCAACATCGGCTACGCCTTCGCCGAGGTCAATCCGGTGCCGGAGATCGATCGCGAGAAGCGCACCGTCGCCATCAAGCTGCAGGTGGTGCCCGGTCCGCGCGTGACCGTCCGCCAGATCCAGTTCAAGGGCAACACCCGCACCACCGACGAAGTGATGCGCCGCGAAATGCGCCAGTTCGAAGGCAGCTGGTTCTCGCAGGCCGCGATCGACCGCTCCAAGGTCCGCCTGCAGCGCCTGGGTTTCTTCGAAAGCGGTTCGGTCGAAGTCGAAACCGCGCCGGTGGCGGGCAGCAACGATCAGGTCGACGTGGTGTTCAACGTCAAGGAAACCACCTCGGGCAGCTTCACCTTCGGCTTCGGCTATTCGCAGCTCGCCGGCCTTACCACCACGCTGCAGCTGTCGCAGAACAACTTCCTCGGCAGCGGCAACCAGATCAGCGTGGAAGTGCAGCGCAACGTCTATCAGCAGCGCTATTCGTTCTCGTTCCTGAATCCTTATTTCACCGACGAGGGCGTCTCGCTGGGCTACAACATGTGGTGGCGCGAGTTCGACAATTCCGACTTCAACACCGCGCAGTATTCCAGCACCAGCGCCGCGGCCCAGGCCGTGTTCGGACTGCCGCTGACCGAAAACGACAGCGTCTCGCTGGTGTTCGGCATCGACCGCAACCAGATCCTTGCGTTCCCGGGATCGTCGCCGGCCACCGTGGTCGATTACATCGACGCCTTCGGCCAGAGCACGTTCCATTCGTGGCGCGCGGAGCTGGGCTGGGCGCGCGACACCCGTAACGACTTCTTCACTCCGACCAACGGCACCTATCACCGCCTGTCGGCGGAAGTCACCCTGCCGGGCTCCACCGCCGAATACTTCAAACTCAACTACGAGTTCTCGAAATACTGGCCGATCAACCGCGCGCTGGTGCTCAATACCCGCCTGCAGTTGGGCTATGGCGACAGCTACGGCAGCGACGCCATCCAGGTGATCTGCCGCTCCGAAGGCGGTCCGCCGCCGATCCCGCGCAAGGAATACAGCGATGCCGATTGCGCCCCGGGCACCACGCTGGACCGCGTGCTGATCGGCACCGGCCTGCCGTTCTTCGAGAACTTCTACGCCGGCGGCGTGCGCACGGTGCGCGGTTTCCGCGACAACACGCTCGGCCCGGTCGACTTCGCCAACGGCAGCACGTTCCGGCAGCCGATCGGTGGCGCGGTAAAGACGGTGGGCTCGCTGGAAATGTATTTTCCGACCCTGCTCGACACACCCTCGGCGCGGGTTTCGGCGTTCCTCGACGTCGGCAACGTGTTCAAGGACGTCGACAGCTTCGACGCCGGCGAACTGCGCGCCTCCACCGGCATCTCGCTGCTGTGGCGCGCGCCGGTGGGCCCGATCTCGATCAGCTACGCGTTCCCGCTTCGCAGCGAAGAGACCGACGATCTGGAGCGCCTGCAGTTCACCTTCGGCGGCGCGTTCTGATCGCGTCGCGAAGACCCGCCCAGAGCGTCCGCGGATGCAGACTTCCGACCACACCGCGGCCGCGCTGGCCGAACGTTTCAGCCTGACCCTGCAGGGTGAAGGCGAACGCCGCATCGACGGCGTCGCCACCCTCGCGCGGGCCGGCGCCAACCAGCTCGCGTTCCTCGCCAACCCGCGCTACCGCAGCCAGCTCGTCGACAGCGGCGCGGGGCTGGTGGTGATGCGCGCGGAAGACGCCGAGGGCTACGCCGGCAACGCGCTGATCGCGAAGGATCCCTACGCCGCATTCGCGAAGATCGCTGCGCTGTTCGACCATCGACCTGCAACCGTTGCGGGGATCCACCCCAGCGCCGTCGTCGATCCCTCGGCCAAGATCTCGGCCGACGCCAGCATCGGTCCTTTCGTCAGCATCGGCCCGCGCACGCGGGTGGACACCGGCGCCGTCGTCGGCCCGGGTTGCGTCATCGGCGAAGACTGCGTGATCGGCGCCGGCAGCGAACTGAGCGCGCGCGTCACCCTGGTGCGCCGCGTGCGCCTGGGCCAGCGCGTGCTGATCCATCCCGGCGCTGTGATCGGCGCCGACGGTTTCGGGCTGGCGATGGAGCACGGTCGCTGGCTCAAGCTGCCGCAGCTCGGCGGCGTGGCGATCGGCGACGACTGCGAGATCGGCGCCAACACCACCATCGACCGCGGTGCGCTGGACGACACCACGCTGGAAGAAGACGTTCGCCTCGACAACCAGATCCAGATCGGCCACAACGCGCGCATCGGCGCGCATACCGCGATGGCCGGCTGTTCGGCCGTGGCCGGCAGCGCCACCATCGGCCGCTACTGCCTGATCGGCGGCGGTGCGGGTATCCTTGGCCACCTCGAAGTCTGCGATCGCGTGGTGATCACCGCCATGAGCCTGGTCACCAGCTCGATCCGCGAACCGGGCGAATATTCGTCCGGCACGCCGCTGATGGAAAACCGCAGCTGGCGCAAGAGCGCCGCCCGCTTCAAACAGCTCGACGCGCTGGCGCGCCAGGTCGGCGGGCGCAACAAGGAAACGCAATGACGTCGACCGAATCCAGCTGTCAGCCTGCCTATCACCCGGTCCTTCCGCTCGGCACGGGCGAGATCCAGAAGCTGCTGCCGCATCGCTATCCGTTCCTGCTGGTCGACCGGGTGATCGAGTTCCACGCCGGCCATCGCATCCTTGCGTACAAGAACGTCACCCTCAACGAAGAGTTTTTCCAGGGCCATTTCCCGGTGCAACCGGTGATGCCCGGCGTGCTGGTGATCGAAGCGCTGGCGCAGGCCGGCGGCGTGCTCTACCAGCTCACCAAGCAGATCAAAAACGGCGGCCGCATCGACAACAAGCTGTTCTACCTGGTCAAGATCGAGAACGCGCGCTTCAGCAAGATGGTGGTGCCCGGCGACCGTCTGGAACTGGACATCACGCTCACGCGCCGCATCCGCAACATGGCCATGTACGACGGCATCGCGCGGGTCGACGGCAAGGAAGTGGCACGCGCCGAATTCCTCTGCGCCGAATCGCAGGACTGAAATGAGCGCGACCGCGATCCATCCGTTGGCGCATGTCGATGCCGGCGCGACCCTCGGCGAAAGCGTCGAGATCGGCCCGTTCACTTCGATCGGTCCGGGCGTCGAGATCGGCGACGGCACCCGCATCGGCCCGCACTGCAGCATCCACGGCCCGACCCGCATCGGCCGCGACAACCGCATCCACGGCCACGCCGCGATCGGCGGCGATCCGCAGGACAAGAAGTTCGCCGGCGAACGCACCGAACTGTTGATCGGCGACGGCAACACCATCCGCGAATTCGTCAGCATCAACCGCGGCACCGGCAGCGGCGGCGGCGCGACCCGCATCGGCAGCCACAACTGGTTCCTCGCCTATACCCACGTCGCCCACGACTGCACAGTGGGCGATCACTGCGTGTTCTCGAACAACGCCACGCTCGCCGGCCACGTCGAGGTCGGCGACCACGTGATCCTCAGCGGCTTCGCCGGCGTGCACCAGTTCTGCCGCATCGGTGCGCACGCGTTCATCGGCATGGGCGCGTTCGTCAACGGCGATGTGCCGCCTTACCTGATGATCGCGCAGGAAGACTACGGCCGGCCGCGCGGCATCAACAGCGAAGGCCTGAAACGTCGGGGTTTCGAGCCCGAACGCGTGGCCGCGATCAAACGCGCCTACCGCGCGCTGTACATGTCCGGCGCGAATCTCGCCGACGCCAAACTGCAGTTGGCCACGCTGGCCGAAGGCAGCGCCGATGTGCGCGCCTTCCTCGATTTCATCGAACGCGGCGAACGTCCGCTGTTGCGCTGATCCGGTGCTGCGGATCGCACTCGTCGCGGGTGAGGCCTCCGGCGACCAGCTGGGCGCGGGCCTGATCGCCGAATTGCGTCTGCGCTTTCCCGACGCCGAATTCGCCGGCATCGGCGGGCCGGGCATGCGCGCCGCCGGCCTGGATGCCTGGCACGACAGCCAGGAACTCGCGGTGATGGGTCTGGCCGAAGTGCTGGCGCATCTGCCGCGGCTGCTGCGGCTGCGCCGCCGCCTGCGCAAACGCCTGCTCGCGTGGAAGCCCGACGTATTCATCGGCATCGATGCGCCCGACTTCAATCTCGCCGTGGAGAAGTGGCTCAAGCGTCGCGGCATCCGCACCGTGCACTACGTCAGCCCATCGGTGTGGGCGTGGCGCGAGGCGCGCGCGGCGAAGATCGGCGACAGCGCCGACCGCGTGCTGTGCCTGTTCCCGATGGAGCCGCCGATCTACGCGAAACACGCGGTGGACGCGCGCTTCGTCGGCCATCCGCTGGCCGACGCCATTCCGCTGGAACCCGATCGCCGGGCCGCGCGCGATGCATTGTCGATCTCAGAACGTGTGCCGGTATTGGCCATGCTGCCGGGCAGCCGGCTGGGCGAAATCGCGAAGATGCTGCCGGTGTTCCTCGATGCCACGGCGCTGATCGCGCAAAGCATCCCGGCGCTGCAGATCCTGCTGCCCGCGGCCAACGCCCAGTGCGACGCCGCGATCCGCGAGCGACTGCGGGCGCTGCCGGAACTGGCCGCGCGCGTGCGCGTGCTGGACGGCAACGCGCAGCGGGCGATGATCGCCAGCGACGTGGTGCTGCTGGCCTCGGGCACCGCTGCGCTGGAAGGCATGCTGTGCAAGCGGCCGATGGTGGTCGGGCACCGCATCTCGCCGACGACCTATCGCATTGTCACCCGGCTGGGCCTGCTGAAAAGCCGCTACGTCAGCCTGCCGAACGTGCTGGCCGACGCGCCGCTGATCCCCGAACTGCTGCAGCACGACTGCATCCCCGAAAAACTCGCCGCGTCCTGCCTGCGCTGGTTCGGCCAACCGCAGACCGTGGCGGCGCTGCTGCCGCAGTTCATCGAACTGCATACACAACTGCGCTGCGACGCTTCGGCGCGCGCCGCGGACGCGGTCGCCGGGTTGATCGCACAGTGAAAAGACAACGCACGCCGGCAGCCAACGCTGCCGGGGGTCTGTTCGAGGATCCGCTCACCGTGATCGCACGCACGCGGCCGTTGCGCATCGCCGGCGTCGACGAAGCCGGCCGCGGCCCGCTGGCCGGCCCGGTGACGGTCGCCGCGGTGATCCTCGATCCCGAACGTCCGATCGACGGCCTGAACGACTCCAAGCAACTGACCGAAGCCAGGCGCGAGGCGCTTTATCCGCTGATCGTCGAACGCGCCTTGGCGTGGCGGATCGAATTCGTCGAGGCCGCCGAAATCGACGCCTTGAACATCCTGCAGGCCACGCTCACCGGCATGCGTCGCGCGCTGGAAGGCCTGTCGCCAGCCGCCGACTGCGCGCGCATCGACGGCAACCGGCTGCCGGCGGGCTTGCCCTGCCCCGCGGAAGCGATCATCGGCGGCGATGCGATCGAGCCGGCGATCATGGCCGCGTCGATCCTGGCGAAAGTCGCGCGCGACCGGCACATGCTCGAACTGCATCTCCGCTATCCGCAGTACGGTTTCGACCGCCACAAGGGCTATCCCAGCCCGGCGCACCTGGCGGCACTGTCCGCGCACGGGCCATGCCCGGAACATCGCCGCAGTTATGCCCCGGTGCGCGACGCGATGCTGCCGTCGGCCGCCGCCGGCCGCCTCGCCTGCGGGACGGACTGAACGCCCATCCGTCGGCGCACCGCGCCGTTGTCGACCTGCGCTCCTCGCACGTGCCGGACAGGTTGGGGAGGGGTTCGCCGAACGCAGGTATTGCGGTACTTCTAAAGCACCCCCTCCCAGCCTCCCCCTTGCGCTACGCGCAAAGGGGAGGAGCAGATCACTCCTTGCGCTGGTATCGGATCGTTGCTGAATGCGGCTCGACGCGCGATGGGCCAGCAGGCGGACGTCAAGCCTTGCCCGAACGCCCCCCGCAACCTAACCTGCGGGACTGTGATTCGCGGTCCTCCGATGTCCTCCCGCTTCGTCCATCTCCACCTGCACAGCGAGTATTCGCTCGCCGATTCGACGATCCGCATCCCGGAACTCGTCGGCCGCAGCGTGGCGCAGGGGCAGCCGGCGGTGGCGATGACCGACCGCAACAACCTCTTCGCCCTGGTCAAGTTCTACAAGGCCTGCGAGGGCGCGGGCATCAAGCCGATCGCCGGTGCCGACATCAGCGTCGCCGAAGGCGACGAGACGCCCTGGAAGCTCACCCTGCTCTGCCGCGACCGCAGCGGCTACCTGTCGCTGTCCCGGCTTCTCAGCCGCGCCTGGATGGAAGGCCAGCGCCACGACGGCGTGGTGGTTCGCCCGCAGTGGCTGCAGGAGGCCAACACCGGCCTGTTCGCCATCGCCGGCCGCCACAGCCAGGCCGGGCAACTGCTCGCCGGCAACCGCCCCGATCTCGCCCTGCAATCGCTCGCCGACTGGCAGCGCCATTTCGACGACCGCATCCATCTGGAACTCACCCGCTGCGGTTTCGAGGGCGAAACCCCGTTCAACAACTTCGCCCTGCACGCTGCGGCCGAGCGCAGCCTGCCGGTGGTCGCGACCAACGACGTGCGCTTCCTCGACGCCGACGGCTTCGAAGCCCACGAGGCGCGCGTCTGCATCTCGTCCGGACGCGTGCTGGACGACCCGAAACGCCCGCGCGACTACACCGCGCAGCAGTACCTGAAGACCAGCGAGGAGATGGCGGCGCTGTTCGCGGCCGACGCGCCGGACGCGATCGACAACGCGGTCGATCTGGCCACGCGCTGCAATCTCGAACTCTCGCTCGGCAAGTACTACCTGCCGGCGTTTCCGGTGCCCAGCGATCACACCCTCGACAGCTGGATCCGCAGCGAGGCCCACGACGGGCTGGAAAAACGCCTGCAGAAGTATCCGATGGCGCAGGGTCACGACCGCTCCAGCTACAACGAACGCCTGGACATCGAGCTGGGCGTGATCGTGAAGATGGGCTTCCCCGGCTACTTCCTGATCGTGGCCGACTTCATCAACTGGGCGAAGGAACACGGCATCCCGGTCGGCCCCGGCCGCGGTTCCGGCGCCGGCTCGCTGGTCGCGTGGGCGCTGGGCATCACCGATCTCGATCCGCTGCCCTACGACCTGCTGTTCGAGCGCTTCCTCAATCCCGAACGCGTGTCGATGCCCGACTTCGACATCGACTTCTGCATGGACCGCCGCGACGAGGTGATCGACTACGTTGCCGCGAAGTACGGCCGCGACCGCGTCAGCCAGATCATCACCTACGGCACGATGTCGGCGAAGGCGGTGGTGCGCGACGCCGGCCGCATCCTCGGCTATCCCTACGGTTTCGTCGACGGCATCGCCAAGCTCATCCCGCTGCAGCCGGCCGATCCGCTGTCGCTGGAAGACGTGCTGGGCCGCAGCGATCGCGCGAAGAAGGATCCCGAGCGCGCGATCGGCGAATTCGTCGAACGCTACAACAGCGAAGAGGATTTCCGCGAGCTGATCGACCTCGCGCTGCAGCTCGAAGACCTGACCCGCAACGCCGGCAAGCACGCCGGCGGCGTGGTGATCGCGCCCGAACCGCTGTCCGACTTCTGCCCGTTGTTCGCGGAACACGACGGCCAGGGCGGCGGCAAGAATCCGGTGACCCAGTTCGACAAGGACGACGTCGAAACGATCGGCCTGGTGAAGTTCGATTTCCTTGGCCTGCGCACGCTGACGATCATCGACTGGGCAGTGAAGGCCATCAACAGGCGGCGGCCGCAGGCCGCACCGAATTCCCTTCTCCCGTCTGCGGGAGAAGGTGCCCGACGGGCGGTTGAGGGCACGGGCCAGCACTCGTGCGAGGCGCCGCTGGATATCGGTGCACTGCCGCTCAACGACAAACCCAGTTACGAGCTGTTCGCGCGCGGCGATACGGTCGCGGTGTTCCAGTTCGAATCGCGCGGCATGCGCGAGCTGCTGAAGCGCGCGAAGCCCGACACCTTCGAAGACATCATCGCGCTCGCCGCGCTGTTCCGCCCAGGCCCGTTGGGCTCGGGGATGGATCGCGAATGGGTGGACCGCAAACACGGCCGCACCGAGGTGAGTTATCCGCATCCGGCGCTGGAGCCGGTGCTGAAGCCGACCTACGGCGTGATCGTGTATCAGGAACAGGTGATGCAGATCGCGCAGGTGCTGGCCGGCTATTCGCTGGGCGGCGCCGACCTGCTGCGGCGCGCGATGGGCAAGAAGAAAGCCGAGGAAATGGCCAAGGAACGCGCCAAGTTCGAGGCCGGTTCGGCCGAACGCGGCGTCGATCCGAAGACCGCGAGCCAGATCTTCGACCTGATGGAGAAATTCGCCGAGTACGGCTTCAACAAGTCGCACTCGGCCGCGTACGCGCTGGTCGCGTACCAGACCGCGTGGCTGAAAGTGCATTACCCGGCCGAATTCATGGCCGCGGTGCTGTCCTCGGACATGGACAACACCGACAAGGTAGTGAGTTTCCTCGACGAAGCGCGGACCATCGGCCTGATGGTGATGCCGCCGGACGTGAACGCGTCCGGTTACATGTTCGAGGCGATGGACGACAAAACCATTCGCTACGGTCTGGGCGCGGTGAAAGGCGTCGGCCGCGGCGCCTGCGACGCCATCGCCGAGCAGCGCCACAGCGGCGGCCGCTACGTCGATCTGCTCGATTTCTGCAAACGGGTGGGCAGCAGCAAGCTCAACAAACGCACGCTGGAAGCATTGATCCAGGCCGGTGCGCTGGACGCATTGGGCACCAACCGCCCGTCGCTGCTCAAACAATTGCCCGAAGTGCTGAAAGCCACCGAACAGCTTGCCCGCGAGCGCGACGCCGGTCAGGTGTCGCTGTTCGGCGGCCCCGCGCAAAGCACGCACGAACTGAAGATCGAACTGCCCGAAGAACCCGACTGGTCGCTGTCGCAGAAACTCGCGGGCGAACGCGAAACCCTTGGGCATTATCTCAGCGGGCATCCGCTCGACCCGTATCGTGACGAATTGCAGGCGCTGGTCGGCACAGATCTTGGCAGGCTGGATCAACTCTACGAAAGCAACACACCGCCGGCCCGCGCCCGCGCAGGCGGCGAGGACGATGGCCGTCGGCAATGGCGCGCCGAAGCCGTCGTCATTCTGGCCGGCCAGGTCGTGGCCATGCGCAAGCGCGGCGATTCGCAGGCCTTCGTGCAACTGGAAGACGGTCGCGGCCGGATCGAATGCGCGTTCTTCGCCGAACCTTTCTTCGAGTATCAGCAACTCCTGACCCGCGACCGCATCCTGGTGGTCGAAGGCGGCCTGCGCGAGGACGAATTCAGCGGCGGCTTCTCGCTACGCGCGAAACGCTGCTGGGATTACCGCGTGATCTGCGCCCAGCAGGCGCAGCGACTGTCGATGCGCCTGGACCTGCGCCAGCCCGGGCTGATGCGCAGCCTGGAGGAATTGCTCGCCCAGCACCGCCCCGGGCAGACGCCGCTGCGCTACGACCTGCTGCTGCCGCAGGGCACTGCCGGCACGCTGGATATCAACAGCAGCCAGTCCGTACGCGTGGAAGCCGACCTGCCCGGCAGCCTCCGCGCTCTGCCCGGCGTGCGCACGGTCAAGGTCGCGATGACCAAGCCCTGGCTGTAAGGCAGAGCCCCGTCGGGCGGCGTTCGGGACCGTCCGGCCTCGCGTCCGCGCCGGGAATCCTCACATCCATCGGGAATGACAACATGCCCGATCGCATCGTCGCGCAGCCCCTGTGCATACGCTGCCGTACGGCGGTTCGGCACCTTCGTCGGCTAGACTGACCGCTTTTCCGGCCACGGATCGCCCTCGTCGCATGAACCCCAATTACCTCGATTTCGAACAACCCATCGCCGACCTTGAAACCAAGATCCGCGAGCTGCGCCAGGCCAGCACCGGACCCGCGGTCAACATCGACACCGAAATCCGCGCGCTGGAAAACAAGATGCGGCTGCGCACCGCGCAGACCTTCCGCGACCTCACCGCTTGGCAGGTGTCGCAGTTGGCCCGCCATCCGGCGCGGCCCTACACCCTCGATTACCTGCGGGTGATGTGCGACCAGTTCCAGGAACTGGCCGGCGACCGCGCCTTCGCCAACGACAGCGCCATCGTCGGCGGCCTGGCCCGCATCGGCGGTCGCAGCGTGATGCTGATCGGCCACGAAAAAGGCCGCGATACCAAGGCCAAGGTCCGCCGCAATTTCGGCATGCCCAAGCCCGAGGGTTACCGCAAGGCGCTGCGGCTGATGAAGATGGCCGAACGCTTCCGCCTGCCGGTGCTGACCTTCATCGACACCGCCGGCGCCTGGCCGGGCATCGACGCCGAAGAGCGTGGCCAGTCCGAAGCCATCGCCCGCAACCTGATCGAAATGTCCGAACTGAAGGTGCCGATCATCTGCACCGTGATCGGCGAAGGCGGCTCCGGCGGCGCTCTGGCGATCGGCGTGGGCGACCGCACCCTGATGCTGGAATACAGCACCTATTCGGTGATCTCGCCGGAAGGCTGCGCCTCGATTCTGTGGAAAACCGCCGACAAGAAGCAGGAAGCCGCACAGGCCATGGCGATCACCGCCAAACGCCTGCATGAGCTCGGCCTGATCGACAAGATCGTGCGCGAACCCACCGGCGGCGCGCACCGCAATCCGGTGCAGATGGCCAAGCGCCTGAAGGCCGTGCTGATCAACGAACTCGACGCGCTGGAACAGCAGCCCATCGACGACCTGCTGGACCGCCGCTACAAGCGCCTGCGCGGCTACGGCGCGTACGAAGCGGCCTGAGCCCACAGGCTCTGACTCGCCCCGTCGGCGATCCGGCGGGGCAAGGATCGGTCATCGATCTCCCTGCCCCTCGCACATGGGTCGAGATCTCCCTGCATTTTTTGCTGAACCATGTTTCTTGCGGAACGCAGGATGTCCGACCGGCGCTGTCTGGATACCGCAACGCTGGAAGGCAAGAGCAAATCCCCCGTAGCCCCCTTTTTCAAAGGGGGCGAAGCATCGATCCTTCAAACGGCGGCGCGGAGCATCGTGTGCGTCCAGCCCTGCTTGCATCCATTCTTTAGACTGCCGGGCACAGATGCGCTGGCCTGGGAAACAAAGCGGGGCTACCTTCAACCCGCGGCGCGATACACGGATTTTCTGCCGATACACGAGTGACGCCCGCACACGATTGGCGCGACCGCACAGACAGACTCAGCCTCGCGCTTCAACACGCTCAAGACAGAAGCGCGGCATGTGCCTGGGTTGCGATCACTACACCCAACCCAGGACGCTGCCATGACTGTCCGCGCACGATGGCTCTTCTGGTTGCTGTGCACGATATCGGCCCTGCTGCTGCTCGTCGTCGTCTTGTGCTTCGGCGTGTATGCGCGGGGCGCGCGCTTCGTTCCCGATGACATTCCGGCATCGTCGTACCGCGCACCGGATTCGATCCGGGATCAATATCTCGCGGTCGAAGCCGACGGGGCGACGAGCCTGCGTAGGCTCAATCCGGTGACGTTCTGGATCGACCACTTCATGTCCACGACACAACTCCCTGCATGACCGCTTGCGGAGCAGATCCTAGTCTATCGGGCGACGCGGGTCGCCCAGTTCAAGCACAGTCGTGCGCGCACTCAGGGCGCGCAGCATCTTGCGAGCATCGCGTTGGCGGTGAAAGTCAGCCGGCAGTGGACTCGCGACCAGGCGGTGAACACGATTCTGGCCGAAAGCTGGTTTTCAGGAGACCGAAGCCGGAACGAAGTGATCGGGATCGAAGCGGCGGCGGCGTTCTATTTCGGCGTACCGCCCGCAGAACTGCAGCCGCAGGAAAGTCTGGCACTGATCGCCCTGTTGAAAGGCCTGAGCTGGTTCGACCCATTCTGCAACCGCGAACGCTTCGAGAAGCGCTATGCGCAAACCGTCGAAAAGCTCTGAAAAACCGGCCCGGAATGGTCCGCCGCCGTGGCGCTGTCGCGATTGCGACCGATCGGATGCGCCCGTCGCTGAGGTCCACCATGTATTGCGCATGCTGTCCGCTGCGCGCGCCGAATGCCGTTTTTTTGCTTCCCGAAAGCGCTCGCGCCCGAATTCCGGCCCGATATCCGCGATTACACCGTCCTGCGTCGTAAATCAGCGGAAAAAAGCCTGAAAAAAGCCTTCCGGGGGCTTGGCGACGGCATCACCTTGGCCTACAGTGCGCATGCCGGCTCGTACCGGCCCAGACACAGTTCAACCATCCGACGAGGAAAACAAATTCTCATGGCAACGAAAAAGAAAGCCGCCGCGAAGAAGGCCGCTGCCAAGCCGGCCGCGCCGAAGCCGATCAAAGAAGTGATGAGCAAGTCCGCGCTGGTCGCACACATCGCCGCCGCCACCGAAGTCGCCGCCAAGGATGTTCGCGCCGTGATGGCAACGCTCGAAGCCGCCATCCACGCGTCGATCGGCAAGAAGGGCGCCGGCACTTTCGTGCTGCCGGGCGTGCTCAAGATCACCTCGGTCAGCGTCGCCGCCAAGCCGAAGCGCAAGGGCATCAACCCGTTCACCGGTCAGGAAACCACCTTCGCCGCCAAGCCGGCCACCGTGAAGGTCAAGGTCCGTCCGATGAAGAAGCTCAAGGATGCCGCCACGGCCTGAGTCATCCGGCCGTCGCCATCGTGCGGGTTCGTCCGCAGCAGCCCATGAAGAGCCGGATTTCCACAGGGAATCCGGCTTTTTCGTTTCCGCTCCCGGTTCAAGCCCCGTCGGAATCCACCGCCATGGCCAAAGCGACATGCGCTTCCGAAGTCCGCCGTTTCACCGATATCCCGAACGTCGGCCCCGCCACCGCCGGCGATTTCAAGACGCTGGGCCTGCACGCACCCGCCGAACTGGCGCAATGCGACGCCTACGCGCTCTATCGACGCCTCTGTACGATCACTGGCGTGCGCCACGACCCCTGCGTGATCGATGTCTTCCTCGCGCCGCCATCGACTTCATGAACGGCGCGCCCGCGCTGCCCTGGTGGCATTACACCGCGCAGCGCAAACGTGCGCTGCGCGATCGATGAGCGCGCCGAACGCGACGGATACCCGGCAAAAGATCACCCGCGGTTCATGCCCTTCGCCTAAGCTGCGGCCAACGCCCACGAGCCCACCATGACCGATATGTCCACGACTGTGTCCACGACGATCACGCGTCGCCGCTCTTTCCTGTTCGCTGCCGCCATCTTCGTTACGGTCGCCGTTATCGCGATCCTGCCGGGCTGTGGCGCGCTGAACACTGCAACCGCCCTGCTGAGCAACCAGGTCGCATTCACCGCGCCGCAGTTGCAAGCCTATCTCGATCGCCACTATCCGCAGCAGTACGACCAGCTCGGCGGTCTGCTCAAGCTCAGCGTCAGCAATCCGCAGGTCGCGATCCCACCCGACAGCACGCGCCTGCATCTGGATTTCGATGTCGGCATCGACGGCCTGGGCATGCGCAGCGACAGGCCCGCCGGGCATATCGCGGTCACCAGCGGCCTGCGCTACGACGTGGCCAGCAACGCGCTGTATCTGGAAGAACCCGAACTCGAATCGGCGGAGCTGCCGCTGATCGGCAGCCGCATGAACGCGACCGGCCGCGACCTGATCAACGGCTGGCTGCGCGATTACGCACGCAGCGAACCGGTCTACAGACTCGACAAGGAGATGCTGGATACGCTCGGTTCGCGGCGGATCGCCGGGACCCTGATCCAGAACGGTCGCGTGGTGATCAAGCTCGACAAATGATCGACCAGCTCTATCGCTCTGCGCCGCATACGACCGGCGCGGCCGACTCCCGGACTCAGATCCCGAAAACTCAGATCTCGAAGCGGTAGGACAGCTTCACCAGCAACTGTTCGCTGTCGCGCAGATCGAACGCGCCGCCGAATTCCTCGCCGACCGAATACTGGCGCGCGCCGGCGTCGAACATCGAACCGCCGCGCACGTAGGCCAGATACAGATACGACAGCGGCGCGAATTCGTAGCGGTAGCGCACCTGGAAACCGAGGTTGCGCAACGCGAAGCTGTCGACCGGGTCGTTGTTGCGCACCGGCGTGCCGTCGGGCGCGACCACCCAGGCACGTTTGGCCTCGGCGTCAAGGCCCAGCGCTTCGAGGCGCACGCGCAGTTCCTGCTTGCTGTCGATCAGCCACACCGTGCCCGCATTGAGCAGCGCCTGTTCCGAACCGTAGGTGACGAGGCGCGCGGTGTCGCGATCCCAGATCACCCAATCCGGGTTGCGCAGCAGTTCCAGGCCGAGGAAGAAACTGAGGTTGTCGTTGACCGCGTAGGTCGGCTCCAGATACGCGCTCCAGGCGCCGCGGTCGATGCCGCCCAGACCCTCCGCGCCGTAGCGCAGATTGCCGTAGAACGACCAGTGTTTTTTCTTCGGAAAGAAGCGCTCGGCGTATCCGTACAGGCGCCCCGGATGATCGACTGCGCCGTGGCCGCGGGTGATGAGATCTTCGTGGCCGGGCGTCCAGCCCAGGATCTCGAAGATCTGGTTGCCGCCATCGCGGCGCTCACTGCCGCGGTTCATCGCGAAGGCATCGCCGATATGCACGCCGTTGTCGTTGGTGCGCCGCGAGGCGGAGAAGCGCCACTGGTGCGACGCGTACGGGGAGGTTTCCGGCAGCGACGTGAAGCGTCGCGACAGCAGATAGCGACCGTAGTTGTAATTGTTGCGATCGAGGAAGCCCAGATCGTTGAGCTGCAGCTCGCCGCCGGTGTGCAGCAGATAGAGCTGTTGCCGCCAGCCGTCGCCGATGTCGTGGTCGATGCGCACCTGCGCGCCGGAATCGCGCACGGTCTGGCCGCGCTGGTCGATGCTGGAGCCCACCACATTGGTGCGGATGTTCCACTGCGCGTTCGGCGCCCACTGGTGATCGAGCGACAGCACGGTCGCCTCGCGGTCGAGGAACGGACGATTCACGTGCGTCACCATCGCGCCGACGCTCTGCCCCTGGAACCCGCGGGTCGCGCGCAGCGCGTAGAAATCGCGACCGACGCTGTCGCCCTCCGTCGCCGCGAACACGCCGTAGCCGAAACCGCCGGCGCTGCCGTTGATCTTGACCGCAGCGGTGACGTCCCCGGAACCCGTGCCGTCGTCGGTGCGCGCGCCGACACGCCGGGTATAGATCAATTGCTGGGCATTGCCGAGCGAGCCGAACGGCACTTCGAAATAGCCCTGGTTCTCGGTGAAGAACGGACGCCGGTCGCCGAAGAAGGTTTCGATCGCGCCGAAGTTGACCACGATCTTGTCGCTTTCGACCTGGCCGAAATCCGGATTCAGCGTCGCACTGAGCTGGAACTGGCCGTTCGGCTTCCAGAACAGGTCGACGCCGGCATCGACATCGGCCTTGCCGTCAACGTTGTCGTAGAGGCTGACGACATACGGCGTGATCGCCAGCAGCGACTGGCTGAACCGCGGCACCTCGACCTTGTTCAGCGCGCTGAGATAGCGCTGATCATTGAAACTGATCGCCGGCCAGGTCATGCGCTCGTTGCTGTCGCCGACCACCCGGTCCAGCGCCAGGCCGATCGTGCGCGTGGCGCCATCGCCGCTGCGCATCGGCGCGATATGCCAGGGAATCAGCATCTCCGCGGACCATCCGTTGTCGTCCTCGGACACCGCATGCGACCAGTTGCCGTCCCAGTCGCCGTTGAACTGGGTTTCGTTGCTGATCGTGCTGTCGGCGATGTCGTCCGACAGCGCGACCATGAAGTTGTAGCCGCTGCGGCCGTCGCCGTCGAAGTCGACGTAGACATTGACACGGTCGACGTTGCCGTTGTTGTCGCGCTGGAACCGCTGCCGGGTGCGCGGCACGTCCGCGGGCTGCAGGTTGCGGAACGCGATCGCCAGGCCATCGGCGGTGGCCATGTACCAGGCCTCGGTGGCGTGGCGGCTGGGATCGCGGGTCAGCGGCTGGGTCATGCGGAAATCGTCGATGCGCTGCGCGCCGGACCATTCCGTGGGATCGATCTTGCCGTCAATGTCGAGGGCGAAGACCGGTACGGGTGTCGAGACGACCGCGGCGAGGAGCAAGGCGCGCATGGCGGCATCTCGTTTTGAAAGTGCGCTTCCCGCGGCAAGCGCGGGAGTGCTACGACTGTCGTAAGTCATGAAAACGTCCGTTGTTGTGTATCGTTCGTCGCGCGGCCGATGCGCAGCGTGCGACGGCATCGCCGCCGGTGGCGCTTATCTCTTGGGCTGCAACATCGTGCCGGTGCACTTCTTCGCACCGCACTTGCAGCCCCAGATCTTCTTCAGCTTGGCGGTATGCCGCTCGGCCAGCACGATGCCGTAGTTGTAGGTCAGTTCTTCGCCTGGCTGGATGTCGCGGATGGCCTCGATGAACACCTTGTCCTTGCGCGGCTTGCCTTTGGTGTTCTCTTCCAGCACCGCCTCGCAGTTGGGCGCGCAGCTGTGGTTGATCCAGCGCGCGACGTTGCCGTCGACGTTGGCATCGATCACGTAGTCGTCGTTGAGGGTGAACAGGAAGGTGTGGCCGTTCTCGTCGATGTCCGCATAGGCCTCGTCAACCTGCGCGTGGCTGCGCACTTCGCCCCTGTAGCGCACGATGCGCTCGCCCTTGCGGATCAATTCGTCGGCGAACACGCCGTTGCCGTGGATGGGCGACAAGCGGGCGACGATCTTCTTCTTCGGCATGGCGTGAACGGTTCCGGCTGCGGATGCGTGGAGCGCGATTATGGCCTATTTGCCGGTGCCCGCGACGGGCACGCGGCACTGGCCCAACTGCGCGCGCGCCTTCGGACGGGCTCAGAACCAGCCGTGCCAGGCGCCGCTCCAGTACACCGCCATGCCCAGACCCAAGACGGTCCAGAACAGCGACTTGAATCCGCGCCAGGCTTTCCAGAGCAGGAACACCGCGCCGGCGGCCAACAACCAGCGCAGCCATTGCGAGCGTTCGGTTGCAGTCGCAGCGCACGCCGCACGCTCGGCCAGGCGTTCGACAGTGCTCTGGAACGACGACGGGATGCTGTGGGTGGTGCGCATGGCGGGCTCCTGCGTCCGGGAGTGGACGCGGCCAATTCTCTTCAGCCCGGCGGCGCCGGCCATTGGCCGTCATCAGCCATCCGCGGTGACAGTCGTCATCTGAAGCCGCCTGTACGAAAGTCGCCGCCGGAAAGGGCACGGATTGAGCACGGCAGGCCGAAAGCGTACAATTTCGGTCCTGTTTCAGTCGAGACGCCACCCGGCGCCAACACCAGCCGATGCTCCGCGTCACCAAACTCACCGATTACGCCAGCGTGGTGCTGACCGTGCTGGCCAGCGCGCCGGATACCGTGCTCAGCGCGACCGGGCTGGCCGAACGCGCCGGTCTGGAGCCGCCGACCGTCGCCAAGGTGCTCAAGCCCTTGGCCCAGGCCGGACTGGTGCAGGCGTTCCGCGGCGTCGCCGGCGGCTACCTTCTGACCCGGCCACCCGCCGAGATCTCGCTGGTCGAGATCGTGGAAGCGATGGAAGGCCCGCTGGCGATGACCGAGTGCAGCGTCCACCAAGGCCAGTGCGGCATCGAGCACTCCTGCAGCGCCCGCGCCAACTGGCGGCGGATCAACGATGTCGTCGCCGACGCCCTGCGTCGCGTCACCCTGGCCGACATGATCCTGCCGGGCCCCGCGACGGATGCGCGCAGGACCATTCCCGTTTCGCTGTCGGCCAACTGAGAACGACGATGACCGCCCAACAGTCCCATGAGTCGCTGCCGCAGCAGGGCGCGCCTGCCCTGAGCATGCCCGTCCAGAACGCCGAAATCCTCGAACAGCTCGGCCGCCGCTACGACGCCGGCTTCGTCACCGACATCGAATCCGACACGCTGCCGCCCGGTCTCGACGAAGACGTGGTCCGCTTCCTCTCGGCGAAAAAGAACGAACCCGAGTGGATGACCGAATGGCGACTCGCCGCCTATCGCCACTGGCTGACGATGACGCCGCCGCAGTGGGCCAAGCTGGACATTGCGCCGATCGATTTCAAGTCGATCAGTTACTACTCGGCGCCGAAAGCGAAGTACGCATCGCTCGATGAAGTGCCGCAGGAACTGCTGGACACCTACGACAAACTCGGCGTACCGCTGCACGAGCGCGCGAAGCTGGCCGGCGTCGCGGTGGACGCGGTGTTCGATTCGGTCAGCGTCGGCACCACCTTCCGCAAGGAACTGGCCGAAAAAGGCATCATCTTCTGCTCGATGTCGGAAGCCCTGCACGATCATCCGGAACTGGTCCGCCAGTACCTCGGTAGTGTGGTGCCGGCCGGCGACAATTATTTCGCGGCGCTGAATGCCGCGGTATTTTCCGACGGCAGCTTCGTGTTCATCCCCAAGGGCGTGCGCTGCCCGATGGAGCTCAGCACCTACTTCCGCATCAACGCGATCAACACCGGCCAGTTCGAGCGCACGCTGATCATCGCCGAGGAAAAATCCTACGTCAGCTATCTCGAAGGCTGCACCGCACCGATGCGCGACGAAAACCAGTTGCACGCCGCGGTCGTCGAGCTGGTGGTGCTGGACGATGCGGAGATCAAGTATTCGACGGTGCAGAACTGGTATCCCGGCGACGAAAACGGGAAAGGCGGCATCTACAACTTCGTCACCAAGCGCGGCGAATGCCGCGGTGCGCGCAGCAAGATCAGCTGGACCCAGGTCGAGACGGGCTCGGCGATCACCTGGAAATATCCGTCCTGCGTGCTGCTGGGCGACGATTCCACCGGCGAATTCCATTCGGTCGCGCTGACGCACCATCGCCAGCAGGCCGACACCGGCACCAAGATGATCCACATCGGCAAGCGCACCAAGTCGAAGATCGTCAGCAAGGGCATCAGCGCCGGTCGCGGCCAGAACACGTATCGCGGGCTGGTGAAGGTGGAGCGCGGCGCGGATGGCGCGCGCAACCATACCCAGTGCGACAGTCTGCTCATCGGCAAGCGCTGCGGCGCGCACACCTTTCCCTACATCGAAGTGAAGAACCCCAGCGCGACCGTCGAGCACGAAGCCACCACCTCCAAGATCAGCGACGACCAGATGTTCTATTGCCGCAGCCGCGGCATTTCCGAAGAGAACGCGGTGTCGTTGATCGTCGACGGGTTCTGCAAGACCGTCTTCCGCGAACTGCCGATGGAATTCGCGGTGGAAGCGAAGAAACTGCTGGAAGTCTCGCTCGAAGGTTCGGTCGGATGAACGCAGTCGCCGTCGGCGAAACCGATCTGCAGCGGCTGTTGGCCGGGCTCGCGCCAGAACTGGCGTCGCGTCCGCGCGCGATCCGTTCGCAGGCCGCTGACGCCTCCATCCCGGCCGGAACGATCATGCTGTTCCGCGAAGAGGAAGGCGTCACCACGGTCGTCCAGGTCGATCAATCGACGGGCGAACCGCTGTGGGCACAGATCACCCTGCGCATCCATTCCAGTCTGGAAGCGGTCGGAATGATGGCGGCGATCGCCACCGCCCTCGCCGCACGCGACATTCCCTGCAACGCCGTGTCCGCGTATTACCACGATCATCTGTTCGTCCCGTGGTCGCGCCGCGACGACGCCATCGCCGCACTGCAGGCGCTTAGCGGAGACACCGCATGACCCTCAGCGACATCATCGGCACGTTCGGCGTATCCATGCTGCTGATCGCCTTCGTGCTCAATCAGCGGCGCGCGATCTCCGAGCATTCGCGGACCTTCCTCACGATGAACATGATCGGCGCGCTGCTGTGCGGCTATTCCGCATGGCTGGTGAGCTTCATGCCGTTCGTGGTGCTCGAAACCGTCTGGGCGCTGTTCGCCGCCTGGGGGCTGCTGCGCTGGTCGCCGGCCACCGCAGACTGACGCCCTCCTTTCATACCTGAGCCTTTCCGGCACGAAGAATCCAATATGTTGAAGATCGACAACCTCCACGCCAGCGTCGCCGGCAAAGCCATTCTCAACGGGCTCACGCTCGACGTGAAACCCGGCGAAGTGCACGCCATCATGGGCCCGAACGGCGCCGGAAAATCCACGCTCGGCAACATCATCGCCGGTCGCGACGGCTACGAGATCGGCGAAGGCACAGTGTCGTTCGAGGGACAGAACCTGCTGGCGCTGGAACCCGAGGAGCGCGCTGCGCTCGGCGTTTTCCTGGCGTTCCAGTATCCGGTCGAGATCCCGGGCGTGAACAACACCTACTTCCTGCGCAGCGCCCTCAACGCCCAGCGCAAGGCGCGCGGCGAAGGCGAACTGGATTCGATGCAGTTCCTCAAGCTGGTGCGCGAGAAGCTGGCGGTGCTGCACCTGAAGGACGAACTGCTGCATCGCGGCGTCAACGAAGGTTTCAGCGGCGGCGAGAAGAAACGCAACGAGATCTTTCAGCTCGCGGTGCTGGAACCGAAGCTCGCGATCCTCGACGAAACCGACTCCGGCCTCGACATCGACGCGCTGAAAGCCGTCGCCGACGGCGTCAACGCGCTGCGCAGCCCGCACCGCGCGTTCGTGGTCATTACCCATTACCAGCGCCTGCTCGACTACATCAAGCCGGACGTCGTGCATGTGCTTGCCGACGGCCGCATCGTGGAAACCGGCGGCCCGGAACTGGCGCTGGAACTGGAAGAACACGGCTACGCGTGGATCAAGGATCGCGTGACGCCGGAGGCAGCGGCACGATGAGCGCATTGCTCGACTCGTTCGCAGCCGCGTTCGACGACCTCGCCCAGCGCGATGCCGCGGGTCTCGGCGCGCATCGGCGCGAAGCGCTGGACGCGGCGCTGCGCGACGGCCTGCCCGGACCGCGCAGCGAAGCCTGGAAATACACGTCGCTGCGCGCGATGGAGCGGCGTGCGTTCGTGCCGGCGACACGAACCGCCATCGGCACCGGTGCATTGGATGCCGCGCTCGCACACATCCCTTTCCCGCGCATGGTATTCGTCGACGGCCACCACGATGCCGTGCGCAGCGATGTCGCGTCGCTGCCGATCGGCATCGATGCGCAGCCGCTTTCGCAGGTGCTGCTCACGGGCGGGCCGCGCGACGCGAATTTTCTCGGACGCCGTTACGATGGGGCCGATGAAGTGTTCGCCGCGGTCAACGCCGCGCTCTCCGCGGAAGGCGCGGTCGTACGGGTCGAACATGCTGTACGCGACACCGCAACGACGCTGCACCTCGTCTTCGTCGCCAGCGGCACGGCGCAGGACAGCGGCGTGCATCTGCGTCACTTCATTGATGTGCGCAACGACGCGGCCCTGCATCTGGTCGAACACCACATCGCGCTCGGCGAGCATCGCGGTCTCGCGAACCATGTCGCCCATGTGCATCTGGGCCAGCGCGCGCGTCTGACCCACGTGCGCGTGCAGGCGGAGGCCGAAGGCGCCAGCGGATTCGCGCGCACCGACGCGGTGCTGGCGCGTGGCGCCGACTATCGACGCACCGACCTCGAACTCGGCGCCGCGCTGTCGCGGCACGAGTTGAACGTCCGCCTCGAAGGAGAAGGCGCGACGCTCACCGCCAACGGCGTGCTGTTCGCGGACGGCAAGCGCCATCTCGATACACGGCTCGGCATCGAGCACATCGCCCGCGACACATCCTGCGCGCTGCTGTGGCGCGGGCTCGGCGCAGGTCGCGGCCGCGCGGTCTTCCACGGCGGCATCGTGATCCGCGAAGGTGCCGATGGCAGCAATGCCAATCTGTCGAACAAGAATCTGCTGTTGTCGGCGCAGGCCGAGATCGACACCCAGCCGGTGCTGATCATCCATGCCGACGAAGTGCAAGCCGCGCACGGCGCCACCGTCGGCCAACTCGACCCGACCGCGCTGTTCTATCTGCGGTCGCGTGGTTTATCTGAGGCCGAGGCCCGCGCACTGCTCACCGCCGCGTTCTGTCGCGAAGTGCTGGCCGGCATCGACGACGCCGCGCTGCGCGAATCGCTGACCGTCGTGCTCGACGCGCATCTCGCACGGGTAACGCCGGCATGAACATGCATTCCGTCGACACCGCTCGCGACTGGAACGCGATCCGCACCGATTTCCCGCTGCTGACCCGCGAAGTCCACGGCAAACCGCTGATCTATCTCGATTCGGCCAACACCGGGCAGAAGCCGGCGACCGTCATCGACACGGTTGACGACTTCTTCCGCAACCACAACGCCAACGTCAGCCGCGCCGTGCATGCGCTAGGCACCGAAGCCACCGAAGCCTACGAAGCTTCGCGGACGAAGCTCGCCGGGTTTCTCGGCGCGCATCGCGACGAACTGGTGCTGTGCAGCGGCACCACGTTCGCGATCAATCTGGTGGCGTATTCGTGGGCGCTGCCGCGGCTGAAAGCCGGCGACGCGATCCTGCTCAGCCGCATGGAACATCACGCCAATATCGTGCCGTGGCAGCTGGTCGCCGAACGCACCGGCGCGACGATCCGGGTCGCCGATATCCACGAAGACGGCACGCTCGATCTCGAGGCGCTGTACGCGGCGATGACGCCGGACGTGAAGATCCTTGGCCTGACCCACGTCAGCAATGTGCTGGGCACGGTCAATCCGGTGCGCGAAATCTGCCGCGAGGCGAGACGCCGCAGCATCGTCAGCGTGATCGACGGCTCGCAGGCCGCGCCGCACCGCGCGCTCGACGTGCCCTCGCTCGGCTGCGATTTCTACGCGATCACCGGCCACAAGATGTGCGGCCCGACCGGCACCGGCGCGCTCTGGGCGCGGCGCGAACACATCGCCGCAATGCCGCCGTTCCTCGGCGGCGGCGAAATGATCAAGGAAGTGCGCTTCGAAGGCACGACCTTCAACGACGGCCCGCATCGGTTCGAAGCGGGCACGCCGAACATCGCCGGCCACATCGGCCTCGGCGCCGCGGTCGATTACCTCTCCGCCATCGGTATGCCTGCGATCGAAGCGCGTGAGGCCGAGCTGCTGGCGCACGCCAGCGAAGAACTGCAGCGCATCGAAGGTCTGCGCATCCTTGGCAACGCGCCGGAGAAAGCCGCGGTGATCAGTTTCCTGGTCGACGGCGCGCACGCGCACGATCTGGCGACGCTGCTGGATCTGGAGGGCGTCGCGGTGCGCTCCGGCCACCATTGCGCGCACCCGCTGATGCAGTTTTACGGCGTCGCCGCGACCTGCCGCGCCTCGTTCGCGTTCTACAACACGCACGAGGAAATCGAACGCTTCGTAGCCGCCCTCGTCAAGGTCCGCCGCCTGCTCGGCTGATCGCCGCCGCACAGACGTCATTGCTCGCGAAAGGAATGGCCCGTTTGACCGTCATGCTCAGTTTCCGCAACGCCACCCACGACGATATCCCCGCGCTGATCGCGCTGGTCACCGCCGCCTATCGCGGCGATGCGAGCCGCCAGGGCTGGACCACCGAAGCCGATCTGCTCGATGGCCAGCGCATCGACGCGCAGATGCTGCGCGCCGATCTGGATGCGCCGGGCAGCGTGATTCTGCTGGCCACCGACAGCGGCGACGAAGACCGGCCGCGTCTGGTCGCCTGCGCCAATATCGCGAGGCAGACCACCGACGACGGCATCTCCACGGCTTATTTCGGCATGTTCTCGGTCGATCCCGATCTGCAGGGCGGCGGCATCGGCAAACTGGTACTGGCGGAAGCCGAACGCATCGCGCTCGACACGCTGGGCTGCGCGCGCATGCGCATGACCGTGATCGACGGCCGCGAAGAACTGATCGCGTACTACGAACGTCGCGGTTACCTCCGCACCGGCATCAAGAAACCGTTCCCCTACGGCGATCCGCGCTACGGCCTGCCCAAGCGCGACGATCTGCAATTCGAATTGATCGAGAAAACGCTGGAGATGCAACCGTGAGCGACTGGATCTTCGTCTGCGCGACCGGGCAACTGCTGCCCGGCGAAAAAGCCGTAGCCTGGGCCGACGACATTCCGATCCTGGTCGTCAATCTCGACGGCGAGCTTTACGCGCTGGAAGATCGCTGCACGCACGACGAATTCGAGCTGTCGTCTGGAGACGTCGATCCCGTTGAAGGCAGCATCACCTGCGTTCTGCACGGCGCGCGCTTCGACCTGCGCGAAGGCACCGCGCTGTGCGCGCCGGCGTATGAGCCGGTCGCGAAATTCCCGGTGAAGATCGAAAGCGGCATGATCTGGACCCGCGACGATCGGAACTGATTTCAAACGAACTGATCTCGACACACGACGTCAGCAACAAAGAGGATGCTCACGCGCTCCGGCCAGCGGATCATGGCGACAATCTTTCGTCGACACGTGCCTCAACGCCGATCTTCGCCCAGCGCTATTTGCGCCGCGAAAGCCAAAGCACCACCGGCGACAATGTCAACGTCAGCACAACCGGCGCAATCAGCGCCTGCAAAATCTGCGGGCCGGTCACCGTTCCAGCCATCAATCCACGGCTCGCCGTGGCCATCAACGACACAGGGTTCAGCTCGACCAGATAGCGCAACCCGGTGGGCATCGTCTCGGGCCGCACCATGATGTTGGAGGCAAAGGTCAGCGGAAACAGCACCGCGAAACTGAACGTCATCACTGTCTGCGGCGCTTTGACCAACAGCCCGACGACCATGAAAATGTAACCTGCCCCTACTCCGATGGCCAACAGCAGCGCAAACGCAGCGAGAACTCCTACGATGCCAGTCTCAGGCCGGTATCCCAGAAGCAGGCCGATGATCAGAACGGTCAGGCACGCGATCAGATGGCGCAAGAGATCGCCCACCATCAGCCCGGCGAAGGGCGCCAGCGACCAGATCGGCAGGGTTTTGAACCTGTCGAACAATCCCTTCGAGAAATCGGTACAGAGGGCCATCCCGGAGTAGACGGAGTTGAACATCACTGTCTGCACCAGAATACCGGGCAGAGCGTACTGCAAATAATTTTCGGTCGATCCCGCCAATGCGCCACCGAATACAAAAGTGAACAGCAGCGTGAGCATGATCGGCGTCATCACAAGATCGAAGAGCTGCTCCGGCATATGCTTGAACTTGAGGATCGCCCGCCAGCCGAATACCAGCGCATTGGAGGCCGCCGATGGACGCGATGGCGGCGCAACCGAGTGCAGTGTCGCGGTACTTACATCGGTCATTGCGGATTCTCCGTCCTGGATTTGCCGGTCAAGGCAAAGAACACTTCATCGAGGCTGGGCTGGCCCATGGCGAAATCAGTCAACGTGATGCCCGCCGCCTGCAGAGCTGCGACAGCATCAAGCGCGGCCGTATCGGTCCCAGCTACCGCGGAAAGCGACGCTCCCTCTGCGCTGTGCTGTACGGTGACGCCCAACCGCGTCGAAAGGATCGTGTGCGCCTCCTCCATACGCGCAGGATCGGCAGGTGTGACGTGCAATACCCCGGACCCGGTGGCGGCTTTCAGCTCGCGGCTGGTGCCTTCGGCGATTTTACGGCCATGGTCGATCACCGCGATTCTGTCCGCCAGATGATCGGCCTCTTCCAGATACTGTGTCGTCAGCAATATCGTGACGCCCGACTGCGCCAGACCGCGAATCAGCCGCCACACGTTTTTTCGTGCGCTCGGGTCCAGGCCGGTCGTCGGTTCGTCCAGAAACAGCACACCGGGGGTGACCACCAGCGAGGCGGCGATATCCAATCTGCGCCGCATCCCGCCGGAATAGACCTTGACCTGACGCTCCGCGGCATCGCTCAGATCGAATACCCCCAACAGTTCATCGGCGCGGGCGCGTGATGCAGGCCAGCTGAACCCCCACAGCCGCGCGAGCATCACCAAATTTTCGCGCCCGGTCAGATCCTCGTCGAGCGAGGCGAACTGTCCGGTCATCGCGATGACGCTACGCACGCCATGAGGATCTGTGCGGAGATCATGGCCCATCACCCTGGCGCTCCCGCCATCGGGGACAGTCAAGGTGGCCAGCATCCTCAATAATGTGGTCTTGCCCGCACCATTGGGGCCCAGCACCGCAAAAATGGTGCCTCGCCGCACATCGAGATCGATGCCTTCGACAGCCCTGACATTGCCGAAATTTTTCGCGAGCCCATGCGCCGATATGGCCAGCTCGACTTCGAGATCAACCTTCATGGCGATTTGCGCTTGTGAAACATGAGCAGATCGGCATATGAGCCGTGGCGGCCTGCCTGATTCTCTTTATCACGTTGCCAGCTCCCTGCTTACTTTAAAGAAATCCATATCCATCCCCATCCCAGTTTATGACGTCATGCGCGGACGCTGTCAAGTCCGCATTCGTGCGATCAATCGGCGATATCGGCAATCCCGCCTAGTCTTTCGCGGACTTCATCCCGGCTATCGCCGGCATATTCCACAACCCCGAACGATTGCTCGAGCTGCCGGCGATCCCATCGACGACAGATCGAGCGGAAAACCATGGTCTTCGCAAACCGAAAGAAATCGAGCGCTCCACCGTTATGCAGCGTCGGCTCCGTATCGCCGACCTCTTTCATGCAGACACTGCCGGCATACATGAAGAGCGATGGACGTCCGCAGTCGCGCGTTGCGCCGAAGATCAATCCAACGCATCCAGCCCCAAAGTCGCCAGCATCCCGGTCATGCGCCCGGCCTGCATCGCTTGTTCGCTCGACGCATTGCCCTGCTCCGCGCGTTTCGCCACGCCCTGCGCGATCGCGGCGAGGCGGAAGAAACTGAAGGCCAGCACGAATGGCCAGTCCGCGGGAATCGGCCGGCCGGTCAATTGCGAATAGCGCACGAGCAACGCGGCTTCGTCGGGAATGCCCAGCGCCGCGCGATCCAATCCGGCAAGCCCCGGCAGCGCGGGATTGCGCGGCAGACGCAGCGCCATGCAGAAATACCCGAGGTCCGCGAGCGGATGACCCAGCGTCGACAACTCCCAATCGACGACGGCGATGACGCGCGGCGATTGCGGATGAAACATCAGATTGTCGATGCGGAAATCGCCGTGCGCCAACGCGACCACGCCGTCGTCGGCCGGACTGCGCGCCGGCAACGCGTCGATCAGCGCATCCATCGCCGGCAACGGTCGCGTTTCGCTGGCGCGGTATTGTTCGGTCCAGCGCCTGATCTGACGCTCGAAATAATTGCCGGGCTTGCCGTAGTCGCCAAGACCGACCGCATCCGGATCGATCGTATGCAAGGCTGCCATCGCATCGATGATCCCGGTATAGATGTCGCCGCGACCGGCCTGATCCATGTCCGGCAGCGACGGATCCCACAGGATCCGGCCGTCGACGAACGACATCAGATAGAACATCGAACCGATGACCGACGCGTCGCTGCACAGATGCAGCGGCTGCGCGACCGGCACCGCGGTGCCGTGCAGCGCCTGCAGCACGCGGAATTCGCGATCCACCGCATGCGCCGACGGCAGCAGTTGCCCCGGGGGCTTGCGGCGCAGTACGTACGTGCCGCTGGCCGCATCGATCCGATAGGTCGGATTGGACTGGCCGCCCTTGAACTTGGTCGCGGTCACCGGGCCGCGGAAGCCGGAGACGTTCGCTTCGAGATAGGTCGCCAGAGATTCTGCGGGCAGGTCGAGTGGATGGGTCATGGCCATACCTCAAAAAAACGTAGGAGGGGCTTCAGCCCGGATGCTTCATCGCAAACGTATCGGGGCTGAAGCCCCGCCTACGGTCATCGGTCTTTCAACATCGATCGCGCGAGCGACGCGATATGCACTTCGTCCGGACCATCGGCCAGGCGCAGCGAACGCGCGCCGGCATAGGCCTGCGCCAGGAAATAATCCTGCGAGAGGCCGCCGGCGCCGTGCATCTGCATCGCGCGATCGATCACCGCGCAGGCCATCCGCGGCGCGACGATCTTGATCATGCCGATCAGATCTTTCGCGCCCTTGGTGCCGTGCGCGTCCAGCGCCGCCGCGGCCTGCAGGGTGAGCAGCCGCGCCTGTTCGATCTCGCAGCGCGACAGCGCGATCGCTTCCTGCGCCATGCCGTGTCCGCCCAGCGGACGACCGAAGGCCTCACGGTGGCGCGCGCGCGCGACCATGAATTCCAGCGCGCGCTGCGCGAGACCGATCAGGCGCATGCAGTGATGAATGCGTCCCGGGCCCAACCGCGCCTGCGCGATCTCGAAACCACTGCCGGATTCGCGCAGCAGATTGGCAACCGGCACGCGGACGTCCGTGAACTCGATTTCGACATGCCCGTGCGGCGCGTCGTCGTAGCCGAACACCGTCAGCGGCCGCAGCACGCGCACGCCCGGTGTCGCCATCGGCACCAGCACCATCGACTGGCGGCGATGCGCCGACGCGTCGGGATCGGTCACGCCCATCACGATCATGATCTCGCAGCGCGGATCGCCGGCGCCGGTGGTCCACCACTTGCGGCCGTTGACGACGAACTCGCCGCCGTCGCGCACGATCGGCAGCGCGATGTTGGTGGCATCGGAGCTGGCGACGTCGGGTTCGGTCATCGCGAACGCCGAGCGGATCTCGCCCGCCAGCAATCGCGGCAGCCACGGCGCCTGTTGCTCGGTCGTCGCGAAGTGCAGCAGCACTTCCATGTTGCCGGTGTCGGGCGCGCTGCAGTTGAACACTTCGGGCGCGAACAGGCTGCGGCCGGTGAGTTCGGCGATGGGCGCGTAGTCGAGATTGGTCAGACCGGCGCCGTGCGTCGGATCCGGAAGGAACAGGTTCCACAATCCCTGCGCCTTCGCCTCGGCCTTCAGCGATTCCAGCAGCGGCGGAATCGTCCAGCGCGTCTGCGGATCGGCGGCATGTGCGTGGAATGCAATTTCCGCCGGAACGATCCTCTCCGCGACGAAAGCGGCGACCGCGGACTGCAGTTCGCGCGAGCGGTCCGAAAATGGAAACAGTGTGGCGATGCGTTCGGTACTCATCGTGTCCTCGGAAACATGCGTGAAGGCGGCATCGATATTGATCCGGCCAGGAGAAGTTTGAACTTTGTATCCCTACGTATGACGGCCTTCAGGCCCGATCTTCAGGCCGCAAACCCGATCAAAAGCCTGCTCGGGGCTAAAGCCCCTCCTACGCAAGCACAGCTACGGATTCGAACATATTCTTACCGGATCAATAGTATGTCCACAGATCGCGTTCGCCATGCAGATGCGGCAGTGCGTTCCACGATCCCATCCGCAGGCGGCTGCCGTGCGGATGGAACTCCGACAGTGCGCTGTTGCGCAGCGACAGATTGAGTTCGACCGCGCGCGCGTTGGGCACGTCCAGCGCGATCTGTGCCAGCCGCGAAATCACGCCGCCTGAGCTGAGCACCAGCACTTCGCCGTCGCCCGCCAGCGCTTCCAGCCGCTCGCCCGCCGACTGCACGCGCTGGCCGAACGCGGCCCAGCTCTCCGGCAGCCCGGGCAGTTCGTCGTTCGCCCACGCCAGCAGCGCCGCCTGCAGCATCGCGGCCACGTCGCGTGGCTGACCGCTGCGGCTGGCGGCGGCGATCGGGTGCTCAGGATCGCGCGCCAGATAGGCGCCGAACACCGCTTCATGGTCGAACTCGGCGAAACCGGCGTCGGCCACGGGCTCGGGCAGCGGCATCCCCTGTGCGGCGAAGGCTTCGGCCACGCCCTCGGCGGTCTGTCGGTGCCGGCGCATGCCGCCCACCACCACCGACTCGAATCGATGACCGCCGCGCGCCAGCCAATCGCCGAGCCGGCGCGACTGCACGCGTCCGCGCTCGGACAGGTTGTCGTAATCGGCGGCGCCATAGCTCGCCTGTCCGTGGCGGACCAGCAGCAGGCTCATTGCGGGGAGTCCATTGGCGAATGACGGTTCCGGGTACGGATCGTGCGATGCGGGCGATTGATGTTCAAGGGACGCTCATCGATGAAAACGCTCGCGTCATCCTACGCAGTCCGCGGGCGACCCGACACTCGCCCGCTCAGCGTGGGCGCAGCCGGATCACCAGCACCTCGCCGCCGCCGTCCAGCGCGAAGCGCGCGCGCGCCGTGGTCGCGGTCGCGGTCGCGGTCGCGGTCGCGGTCAACAACAGCGTATCGCCCATCGCCGCAGCCTCGCGATCGCTGCCGTTGGCGGCACGGGTCTGGCCGGACAGCACATGCACGACCCAGGTTTCGCCCGGTTCGACGAACAGCAACATCGAACCCACCAGTGGGCGGTGCCAGAGGTGCGCGTCGATACGGTCGCGCCGCCACATCAGGTTGAAATCGTGGGTCGTGCCGTCGATCAGTTCGCCGGACACCGCGCGTTCGCCTGCGAAGCGCACCCGCCCGTGCGGCGGCTCCACATCGCGCACCTCGCCGTCGTCGAAGCGCAGGCGCACGCCATTGCCGTGCAGCAGCACCAGTTCGCGATCGATGCCATCGAACGTGGAAAACGGCCCGTCGCGCTCGATCTCGGCGATCGACAGGCGCCAGTCCCAGTCGTCCGCAGACTCGGGGCGGACCGTACAGGGCCAGCGCAGGATCTCGCGGGTCCAACCGAAGCCGTTGCGCCAGCGTTCGCGGCGGTAATCGTGTGCGGGAATCAGACGCAGGCGGGCGGACATTCGGACCTCCGGAACGGACCGGGCGAGTGTAGCCGAGCGCTCCGCCGCCAATACCGAAGGCCGCGATCACTCGCGGCCTTCGGCGCCGGTGGGGATGGATGGATCAGCGCTTCTTCGGAGCCGCCGCCGGGGCCTTCGCTGCGGCGACCGGCTTGGCGGGCGCGACCGCACCGCCGATCACGATCATCCCGCGGTTCTTTTCGACCGTCTTCAGGCCGATGCCGTCGACCTGCGCCAGCTGCTCGGCGCTGCGGAAGGCGCCGTGCTGCTTGCGATAGGCGACGATGGCTTCCGCTTTGCTGGGGCCGACGTTGACCAGCACGCGGTCTAGCGTGGCGGCGTCGGCGGTATTGATGTTCACCTTCTCGGCGGCGAAGGCGCTGCCGGCGAGGGCCAGCGACAGGGCGGTGGCGGCGAACAGGGACTTGAGTTTGAACAGGTTCATGGTGTGGCTCCTTGGTTGGGTTGGGTTGGATCGAATTGGATTGATCGGATTGGGTTGGACTTGATCGGTTGGACTTGATCGGAAGCATGTCGTTGGCGTTGACGCTGGCGGGCTTTTCGGTGTGCGCCGGTGCGTTGCGTCGACAGGGATAGTTTCCGGATTCCCCCGGCCCGGCCACATCGCCGAACCACCCGAGCAGGGGCCAGCCGATGCCTCACTCGGGGGTCGGAAAATTCCTACAGATCCGCCCGCCGCGAGCCCCGGGGATCGGATCGGATGGGGGGCGTACAATGGCCGCACTCTTCAACATCGGTTCCCAACGCCATGGCTATCCGCAACGTCGACCCGACTTCCATCCAGACGGCTTCGATCCAGAAATCGATCGACGCCAAATGGGACGACGAGATCGTCCCGCAGCTCGTCGAATACATCCGGATCCCGAACAAGTCGCCGATGTTCGACAGCGACTGGGCCGCGCACGGTTACATGGACGATGCGGTGACGTTGATGGAAACCTGGGCGCGGGCGCAGAACGTGGCCGGCATGCAGGTCGAAGTGGTGCGCCTCGAAGGCCGCACGCCGCTGATCTTCGTCGACATCCCGGCCAGTGCCGATGCCGACACCGGCGAAGACTGCGTGCTGCTGTACGGCCATCTCGACAAGCAGCCGGAAATGACCGGCTGGGACGACGACCTGGGCCCGTGGACGCCGGTGATCAAGGGCGACCGCCTGTACGGCCGCGGCGGCGCCGACGACGGTTACGCGATCTTCGGCTCGATCGCCGCGGTGCAGGCGCTGCAGGAACAGGGCGTGCCGCACGCGCGCTGCGTGGTGATGATCGAGGCCTGTGAGGAATCCGGCAGCTACGATCTTCCCGCCTACGTCGACCATCTCGCCGCACGCATCGGCAAGCCGTCGCTGGTGGTGTGCCTGGATTCCGGCTGCGGCAACTACGACCAGCTGTGGTGCACCACCTCGCTGCGCGGCCTCGCCGGCGGCAACCTCACCGTCAAGGTGCTCAGCGAAGGCGTGCATTCGGGCGACGCATCGGGCGTGGTGCCGTCGAGTTTCAGGATCCTGCGCCAGTTGCTGTCGCGGATCGAGGACCAGGACAGCGGCCGGATCCTGCTCGACGGCCTGCACGTGGAGGTGCCCGCGGACCGCATGGTCCAGGCCAAGACCTGCGCGGAAGTGCTGGATACCGCGATCTTCGACAAGTTCCCGTTCCTGCCCGGCATGACTCCGATGCACGCGGACCTGACCGAACTGGTGCTCAACCGCACCTGGCGCCCCGCGCTGTCGATCACCGGCGCGGAAGGTCTGCCGGCGCTGTCGTCGGCCGGCAACGTGCTGCGTCCCTACACCTCGGTGAAACTGAGCCTGCGCCTGCCGCCCACCCTCGACGGCAAGCGCGCGGGCGAGCTGCTGACCGAAGCGCTGCTGCGAGACCCGCCGAACGGCGCCGAGGTCACCCTGCATCTGGAAAAGGATTCCACCGGCTGGAACGCGCCGACGATGACGCCGTGGCTGGAACAGGCGATCGAGGACGCCAGCCAGGCATTCTTCGGCAAGCCGGCGATGTACATGGGCGAAGGCGGCACCATCCCGTTCATGGGCATGCTCGGCGAAAAGTTTCCGGGCGCGCAGTTCATGATCACCGGCGTGCTGGGCCCGCACTCCAACGCGCACGGCCCCAACGAATTCCTGGACATCCCGATGGGCAAGCGGGTCACCGCCTGCGTGGCCAAAGTGCTGGCCGAACACCGCAATGCCAGCGTCCGCGGCGAAACCGTCGGCGTGGCCGCGGTGGCCGGCGGCGAGCAGCATGGGGATCACGGCTGCTGCTGATCTGCGGTGCCGGGCGCGGGACTGCCAGGATGCCGGGGCGTCGACTCGACGCCCTGCAATCGAGGGGACATCTCCATTGTTTGAAGGCATCCTGGGTTACATCATCGGCGGCGCGGTCATCGGCCTGCTGGCCCGCCTGTTCAAGCCCGGCGCGGACGCGATGGGTTGGATCATGACGACCTTGCTCGGCATCGCCGGCTCGGCGATCGGCGGTGACCTCTACCCCGGCCACGGCATCATGACGTGGGTGGTGGCGATCGTCGGCGCGATCGTATTGCTGTTCGTGTTCGAGATGATCCGCAAGAAACGATAAGGCCCGCGCAACCGCGCGGACACCTGTCCCGCAAGACAGAACGCCCGGCGCATCGCCGGGCGTTCCGTTTTGGAGATCAGCCGGGCATCAGCCGGCCAGCAATCGCTCCACCACCGCTTCGGCCAGCGCTTCGGGCGTCTGCGCGACGGTATCGAGGCGCATTTCCGGCGCTTCCGGCACTTCGTACGGCGAGTCGATGCCGGTGAAGTTCGGGATCTTGCCGGCGCGGGCCTTCGCGTACAGACCCTTCACGTCGCGGCCCTCGGCCACCGCCAGCGGCGTATCGACGAAGACTTCGATGAATTCGCCGCCGTCGAACAGCTCGCGGGCCATCCGCCGTTCAGCGCGGAACGGCGAGATGAAGCTGACCAGCACGATCAAGCCGGCATCGACCATCAATTTCGCGACTTCGGAGACTCGGCGGATGTTCTCCACGCGGTCCTCGTCGCTGAAACCCAGATCCTTGTTCAACCCATGGCGCACATTGTCGCCGTCCAGCAGATAGGTGCGCAGCCCCATCGCCATCAGCCGCTTTTCGACCAGATTGGCGACCGTGGATTTGCCCGAACCGGACAGACCCGTGAACCACAGGCAGCGCGGCGACTGGCCCATGCCGCGCGCACGCGCGGCCTTGTCGACTTCCAGATGCTGCCAATGAATGTTGGCGGCGCGGCGCAGCGAGAAATCCAGCGTGCCCGCCGCGACCGTGGCATGGGTCTGGCGATCGATCAGGATGAAGCCGCCCAGTTCGCGGCTGTCGGCGTAGGTCTCGAAGGGCATCGGCTGGTCGAGATGCAGGTTGCAGTAGCCGACTTCGTTGAGTTCCAGGTGCTTGGCAGCGAGATGGTCCTGCGTGTTCACGTCGACGCGATGCTTGATCTCGGTGACCGACGCGCCGACCGTGCGAGCGCCGACCTTCAGCCAGTACGGGCGGCCCGGCAGCAGCGGCTGTTCACCCATCCACAGCACGTGCGCGGCGAACTGATCGGCCACTTCCGGCGGCGACGATGCGGCGGCGATCACGTCGCCGCGGCTGATGTCGATTTCGTCTTCCAGCGTCAGCGTGACCGCGCGGCCCTTGCCGGCGCGCGCGAGGTCGCCATCGCCGCCGAGCACGCGCGCGACCCGCGAGCGCCGGCCCGATGGCAGCGCGACGATCTCGTCGCCGGGCGCCACCGTGCCGGACACGATGGTGCCGGCAAAGCCGCGGAAATTCTGGTCCGGGCGGCAGACCCACTGCACCGGCAGGCGCAGCGCGGCGTTGTCCGCATCGCCGGTGCCGGCGACATCGACGGTTTCCAGATGCGCCAGCAGCGTCGTGCCGGTGTACCACGGCATCCGCGTCGAAGGCGCCAGCATGTTGTCGCCGTTCAACGCGGACAGCGGAATGCTGGTGACCTGCGGAATGCCGAGCTGTTCGGCCAGCGCGCGGTAATCCTCGACGATGCGCGCGAAGATCGCTTCGTCGTAGTCGACCAGATCCATCTTGTTCACCGCCAGCACCACGTGGCGGATTCCCAGCAGCGAGACGATGTAACTGTGGCGGCGGGTCTGGGTGAGCAGGCCCTTGCGCGCGTCGACCAACACGATGGCGAGATCGGCGGTGGACGCGCCGGTGGCCATGTTGCGGGTGTACTGCTCGTGGCCCGGGCAGTCGGCGACGATGAACTTGCGCTGATCGGTGCTGAAGAAGCGGTAGGCGACATCGATGGTGATGCCCTGCTCGCGCTCGGCCTGCAGGCCGTCGACCAGCAGCGCAAAATCGATCTGCCCATTCTGGGTGCCGTGACGCAGGCTGTCGGCTTCCAGCGCCGCCAACTGGTCGTCCAGCAGCAGTTTGGTGTCGTGCAGCAGCCGGCCGATGAGCGTGCTCTTGCCGTCGTCGACGCTGCCGCAGGTGATGAACCGCAGCAGCTGCTTGTGTTCGTGCTGCTGCAGATAGGCCGCGACCGCGGCATCGGCTTCGAGATTGGTGTCGCGATTGGTGTCGTTGATGATGGCGGACATCAGAAATACCCCTCCTGCTTCTTCTTCTCCATCGAAGCGGAAGGATCTTGGTCAATGACCCGTCCCTGGCGTTCCGACGTGGTGGCGACCAGCATTTCGGCGATGATTTTTTCCAGCGTATCGGCTTCGGATTCGATCGCGCCGGTCAGCGGATAGCAGCCGAGGGTGCGGAAGCGCACGCGCTTGATGGCGGGCGTTTCGCCCTCGCGCATCGGCAGACGCTCGTCGTCGACCATGATCAGCGCGCCGTCGCGTTCCACCACTGGGCGCTCGGACGCCAGATACAGCGACGGCACCTCGATCTTCTCGCGATAGATGTACAGCCACACGTCCAGTTCGGTCCAGTTCGAAATCGGGAACACGCGCACCGATTCGCCCTTGTGGATGCGGGTGTTGTACAGGCTCCATAGTTCGGGCCGCTGGTTCTTCGGATCCCAGCGGTGCTGCGCGCTGCGGAACGAGAAGATCCGCTCCTTCGCGCGCGACTTCTCTTCGTCGCGGCGCGCGCCGCCGATGGCCGCGTCGAAGCCGTGCATGTCCAGCGCCTGTTTCAGGGCCTGGGTCTTCATCACATCGGTATGCACGGTGGCGCCGAAGGTGATCGGATTCATGCCCTGGGCCACGCCCTCGGGATTGGTATGCACGCGAAGCTCGATGCCGGTTTCCTTCGCGCGGCGGTCGCGGAACGCGATCATCTCGCGGAACTTCCAGCCGGTATCGATGTGCAGCATCGGAATGGGCGGACGCGCTGGGGCGAACGCTTTGATCAGCAGATGCATCAGCACCGAACTGTCCTTGCCGACGGAATACATCATGACCGGATTGCGGAATTCGGACGCGACTTCGCGCAGGATGTGGATGCTCTCGGCTTCGAGCCGATCGAGATGACTCAACGCTGGATACGACATGATGTCCCGTGGATGGATTGGCGGCGAAGAGGCCTGCATTCGCTGCTGGCGGACTTCAACCGGATGGCGATCGCGCCGCCAGAACGGAAACCCTGCGGTCTCAGCCGGCGAAGCTCTGGTAAAGGGTACGCGCGCTCAGGCAGATCACCAGGACGCCGACGAACGGCATGAGCACACGCGGACGGACGAAACGGATCAGCCACGCGCCGAAAGGGGCCGCGACCACGCCGCCCAGCGCCAGTCCGATCACGATGTCCAGGTGACCGGTGCCGATGGTCATCAGGAACACGATGGACGCAGTGAGGGTGACGAAGAATTCGACCGCGTTGACACTGCCCACGGTCAGGCGCAGCTCGTGGCCACGGGCGATGAGGTTGCTGGCGACGATCGGCCCCCAGCCGCCGCCGCCCATCGCGTCCAGCAGCGCGCCGATGAAACCGACCGTGGACACGTGCGAGGTGACCTCGCGCGGGACCAGCTCGCGAAACGCCTTGAACAGGATCACCACGCCCATCAGCAGCAGATAGCCCGCGATCCAGGGTTTGAGCGCGTCGCCGTCGATCATCGTCAGCAGATAGGCGCCGATGCCCGCACCCAGCATTCCAGGCAGCAGCAGCCGCCGGAACAGCTTGCGGTCGATGTTGCCGAACGCATGGTGCGAGATCGCCGAAGTTCCGGTGGTGAAGCACTCGGCCGCATGCACGGTGGCACTGCTCACCGCGGGCGGCACGCCGAAACCGAGCAACAGGCTGGACGCAGTGACGCCGTAGGCCATGCCCAGGGCGCCGTCGATGAGTTGTGCAACGAAGCCGATGACGACATACAGCAGGAAATCCGGGGGCAGTTCCATGCAAGGGAGGAGCCGCTGAAGGTTTTCCAGTATCCGTGACGCCCCCCAGCGCAGAAAGTGCGTGCGGGCATAAGCGCATAACGACCGATCCTTTCCGCGTGCAAATGCAGGCGCCTAGGCTGAACGCTCGTCGTTTTCCCCTCTCCGGTCCCCAGGCTGCCATGTCCCCCGCCAATACCGCCCCTTCGCCGGCTACGCTCGCCCAGTCGCCGCTGACCGCCGAGCCCTACGCCCAGATCGCACGACTGGTCGACGGCATGGACAGCGCCGGCCTGTGGTGGCTTTCGGGATACACCGCCGGTCTTGCCCGCGCGCAGGGCGGCGCCATCGTTGCCTCCGCGCACGCCGCCGTCGAACCTGCGGCCGAGCATGCCGAACGCAGCCGGCTGACCCTTGTCTACGGCAGCCAGACCGGCAACGCCAAGCGCATCGCCGAAGCGCTGGCCGCGAAATTCGAAGCAGAAGGCCTGCCCGTCCGCCTGCTCCGCGCCGATGCCTATCCGACTCGGGAGCTCAAGGATGAGCGTTTTCTCGCGATCGTGATCAGCACCCAGGGCGACGGCGACCCGCCGGACGACGCCCGCGCGCTGGTCGAATTCATCGAAGGCAAGCGCGCGCCGCAGTTGCCGCAGCTGCGTTTCGCGGTGCTCGGCCTCGGCGATTCCAGTTACCCGCAGTTCTGCGTGATCGGACAGCGTCTCGATGCCCGCCTCGAAGCCCTGGGCGCGCAGCGCTGGGTGGCCCGCGCCGACGCCGATCTCGATATCGACACCATCGCCGCACCGTGGTCCACCCAGGTACTGACCGAAGCCAAGGACGCCCTGAAGCCGCGCCCGCAGCTCGCAAGCCTGCCGTTGGCGAGTGTGACGCCGCTGCGTCCGCATATCGCCGCGCCGGTGGCCTGGACCCGCGAGCGCCCGTTCGCCGCCGAGCTGCTGGCGAACCTGCCGATCACCGGCCGCGGTTCGGACCGCGACGTCCGTCATCTCGAAGTTTCGCTCGAAGGCTCAGGCCTCGACTACGAACCCGGCGATGCTCTGGGCGTGTGGGTCGAGAACCCGCCGGCGCTGGTGCAGGCAATCGCCGACGCGCTCGACTTGGACGCCTATACGCCGGTCGCGCTGGGCGGCGACACCCTGCCGCTGCGCGAGTGGCTGAGCCGCAAGCGCGAGATCACCCGTCTCAGCCGCCCGTTCATCGCCACCCATGCCGCGCACGCCGGCAGCGATGCGCTCAACCGCCTGCTCGCGCCCGATCAGCGCGAAGGTCTGACCGCGCTGATGGCACAGTCGCAGATCGTCGATCTGCTGCTCGAACACCCCGGCGCGTGGACCGCGGAGGCGCTGGTCGAAGCCCTGCGTCCGCTGCAGCCACGTCTGTATTCCATCGCCTCCAGCCGCAAGGCAGTCGGCGACGAAGCCCATCTCACCGTCGCTCATATCGAATATCGCCACGGCGACGCGCTGCGCTGGGGCGCCGCCTCGCACCATCTGGCCAGCCGCGAGGAAGGCGCGTCGCTGCCGGTCTACATCGAACACAACGAACGCTTCCGCCTGCCTGCCGACGCCGCGCGCGACGTGATCATGATCGGCCCAGGCACCGGCGTCGCCCCGTTCCGCGGCTTCGTGCAGGAGCGCAGCGTCATCGGTGCATCGGGACGCAACTGGCTGCTGTTCGGCAACCCGCACGCGCGCAGCGATTTCCTCTACCAGATCGAATGGCAGGACGCGCTCAAGCGCGGCGAACTGCACCGTCTCGACCTCGCGTTCTCGCGCGACCAGGCGCACAAGGTGTATGTGCAGGACAAGCTGCGCGAACACGGCCGCACCCTGTTCGACTGGCTGGAAGGCGGCGCGCACCTCTACGTCTGCGGCGACGCCACGCGCATGGCCAAGGACGTGCACGCCGCACTGCTCGACGCGATCGCCACCCACGGCGGCAAGTCGGCCGAAGACGCCAACGATTATCTCAACACCCTGCAATCGCAGGGTCGTTATTCGCGGGACGTGTATTGAGATGGACATCCTGATATGAGCGCCCACTCGGTCGAAGACATCAAACAGCAGAGCGGCCGTCTGCGCGGCACGCTGGTCGAATCGCTGTCGAACCGGATCACCGGCGCGCTGGCCGACGACGACCAGACTCTGATCAAATATCACGGCAGCTACCAGCAGGACGATCGCGACGTGCGCGACGAGCGCCGCCGGCAAAAGCTCGAGCCCGACTTCTCGTTCATGATCCGCACCCGCACCCCGGGCGGCGTGGTCACCCCGGCGCAGTGGCTGAAGCTTGACGCCATCGCGACCACCTTCGCCGAGCGCGGCCTGCGCATCACCACCCGCCAGGCCTTCCAGTTCCACGGCGTGATCAAGGGCGAACTCAAGCCGACGATGCAGGCGATCAACGCCGCGCTGATGGACACGCTCGCCGCCTGCGGCGACGTCAACCGCAATATCGCGGTCGCCTCCAATCCGTATCTCTCGCAGGTGCACACGGCGGTGCAGGCGCAGGCCGAAGCCGTGTCGAAGCACCTGCTGCCCAACAGCCGTGCCTACTACGAAATCTGGCTGGACGAGGAAAAAGTCGCCGGCAGCGGTGAAGAAGAAGAGCCCATCTACGGCGCCACCTATCTGCCGCGCAAGTTCAAGATCGCGTTCGCGGTGCCGCCCAGCAACGACGTCGACGTGTTCGCGCAGGATCTGGGCTTCATCGCCGTCATCGGCGACGACGGCGCCCTGCTCGGCTACAACGTCAGCGTCGGCGGCGGCATGGGCGCGACCCACGGCGATTCCGAAACCTACCCGCGCATCGCCGATGTGATCGGCTTCATCGCCCCGGACCAGGTGATTCCGGTCGCAGAAGCCGTGGTCACCACCCAGCGCGACTGGGGCAACCGCGTGGTGCGCAAGCGCGCGCGGCTGAAGTACACCATCGACGATCACGGCCTTGAGGCGTTCAAGCTCGAAGTCGCGCGTCGCGCCGGCATCACCTTCGGGCCGGCGCATGCCTTCGCGTTCGCGCACAACGCCGACGAATTCGGCTGGCACCAGGGCGACGACGGCCGCTGGCATCTGACCCTGCGCATCCTCTCCGGCCGCATCTGGGACCGTGATGGTGTGCGCCACCTCACCGGCCTGCGCGAAATCGCCAAGCTGCTCGATACCGCTGGCGGGCCGTCGGAATTCCGCCTGACCGCCAACCAGAACATGCTGATCGCGAATCTCGACGACGCGCAGCGCGCGCTGATCGACCAACTGGTCGGCGAATACGCGCTGGACACGCATCGCGAAGCCTCGCCGCTGCGCAAAGCTGCGCTGGCCTGCGTCGCCTTGCCGACCTGCGGTCTGGCGATGGCCGAAGCCGAACGCTATCTCCCCGCATTCGTCGATCGCCTCGAAGCGGTGATGGCCGACAACGGCCTCGACGGCAACGACCTGCACCTGCGCATCAGCGGCTGCCCGAACGGCTGTTCGCGGCCTTATCTGGGCGAAATCGCCCTGGTCGGCAAAGCGCCCGGCCGCTACAACCTGATGCTGGGCGCCGACCACCGCGGCCAGCGCCTGAACACGCTGTACCGCGAAAACATCGACGAAACCACCATCCTCGACACCCTCGATCCGTTGTTCCGACAGTACGCAGCCGAGCGCAACGATGCCGAACGTTTCGGCGACTTTTTGGTGCGCAGCGGCATCGTGGCCGGCAAAGCATTGCCACTGGAGTTGATCGCATGAGCCTTCCCGATCCGATCACCGCGGCCGAATCGCCGCAGGCCCTCGCCGAACTGAACCGCTGGCTCGCCACGAAAACGGCGCCGGAACGCGTGCAATGGGCGGTAGAACACCTCGCCGGCCATCACGCGCTGTCGTCGAGCTTCGGCGCCCAGGCTGCGGTCGCGCTGCACATGACCACTCAGGCGAAGCCGGACATCCCGGTGATCCTGATCGACACCGGCTACCTGTTCCCGGAGACCTACCTCTTCGTCGATGAGTTGACCGAACGTCTGTCGCTGAATCTCAAGGTCTACCGCCCGCAGGTGGGCATCGCGTGGATGGAAGCGCGCCACGGCAAACTGTGGGAAAACGGCATCGACGGCATCCAACGCTACAACCAGCTGCGCAAGGTCGAGCCGATGCAGCGCGCGCTGCGCGACCTCGGCGTGCGCACCTGGATCGCCGGTCTGCGCCGCAGCCAGACCAGCACCCGCGCCGCCATCGACTTCCTCGAACTGCGCGACGGCCGCTGGAAGCTGCACCCCATCGCCGACTGGACCGACCGCGACATCTGGCAGTACCTCGAAGCCAACAACCTGCCCTACCACCCGCTGTGGCATGAAGGCTACGTCTCCATCGGCGATATCCACACCACCCGCCGCCTCGAAGACGGCATGGAAGCGGAAGACACCCGCTTCTTCGGCCTCAAGCGCGAATGCGGCCTGCACGAGGACTGGACGGAGCTGGCGAAGAGCGCCTGAGCGCCCTTCGGAAATCCGCCAATGGAACCGTAAAGCGGCCTTCAGGCCGCTGCATTTGAATTCATGAACAGCGGCCTGAAGGCCGCTCTACGTACAGTTTGTCGCGGCGATCGTCGCGCGGCCATCTCAGCCTGGCCGGGCTGCGCATGCATGTCGCAGCCATCCGCGCGACAATAAGCGGCCTGGCGGCCTGTCGCCGCATCGAATCTGGACCGCAATGCCTTCATCGTCACACCCCGCGCAGAATGTCGCGACCGACGCGCCGCGCGCCGCTGATGAGCGCGCCGCTGATCCGCTCGCCGCCGATGCCCGCGCCTGTATCGCCTTTCTCGACGCCGTGGCCGCCGACCGCGACCTGCTCGACCGTCTGCCTGCCGATGATCGCGGACGCCTGCATCAGGCGGTGGCGAGCGTCTACCACCCGGATCCGGTGCTGCGCCGGCAGAAGATGAAGGCCGCCGAGCGCGCGCGCAACGCCGCACAGGTCGCACGCGAGGAAGCGGTGCTGCACGAAACCGGCATCCGCGAACTGCGCCGCCGGCCGGTGTTCACCACGCCGAATTATTTCCCTCCGCAGGATTTCGTCGCCGACGACCGCGACACCGACGCACCGGAGCCGCGCGAATCGGTCGAGCCGCAGCATTGTTATGTCTGCAAGCAGAAATATTCGCTGATCCACCATTTCTACGATCAGCTGTGCCCGGCCTGCGCCGAGTTCAATTTCCTCAAGCGCACCGAAACCGCCGACCTGCGCGGCCGCGTGGCGCTGCTGACCGGCGGCCGGGTCAAGATCGGCTATCAGGCCGGACTCAAGCTGCTGCGCGCGGGCGCGACGCTGATCGTGACCACGCGCTTCCCGCGCGACTCGGCCGCACGCTATGCCGAAGAACCGGATTTCGGCGACTGGGCCGACCGTCTGGAAATCTTCGGGCTGGACCTGCGCCACACGCCCAGCGTCGAAGCCTTCTGCCGCGAACTGGTCGCGACTCGCGACCGCCTCGACTTCATCATCAACAACGCCTGCCAGACCGTGCGCCGTCCGCCCGAGTTCTACGCGCACATGATGGAAGGCGAAACCGCCGCCGCGCACGACGTGCCCGAGCATCTGCGCAAATTGCTGGGCGGTTACGAAGGCCTGCGCCAGTACGCGATGCTGCCCGAAGGCGCGGACGGCGGCACGCAGATGAGCGTCGGCGACAACCGCGATGCGCTCGCCGGCATCACGCGCGCAGCCGAGCTGTCGCAGATTCCGCTGCTGGCGGAGGAAATGGTCGGCCAGCAGCATCTGTTCCCGCAGGGCCGTCTCGATCAGGATCTGCAGCAGATCGATCTGCGCACGCGCAATTCATGGCGACTGCTGATGGCGGAAGTGCCGTCGGTGGAGTTACTGGAAGTGCAACTGGTGAACGCGATCGCGCCCTTCATCATCAACGCGCGCCTCAAGCCGCTGATGATGCGCACCCGCGACGGCGAAGCGCCGACGCGCGACAAGCACATCGTCAACGTCTCCGCAGTCGAAGGGCAGTTCTACCGCAAGTTCAAGACCACCCGCCATCCGCACACCAACATGGCGAAGGCGGCGCTGAACATGATGACCCGCACCGCAGCCACCGATTACCACGGCGACGGCATCCACATGAACGCCGTCGACACCGGCTGGGTCACCGACGAGGATCCCGCGGAGCTCGCCGCGCGCAAGGTGATCGAGGAACGCTTCCACCCGCCGCTGGACATCGTCGACGGCGCCGCGCGCATCGTCGACCCGATCATCGACGGCATCAACACAGGCCAACACGTCTGGGGACAGTTCCTCAAGGATTACAAGCCGACCGATTGGTGATCGGACGATGCCTTCATTGGAATGAGTAGCTGCATGACGCAGCGCACCGGGAAGCGAGCGGCGCAACCATGGCGGCACATCGCGCCAAGCGAGATTCGAGCCGTGTCCTATCGGGTCGCGTGATCGTTCAATATCTCGACCCCCGTGGCGAAATCCTTCGGCGCACTGCCTTCTGACGAAGCAATCCAAATTTCCGAGGCATCGACAAGCGGGGAACTCACTGGCTCGAATATGGCCAATGGATCTCTTCCCATCAGCCTGAGCAGGACACAGCCGTCCGTGGCGATGCCATCGGATTCCTTCAATGGAATAAGGTTTCTGCTGTCCGACATGGGAACGTCAACCAGCAACACCAAAATAGATCAGTCGCTCGCCGAAACCTTCATTCCTGGCAGGATCAGATCGGCATCGAAGTATTCGACTTGTTACCTTGCGAGACTACAGAAGTAGCAGGCTGCTGAAATACCTGCGGCAGCAGGTTTTCAGTGGCCTGTTAACGCAGCCATGGATGGCTGCGCCGGCGAAACAAGCGCGTAAGCGATTGATTCGCCGTGAGCACGTCCGGACATGTGCCGGACGTGCGAACTG
>JANLVT010000082.1:0-64190 GCA_031364125.1 Lysobacterales bacterium | reverse complement strand
ATGCAAACAATGAATAACGAATTTACAAAAGGTTTGGAAAATACCCTAAAGTTGGTCAAGCAGTAAAAAATAAGGATGATTTAGCCATAAACCATAAACTAAAAACTATAAACCTTTTGAACGAATTAGTTAAAAATTTGTTGGAAGATGAATAGTATCGTTGCCATCTTCTTATTTTTATACCACATTATGAACAGTACATCTACACGAATATCTTATCAGCAGGCAGGGGTATTCTCTAAAATCGTTCTGGACTATATTGATCGTTCGGATGCCTTAATGCCTTTTATTTCTTCGGTGCCATCAATAGAAGGAATTCAAAGAGCTATTGGATCCCGAAAAAAATTTGCAACAAACCGGGAACTGCTGGTAAAGGAATTGAAAAAGCAATATGTCCTGGAAAGGCTTCGACCGTCGGCTATCGAAACTGAAGATGACAGATGGGGTGGGCTGACGCTTACGAAGGACTTGACCGGCTCAATCACGGCGAACCTCGGATGGGCGTTGGCCTGATCGGTTTCCACAGCGTTCAGAAAGGCTTGCTTGAAGTCTGAAGGCCCATAAAGTTTCCGGTGATGCATCGCCATCAGCCACAGAAATCCGAAAAAAACGATGCCAGGAAAGATCACCATGAACCAGATCAATGGCCCGATATGAGCTCCAATGTTGTTGCCGGAAGCTACGACCAGCGAGGCGAATCCGTAAACGAGCAGAATAAAAAGGGCAATGATGCCGAGCGGGCTCTTGGTGAATCCAAGTGCTGATTTCGCGAATCCTTCTGTTTCCATTTCTTCTCCAGCCTTCGTTGCTTTCTGGTCGAAAACCCCATTCAGGAAAATCATACAGCCAAGCATTGTTCGGGTGGGAGATGCAGCGCCGCAATCTCGTTAAATTGGCGTGATATCGATTCTGAAAAAGCAGGTTCCTCCCTGCGCTCGGGATGACAATTCTTGAGTGGACGTTCTGGGGCAGAGCCCCCTTGGTGAGGGGGCGCGGCGAAGCCGCGGGGATCGGAAGTACATCGCTGGGGCCGCGCAATGCAGACCTTTCCATTGCGACGAACCTCCTGCCGTCGCTACGGCTGATGCGAATGAATTGCCGTTGCGACGGCAACGTGAAGACCAAATCCTTGGAATTTCCATGCGAAGCATGGAAATGGCGGTGGCCCCGCCGGCTGACCTCGGCACCCGCATCGACCGATACCGTTGCTGCCTTCCGGCCCTGGCGGGGTTTTCGATCTAGCGTCGCGAGGGGCCGACGGGGCCACCATAGACGTGCGTCAGCGACGCTTGAAACCGGAGGGGGGAGGACATGGCCCCAACGCCCAACCTGTTGATCCTGCTGAAAAACCATTCGTCGGACCGTGGTCCGACGAACGAGCCGCCATTCTAGCCGACCGGGGCGGGCGAGGGAACGGGCAATCGGTCGGGCAAGCCCGAGGGTGCCGGAAGGCATACGCTCAACGGAGTATCGCCATCGCCGCCATGAGGTCCGATGCTGCCCAGACGCGCGCGCCGCCCCGGCGGCGTGCATCCTCATCCGTTTGGAGGCCGTCATGAGTTACCTCGCCAAGACCGTATTCGGCTTCGGCCTCTACATGCTGCTGCTGTGCGTGCCGTTGCTTTTCGCGCCGAACCTGCTGCTGGAACTGCTCGGCTTCGCGCCGACCTCGGAAGTGTGGGTCCGCGTGCTCGGCCAACTGGTGCTGTATCTGGGCATCTATTACGTCCTGGCCGCGCGCTGGGAAGCGCGCAGCTTCATGGCCGCGACGGTGCCGGTGCGGCTCTCGGTGATCGTGTTCTTCGCGGCGTTCGTCGCCGCCGGGCTGGTGCCGCCGATGCTGCTGGTGATGGGCATCCCTGATCTGGTCGGTGCGCTGTGGACCTGGCATGCTTTGGGCGCAGGCAAGCGGGGACCGGCAAAGGGCTAGTCGATCGGGCCGAGGTGCGGCCCGATGACGTCAGGCCCGATGGCAGCAGCGGACCGCAGCGCCTACGGCTTTGGAGACAGGTGATAGGCGTCCGCGTCGAAACGCCGGGTCTGCTGGCGGAACGTCCAGGTGAAGCCGGGCCACAGCACGACGTTGCGGCCGCTGACCGGATGCCGGTACCAACTGGTGCAGCCGCCAGTCTGCCAGACCGAACGGCGCAGCCGCTGGTGCAGGACGTCGTTGAAGCGCTCCTGCACATCGGCGCGCACTTCGACCTGCGCCAGTCCGCGCACGTCCATGGTCCGCAGTGCGTCCATGACGTAGGCGATCTGCGACTCGATCATGTAGATCATCGAGTTGTGGCCGAGGCCGGTGTTCGGCCCCATCAGCAGGAACAGGTTAGGGAAGCCGCTGACGGTGGTGCCCTTGTAGGCCTGCGGCCCGTCGCGCCAGACCTCGATCAGGTCGCGCCCGCCGACGCCGAAGATCAGTCCGCGCGGGAACGGCGCGCTGGCCTTGAAGCCGGTGCTGAGGATCAGCGCATCGAGCCGGTGATGCGCGCCATCCGCGGTGCGCACACCGTCGCGGTCGATCGCGACGATGCGTTCGGTGCTGAGCGTGACGTTGTCGGCGGCGATGGCGGGGTAGTAGTCGTTCGACATCAGGATCCGCTTGCAGCCGATCCGGAACCGCGGCAGGAGTTTGTCGCGCAACTGCGGATCGGCGACCTGGCGGCGCAGATGGTTCGCCGCCAGCCAGCGATGCAGCATCATCAGCCGCGGGTCGAACACGAAGCCGAGCACGCGCGCTTCCGCGGCCAGATACAGGCCCAGCCGCGACAGCGCGCGCCAGCCGGGCAGGCGGCGCAGCAGGGATTTTTCCACGGCCGCGAACTGCCGGTCGGGTTTGGGCAGGATCCACGGCGCGCTGCGCTGGAACACGGTCAGTCGCTCGACCTGCGGCTGGATCTGCGGCACGAACTGGATGGCCGAGGCGCCGGTGCCGATCACGCCGACGCGCTTGCCGGCCAGGGCGTAATCCTCGTCCCATTGCTGCGAGTGGAAGATGCGGCCGGCGAAATCCTGCAGGCCGGGGATGTCGGGACGGTCGTCGGGCAGCGACAGTGCGCCGGTGCCGGCCACGACCACGCGTGCGCGCAGCATCGAGCCGTCGGCCGCGGTGGCTTCCCACAGCGCCGCGTCCTCGATCCAGCGCAGCGACACGATTTCGGTGTTCAGGCGCAAATGTCGATGCAGGTCGTGCTTGCGCGCGCAGTCGATGAGGTAATCGCGGATCTCCGGCTGACCGGAAAAGCGCCGCGTCCAGCCGGTATTGGGTTCGAACGAAAACGAGTACAGGTGCGACGGAATGTCGCAGGCGCAGCCCGGATAGCGGTTGACCCACCAGGTGCCGCCGATGCCGTCGGCCTTGTCGTAGATCGCGAAGTCGCGCCGGCCCTGCTGGCGCAGGCGGATCGCCGTGCCGATCCCGGAAAACCCGGCGCCGATGATCAGGACGCCGAGCAGCGGCGTCGCGGCCGTGTCCACCACCAATTGCGAGAGGACAGAAGATTCGTGCGCCGCCGTCGCATTGCCCGCCGCATCGATCGTGGGCCCGGCAGCGCGCGCGCTATCCCGGTATCCGTCCGCGTGGATCGTCATCGCCGGACTCCGCCCACGCCGCCGGCCATTGCGCGGCGATGGCGTCGGCATGGTGCTGCAGCGCCTCGTGCTTCGTGCGAGGTCCGAACAGGCCAGTGAAATGCAGCAGCACACGCCAGAAGAAACCGACCGCGTCGCCGCGTCGGCGCGGCACCAGATGCAGATGCACGTGCGGGATGTGCTGGTTGGCGGCCCTGCCGTCGTTGACGATCAGCTGCGAACCCTCCACGCCGAGGCCGGCGCGTCGCTGCGCGGCGATCAGCGCATCCATGACCCGGTACAGATGCTGTCGCGTGCCGGCGTCGAGCTGGTCGAGCCGTTCGGCATGCGTCATCGGAATCAGCAGCACGTGGCCGGGCGCGAGCGGATGCACGTCCATGAACGCGACGCAGCGCTCGTCGCGATGGACCACGACCGCCGGCTCGGTGCCGGCGGCGATCTTGCAGAACAGGCACTGCGGCATCCTGCGGGCTCCTTGTGCGTTGCTTTTTCGCGCCGATGTCCGCGCTCATTGTCCCGTCTTCCCGGCCGTGGCCGCGCTGGCGTCCGTTTCGGCGGCATCGTCCTCGCGACCGCGCAACACCCGCGACAGCAGCATCGGATCGCGCTGGTAGGAGCGGTCCTGCAGCAGGCGATGCAACTTTGGCAGATGGTAGAACGGCACCGCCGGATAGACGTGGTGCTCGACATGGTAATTGATGTTGGCCCAGAGCAGGCCGATGGTCGGGCTGGTCACGGTGATGGTGTTGCGGGCCAGATCCAGACGGCCGTGGTGACGATCGCCGAAGGTCGCCATCGGGTAGTGCTCGTAGCCGCGCGAGATCGGATTGATGACCATCGTCAGCAGCAGCAGCGGAATGACCATGATCAGCGCGAACAGGTCCAGCCGTCCGTACCAGGCGAACGCCGCCACGATCGCAGCCATGCTGGCCAGATTGAAAACCAGCTCGCGCAGCACCATCCCGCGCACCTGCGGGCCATAGCGCGTCATCGACAGCCAGGTGAAACGTGCGGCGAAGGTGGCGATGCGCGGGACCACCCAGCGCCGTCCGCCGGTGTAGTGCCAGTCATCGGGGTCGTGCTCGGGATCGCCGAGATAGCGATGATGGCGGCGGTGGCATTCGGTGAAGGCGGTGAACGGAAAGACGATGAACCAGGCCATGAAACGACCCATCCACAGGTTCGCGGCGGGGGAGCGGAATGCGTTGCGGTGGCCGCATTCGTGCTGCAGCACGGTCAGCGCGTGCAACTGGCTGGCGACCACCAGCACCGCGAGCAGCGTGATCGCCCAGTGACCGCTGAGCACGATCGCCGCCACACCTGCGGCCCAGACCGCGAGATGCAGCGCGGCCCACAGCAGGAAGCGCACCGGCTGCGGTTTCAGCAGCGCGGTGAGTTCGGCGTGGCGTTCGCGGTCGACCTTCAGCGCGGCGCGCTGCGCCAGCCGGTAGGCGTCCTCTGTCTGGAATTGGTCGTTGTGGCCGCCGTCGTTGCCGGCATCGGCGGAGGTTGGTGCGCTTGAGGAGCGGTCGTCGTCGTGGATCGCATTGAGCATGGTGTTCACCTTCATCGCGGGTCGTTGCGCAGGATCATTCGATGCGCAGCCGCAGTTCGTCGCTGATCGGATAGCCGATGCACATCAGCGCATGGCCCTGTTTGACTTCGGCGGCCGACAGGCCGTGTTCCTCGCGCATCCGGATCTCGCCGGACAGGCGCGTGCACATGCAGGCGGTGCAGAAGCCGCTTCGGCACGAAAAAGGGGGTTGCAAACCACTCGCGAGCGCGGCTTCGAGCAGGGTCTGGCCCGGGGCGACCGTGAACTCGACGGGTTCGCCGTGCAGGTCCAGATACACGCGTGTAGATGCGCCGGATTGCGCGCCCGCGATTGCGGCGGGCGCCGCGGCCGGTTTGGGCGGCGAGAAGCTTTCCATGTGGATCGCCGATGCCGGCACGCCGCAGGCTGCGAGTCCGGCGGTGACTTCTTCCATCATCCCGCCCGGGCCGCAGGCGTAGTACTCGGTGCGACCGGCGTCCCATGCCGGCAACGCGGCCAGCACCTCGACCACGCGCTCGCGGGTCAGGCGGCCGATGTGATCGCAGGGCGCATCCGGGCGCGACAGCACGTGCAGCACGCGCAGGCGTTCCGGGAACATCGCCTGCAGGCGTTCGAGTTTGTCGCGGAAGATCACCGAGTCGGTATTGCGGTTGCCGTAGACCAGCGACACCCGCGAACCCGGCTCGAAATGCAGCGCCGATTTGAGGATCGAGAACACCGGCGTGATCCCGCTGCCGGCGGCGAACAGCACCAGGTGACGACGTTCGCCCGCCTTCGGCGAAAAGATGAAGCGGCCGCGCGCGCCGAGCGTGCGCAGCGAATCGCCTGCGCTCAATCCCTGCACCAGACGGTTGGACACCTGCCCACCGGCGATGCGCTTGACCGTGATCGACAGGGTCTTGTCGAGGCCGGGTGTGCTGCTGATCGAATACGCGCGGCAGCCCTTGCCGCCGTCGGCATCCACTTCCAGGGTCAGATACTGGCCCGCGGCGTACTGGATCTTGCGCAGCAGCGGCTGTTTGAGGTGAATGGTCACCGCGTCCTCGGTCTCGCGTTCCACCGAGGCGACCTTGAGCGTGGTCGATTTGTTCATGGCTGGCGACAGCCTTCGGCTTCGAGGTCCGGCGCCTGCGCTCGCGCTGCGGCCGAGGTTGCGGCAGCGCGACGCTGATGGCGAAGTTCGTGTTCGGTGATCGGTGCAGGCCCGGCGCGGCGCTTGAGCAGTTCGACTTTCTGTTCGTGGGTCAGCGGTTCCCACCATTCCAGCTTGTCGGCCATGGCGTCGAAGCGACGCAGCATCAGATTCAGGAACAGATCGATGACGCCGTAGTCGCGGAACACGATCGAGCCGGCCGCCTTCATCTCCGGTTTGATCCGTTCGAACAGGGCAGGGCTCTCGGACCAGTGCACGTTCTCCCAGTGGTGATGGCAGACGTGGTAGCCCTCGTTGAACGCGTTCACCGGCTTCTCAAGAAGGGTTACGGTATTGACCATGAAGTCCTTGGGGTCGCCTTGTTCTCCGTAGAACGCGTGCTGCGCCCAGTGGATCACGCCCATCAAGAAGTTGCTGGCGCACCACGGCACCAGCATGAACAGCACCGCGATCGGGAGGCTGTACCAGGCCAGCAGCGCGAACAGGGACAGGTGCACGAGATTGCTGACGATCATGCTGCGCATCTGCGCCGGCTTGCGCTTGCTGCGGAAGTACAGGTACGGCGACACCAGCAGTTGCTGGTACATGACCTCGCGGACCATGTAGACCAGGAAATCGCGAATGCTGGCGTGGTCGTAGCGCGCGGTGGCGTAGACGTCCAGCGGACCGGCGTTCTCGCGATGATGCTGCTGCAGGTGCGCGGCCGCGTGCGGGGTGAGGCCCATCGGCAGACAGAAATACATGTACAGGAGGGAATTGCCGGTGAGTTTCTCCATCACGCTGGGGCGCTTGAACACGCCGCCGACGCGATGGCCTTCCTGATGCATCGAACTGAAGGTGCGCACAAAACCGCGGATGTTGGGGCCGAACACGCAGGCGTAGAACAGCAGCGCCAGCAGCCACGACGGCTCGCCCAGGATCAATTGCGCGATCAGCACCGGATAGGCGGTCCACGCCAGGGTGATCGCGGCCGCCAGGATCGGTTCGTCGCGCGGATCCTTGAGCACCCGGTTGGCCAGGCGCTGGACCTGGCGATGGTAGGCGGACGCGATCGCGCTGGAACCGGTGCTCACGCCGGGGATGCGTTCCAGCAGGCGCCGGCCGATATGCAGGGCCAGCGACAGCGACAGCACCACCCCGACCGCGGCGGCGTTGAACACCATCAGCAGCGCGAACACCGGCATCGCCAGCCAATGGAACAGCGGTCCTATGTTGCCGGGACGCTGTGGATACAAGTTTTCTATGGTCGTCGCCATGGTCTGGTTCCTAGAGTGCGCTCGCGCCGCCGCTCAGGCGGCGATGCGATCGCCTTTGTCCACTGTCGACGGGACGACGGTCGCGACCGGATCCCGCGTCGCGACGATCGGGGCGGCCGATTCACGCAGAAACTGTGCCAGCGTCGGCGCAGCGGCGGTACGCGAGATCGGGTGGAAGCAGATCGCGCGCGAAGCGGCCAGCAGGTACGGCACTTCATCGGAGGAGATGAAGGCCATGCCGCCCAGCAGTTCGACGGCCAGATTGGTTGCGCGTTCGATCGCGCCCTGCACCAGGAAGCGCGTGCACAGCGCCTTGTTGTAGGCGTTCTCGTCGGCGCTGCCGTCTTCCTCCAGTTCGCGCGCGCTGCCGATCAGCGCCTGATGCGCGCCTTCCAGCTCGATCGCCAACTGCGCGAGCTGGAAGTCGTCGACGTTGCGCTTGGCGAGCAGGCGCTCGACCAGCGCCGAGGCCACGCCGAGATAGGTCGCGCCGACCATCAGCTGGAACCAGCACAGGCCGGCCAGCGAAGCGCGCTGTGCGAACGCGGCGACTTCCAGATCGTCGTCGGCATTCGGCAGCAGCATCCGGTCGTCGGGAACGAACACGTTGTCGAACACCAGCGCATTGCTGTCGGACGCGCGCAGCACGTGGCTTTTCCAGAACGGCGCGCGGGTGATCGGGCTGCCTTCGGTGAATACCACCGCGAAGCCTTCCACGGTGCTGCCGTCGTCCTGCTCGCGGGCCACGCCCACCGCGATCACATCCATGTGGTGGCTCATGGTGCAGGGCTTCTTGGTCCCGCTCAGCAAATAGCCGCCTTCCGCCGGCTGGACCTTGACGCTGGCGTTGAAGATGCCCGAACCCGGCTTACCCTCGGCGAACGCCGACGCGACCAGCAACTGGTAGGCCGCAACCCCCTGCAGCAGTTCGTCGGCGGCGGCGATGCCGCCCAACTGCACCACCGTGGCGATGGTGTGGTGGTGCATGGTCATCATCACCGCGAGCGACGGGCACAGCGCACCGACCCCGCGCAGGATCTCGACCGTCTCCACCGGCGAGGCACCGATGCCGCCGAAGCGTTCGGGAATGATCAGGCCGGCCGCGCGGTATTCGCGCAGCAGCGCGCACAGTTCGGCCGGATCGGCGTTCTCCAGGTCCATCAGGCCGCGCGCGCGCAGTGCGGCGACCAGGCCGGGCAGGCGGTGTTCGGTGGCGTCGAGAGCGGATTGCAGAGGCATGATCGGGATCCTGGTGGAAGGTGTGATGGGCTCAGCCGGCCTTGGCAATCGGCTGCGCGGAAGGGTGTGCGACCGCGGGCGCGAAGCCGAACGCCTGCGCGAGCGCGAAGATTTCTTCGGCGTCCTCCAGCGGCGGACGCTTGCCGATGCTGTAGTCGCGCCGTTTGCCGGCCATGGTCAGGACGATGGTTTCGGCGAGGCAGCTGAAGGCCACGCCGGTCGGCAGATTGGTGAGGTTCTGCTGGCCGAAGCGGCAGGTCGGGTCGGGCATGTGGATCAGGCCGCCCTCGATCACGGTCACGTCGGGCCGCTGCGGCAGGGTGGCGTGGCCGATGTCCGGCGGCTGCGCGCAGTCGCACAGGATTGCGTTGGCGTGGAGCATGGCCGGATCGATGAATGCGGTGCCGTTGGAGGTCGCCGACAGCACCACTTCCAGACGCGGCAGCCAGTGCGCCAGATCCGAGGCGATGGTCACCGGTGGCATCGCGTCGCGGTCGCGTCGCGCCAATGCGTCGATGGTGTCGAACAGCGTGCGCAGGCCGGCTTCATCATCGGCGCGCTCGATCCACGCATCGACCGTGGCCGCGTTCGGCAACAGCGGCGCGAGGGTGCGTGCGATGCCGGCGGGTGCGTTTGCGACTTGTCCGTCGCTATCGCGGAGGCTGCGCAGCGCGGCCAGATACAGTTCGCCGCCGACCCGCCGTAGCTCGTCCATCGCGCCCAGATTGGCGGCATTGCCCAATAGCACCAGATGTTCGGCGAATTTGCCCAGGCGCAGGCTGGCCAGACGACCGACCGAGCCGTAGGCGCCGATCACGCCGGTCAGGCGCCGCGCCAGCGGCGGTCCGCGCTGGGCGCAGGTCGCGATCAGCGATTCGACGCCGACCATCGCGGTCAGGCTGTTGCCGGTGGTGGTGGACCAGCGGTCGCAGACCACATCGGCGCCCGCGCCGGAGATCACCGAGGTGTAGGCGCCCAGGCCGAGGAAATCGACATCGAGCTTGCGCACCGCGTCCAGATAATTGCCGATCAGCTTGCGCCGGCGCGTCGGGGTCAGGCGCATCAGGTCGCGCGGCTGCAGCAGGCTGGCGACCAGCCAGCCTTCGGCGTAGTCGCCGTCGCTGTTGTAGACCCGGCGCGCGTGATACGACACGCCGGCATCCAGATCCGGTTTGGCCCAGTCGGAGAACTCGGCCAGCCAGTCCTGCATGAAGACTTTTTCGTCGTCGTCCATGCCCAGTGCGTCGACCACCGCATCGCCGTTGACGCTGTCCTGGGTGGTCGGGTGCATCAGGAATGCGAAGCGCCCCAGGCATTGGCCCGGGCGGGTGCGCGGGCCGGGCGCGGCCAGCACCGGACGCGGCGCGGCTTGTGCGCGCGAACCCTGAAAACCGTGCGCATGCAGGATCAGGCGATGCTGTTCGCCCTGGGCGATCAGTTCCGCGGCCTCGGCCAGGCCGGCGAGCAGCACATCGATCTCCTCGATCGAAACGACGAACGACGGCTGGATCCGCAACACATTGCTTTCGCTGAGCGTGGGCAGGCAGTACACGCCGTGACGCGCCTTGAGATAGCCGCAGACGATCGGCACCAGCGCGCCGAACGCGCTGGCCAGCGACAGGGTGTAGAGACGGTCGCCGGGCCAGCTGCGGAACTTCAGGCCCAGCATCAGGCCGCGACCGTCCACGCCCTCGAACACCTCCGGCCAGGCCTGCACCAGACGGTCCAGACCGGCGCGCAGATGCGTGCCCAGTCCGGCGACGCGGGCGATGATCGCGCCGTCGTCGGCGGTCAGGCGATCGAGCACGGCCAGCGCGATCGAGGCGGTGAAGCCGTTCACCGCGAAGGTCGAACTGTGTTGGCGATCGAAGTCGCGGGTCCAGGCGTTGTCGCCGTAGAGACAAGCGCCGATCGGCACCAGGCCGCCGCCCAGCGCCTTGGCCAGTAGCAGCACGTCCGGTTCCACGCCCTCGGCCTGCGCCGCGAACAGATGGCCGGTGCGCCCCAGACCGGTCTGGATCTCGTCGAGCACGAACAGTGCGCCGTGGCGTTTGCACAAGGCCTGGGCTGCTGGAAGATAGCCGGCCGGCGCCGTGATCATGCCGGCCTCGCCCTGGACCGCTTCGACGAAGAACGCGGCCACGCGCTGCTCGCGCAGGATGGTTTCCAGCGCATCGAGATCGCCGTAGGGCACGTGTGCATAGCCGTCGCCGCGGACCAGGAACGGCTCGCGATAGACGCGCTTGCCGGTCACGCCGACCGCGCCGAGGGTCTTGCCGTGGAAACCGGTCGCCGTGCCGACCACCAGTTCGCGATGGGTCGCCGCGCGTGCCAGTTTGATCGCGGCTTCGACCACTTCCGCGCCGCTGGTGGCGAAGCTGACCCGGGTCATGCGTCCGGGCGCCAGTTCGATCAGGCGCCGCGCCAGGGTTTCGGCCTCGGGATTGAGCATCGGCTGCACATAGGTCGGTCGGCCCGAATCGAAGAAACGCGTCGCCGCGTCGATGATCGACTGCGCGCCGTAGCCGAACGGCACCGCGCCGAACTGGCCGACGAAATCGATCAGTTCCTGGCCGCGGCCGGTGACGATGCGGGTGCCGTGGGCGCTGGCGACGCTTTCGTTCAAGCCCGCGAAATCCAGAAGTTCCTGGCGGGTGCGGTTGATGACGGTCGATGGCGTCGCGCCGCCGTCATGCAGCGCCATGCATCCGCTGGCGGCTGCGGACGCGATGGAGGTCGGGATGACGGTGGTCTTCATTGCAGGCTTCCCGATTCGGTATTGAGCACGGCGTGCAGGTGTTCGCTGACCTTGCGCACGTTGTCGTGGCGGTAGGCCAGTTCCGGGTCCAGGGCGATGCCGAAGCGGTCTTCCAGTTCGGCCGACAGTCCGACGATGAGCACCGAGTCGATCCCCATCTCGTGGAACGAACGCTCGACATCGAGTGCGCCGTATTCGATCTCGAGCAGGTCGGCCACCACGCCGATCACAGAACTGGTGATGTCGTCGATACGCACGTGTCCTCCGCTGTACAGGTTTCGCCGGCGAACACCGGCCCGCGACGGCGGAATGACCCGCTGTCGATCGAAAAAGGAATTGGTCGCGGCCGCCGGCCTATTCGCTGGAGAACAGCGCCGCGACCTGCGCGCGGCTGGACGCGCGCAGCTTGAATAGAATGTTCTGGATGTGTGTTTTCACGGTCTTGTCGCTGATGCCGAGGATCCGGCCGATCTCCCAGTTGGTCTTGCCGCAGGCGATCCACCGCGAGATTTCCGCTTCGCGCGTAGACAGCGTGGCCATGAACGGATTGAGTTTCTTCTCGTCCAGCCCCTGAGTCTTGAGCTGCTTGTGGTCGAACACGCGGCTGATGGCGATGTGCACGTACGGCGCGAGCATGGTCAGCCGCAGCTTGATGTCGCCGCGCACGGCCGCCGACACATTCTGGAAGAAATAGCCGGTGAAGGTATTGCGGCGCATGCCCGGCAGCACGATCCACGCTACGTTGTTGATGCCGTGCTTGCGGAACACCTGCGCGCGGCCGGGATCGATCGTTTTTTCCAGACGATCGATGGTCAGGAACTTGGGGCGCCCGCACTGACGGATCAGATCCAGACTGAGCGGCGGCGTGTCGCGATCGCTGCGGCCGACGATGCCGTCGAGATATTCATCGCTGACCGAATTGGCGTACGCCAGATGCGAGACCACCAGACGATCGGCCTTGACCCAGCCGCGGGTGAAGACGAAATGCTCGCAGGGCAGGAACAGCGAGAGTGCGTGACGCGTCTGTGCCTTGACCTCGTCCAGCGTGGTTGCAGTGGCGATCGCATTGAACGACGTGGTGAGCGTCAGCCGCTCGGGGCTGCCGTCCTGCAGCAGCGGCAGCAGCGGCAGCGGCGCGGCTTCACAGGCCTGGTGCTGGCTGCTGTGTTGCTCGGGCACGGGCAACATCAACGCGGACGCATCGACACCGTGCACCGCAGCGTTGGTCACGAAGATCATGCTTCCACCGTCTCCGCGTCGAGCACGTTGGCCATGACTGTCTGGCCGTCGATCTCTGCGATCACGATGCGTTTTTCGAGGGCGATGTCTTCGACTTGGGTCGCCGACAGGCCCGCAGCCAAGCGCTGCAGCAGCGGTCCGAACACCGCCCGGCACTGCTGGCGACGTACCTTGCCGCTCGATGTCCGCGGCAGCGTTCCCGCGAGCATCAGCACTATCAATGGCTGAACCAGCCGATGGTGTTGCCACAGCGCGGCACGGATTGCGGCGCACGCTTCGGAGACGTCCAGATGGTGCGCAGTGCGACGCTCGACCTCCTGCAACACCACCACGCGCTCGGCATTATCCAGTTCGATGCTGATCACCGCTGAGGCGCGGAAACTCTCATCGATCGGCAGCAGGGTGCTTTCGATATCGCCCGGATGATGGTTCACACCGTTGACGATGATCAGATCCTTGATTCGCCCGGTCACGTACAGCTCGCCATCCAGCAGGAAGCCCAGATCGCCGGTGCGAAAATAACGGCCGTTGTCGCCGGTCGGATCGCTCTGATCCACTTCGGCTGCACCGGTAATGAAAGCCTGTCTGGTCGCATCCGGACGTTGCCAGTACCCCTGTGCAACGCCGCCGCCGATGATGCAGATCTCGCCGACCTGGCAGTCGGGCAGACGTCGATCGCTGCCCGGATCGCAGATGAACGGCTCGCTTCCCGGCACGGGACGGCCGCTGCTGACCAAGGTCCGCACGCGCTCATCGGGCAACACGACCGGCGCTGCGTCGTGAACAGGCGCAGCGTGGATCGGTTCAGCGTGATTATCTTCCAGACGCAGCGCATCGAAGTCGCGCACGACCGGCTTGGTCCCCGCGGAGCTGACGGTGACCAGCAACGTCCCCTCAGCCAGTCCGTAGCAAGGCGAGAGAGCATCAGCTCGCAGGCCGCAGCGGGCGAACCTGCGCGTGAACGCCTCGATGGTCTGGGCTCGCACATGTTCCGCACCGTTATAGGCGACCCGCCAACTGCTCAGATCCAATCCGTCCATATCCTGCTCGCTGGTCTTGCGCAGGCACAGCTCGTAGGCGAAGTTCGGCCCACCGCTGATCGTGGCGCGGTATCGGCTGACCGCCTGCAACCAGCGCAACGGCCGCTGCAGGAAGTGGATCGGTGCCATCAGTGTGGCCGAGCAACCGATGTGAAGGGATTGCAGTATTCCGCCGACCAGTCCCATGTCGTGATACGGCGGCAACCAACTCAGGATATGGCTGTCCTGGTCGGTGCCGAAGGTGCGACTGATCGATTGCGAGTTATGAACCAGGTTGCCGTGGGTGACGATCACGCCCTTTGGATGACCCGTAGAACCCGAGGTGTACTGCAGGAAAGCGATGTCGTCCAGCGAACCGGCACGCGGCCGCCAGTCTGTGGCGCTCGCGCGATCGACCGTGGAAAGATCCAATACGAGTGTGCCGGGAGCCGATTGTGCCAACGCGCTCTTGATCGCAGCGACTTGGTCCTTGCCAGTGATCGCGGCAGTCGGTCGACAATCTCCGAAAATACCCTCGAGACGATCGAGCTTGCTGGTCGCTCCCGGCGGATACGCTGGCACCGCAATCAGCCCGGCATACAAACAGCCCAGAAAGCCGATCACATAATCCAACCCGGGATTGAGCAGAATCAGCACCCGGTCGCCGGGCCGGCAGTGCGCACCCAGCGCTACGGCCGCAGCGCGTGCCGCGATATCCAGGCCAGCGAAACTGATGACCTCCTCATGGTCGCGCCCGTCCTGAAGAAAACGGTAAGCCACCCGGTCCGGCATCGACAATGCGTGTTGCCGGAGGCTGTCCGAGAAATGTCCGGGCCTCGGCCCTGGATGATTTTCGCTGCTGATCATGGATCGCCCGCTCCCTAGGTTGGGTGCTCTTACTGATCGATTCCGCGTCTGCGGGCTGTGTCTCGACACAGTCCCGTTTCCAGCGTTGACCCATCCTCCAAGCACGTCATGCATCGGGGGAATACGCCGATCGGCGTATTCACGTGAAAACGCGGCAAGCGCATTTTCGGGCGTGTCTGGCGGTCGTTCCGCCACGGGACGCGTATTCATTCAGCTTCTGCCAACCAAGCAAACCGCGGTGGCCTGCTCGCTGGAGCATATAGGAGACGGCCCATTCGTCATTGACGCACTGCATCAAAATTATGAACCAGGGAGCAGGACCATGCCTTTCACCGATTACTCCGAATACGACGCCATCGGTCTGGCCATGCTGGTCCGCAAGCGCGAGGTGCGGCCGTCCGAGCTGGCGGAAGCGGCGATCAAGCGCATCGAGGCCTTCAATCCGGCGGTCAACGCCGTGGTCTACAAGGGCTACGATTATGCCCGCGCGCTGGCCGCGCAGCAGGACGTGAGCGAGCCGTCCGGCCCGTTGTTCGGTGTGCCGTTCCTGCTCAAGGACATCCTCGGCGACTGCGAGGGTTGGCCGACGACGCTCTCGTCGCGGGCGTTCAGCGACCGGGTGATGCCCTACGACAGCGAGCTGGTCAGCCGATTCAAACGCGCCGGCCTGGTCTTCGTCGGCAAGACCAACGCACCCGAGTTCGGCATCCTGCCGACCACGGAAGGCCAGTTCCACGGACCGGCGCGCAATCCCTGGAACACCGATTATTCCACCGGCGGTTCCAGCGGCGGCGCCGCGGCGGCGGTCGCGACCGGCATGGTGCCGATCGCCCACGGCAACGACGGCGGCGGCTCGATCCGCATTCCGGCGTCGTGCTGCGGCGTGGTCGGTCTGAAGCCTACGCGCGCGCGCAATTCGATGGCGCCGGATTTCGGCGATCTGCTCGGCGGCCTGCTCGACGAACACGCGCTGACCCGCACGGTACGCGACAGCGCCGCGCTGCTCGACGCCACCCACGGTCCGGTGCCGGGCGATCCCTATCGCGCGCCGCCGGTGTCGGGCACTTTCCTCGACGACACGCTGCGCGAGCCCGGCCGCCTGCGCGTCGCGTTCTCGCGCACCGATCCCTTCGGTCGGCCGCTGCACGCCGACTGTGTGGCCGGCGTCGACGCGACCGCGAAGCTGCTGGAGTCGCTGGGGCACACGGTCGAGGAAGCGCAGCCGCAGATCGATCCACAGGGTTTCGTCGAAGCGTTCAGCGCGATGTGGTTCGCCGGCATCGCCTACGCCATCGACCTGGTGAGCCTGCAGAGCGGCCGCACGCTGCAGCCGGGCGATCTGGAAAATCTGACCCACGCCGTGCATGCGCGCGGCCGCGCGATCAGCGCGGTCGAATTCCAGTTCGCGGAACTGGTGATGCAGCAGGCCGGCCGCGAGATGGGCCGATTCCATCAGACCTACGATTGCTGGCTCACGCCGACCCTGGCCACGCCGCCGCTGCGCAACGGCGTGATCGATGTGCGCGAATCGGATCTGGAAAAGACCTACGCGCCGCTGATCGATTACAGCCCCTTCACTGCGATCCAGAACGCATCGGGGCAGCCGTCGATCTCGCTGCCGCTGCACTCGAGTGGCGCCGGTCTGCCGATCGGGATGATGTTCAGCGCGGACGCGGGCAACGAGGCGTTGCTGTTCCAGCTCGCCGCGCAGTTGGAGCAGGCGCGGCCGTGGAAGGATCGCCGGCCGGGTATGGTGCTGCAGCACGATGCGCGCCAACGCGACCTGGTTACGGCCTGAGCAGGACGACGCCATGAATGCAGCGCAGGACGCGACCGGGATACCCGCCACGACCGTGACCGCCACCCGGGCGGCCAGCGGCGTGCCGTGGCCCACCGATGGCATGAGTCGCGAAGAGCTGCGCCGCTACGGCAAGGATCTGATCCGCCAGACCATGCCGTTCACGGTCGAGGACCGCCGCCGCAGTTGGCGGCATTTCTGGGCCTCGCTGACGGTGCTGGCGGCCACGGCCATCGCCGCGGCGCTGCCGCTGTGGTGGCCGGTGCGCACGTTCTTCAGCTTGCTGCTGGGCCTGTCGCTGGTCCGCACCTTCGTGCTGTATCACGACTACATGCACGGCGCGATCCTCGGCGGATCGCGTTTCGCCGATGTGTTCTTCAAGGGCTTCAGTCTGCTGGTGCTGGCGCCGCCAACGCTGTGGAAGCAGTCGCACGACTACCACCACGGCCACAGCGGCCAGTACGTCGGCGCCGAGCACGGCCGGTTGCCGCTGCTGTCGACCCATACCGACATCGGCGCGTTTCCGCTGCTGTCGACCGACGAGTACGCGCGCGCCAGCGTCTGGAAGCGTCTGCGCTACCGGATGGCGCGCAATCCGCTGATGATCGCGCTGGCGTGGCCGGCGATCTTCATGTTCAGCATCTGTCTGGTCTCGTTCATCACCCAGCCGCGCCACCGCGGATGGTCGGCGTTGGCATTGGCCCTCAACGCGGCGATGGCGACCGCGATGGCGCTGTTCAAGCCTGATGCGCTGATCTTTTCGCTGCTGATTCCCAGCCTGTCGGGATCGGCGCTCGGCGCGTATATGTTCTATTGCCAGCACAACTTCCCCGGCGCGCGCTATTTCCAGCCGTCCGAATGGGACTACACCGCGACGGCAGTGCATTCTTCCAGTTTCATGCGCACTGGCCCGGTGCTGGGCTGGTTCACCGCCAACATCGGCTATCACCATGTCCATCACGCCAACCCGGGTATTCCGTTCTATCGCCTGCCCGAAGCGATGCAGGCCATCGCCGCCCTGCAGAGTCCGCGCGTGACGACGCTTTACCCCCGCGAGATCCTGCGCTGTCTGTCGCTGAAACTGTGGGATGTCGAACGCGGCCGGATGGTGAGTTTTCGCGAATATCGCGCCGACCGGCGCGCGCGATCAGGCGATGCCGACGGCGAGCGGGGTCAGGCGTCGGCGGCGTGATCGAAACGCCGCATGTGCATGTTGCCGTGCATCTTCGAGGTGATCGGCTTCAGCTCTTGAAGCGCATGGCGCGATTGATGCCCAGCGCCGCCAGCGTGCCGACCGCGCCGGACAGCAGATACACGCCCAGCCACGCCAGTCCGAAGTGCGCGCACAGCGCCAACGCCACCAGCGGCGCGAAAGCCGCGCCGATCAGCCATGCCAGGTCGGAGGTCAGCGCCGCGCCGGTGTAGCGATAGCGCTGTCCGAAATTGGCGGTCACCGTTCCCGCAGCCTGGCCATACGACAGGCCCAGCAGCGCGAAGCCGATCAGGATGAAGGCGGCCTGGCCCGTGGATCCCGCACCCATCAACGTCGGCGCGAATCCGCTGAACATCGCGATCACGATGGCCAACCCTCCAAGCGTGCGCGCGCGACCGATGCGATCCGCGATCACGCCCGAGGCCACGATGGCGCCGGCGGCGATGAAACCGCCCAGGATCTGGATCATCAGGAAGCCGACGATCGATTGATCCGAATACAGCAGGATCCACGACAGCGGAAAAATCGTGACGATGTGGAACAGCGCGTAGCTGGCCAACGCCGTGAACGCGCCGATCACCACATGCTGACCCTTGGCGCGGAACAGTTCGCCGATCGGCGTGGGCTCCAGTTCAAGTTCGCCCATCTTGCCCTGGTATTCCTCCGCGACCACCAGCCGCAGCCGCGCGAACAGCGCGACGACGTTGATCGCGAAGGCGACGTAGAACGGATAGCGCCAACCCCATGCGAGGAAGTCTTCCTGGGTGAGGCTGGCATGCAGGAAGGCGAACACGCTCGCTGCGACGATGAAGCCCACCGGCGCGCCAAGCTGTCCCAGCATCGAATACCAGCCGCGACGCTCCTTCGGTGCGTTCAACGCCAGGAGGGAAGGCAGTCCGTCCCAGGACCCGCCCAGGGCGATGCCCTGCAGTACGCGGAAGCTGGACAGCAGCGCGATCGACACCCAACCGATCTTGGCGTAACCGGGCAAAAAGGCCATGCCTGCGGTGGCGGTGCCGAGCAGGAACAGCGCAACGGTGAGTTTGACGCCGCGGCCCCAGCGCGCCTGGATCGACATGAACAGCACGGTGCCCACCGGCCGCGCGATAAATGCCAGCGAGAAGATCGCGAATGACCACAGCGTGCCCTGCAGCCGGTCCATGAACGGAAAGAACACCGCTGGAAAGACCAGCGCCGATGCAATGCCGTAGACGAAGAAGTCGAAATACTCCGACGCACGGCCGACGACCACGCCGACGGCGATTTCGCCCGGCGCCACGTCGGGATTCGCCTTTGTGCCGTGATCGCGCGAGGACGCGCTGGCGCCCTGCCTGGATGGGTGCTGATCCGACGGCATCTGGTCGGACGGCATCTGATTAGAATTGAGGTGTGCGGAATGCATGGGGAATCCTGGGTCGGCAGGCTGCGGACGTAGCCTGACAGACAGCCGCAGCGGAAACGATAGGACAAAACGTCCAATTTTCCCCGCCATGCCCCGGGACTACATTGACTCAAGTCAATTCCGTCCAACTCTCCGGCCCCTATGTCCATCCCACGCAGTTTCGTACGAATCGTCGTCCTGCTGGCGGCCATCGGCATGTTATCCGGTTGCGATCTGCTGGTGCTCAATCCATCGGGAGACATCGCGGCCCGCCAGGGCGATCTGATCATCGTGGCCACGCTGCTGATGCTGATCGTGATCGTTCCGGTGATCGCGCTGACCTTCTGGTTCGCGTGGCGATACCGCGCCTCCAACAAGTCCGCGACCTACACGCCCGACTGGGATCACTCCACCCAGCTGGAACTGGTGATCTGGGGCGTGCCGCTGCTGATTATCATCGCGCTGGGCGCGGTGACCTGGATCAGTACGCATCTGCTGGATCCGTATCGGCCGCTGGACCGGATCGCCGCCGGCCGCCCGGTCCCCGCGGACATGAAACCCCTGGAAATCCAGGTGGTGGCGCTGGACTGGAAGTGGCTGTTCCTCTATCCGGAGCAGGGCGTTGCCTCGGTGAACGAAGTCGCCGTTCCGGTCGATCGCCCGGTCCGGTTCCGCATCACCGCTTCTTCGGTGATGAATACGTTCTACGTGCCGGCGCTGGCCGGCATGATCTACGGCATGCCCGGCATGGAGTCGAACCTCAATGCGGTGATCAACGCACCGGGCGAATACGAGGGATTCTCCGCGAACTACAGCGGCGCGGGCTTCTCGCACATGCGCTTCAAGTTCCACGGCCTGTCTGACGCTGACTTCGGGCGCTGGGTCGAAGGCGTGCGCGGCAGCGACGACGCGCTGAGCCGGGCGGGGTATCTCGAACTTGAAAAACCGAGTACGCGCAATCCGGTGAAACATTTCGCCAGCGTCGACAAGGGCCTGTACGACGCGATCCTCAATCGCTGCGTCGACACCGAACGGTTGTGCATGGACCAGATGATGGCGCTCGACGCCGAAGGCGGCCTGGGCCTCGACGGCCTGAACGCACTGGCGATGCCGCGTCGCGGCGACCCGCGTCTGGGGCCGTATGTATCGGCGCAGGTCTGCGTGGTGCCGCTGCCGGGTCGACCGCTCGTGTCGTCCGTGCTCGGCGGAATGAAGGCGCCGTGACGCGCGCAGCGTTGCGCGGCGACACAGCACATCAAACCGCACATCCAAACCGCGCATCCAAACCGTATATCGAAACAGTTTCCGGAAGTAACCTCTGATGTCTCCCGACAGCCTCAATATCCAGCACTCTCCGATCTCCGGGCGCATGACCTGGGACGCCGTTCCCATGCTGCACGATCCGATCATCCTGGCCACCTTCGTCGGCACGATGATCGGCGGCATCGCCCTGTTCGCGGCCATCACCAAATACCGACTGTGGGGCTATCTCTGGAAGGAATGGTTCACCAGCATCGACCACAAGAAGATCGGCATCATGTACATAGTGCTGGGTCTGGTGATGCTGCTGCGCGGCTTCGCGGACGCGTTGATGATGCGCCTGCATCAGGCGATGGCCTTCGGCGACAACCTCGGTTATCTGCCGCCGCATCACTACGATCAGATCTTCACCGCCCACGGCGTGATCATGATTTTCTTCGTGGCGATGCCGCTGGTCACCGGCTTGATGAATTACCTGGTGCCGCTGCAGATCGGCGCGCGCGACGTGGCGTTTCCATTTCTCAACAATTTCAGTTTCTGGATGACCGCCAGCGGCGCGGGGCTGGTGATGCTGTCGCTGTTCTTCGGCGAATTCGCGGCCACCGGCTGGCTGGCCTATCCGCCGCTGTCCGGCGTCGCTTTCAGTCCATGGGTGGGCGTGGATTACTACATCTGGGCGTTGCAGATCGCAGGGGTCGGGACGTTGTTGTCCGGCGTGAATCTGCTGGTGACCATCATCAAGATGCGCGCGCCCGGCATGGGCCTGATGCGGATGCCGATCTTCACCTGGACCGCGCTGTGCACCAACGTGCTGATCGTAGTGTCGTTCCCGGTGCTGACTGCGGTATTGGCCTTCCTCACCCTGGATCGTTACGCGGGCACCAATTTCTTCACCAGCGATCTCGGCGGCAACGCCATGATGTACGTCAACCTGATCTGGATCTGGGGCCACCCGGAGGTCTACATCCTGATCCTGCCTCTGTTCGGCGTGTTTTCCGAGATCGTCTCCACCTATTCCGGCAAGCGCCTGTTCGGCTATTCGTCGATGGTCTACGCGACCGTGTGCATCACGGTGCTCTCGTATCTCGTGTGGCTGCACCATTTCTTCACCATGGGGTCGGGCGCCAGCGTCAATTCGTTCTTCGGCATCACCACGATGATCATCTCGATCCCGACCGGCGCGAAGATCTTCAACTGGCTGTTCACGATGTATCGCGGCCGCATCCGTTTCGAAGTGCCGATGCTGTGGACGATGGGCTTCATGGTCACCTTCGTCGTCGGCGGCATGACCGGCGTGCTGCTGGCCGTGCCGCCGGCGGATTTCGTGCTGCACAACAGCCTGTTCCTGGTCGCGCACTTCCACAACGTGATCATCGGCGGCGTGGTGTTCGGCCTGTTCGCGGCGATGACCCACTGGTTCCCGAAGGCGTTCGGTTTCAGGCTCGACGACTTCTGGGGCAAGGTGTCGTTCTGGTTCTGGCTTGCCGGCTACTGGTTCGCGTTCACGCCGCTGTACGTGCTGGGCCTGATGGGCGTGACCCGGCGCATGAGCCACTTCGACGACCCGTCGCTGCAGATCTGGTTCCAGATCGCCGCGTTCGGCGCGGTGCTGGTGGCCATCGGCATCGCGGCCTTCCTGTTCTGCATCTACATCAGCTTCCGCCGACGCGAGCAGCTGCGCGATGTCACCGGCGACCCGTGGAACGGCCGCACGCTGGAATGGTCGACATCTTCGCCGCCGCCGGACTACAACTTCGCGTTTACGCCGGTGGTGCACGACAACGACGCGTGGTGGGACATGAAGCAGCGCGGCTTCGTGCGCGTTCAGAGCGGCTTCCTGCCCGTGCACATGCCCAAGAACACGCCCGCGGGCGTCGTGCTGGCGGCGCTGAGCACCGCGCTGGGATTCGCGATGATCTGGCATATCTGGTGGCTGGCGTCGGTGTCGCTGCTTGCGATCGTCGTCTATGCGATCTATCACAGCTTCGACTACAACCGCGATTACCACATTCCCGCCGAGCGGATCGCGGCCACCGAACTCGCGCGCAGCGAGCTTATGAGGGCATCCCATGTCTGAGTCCATCGCGATTAGCAGCCAGGACGGCAGCGCTGCGCTTGCGGGGCCGGCGCTTCCGCCTTCGGTATTTCTGGATGTCGAGGGCCGCCACCACCCCGCGAACGGCACGCTGCTGGGTTTCTGGTTTTATCTGCTCAGCGATCTGATGATCTTCGCGTGCCTGTTCGCCGTGTACGGCGTGCTCGGCCGCAATTACGCGGCGGGGCCGTCCGGCGCGGATCTGTTCGATCTGAGGCTGATCGCGGTCAACACCGCGATCCTGCTGGTGTCGTCGATCACCTACGGTTTCGCGATGATCGCGATGCAGAAGCGCAGCGTGAAGGGGCTGATCCGCTGGCTGGTGGCGACCGGCATCCTCGGTCTTGCCTTCCTGGCGATCGAAATCTACGAATTCGCACATCTGATCCAACTGGGCGCCGGCCCGCAGCGCAGCGCGTTCCTGTCGTCGTTCTTCGCCCTGGTCGGCACCCACGGCCTGCACGTGCTGTTCGGCGTGGTGTGGCTGGCGGTGCTGTGCGTGCAGCTGCATCGCCATGGTCTGACGCGCGCGAATATCCGTCGCGTGGCGTGCCTGTCGATGTTCTGGCATTTCCTCGACGTGGTGTGGATCGGCGTGTTTTCCTTCGTCTACCTGATGGGCACTCTGCCATGAAGCCTGCTGCCATGAATCCTGCTGTCATGAATCCCGATATCGATTCCGACATGAACCCGGATGCGGTCTTGCAGCACAAGCTGCACGAACACGAGGCCGATCATTCCGACGACGGCATTCCGCACGTCTCCGCGCGCGAATATCTCAACGGTTTCGTGCTGTCGGTGGTGCTGACCGCGATTCCGTTCGCGCTGGTGATGACCAAGACCATTCCGGACTCGACGTGGGCGTCGGTGGTGATCCTGGCATTCGCCGCGGTGCAGATCGTGGTGCAGATGGTCTACTTCCTGCACATGAACACCAAGTCGGAGGGCGGCTGGAACCTGGTGGCGCTGGTGTTCACCGCAGTGCTGGTGATCATCGTGCTGTCGGGTTCGATGTGGGTGATGAGTCACTTGAATTCCAACATGATGCCCGAGACGCACGACATGCAGGACATGCTGCGGAACGCGCCGTGACCCCGCGTGCGGACGTCGCGACCCTGTCGACACCGCGCGCGGAAGCGCGAGGTTCGGTCTGGACGGTCGTGTTCGCCGTGGGGCTGCTGCTCGCGTTCGTCGGCTTCATCGCGCTGGGCGTCTGGCAATGGCAGCGCATGGGCTGGAAGGATGCGCTGATCGCGCGCGTGGAGGCGCGGGTCCACGCCGATCCCGTGCCGCCGCCGCCGCGCAGCGGCTGGGCCGCGATCACCGCCCAGAGCGACGAATACCGGCGCGTGCGCCTGTCCGGCCGTTTCCTTCCCGTGCCGGAAACGCGCGCCCAGGCGGTGACCGCCTTGGGCGCCGGCTGGTGGCTGCTCGCGCCGTTTCGTACCGACAACGGCGAGATCGTGCTGGTGAATCGCGGTTTCGTGCCCACCGGTGCGGAGGCCGCACCGCCGCCGACAGGCGCGGTCGCGATCGAGGGCCTGCTGCGGATCAGCGAGCCGAAGGGCGGGTTCCTCCGCAGTAACGATCCCCTACAGCACCGCTGGTATTCCCGCGACGTGGGCGCCATCGCCCGCGCGCGGGGCCTGAACGGGGAAGCGGTCGCACCGTTCTTCGTGGATGCGGCGCGCGATCAGCGCGGGCAGGGCTGGCCGAGGGGCGGGCTGACGGTGGTGCAGTTCCGCGACCATCACCTTTCTTATGCATTGACTTGGTTCGGCATGGCGTTGCTCACGGCCATCGCCGGTCTGCGCTTGTTAGTATCGACACCCCGTTTGCGTCAAGATCGTCGCGAACGAGGAGGCTTCGAGCCATGCAGGATCCATCCCACATGACTGAAACCCGCGCTTCGTCCCGTCGACGAAGCCGGGACGAGGCCGCGTCCCGCGACCGTACCGGGCTGCGCAACATGCAGCAGTTGATCCAGTTGCGCTGGATCGCCGTGGTCGGGCAGTTCGTCACGATCCTGGTGGTGCATTACGGCATCGGCATCGCACTGCCGCTGCATTCGATGCTGTGCGTACTGGTCGCACTGTCGGCGTTCAACCTCGCCAGCCATGTGTGGTGGCGCAAGCGGGTGCAGGTGTCGAACGCGGCGCTGCTGGCCGGGCTGCTGGTCGATGCGGCATCGCTGACCCTGCAGCTGTATCTCAGCGGCGGCATCACCAATCCCTTCGTATTCCTGTTCCTGCTGCAAGTGGCGCTGGGCACGGTGCTGCTGCGTTCGCCGGCCAGCTGGATCCTTGCCGCCGCCACCGGCGCCTGCTTCGCCGGGCTGATCGTGCTGCCCACGCCGATCACCATCGACGCCCATCCGGGCGAGGGCATGGCCAACCATTACGTGCAGGGGCTGTTGATCTGTTTCCTGCTGCTGGACGCGCTGCTGGTGGTGTTCATCGGCCGCATCGGCGGCATCCTGCGCGAACGCGATGCCCGCCTGGCCGAACTCCGCCAACGCGCCGCCGAGGAGGAACACATCGTGCGCATGGGTCTGCTCGCGTCGGGCGCGGCGCACGAACTGGGCACGCCGTTGTCGACGCTTTCGGTCATTCTGGGCGACTGGCGGCATCTGCCCACGTTCGCATCGGATGCCGAGCTTTCGCACGACGTGGAGGAGATGCAGGTGCAGGTGGCGCGCTGCAAATCCATCGTCACCAACATCCTGCTGGCCGCGGGCAAGACCCGCGGCGAGTCGCCGGTCGAGACGACCCTGCACGCGCTGCTGGACGACATGGCCGAGGAATGGCGCACGCTGCGCAACGCCGCCGGATTCCGCTACACACGACGATGCGCCGACGACCCGCGCATCGTTTCCGACGCCGGTCTGCGGCAGATGGTCTTCAATGTGCTGGACAACGCGCTTGAGGTTTCGCCCGGATGGGTGTCGCTGGATGCGCACTGCCGCGATGGCGAGCTGGTCATCGATATCAGCGACGCCGGCCCCGGATTCGCGCCGGACGTGCTCGATCGACTGGGCACGCCGTACAACTCGACCAAGGGCCGGCCCGGCGGCGGATTGGGACTGTTCCTGTCGGTCAATGTCGCGCGTACGCTGGGCGGCAGCCTGACGGCGCACAATCGGCGCCAGGGCGGCACCACCGTGACCCTGACTCTGCCGCTTTCGGCGATTGCCCTTGAGGAGCGCGACGATGACGAATGAACGCAATCTTCTGATCATCGAAGACGACGCCGCCTTCGCGCGCACGCTGGTGCGCTCGTTCGAGCGCCGGGGCTACACGGTGCGCCACCTGACCGGAGAAGACGGGCTGGCGGCATTGCTGGAGACGTTCGCGCCCACCCACGCCGTGGTCGATCTCAAGCTCGCCGGCAATTCATCCGGATTGTCCTGCGTACAGGCGCTGCACGAGCACGATCCGGACATGATCATCGTGGTGCTGACCGGATACGCCAGCATCGCCACCGCGGTCGAAGCCATCAAACTCGGCGCCCGCCACTACCTGGCCAAACCCTCCAACACCGACGACATCGAGGCTGCATTCCAGCGCGCGATCGGCAACGCCGATGTTGAACTCACGGGCCGCAAGACTTCCATCAAGACGCTGGAGTGGGAGCACATCCATGAGACCCTGGCCGAAACCGGCTTCAACATCTCCGAAGCCGCGCGCCGCCTGGGCCTTCACCGGCGGACGCTGGCGCGCAAGTTGGAGAAGCAGCGCATCAAGTGATGGAAACATGGCGATGAACCGCCCCGTAAACCTCGGAGGCTATTTGCTTTGAGTCACGCCGCCTGCTTTTGTTCAGCGACCTGCGCATGATCAATCGCTTCAGCTTCCGCTGGCGGGATGTTCCCAATCGACGACAGCAGCCGTCGATGATTGAACCCGTCCACTCACGTCAGCGTCGCCAGTTCCACCGCTTCTCGCGTCGGCCACGACCGGCGATGAATCACTTCGGCCTTGTATCAGCCGTTGATCGTCTCGGCCAGGGCGTGGTCGTAGGAATCGCCTGCGCTGCCCACAGACGGCGCGATCTTTGCGTCCGCCAACCGCTCGCTGTAGCGGATCGATACGTACTGCACGCCACGGTCGCTGTGGTGGATCAGCGACTGCTCAGCGGGCTTCGCGGTGTGACACGCCTGGATGGCAAAACGCCCGATGAAGACAGGCAGGATGCACGGTGCACGTCAAGTCCGAGCGCATGCGATCACGCAAGGAAATAACTCGGACGATGCCCGGTTCTTGATGCGTGATCGGCGTTGGCGGCGATGTCAGAAAATATGAGTTGAAGTGCGGAATCCCTTAATTTCCAACCATTACCCGGCTTTTTTCGTCGCGCGCTTGCGTGAGTCGCATGTATCGCTGCAATTTTCGACGCGTCACCGGGACGCTCGGCCAACGCCTTGCAGGAAGGATTCCCGCCCACTGGCATGAGCTTTGCTCAGCAATGTGCATCTGCTGACTCGAATCGCGGAATCGGAGCCGTCGCGTCAATGAAATTCCTACGCCACTGCATGCCGCCTTCATCCTTCATTCGCTGCAAGGACACCATTCACATGAATAAGCTCAGTTTTTCCGCTGCGGCGCTTCTATTGGCAACCACGCTTGTGGCCTGCGAGCGGCGTGACATGGAAGACGACGGTCGTCCAACCGCTTCCGATTCAGGCGTGCCCCAGCCTGCTGAGTCCACAAACGCTGCCACCGAGGGCGCGATGCCATCCGACGCATCCGCCGCGCCGGCGAATTCAGCAGCCGACACGCCGACTGCCGCCGGCACGGTTGACGCTGACTTCTATCGTCAGGCGTTGACCAGCGGCGCAGCTGAAGTCGCGCTCTCCGCGCATGCAGCAAGCATGTCGTCGTCTGCCGAAGTCGCACGCATCGCTGAAATGCTGGTCAAGGATCATGGCCAACTCAACAGCAAGCTGCGCATCGCCTCCGGCATGAGCGATGGCGTCCTTTCGCCAGCCGAAGCGAAAGCTGCAGAAGACATCAAGGCGAAAACAGGCGCCGCTTTCGATAATGCCTATCTAAAGAAGATGAGCGAAGGCCATAAGAAGTCGATCTCGCTTTACGAAACCGCATCGACAGGTGCGGCGGATGCCGAAACGCGCGGGCTGGCGTCGGCCGCCCTGCCGAAACTGCGTGAGCACGCCGGTCATGTAGAGAAGGCGCTGGCCGCGCAGTCGAAGACACCCTGACCATTGCCGCGCAACTCATGTGCCTGCGCGCTTCATCGCCAGTCGATCCGACGAACAAAACTGCATTCGCTTACTTCCACTCTCCAACCCGTAGCCCAACCGAGGAAATGCTATGAAAAGCCTATTCACCAACAAGTGGCCTCTCGCCATCCTGCTCATGATCGCCGTCGGCGGCCTGTCGGCCTGCAACACGATGGCGGGCGTCGGCAAGGATGTCGAAAAGGCCGGCGACAAGATCGAAGACAAGGCCGAAGACTGCAAGGACGGCAAGTGCTGATCATGCGGATCTGACGTCGTCGATCTGACGTCACTCCACAGAATCGGGCGTCGTGCTTTGGCACGGCGCTTTTTTTGTGCCAATCGCCTGCCGCGATGCATGGACGCGACGGTCGACGCAGCTTTCGAATCCAACGAAATTCTGGAGACCGATCAGGGCAAATACGCTTCCGGTATCAATGCCATCGGAGGGGCGCAGCAGCCACGCTGATCGGATGGGGCCGTCACCGACCCCGATCGATCATTGCGAACATACCGTACAGCCGCTGCATCACTGTGCCTTGCCCGCGACCGAACGCTGTCGGTCCCGGCTGTCGCTGCTTTCGCTTCGGGCAGTTGCAACTTTCCCGGAACCGGCTGCTCTCCTTCTCCCCGCATCGCGGGGAGAAGGTGCCCGATTTTGCTTCCGGCAGTTGCCGCTTTCCCCGGAACCAACCGCTATCCTTCTCCCCGCATCGCGGGGAGAAGGTGGCCGAAGGCCGGATGAGGGGCGCTCTTCGCGCGCTACATCCAACCCCGTCACCCGTCGTCGCGAATCTCCAGCCTCGGCAACGCGCGGACGATCTTCATCGTTTCCAGACTGACGGTGATCACGCGAAGGAACAGCTCCAGCGGGTAACGCGGGTTGCCCATGGTCTCGATGGCCCAGTCGTTGACGATGCCGCTGTCCTTGTCGGTCTTCACGCACTGGCGTTCCACCACCCAGTCGAGGGCGGGTTTACCGTTGACCACGTAGTCGTAGGCCTCCGGCGGGATGCCGGTGACGGTGATCTTGGCGTTGTAGTGCAGGGTGTTGAGGTCTTTGATCTTGCCCTGTTTGCCGTATTTCATTTTATCGACGCGGTAGTCGGCGTCGGTCAGGGTCTTGCCGCCAGTGTCGACCGTGGCGCCGGGGTACATGGCGACGGTTTCGTAGTGCAGATGCAGGTCGGCGAGGTCGCGGCCGGCCTGGCTGAAATGGCGGAAATCGGCTGTGGACTTCACGCGCGGAATGCGCGGCAGCTCCTTGCCCAGATTGTCGGCGTAGCGCTCGCGGTAGTCCTCGGAATGCAGCAGGCCGTAGACGTAATAGAACAGGTCTTCCTTGCTGATGGTTTCTTCGGGATAGGCGGATTGGAAGTGGGCAAGGCCTTCGTTGGTGATGGCGTCTCGTCGAGATTGACCAACCGGCATCGGTGTATTGAAAAGACTGCGTTCTTCCGGAGCATCCTCAGCGTTGAAATCATAAATGTAAAGCGGAAAACACTGTGAGCCCGCTACAAAGTGATAATTAGGAACGGTATCCGATACAAGAGCGCTAAACCCTACTGCCTCACCAAGCCCAGTAATGCAGATAACAAGATTTGTTGCATCCATGCCCGGAAACATTTTGGGCATCTGGAGCACCCTCTCATTAAATGCACGACTGAAATACAGCCATTGCTTACCGTATGGACGATAGATGCTCGGCGCAAGGCAGTTCGGGTCGAATTCAAATTTTCTATTTTTTGAAACCTCTTCCTTGAGATTGACTGTCCAGCTTATCTTGGTCGGATCAGTGCCAACAAACCTGTCCACTCTCGCTTCCCTGATTTTTTTATCTGCTCCCAAGTTAGCTATATCGAAGCGACTTACTTCTGCATTGTAGTAATCAATCATGCGATTCATTTGCTCAGCAACGCCAGTCTTGCTTGCGCTATAGCACCAAGCATCTCGGTTTGTCTTCACTCCGCCAGAATAATTATCAAAAATAGCGCTATAAGTGACGCCTTTTTTGGTGCCAATCGAGATGAATTTGCTAAAACTGTCGTCACGCTGCTTCAGCCAATCTCCGTGAGGGTCCGGAGTAACCGTTGACCAGCTCTTGTCTTCGGAGATGCCGCTTATGCTACGAAATTCCACGATACGCTGAAGCTTCTGATCGCGGCTTAGATAATCTCCGATGTCATGAAAATGAATCCCACTGCTATTTTTTACGGCAGAATTTTTCACCAAGATCGATATGGCGATCGGCGCACGACTACCACTACCGAAGATTTTGCCGCCTTCCTTGCGTGACAGCTCACCAGAGGTGCGTTGATTGCCACGCAAATGAAACACATAAATACTGCTGAATTCGTCAGCCAAACACTGACGCAGACCATCCGCAGTATTGGCTTCCAGGAAGCCGGCGTTGGTCACAAAACCGATCACACCGCTGTCGCCAAGACGATCGCTGGCCCAGCGTATTGCGCGGATGTAAGAGTCGTACAGTGCGTTTTTGAGTGTTGCGGCGGAACGTGCGGCATAGGTGCTGCGGATGCGACCGTCAAGGCGCGGGTATGCCACGTTTTGGTTGTTGTCGTTTGCACTGTCCTGCCCAGAAGAATACGGCGGATTCCCCACAATCACCCGAATATCCAACGCCTTCTGCCGCTTCCTCCGCCCACTGTTCTCCACCAGCAGCTGATCAACCAGATCCTCTTTCTCATACATCTGAAACGTATCGGTCAGACAGATGCCCTCGAACGGCACGTAATCGCCGCCGACGATGTCGTGATACGTGGCTTCGATATTGATCGCGGCGATGTAGTAGGCCAGCAGCACGATTTCATTCGCGTGGATTTCGTGCCTGTACTTGTGCTTGAGCTGTTCCGGCGTGATCAACCCGCTCTGCATCAGCCGGGTGATGAAGGTGCCGGTGCCGGTGAACGGGTCGATGATGTGCACGCCCTTGCTGCCGAGGGTTTCGCCGAACTCGATCTTGAGGATGTGGTTGACGCTGTGGATGATGAAGTCCACTACTTCCACCGGGGTGTAGACGATGCCCAGGCGCTCGGTCATCTTCGGGAAGGCGTTGCGGAAGAACTTGTCGTACAGCTCGACCACGATTTTCTGCTTGCCGGCCGCATTGTCGATGCCTTCGGCGCGCATCTTCACGCTGTCGTAGAAGCGCTGCAGGGTGTCGGCCTCCTTGTCCAGCCGGTGTTCCTGCAGCACGTCCAACACCGCCTGCATGGTCTGCGACATCGGGTTGTGCTGGGCGAAGCTGTAATCCTGGAACAGCGCGTCGAACACCGGCTTGGTGATGAGGTGCTGGGCCAGCATCTCGACGATCTCGCCGTCGCCCAGGCTGTCGTTGAGGTCGTCGCGCAGCTCAGCGGCGAAACGCTTGAACGCGGCGATTTCGCGCACGTGCGCGGGGTCTTCCAGAATGGCGTTGATGCGGTCGATGTGGGTGCGGGCGATTTTTGCAATATCGTTCGCCCAGTCTTCCCAGTGGTGACGGTTGCCGACTTTCTGCACCAGCTTGGCGTAGATGGCGCGCTCGATCTCGCCGATCTCGAATTCGATCTGCGTCTGCTCCGGCGTTTTCTCGGCGACGCGCTTGCCGATGGTGCTGCCGCCTTTGGCTTTGCGCGCGGCTTTTTCGATGGCGGTCAATGGCTTGGCTTTGCGCTGCACCTTGTCGGTGACGGCGATGACTTCCATCTTGCTGGTGTCTTTGCCGATGAGGTCGAGCTTGTTGACCATCGCATCGAAGCGGTCGTCGTGCGAGCGCAGCGCCTGCAGCACCTGCCAGACGACTTTGTAGGTCTTGTTATCGCTCAGCGCTTCGTGCGGCTCCACGCCCGCAGGAATGACCACCGGCAGCACGATATAGCCGCGCGCCTTGCCGGGCGCGTTGCGCATCACGCGGCCGACCGACTGCACCACATCGACCTGCGAATTGCGCGGGGTGAGAAACAGCACGGCATCCAGCGCCGGCACGTCCACGCCTTCGGACAGACAGCGCACGTTGCTGAGCACGCGGCAGGTGTCGTCGGGCGTATCGGCCTTCAGCCAGTTGAGCTTGGCCTCTTTCTGGCTGGCGTTCATGCTGCCGTCGACGTGTGCGGCTTCGCAGACCAGATGCGAGAGCGCGTCTTCCTCGTCGTTGTCTTCGCTGGTGGCCTGATAGGCCTCGACCACGGCCTGAAACATGCTGGCGATGTTCTTGGAGCTGACCTTGTGGGTCTTCGCGCCCTTCTGCACTTCGATAACCTGACAGAACGCGACCGCGCGGCGCATCGCCCGCACCGCATCGGCCGGCTCGCTTTCCAGCCCCTGCTTGGACAGCGCTTTCCAGCAGCCGATGATCTTGGCGGCGTCGTCGACGCGCAGCTGGTTGTCCTCGTCGCGCAGCAGCGACTTGATGCGGCGGTTGACGTGGGACTCTTCGATCGACAGCACGATGACTTTGTAGTCCACCAGCAGGCCGCGTTTCACCGCTTCGGAAAAACTGATGAGGTAGAGCTGCTTGCCGTACAGCGCTTCGTCGTCCATCGAGCACAGGGCGACGTTGTCGCGATCGGCCAGCGCCTTGGCGTTCTCGCCGTAGATGCGCGGGGTGGCGGTCATGTACAGGCGCTTGGCTGCGCGCAGGAACGCGGCATCGTGGACTTTGACGAAGTTGCTTTCGTCGTCGTCGCCGAACGTCGCCCCGGTGGTGCGGTGGGCTTCGTCGCAGACGATGAGGTCGAACTCGGCAAGGCCGAAGTCGCGCTGCGCTTCGCTGATGACATCGATGGAGTGGTAAGTGCTGTAGACCACGCTCATGTGCTCGCCGTCGTGGCGCTTGGCGACTTCTTCAGCCAACCGCGCCGCGTTGGTGGTGGCCGGGTAGCGCAGTTCGTGGGCGAAGGTCTGGACGCTGTCGTCGTCCTGTTTGCGCTTCTTGCCCACTTCGCTGTCGGAGCACACGGCAAAGTTGTGCAGCGGCGTGTCGCTTTCCTGCGTCCACTCGGTGAGCGTCTGCGACAGCAGCGCAAGACTGGGCACCAGAAACAGCACGCGTTTGCCCTTGCCGGCGATGGTCTCGGCAATCTTCAGGCTGGTAAAGGTCTTGCCGGTGCCGCAGGCCATGATGAGTTTGCCGCGCGCGTCGTCTTTCAAGCCGGCGCTGACGGCGGACAACGCGGTCTGCTGGTGCGGACGCAGGCTTTTCTTCGGTTTGAGAACGGCGTTGGCCTGCGGCTGATATTTCGACCAGTCGATCTGACTGGTTTCCAGATCATTGAGGTCGATCTTGCTGACCGGCGGCTGCTGATCGCGCAGGGCGTCGTCGGCGTGTTCGCTCCAGTGATCGGTGGTGGCAACGATGATGCGGCGGGTGAAGGGCTTTTTGCCGGAGGCGGTGAAGAAGCTGTCGATGTCCTTCTTCTGCAGTTTGTAGTCTTCGGCGTAGAGCTTGCACTGGATGGCGTGGAACTCGTCGGTGCCGTGGGTTTTGGCGACCAGATCGATGCCGGCGTCGCGGGCGTCGAGGCCCTGCGCCTTGGCCCAATCGGCATAGGTCCAGACATCGGAATACAGATCGCGATAGGTGGCTTCGTTGCGCAGGTAGACGCGGGTGAGTTCTTCGAAGTAGGTGCCTTTTTCGCGCTCGGAAGCGGATGCGTGGCGATAGGTGTTCAGCAGGTCCTGCAGTGCGCTCATGCGTCCGGATTCCATAAAAAAAGAAGCGGCCTGCGGCCGTGATGGCATTTTGGCATGGGGGGCTGTGGCTGTGACCCGGTGGTTGTTGCAGGGGCTGGGCGAAGAGCGCCCCTCATCCGCCCTGCGGGCACCTTCTCCCCGCAGGCGGGGAGAAGGCGTCGAGCGTCGCACCCGCAGCATTGCCTCTTCCGGTGGTCGCTGCTTTCGTTCCCCGGCAGACGTTGCTTTCTTTCCCCGCAGACGTTGTTTTCTTTCCCGATACTTGCTGCTTTCGCTTCCGGTAGTCACTGCTTTTGCACTACGGCACTGTCGCTTCGTTTCCGCCATTCGCTGTTGTCCTTCTCCCCGCATCGCGGGGAGAAGGTGGCCGAAGGCCGGATGAGGGGCGCTTTTCGCGCGTAGTCCGTCCCCTTGTAGAGCGGCCTTCACGCCGCTGAAACCTGTGCCGCGCGCGATCAGCGGTCTGAAGGCCGCTCTACCGGGACAGAAGCCGTTCCAGCCGGACATGCGCTGGCCGAAAACGCCAGCGTCGAGCTTACGGGCATCGGCGTCGGTGCCCGGAGCTTCGACGGCGAAGCTGCGAGGCTCGGCGTCGAAGCGCGGGGGGCTCAACGTCGAAGCGCCGTGACCCGGTATCGAAGCCAAACGCTTCGACAGTGAGAAAAAAAGCATCGACGCCGCTGCTCCGTCGCCTCGCGCACGAGGCGCGGCGCTTCGGCGATGGTGAAAGTTTCATCATCGTCGGGGCTTTAGAGCCCCGGCGTCGGTGACATTCGGGCCGTCCTCGAAGTTCTGGACTGCAAATGCCGGACGCGGATGCGTGAAACTGGGGCGGGGCAGAGAATGCCCGCGCCACAAACAAAAAACCGACCCGCGTCGGCGGATCGGTTTCGGGTGTCTTTCCGTATCCCTATGCCTTGGCAGGCGAGTGGATCAGAACGACGGATGGATCGATATGGTGGGCGGTGCAGGGTTCGAACCTGCGACCCTTGCCGTGTGAAGGCAATGCTCTACCGCTGAGCTAACCGCCCGGTGTTCCGGCCGGCCATTTTACGGAGCCGGGCCGGTGGAGGCAAGCCGTCATTTTCGGGCGGCTTGCCGGCGACCGGGGCGGTCACTCCAGCTGCGATTTGGCGTAGGCCGCGTCCAGGGCCTCCATGGCGTCCACGGGTTTGCACTTGGCGGCCTTCTCGTACGAGGCTGCTGCGTCGTCTTCCTTCTTGTCGCCGTGCAGCAGCATCAGCAGGTTGCCGTGTTCGATGTGGGCGATGGGCGAAGCCGGGGTCAGTTTGAGGACTTCCTTGATGTGCTTTTCGGCTTCGGCGGCCTTCGCGCCGTAGGTCAGGCCGCCGATCATGGCGCCGATCTTGGAGATGATCTCGGCGTGGTACAGCGCCATCGCGGTGTGGGCCTCGGCGTGCTTGGGGGCCAGCTTCAGCGCGGTATCCAGCGATGCGCGGACCTTGCCGGCGATGCCGTCCTTCAACGCCTTGGCGATCGACAGCCCCTGGCTGTAGCGGCCCAGCGCGTAAGCGTGGCGATAGTGGCTGTTGGCGTCGTCGGGCAGCGCCTTGATCGCGGCTTCGGCGAGCTTGGCGGCCTGTTCGAAGCGTTTGAGCTTTTCGTCGTCGGCATCGACCAGATAGGTCGCATGGATGCCGATGGCCTTGACCGCGACCGAGGCGCCGACCGGGCCAAGGGCTTCGCCTGCGTCGAAGGCGGCCTTGAAATCGCCGTGGTGGAAGCTGCGCCAGGCATCCTGCAGCGCGTTCGCCAGTGCGGCGGCGTCCAGGCCCTTCGGCGCGGCCTTGCCGGCGGCTTTGATCAATACAGCGGCGCGTTTCTCGTCCGGGAAGGGCTCGCAGTCGCCTGCGTGCAGCTTGGACCAGTCTTTCTTCAGCGCATCGCCGGCATAGGCGTAGGCTTTGGCGTCGTGCGGGAAAGCGGCCCAGTCGTTTTTGGCCATGTGTCGCGTCCTCTCGATGGAAGCGGGCAGCATCACGCGAGTCGCGATGCGAGGCAAGCCCCGACCATACGGGCTAGTGTGTTTGCTCGGCGCGGGCCGCGCATGCTGATGTCATCCAAAGCCGGTTTGCCGGCGCCCCGCAACGGAGACTCCCCATGGCACGCAAGAAAATCACCCGCACCGCTCCCGACGCGACGCCGCGTCATTTCTGGCTCGCCGGCCTCGGCCTGGCGGTCATCGCGCAGCGTCAGACTGCCGCTGCCGCGACCCAGGCCGTCGATCGCGTCGTCCGGACCCGCCGTCAGGCAGTGGCCGCCGTCGGACAGGCGCAGTCGAAGCTGATCGAAACCGCAGGCCAGGTGCGCGGTCGTCTCGAAGCCGGCGCGGCCCAGTTGGGCAGCACGTTCGAGACCACGCTGTCGCCGCTGGTCGCGCGGTTCAGGCCGGCGAAGGCCAAGCGCGTCGTGCGTCGCGGCCGCAAGCCGGGGTCGAAGAACGTGCGCCGCACCGTCAAGAAAGTCACGGCCAAGCGCGCGCGCAAGGCCTGATCGATTCGCGATGTACAGAACGAAGAAAGGGCGCCATTGGCGCCCTTTCTTCGTTCGACTTCCTGGCAAGACTGAGGCCATGAATCACAGTCGACTAAGCATCGCCGTAATTTGGTCTGCAGCCCGCGACGGGTGGAACAACGTGATCGAGGTGTACCAACGCGAAGTTTACGGGTCAGGGGATCTCGCAGCCGTTATCCCGCAGGCACTGGTAATAGGCAGGCGTGCATTGCGGGATCGTGCCGCCGTTCGCCAGACAGTCACCATAGAGCTGATTGCACACCCCGCAATCGATCTTCGCGGATGCAGGGAGCAGGATTGCGACGAGCAGGACGATGCCGCTGGTAAGCGCGGCGAGTTTTGAGGTCTTGATGCGGGTCCTTTGTCTGAATTTTCAAAACAGTGGCCATCAGCCCCCTGCTTGGTTCGGAGCGACTGTTGAACGGATCAAGGAATCTGGCAGCCGTTGCGGATCAGGCAATCCTATGGATGCCTCTCCGTCCTCAGCATAGCGCGGGCGGTGAACCGCATTTCTTGTTGGGCGGCACGTTTAGCGTGGCCGAACAGCGGAGGAAGTGGTCTGACCGCCACGGGGTCAGTCCTGATAGGCGCGGATGAGCGTGTTCAGATGCATGCGCTCGGCGTCGCGCAGGAACGGCGCCAGCAGCATCATCACCTGGATGATGCCCTGGCGGATGGCGACCTGTTCGTCGCGGTCGCCGCGGGCGGCGGAGTAGTTCAGCCAGAACGTGGACAGCACCAGCACGTTGGTGGCGGCGGCGTTCAGTTCGTCCGCCGAGGCGCGCATGATGCCGGCCTGCGACAGGCCGCGCATGACCAGATGCGCACGCTCGTCGGCGCGCTTGAGGATCCGCGCGAACCGCAGGCGCATGCGCCGGTTGCGGCTGAGGATCTCGACCAGATCGCGATACAGGAAGCGGTAGTCCCAGATGCACTCGAAGACGAGATGCAGCTGCAGCCAGATGTCCTCCAGCTCGGGCAGTCGGCCGCTGGGCGCGGCCAGCGCGTTGTCCATGCGCTCCTCGTAGCGCGCGAACAACTGCTCGATGATGTCGTCCTTGTTGCGGAAATGGTAGTAGAGATTGCCGGGGCTGATCTCCAGTTCGTCCGCGATGTGGTTGGTCGTGACGTTGGGCTCGCCCTGCGTGTTGAACATCGCAAGCGAGGTGTCGAGGATCCGCTGTCGCGTCTGGCGCGCCATCGAGGAGGTGTCGTCGCCGCCCGGCCGGGCCGACGTCAGCCGGCCAGTTTCTTCACCAGATCGACGTATTTCTTCTTGGCATCGTCCTGATCTGTGCCCTTGAGCTTGGCCCAGGCTTCGTACTTGGCGGTGCCCACGAAGTCGAAGAAGCCAGGTTTGGCGCCGCTGACATCGCCCTCGGAGCCCTGCTTGAACAGCGCGTACAGCCGCAACAGCGTGTCGTTGTCGGGGCGTTCCGCCAGGCTCTGGATATCCTTCGCGGCTTGTTCGAAACGGTTCTGCAGATCGGACATGTTCAATCCCTCCCGTGAGGCGGGCATGACAGCATGGCCGGTGTGGCCGGTCAATACGAAGCCGCATGCATGCCGCGGCATGGGCCTCCGCCGGGAAGCGTTTCCCGCTGCGGAATGGATGCCCTTCTGGCGCGACACCCTACGGCCGCGGATTGTTCTTGGTCTCCGGCTCTGGCAACTTAGCCGCTACGGACCGCGCCGCGGTCCCGGAGCCGCGCATGGCGAACCATGCGGGTTCTACTCTCATGAGGGCGAGGACATGAGTTATTTCGTTACCGGCGCGACCGGGTTCCTGGGCCGTTTCCTGGTCGACAACCTGTTGAAGCGGAAAGGCACGGTCTACGTGCTGGTGCGCAAGGATTCGCAGAAGAAATACGATGCGTTGGCCAAGAAGATGGCCTGGGATCCGAAGCGGGTGGTGCCGGTGCACGGCGACATGACCGCGGCGAACTGCGGGTTGACGCTTGCGCAACTCAAGACCCTTACCGGCAAGATCAAGCATTTCTTCCATCTCGCGGCGGTCTACGATTTCACCGCCAGCGCCGAAAGCCTGCGCAAGGCCAACATCGACGGCACCCAGAACGCGCTGGATCTGGCCGCCGCCATCGGTGCGGGATGCTTTCATCACACCAGTTCGATCGGCGCCGCTGGTATATACCCCGGGGTCTTCCGCGAAGACATGTTCGACGAAGCGGAGGGTCTGGACGATCCGTATCTGCGCACCAAGCACGATTCCGAGGGGCTTGTGCGCAAGGAAAAGCGCATCAAATGGCGGATTTACCGCCCGGGCATGGTGGTCGGTCACTCGCAGACCGGCGAAATGGACAAGATCGACGGCCCGTACTATTTCTTCACCTTCCTCAAGAAACTGCGCGAAATGCTGCCGCCGTGGATGCCCACGCTCGGTATCGAGGGCGGCCGGATCAACGTGGTGCCGGTGGATTTCGTGGTCGATGCCATGGACCACATCGCGCACAAGCCCAAGCTCGACGGTCATTGCTTCCATCTGGTCGATCCGGAGCCGATGCGCGTCGGCGAGGTGCTGAACACCTTCGCCCGCGCTGGTCACGCGCCGGAAATGACCATGCGCCTGGACGCGCGGATGTTCGCGTTCGTGCCCAGCGGCGTTCGCGGCGCGGTCGGCAACTTGCCGCCGATCAAGCGCTTCATCGGCATGTTGTTGCGCGACTTCAAGATTCCGAAGGAAGTGCTGAAATTCATCACTTACCCCACGCGCTTCGATAACCGCGAGACCGAACGCGCGCTCAAGGGCAGCGGCATTTCGGTGCCGAAACTCGAAGGCTATGCCTGGCGGCTTTGGGACTACTGGGAGCGCCATCTCGATCCTGATCTGTTCATCGATCGCACGTTGAAGGGCAAGGTCAAGGGCAAGGTGGTGGTGATCACCGGCGGATCGTCGGGTATCGGTCTGTCGACCGCGGAGCGCGTGGCCGAAGCCGGCGCGACCACGATCATCGTCGCCCGCGGGGAGGAAGAGCTGTTCAAGGCCCGCGATGCGATGAAGAAAACGGGCGGCAAAGTCTTCGCTTACACCGCCGACCTCGCCGACATGGCCGACTGCGATCGCCTAGTCGCAGCCATTCTCAAGGATCACGGCCACGTCGATATCCTGGTGAACAACGCCGGTCGTTCGATCCGCCGTTCGATCGAGCTGAGCTACGACCGTTTTCACGACTTCGAGCGCACCATGCAGTTGAATTATTTTGGCTCTCTGCGCCTGATCATGGGCGTGATGCCGACGATGATCCAGCGCCGCAAGGGCCACATCATCAATATCAGTTCGATCGGCGTGCTCGCCAGTTCGCCACGGTTCTCGGCCTATGTCGCCTCGAAGGCGGCGCTGGACGCGTTCAGCCGCTGCGCCCAGGGCGAGCTGTCGGGCAAGGGCATCAGTTTCACGACCATCAACATGCCGCTGGTCCGCACGCCGATGATCGCGCCGACCAAGATGTACGAAAGCGTGCCGACGTTGAGCACCGACGAAGCCGCGGACATGGTGGTGAAGGGCATCATCGAGAAACCCAGCCGCATCGCGACGCGTCTGGGCATCTTCTCGGCGCTGCTCAATGCGGTGGCGCCCAAGGCCTATGAGGTGATCATGAGCACCGCGTTCGAGCTGTTCCCGGATTCGGCCGCGTCCAAGGGCGACCGCAAGGCGCTTAAGGAAGATCAGCCCAGTCAGGAGCAGATCGCGTTCGCATCGCTGATGCGCGGCGTGCACTGGTAAGGCGGGTCGAACCGCGAAGCGGATCGCCGCGCGGATCGCGAAAACACGAAAGGCAGCCGCGAGGCTGCCTTTCGTTTGGGATCCGCGCTGCAACGATCGACGAGGAACGCTTTTGCGCCGGGCAAAAGAAACCCGCCAACCTGAAGCCGTGAGGGGAGGGGAGCTACGGCATTCGTTGCGGGCTGGCGGGTCAAAAAGCGGCCGACGGCCGCCAAGCGGAGCATCGCTTTCGCGACACGAGAGAGAGCGTTGGCGCTGTTGCGATCAATCCAATCCGAATCAGCGGAGCGGGGCAACGGAGGTTGCCCGGCTTCGTTCATTCGCGCTTCCGGAGATTATTCCTCCGGCGCAGCGTTCTTGAGGGTGCGTTTGGCGGGGGCTTTCGCGGCTTTCGGCGCTTTCGCGGCCTTGGGAGCCTTCGCGGCTTTGGCAGCCTTGCGCGGCGCGGCGGCGGGCTTGCCGCCCTGACGACGCAGTTCGGCGGTCAGGTCTTCGACGCGGCTGCTGAGATCGTTGAGATCTTCGCGGCTCGGGACGCCCAGTTTGACGAGGGCGCGCTGCACGCGGTCTTCGAAGACCTTTTCCAGCTTGTCCCAGGTATCGGTGGCGCGCTCGCGGGCCTGACCGACGCGGTTCTCGACCACATCGCGGACCACTTCGGCGCGGCCGCCGGCGAACTTGCGCATGGTCTGCTCCAGGCCCATGCCTTCCTTCACCAGACTTTCGAACAGCTTGGTGCCTTCGGCCTGCGCGCGCGAGAAGGCGCCGACGCCGGCGAGCCAGATCTGCTGCGCGGATTCGCTCAGCGACTTGGACATGCGTTCGGCATGCGCCTGCGCATCCTCGGATTTCGCGGTGGTCTTCTTTGCTGTGGTTTTCTTGAACTTGGCCATATGCCCTCCAAGCGGGCGCGTGATCGATTGCGCAGCAGAATGGAGGAGTTGTCTAGAGTATTCACACAAGGAATCGGAAGCGGATCGTGATAGCGCATCGCGTTGCCGTCGATGGAACGGACGGCGGTCGATCCGTCGCTGCGGTCGATCAATGACAGCGCTTGATCAACTGCGCTCGCGACGTTTGATCAGATGCTCGGTCTCGTCCAGCGCACGGCGCAGGCGGGCGGTGGTTTCGGTGCTGCGCGGCGGCGCCTTGCCGAGATTGCTGAGCACCGTGCGGTGTTTGTCGTTCAGCACTTCATCGCGCAGACGGATGCCGTGCGCTTCCAGCACCGGGCGCACAGATTCCGCGCGATTGCGCAGATCCTGCAGGGTGTTGCGGTAGCCGAGCTGGCAGACCCGGCGACGGTTGTAGAAGCTGAAGGCATTGGTGAAGAACATCTCGCCGTCGTTGGAATTCGGCTCGAAGATCAACTGGTCGATGCCGGGATATTGCTGCGCGTATTTCGCCAGGCCCACCTGCATGCGCGATTGCAACAGAGTGCGGAAGGTCTGCGACATCACCGCCGGCAGGCCGCCCTGCCAGATCCTGTGCGGGTCGACATCGCCGCGCCGCCCGGCGTCGCTGTCGACCTGGGTCGAGTCGAACGGCACCAGCGGATTGATGCCGATCAGCAGATCGATGCCGCGTTCCAGCAGCACCGAGGCGTGCATGGTCCGGCGCAGCGCGCCGTCGACGTAGTGACGGCCGCGCACTTCCACCGGCGGATACAGGCCCGGCAGCGCGGAGCTGGCCTGCACGGCCTTGGAGATCGGGATGTCTGTCCACTCGCCAGCGCCGAAACGCACGGCTTCACCGCTGTCGAGATCCACCGCGACCACGTACAGCTCGCGATCGAGCTGGCGGAAATCGTTGCTGCGGCCGCGACGCGAGAAGATCTCGCGCAGGAAGCGCTCGATTTCCGAGTTGTCGAACAGCCCGGCCGGCACCAGGCCGCCGAAACGCTGCATCAGGTCGGAATGCCGCGAATCGCGCGGGTTGAGCAGCAGGCTGCTCCACCATTCCATCGTGAGCCGGGGCAGCGCCGATGCGCGGCGTGCGTATTCCATGATGGCCGGTCGCAGGAAGGTTTCCGGCCGGAAATGCACATCGTCGCTGTCGCCGGTGATGAAGATCCGGCACATCTCTGCGGTCGACATGCGATTGACCAAGCCGGCGGCGAGGAATGCGCCGCTGCTGACGCCGACGTAGCAGTCCATGCGGGTGAGGTCGATGCCTTCCAGCGCATCGTCAAGCGCGCGCAGGGCGCCCAGTTCGTACATCGCGCCGATCGGACCGCCGCCGGCGATGGCGAGCCCCACCCGTGCGGTGGTCGGGGCGGGTGTCTTGGCAGGGGATTTGCGCTTGCCGGATTTGGCCTGGACCGGACGCCGGGCGGCGTGGAGTGAGAGCATGCATGACGATACGGTGGGGAATGGTCCGAGTGTAGCGGAAAGCCGAAGTCGCGGCGCCTGTACTTTGATCGGATTGCCCGGTGGCATTGACGGGTCGATTCAAGCGCTTGATCGGCAACAGGAAAAGCGACCCGGGGCTGCATGCGGCATGCATGGCGCTTGCCGTGCGGCGACGCGCGAACGATGATCGTCGTCGATGAAGATCGTCACTCCAGACCTAGCGCACGGCCGGCGACGGCTCGACAAGCGCACATTGAGCGTTCTGCTGGCGCGCAGGTTGGCGTGGCACGACGCGGTCCACGACCCGGTGCGCGAGCCGCGCAACAATCTGCGCTGGCTGCACGAACTGCGGCGCTGGCAGGCCGAGCGCCTTGCGAACAGCTTCGAGGGTTTCATGCACGATCCGAAGCGCAGACCGGCCGCGGAATTCTTCTTGACCGATCTGTACGGCGACCGGGATTTCAGTCGCCGCGATGCCGATATCGCCCGGGTGGTGCCGAGAATGCAGCGGCTGCTGCCGCAGACGTTGCTGGAAACGCTGGCCGATGCGATCGAACTGGGCGTGCTCAGCCATGCTTTCGATTTGCGGATGGCAGAAGCGCTGCAGCGGCTGGCGCCGCGGCGGACCACACTGGACGACGCGCTCTACGGCCGCGCCTATCGTGAGGTGGGTCTGAAGCGGCTGCGTTCGCATCAGATTGATCTGATCGTGGTCGCTGGCTATGGGCTGGGGCATGCGCTGCGCGGGCGCGGCGTCGCGACCCTGCTCAGCGTGCTGCGAGGGCCGGCGCGCGCGGCCGGCTTCGGCGAGTTGCAGTCGTTCCTGGAGCGGGGCTTCGGGGCTTACGCCAAGCTGGACGATGTGGCGGCCTTCATCGCCGACATCGAGCGCAGCGAGCGCGAAATCGCGCGCCGGCTGTTCGCCGCTCATCCTCAGCCGTTCGCGCCGCTGGAGGATGTGCGCGAACCGGGCGCGAAGCCGGCGCGCATGCGCAATAGGTGATTCCGCGATCGCCGCTTCCAAGCATGCATCTTCCAAGCATGCATCGAATCAACTCGCAATCGTCGTTCCCGCAGTTTGCGATACATCAATTCCGGTCCGGCGGGGAGCCTCACACCAATGCGACGCCCGGCCCCGGCTCGCATCCGGTATGCGTCCGCTCCGGATCAGGTGAACCTTTCGTCCAGCACCCGGCGGATTTCCTTTTCGATCGGGCCCTGGAATGCGGACACCAGAAAGCCGAGTTTCGCGGTGACCTGCAGTTCTTTGGGCAGCAGCGCGATCTTGCCGTCGACGCCGGAGCGGCTGAAACGCATGTCGTCGCCGTCCCACGCATAGTCGAACTCGAAGCGTTCGGCGAGTTTCTTGGCCACTTCTTCCACCGCTTTGCGAGCCTTGGCGTGCGGCAGCGAATGCGAATGGCGGATATCGATCGACATGGGGTTCTCCTGGGCCGGTATCCGGCGGTGTTGTCCGGTATTGTGCTGACTGACGGCCGTCGTTCCAAGGCCCGAATCCCGGTACCCATGATAGATTGCGGACGCATGGAAGGTCTGAAGCTCCGTTTTCCCGAACACCACCACCCCGAAATGCCGCTCGGCACCGGCGTGCATGCCATCGGTCGCATCGGCGACACCGTCGGGCTGGTGGGCGATGATGAAGCCCCTTCGATCCGGCTGTTCGTCGATCGTCGCGGCGTGTGGATGACCGTCACCGATGGCGCGCGCGGCATCCACGTCAACGGTCGTCCGGTCCAGCGCATGGCGATGCTGCGGCTGGGGGATGCGATCTATCTGGATGGCGTCGAGATGCTGCTGGTCTCGACCCGTGGGGTGCAGGCGCTGCCCGGCGCGCTACGCCATGTCCCGGGCGAATTCCGCGGCGACTGCCGGGTGCTGGTGCGCGGCGTGGGCGGCCGATACCACGGCCGCAGCTTCACACTGGAGGCGCCGCGGCTGGTCGGCCGCAGCGACGAGGCCGATATCCGCATCGACGACCCGGCCTTCGCCGAGCGTCATGCGCGGATCGAGATGATCGGCAACCAGGTCGTGCTGCGCGATTTCGGCAGCGTCGACGGCAGCGTGGTCAACGGCGAACCGATCCGCGATGCGCTGCTGTCGCCGGGCGACCAGATCGTGTTCGATGTGCACCACCGGTTCGTGATCGAAGCGCCGGCCAACAACACATCGCTGCTGACCCGGGTCGCGGCGGCCGACGATGTCGCCGACGCCCTCCCGGCCCCGCGCCGTCGCGGCCGGCGCCTGCCGTGGCTGCTGCTGGCGGCGGCGCTGCTGGCGTCGGTGATCGCCGCGCTATTGCTGTTGGGCGGCGATTGACGGCGCCGCCGCCGAAACCCGTTTTCGCCACCACTTCCAAAGCCGCCAGCCCAGCAACAGCGCGAGGATGCCGGCATACAGCGCCGGCTCGCGGATGTCGGATTTCACCAGCCACCAGAAGTGCAGCACGGCCAGCACGCCGATGGCGTAGACCAGCTTGTGCAACTGCCCCCAGCGCCTGCCGAGACGCCGGATCCAGCCCTGCGTCGAGGTGATGGCCAGCGGCACCAGCAGCAGCCAGGCGGCGAAGCCGACGGTGATGTAGGGGCGCTTGGCGATTTCCTCGAAGATCTGAAGCCAGTAGCCGCGCAGGTCCAGGCCCAGATAGGCCGCGAAGTGCAGGGTGGCGTACGCGAAGGCGTACAGGCCGAGCATGCGCCGGAAGCGGATCACCACCGCCTGGCCGGTCAGCTGGCGCAGCGGGGTGACCGCGAGCGCGATCATCAGGAAGCGCAATGCCCAGATCCCGAGCCGATGCTCGACTTCGGCCACCGGGTCGGCGCCGAGCGCATCGCTGCCGGTGCTGAACACATCCCAGAACTGCCAGGCCAGGATCGCCAGGGGCGTCAGGCACAGCGCATGGACGATGGTTTTGGCGGCGATGAGGCGGGGGGAGCTTTTGGCCATTGGCGACGACACATCTCTATACACGTAGAGCGGCCTTCAGGCCGCTGCTTTGGGCGGGGCGAACGGCCAGCGGGCTGAAACCCGTCGGCTTTTGTCATCCAGAACGAATGTGAGGGATGCGCTGTTGTTCCAGCGGCCTGAAGGCCGCTCTACGGAAACAAGCTCGTCAGAACCACTTCTTCAGATCGAGACCCTTGTACATCCCCGCCACCTGCTCGGCGTAGCCGTTGAACATCCTGGTCGGGATGCGCTCGGCGAACAGCTTGCTGGCGGTGCCGCTGATCCGGCGCTCGCTTTTCTGGCTCCAGCGCGGGTGGTCCACGTTCGGATTGACGTTGCTGAAGAAGCCGTATTCCGACGGCTGCAGATCGTTCCAGGCGGTCGGCGGCATCTTCTCGACGAAGCTGATCCCGATAATCGATTTGATGCTCTTGAAGCCGTATTTCCACGGCACGATCAGCCGCACCGGGGCGCCGTTCTGCTGCGGCATCGGCTTGCCGTACAGGCCGGTGGCCAGCAGCGCCAGCGGATGCATGGCCTCGTCGATGCGCAGGCCTTCGCGATACGGCCAGTCGATCGAGTCGTAGCGCACGCCGGGCATCTGTTTCGGGTCGGCCAGGCTGGTGAAGGCCACGTACTTGGCTTTCGAGGTCGGCTGGAACTGCTTCAACACATCGCCCAGCGGCACGCCCAGCCACGGGATCACCATCGACCAGCCCTCGACGCAGCGCAGGCGGTAGATGCGTTCCTCCGGTTTCATACCCTTGAGCAGATCGGTCAGATCCAGTTTGCCGGGCTTGGCGCATTCGCCGGATACCGAAATGGTCCACGGCTTGGTGCGCAGGGTCTTGGCGGCCTGCGAGGGATCGGCCTTGCCGGTGCCGAACTCGTAGAAGTTGTTGTAAGTGGTCACGTCTTCCAGCCGGGTGAGTTCCTCGGTGGTCCGGAAGCCAGACTTCAGCTGCGCCGGGCTGGCCTTGGTCTTGGGCGGCGGTGGGGGCTCGGCCTCGGCGCAGCCCGACAGGGCCAGTGCCGGGGCGGCGGCCAGCATGCCTATCAGACGGCGGCGGTCGCGATAGATCGCCTCGTCGGTGATCTCGGAGGCCGGGATGCGCAGGGCGTCGCGCAGGGACGAGGGGAGGGGCATGGGCGTGTCCGTCGAGCATGAGGGGTTCGACTATAAGACGGTCGAAGTAAGCATTCGGTTGCGCGGTATCTGCAAATTTCTTTTCGGCATCCCAGCACCCTCCCAAAACGATGCTGCGCTGCGGCATACTCGGCGCCCACCCCATACCCACGGAATTCCGATGTCGCGCGCCTTCAACTTCAGTGCCGGTCCCGCCACCCTGCCCGAGAGCGTCCTCCGCCAGGCCCAGGACGAGATGCTGGAGTGGCGCGATTCGGGCGCGTCCATCGTCGAACACAGCCACCGCGGCCCGGAGTTCATCCAGGTCGCGACCGAGGCCGAGGCCGATCTGCGCACGCTGATGTCGATTCCCGACGATTACGCCGTGCTGTTCCTCGGTGGCGGCGCCACCACCCAGCAGGCGCTGATCCCGCTGAATTTCGCCGCGCCGGGCCAGGCTGCCGACTATGTGGTCAGTGGCCACTGGGGCAAGACCGCGATCAAGCAGGCCAAGCCCTACGTCGATCTGCGCGTGGCCGCCACCAGCGAAGCCGGCGGCTTCCGCGACGTTCCGGCGCGGGACAGCTGGCAGCTGTCGGCCGATGCGGCTTATGTCCACATCACCGCCAACGAGACGATCCACGGCGTTGAATTCCGCGAAACTCCGGATGTCGGCGACGTGCCGCTGGTCGCCGATTTCAGCTCCAGCATCGCCTCGGAGCCGGTCGACATCTCCAAGTACGGCATGATCTATGCCGGCGCACAGAAGAACCTCGGCCCGGTCGGTATTACCGTGGTGATCGTGCGTCGCGACCTGCTCGAGCGCGCCGGCCAGCCGCGCGCCGACATCTTCAACTACGCCTCGCACCTCAAGGGCGAGTCGATGCTCAACACGCCGCCGACCTGGAACTGGTACATGCTCGGCCTCAACGTGAAATGGATGCTGGCCGAAGGCGGCGTCGCCGAATTCGCCCGCCGCAGCGCCGAGAAATCCGCGCTGCTGTATTCGGTGATCGACGGCTCCGGCGGCTATTACCGCAACGAAGTCGCCGCCACCGCGCGTTCGCGCATGAACGTGCCGTTCTTCCTGCACGACGAAGCCCTCGACAAGCCGTTCCTGTCCGAAGCCAAGGCCGCCGGCCTGATGGCGCTGAAGGGTCACCGCGCGCTCGGCGGCATGCGCGCTTCGATCTACAACGCGATGCCGGTCGAGGGCGTGAAGGCATTGGCCGATTTCATGCGGGAGTTCCAGCAACGCCATGGCTGAACAACGCAAGCGCGGCGGTGCGGCCAAGCCAGCCACGAAAGGCGCGACAAAGTCGACGGCGAAGGCCGCAAAGCCCAAAGCGCTTAAAACGCAGGCCGTAGCCAAGGGTGCGGTGGAGATCCCGCTCGATGCGCAGGGCAAGCCCGATTTGTTGTCGGTGCGCGCGCAGATCGACGGCATCGATCATGAGATCCAGAGCCTGATCGCAGAACGCGCGCTGTGGGCGCACCAGGTCGGCAAGGCCAAGGGCAAACTCGCGGCCGCGGTCGATTACTACCGCCCCGAACGTGAGGCGCAGGTGCTGCGCCGCGTGGTCGACCGCAATGAAGGTCCGCTGTCGGACGAAGTGCTGGTGCGGCTGTTCCGCGAAATCATGTCCGCGTGTCTTGCCCAGCAGGAGCCGCTGAGAGTCGGCTTCCTCGGCCCCGAAGGCACGTTCTCGCAGCAGGCGGTCTACAAACACTTCGGCCATTCGGCCAAGGCGCTGCCGCTGGCCACGGTGGAAGAAGTATTCGATGAAGTCGCTGCCGGCCACGCCGATTTCGGCGTGGTCCCGGTGGAGAACTCCGGCACCGGCACCATCCAGTCCACGCTCGATATGTTCCTGACCTCGCCGCTGATGATCTGCGGCGAAGTGGAACTGCGCGTTCACCAGTACCTGCTCTCGCGCACCGGCCATATCGAAGACATCGAACGCGTGTATTCGCACGCCTTGTCGCTGGCGCAGTGCAAATCCTGGCTGCGGCAGAACCTGCCCAAAGTCGAGAAACACGCGGTCGTCAGCAACGCCGAAGCCGCCCGTCGTGCGCGCAACGCCGACGACGCCGCGGCCATTGCGGGCGAGAACGCGGCCCACGCCTACGGCCTGAAAGTGGTGGCCGGCCCGATCGAAGACCGCGCCGACAACACCACCCGCTTCCTGGTGATCGGCCGCGCCTCGTTCCCGACTTCGGGCAACGACCGTACTTCACTGCTGGTGTTCATCCGCGACCAGCCGGGCGCGCTGTACAAGATCCTCGAACCGCTGGCGCGACGCTCGATCAGCATGAACCGCATCGAATCTCGGCCCGCCCACGGCGCGCTGTGGCAGTACGCGTTCTTCATCGACGTCAGCGGCCACGCCGACGAGTCGCCGCTGAAGGACGCGCTGGCCGAGATCGACAAGTTCGCCGGCGACGTGCGGGTACTGGGGTCGTATCCGGTGGCGGTGCCGTAAGGCTCTTCTCCCGGAAGCTGGAGTCCGGCAGGGGATGACGATCCATGTCATCCCGAATCCCCGGCTTCATCGGGGTGAGGGACCTGCTTCTGTTTCGCGACATCTTCACAGCAGGTCCCTCGCTTCGCTCGGGATGACAACGGGCGCCGCCACGGGTTTGCGACATTGGGTCCTTGAACATGATTGTCGGCAATCTTCAATGAAACGCACCGATCCCGCTTCCGAAACTTTCTTCTCCGCGCTCGCCCAACCCGGCATCCAGCGCCTGCGCGCCTACGATCCGGGCCACGATCTGGTCGCGTTCCGGCGCCGGTTCAAAGATCAGCACTTGATCGAACTCGGCTCGAACGAAAACCCCTACGGCCCCAGCGCGAAAGCCAAGGAAGCCGTCCTCGGCGTGATCCACGACAGCTTCCGTTATCCCGATCCGCTCGGCGCCGATCTCAAGCGCGCGCTCGCCGCCAAGCATGGCGTCGACCCCGCATCGATCCTGCTCGGCAACGGCTCGCACGAGCTACTCATGCAGTTCGCCCAGGTGTTCGCCGGGCCGGGCGTCGATGTGGTGGCGTCGCAGTTCGGTTTCGCGGTGTACGCCATTGCCGCGCAGGCCGCGGGCGCCACGCTGCGGGCCGCGCGGTGCAACGCAGACGATCACGCGATGCCGCGCGGTCACGATCTCGACGCCATCACAACGGCGATCACCGACGCGACGCGTCTGGTCTATCTCGCCAACCCGAACAATCCGACCGGCACCTGGTACGCCGCCGATGCGTTCGCCGCGTTCTTGGCGCGCATTCCGCAGGATGTCGTGGTGGTGGTCGACGAGGCCTACGCCGAATTCGTCGACGCGCCGGACTGGGCGTCGGCGCTGGCATTGCAGGCGAAGCATCCGAACCTGATCGTCGCCCGCACCTTCAGCAAGGCCTATGCGCTGGCGGGGCTGCGCGTCGGCTACGCCATCGCCCATCCCGGCCTGATCGCGGTGGTCGAGCGCGTGCGCGAGAGTTTCAACGTCAACAGCGTCGGTCTGGCCGCTGCAGAAGCCGCGCTGGGCGACGATGAACACCTGGCCTGGGTGATCGCGCGCAACGCGGAGCAGCGCGAAGCGCTTGCGTCCGCGCTGCGTGCGCGCGGCTTGACGGTATTTCCGTCGCAGACCAATTTCCTGCTCACGCAGTTCGCCGGCTTCGATGGCGATGCTGCGGGCGACAACGCGAGCGTCGCAAAGATCGAAGCGGCGCTGTGCGACATCGGCATCGTGCTGCGGCCGATGACCGGTTACGGCCTCGGCCACTGCCTGCGCATCACCGTCGGCAACGCCGACGAAAACCGGCGCCTGCTGGCCGGACTCGACAAGGTATTGGCATGAGCAACTTCGACAAAAAAGACTGGATCGTCGGCGCGGGCGCGCCGCTGCAGGGCCGCATCCGCGTGCCCGGCGACAAGTCGGTTTCGCACCGCGCGATCATGCTCGCTTCGCTGGCCGAAGGCGTGTCGCGCATCGACGGTTTCCTCGAAGGCGAGGACACCCGCGCTACGGCGGCGGTGTTCCAACAGCTGGGCGTGAAGATCGAAGCGCCGTCGTCGCAGTCGCGGATCGTGCACGGCGTCGGCCTGCGAGGACTGCGCGCCAGCGCCGATGCGCTGGACTGCGGCAACGCCGGCACCGGCATGCGCCTGCTCGCAGGCGCGCTGGCGGGGCAGGCGTTCGACACCACGCTCATCGGCGACGCTTCGTTGTCGAAGCGGCCGATGCGACGGGTGATCGATCCGCTGATGACGATGGGCGCTGTGATCGACAGCGAGACCGGCGGCCTGCCGCCGTTGCGCATCCGCGGCGGCTCGACGCTGCACGGGATCGACTACGAACTGCCGGTCGCGAGCGCGCAGGTGAAGTCGGCTCTGCTGCTGGCCGGGCTGTACGCCGACGGCGACACCACCGTGCGCGAGCCGCATCCCACCCGTGATTACACCGAACGCATGCTCTCCGCGTTCGGCTGGCCGATCGAATTCTCGCCCGGCATCGCCCGTGTGCGCGGCGGCGCGGACGGGCGCCACGCGCTGCGCGCGACCGACGTGTCGGTGCCGGCGGATTTCTCGTCCGCGGCGTTTTTCCTGGTGGCGGCGAGCGTGATCCCGGGCTCCGACCTCACCCTCGAAGCGGTCGGCATGAACCCGCGCCGCACCGGCCTGCTGCAGGCGCTGCGGATGATGGGCGCCGACATCTTCGAAAGTCATGCGCGCAATCAGGGCGGCGAAGCCGTCGCGGACCTGCGCGTGCGTGCGGCGCAGTTGCAGTGCATCGACGTGCCTGAAGCGCTGGTGCCGGACATGATCGACGAATTCCCGGCGCTGTTCGTGGCCGCGGCCTGCGCCAGCGGCAGCACCCGCGTCAGCGGCGCCGCCGAGCTGCGGGTGAAGGAATCCGACCGCCTCGCCACCATGTCGTCCGCGCTGCGGGCGCTGGGCACCCGCGTCGACGAGTTCGAAGATGGCGCGCTCATTCATGGCTGCGAATCGGGCGGCAGCCCGTTCGCGCTCGACCCGCAGACGCCCGTCGTCATCGACAGCCACGGCGACCACCGCATCGCGATGGCTGCGGCCATCGCCGGCCAGCGCTGCGGCGGCGAATTCAGGATCGGCGATATCGCGAACGTCGCGACCTCGTTTCCGGGGTTCGACACCCTCGCGCGAGGCGTTGGTTTCTCATTGCGCCAGGTGTAATTGCCACGTAGAGCGGCCTGAAGGCACGCTCTACGTGCGATCAACGCCTATCGATCAACGCCCATCCAGCGCAAATTCGATCGGGACTTCCACCGCGCCGGCTACGGCGCTGCCGTTCTGCTGCGCGGGGCGGAAGCGCCAGCGTTTGGCGGCCTGCACCGCGGCGCGATCCAGTGACCGCGAGCCGCTGCGGGCGACCACGCTGACGGCGGTGGGTTCGCCGTCGGCGCCGACTTCGATCCGGACCACGACTTTGCCGGTCTCGCCGTTGCGCAGTGCGTCGGAGGGATAGCTCGGGGCGGGTCTGGAGATCGCGACCGGCACGCTGCCGGGGGCGAGATCGGGGGTGGGCGAAACGCTCTGCTGCGATCCGTCGGCGATGGGGACCTGCGCCGGAACCTGGGCCGGAGACGGCGCAGCAACCGGCGGCGGCGCGGGTCGCGGGTTGCGCAGCGCGTCCCGGGAGCCTTCGGACAGGCCGCTGGCGCTGCGGTCGCCGCTGCCCATGGGCGCGGGCAGGGGCTCGAATATCTGGCCATCGACGCGCTGGGCCTTGTCTTCGGCGCGATAGAAATTGCCGTTGTCGCGCATGTCCAGCCACAGCAGCAGGAACACCAGGAACCCGACGCCGAATCCGGCGGCCACCATCAGCCAGGCGCGGCGCGACAGGCGGAAATACGATCGCCACGACGAGCCGGTCGCGGATTTCCTTGGGGGCATACCTTGCGGCGTCGTGGGCTGGACAGTCGACATGCGGGAGGTCGCGGGCGCGGAGGTGGGGCCGATTGTGGCACGGGTTCCAAGGTGCGGCCCACGCGTCCGGGCCGCGTTCAGACCGGGTTTCGGGCGATAATCCGCGTCCCGTCACGCTTCGCGATGCCCCCATGCTCGATCCCGTCCTGCTGCGCAATCAACCCGCCGATCTGGCCGCCCGCCTCAAGGAGACCCGCGGTTACGACCTCGATGTCGCCGTGCTGCAGCAGTGGGAGTCCGAGCGCAAGCAGCTGCAGGTGCGCACGCAGGAACTGCAGAACCTCCGCAACACCAAGAGCAAGCAGATCGGCATGCTCAAGGCGAAAGGCGAGGATGTGTCGGCGGTGATGGCCGAGGTCGCCGGTTTCGGCGACGAGTTGAAGGCCAGCGAGACGCGACTGGACGAGATCAAGCACGCGATCGAGGCCATCGCGGCGGGGATTCCGAATCTGCCGCATGAGTCGGTGCCGCCGGGCGAAGATGAAGCCGGTAACGTCGAGCAGCACCGCTGGGGTACGCCGCGCACGTTCGATTTCGAGGTCAAGGATCACGTCGAACTTGGTGCTCGCAACGGTTGGCTGGACGGCGAGACCGCTGCCAAGCTCAGCGGCGCGCGTTTCACCGTGCTGCGTGGCCAGCTGGCGCGTCTGCATCGGGCGCTGGCGCAGTTCATGCTGGATCTGCATACCGATACGCATGGCTATGAAGAAACCAATGTGCCGCTGCTGGTGAATGCGGAGTCGATGCGTGGGACGGGGCAGTTGCCGAAGTTTGAAGATGACCTGTTCGCTACGATGAAGCTACCGGAATTGGAGAGCAATACGCGGTTGTTCGCAGAGTTCGACGACTGGGATGATTTGGTTTATACAGCGGAAAGAAATGAAGCTCTTGCGCTACCGATTCTTCAGAAGATTGTTTTATCTCACAAAGACCGCTACCTCATCCCCACCAGCGAAGTCCCGCTCACCAATATCGTCCGCGACGAGATCGTCGACGCCGAGCGCCTGCCGCTGCGCATGACTGCGCACTCGATGTGCTTCCGCGCCGAGGCCGGCAGCGCCGGTCGCGACACCCGCGGTTTCATCCGCCAGCACCAGTTCGAAAAGGTCGAGCTGGTCACGATCGCGAAACCCGAGGAAAGCGATGCCGAGCACGAGCGCATGACCCGCTGCGCGGAGACGGTGTTGGAAAAACTCGGCCTGCCGTATCGCAAGGTGCTGCTGTGTACCGGCGACATGGGGTTCTCGGCGCAGAAGACCTACGACCTGGAAGTCTGGCTGCCTGCGCAGAACACCTATCGCGAGATTTCCTCCTGCTCGAACTGCGGCGATTTCCAGGCGCGGCGCATGCAGGCGCGCTGGCGTAATCCCGCGACGGGCAAACCGGAGCTGGTGCATACGCTCAACGGCTCGGGCGTCGCGGTCGGTCGCGCTTTGATCGCGGTGATGGAGAACTATCAGAACGCGGATGGATCGATCACGGTGCCCGAGGTCTTGCGCGATTACATGGGTGGCGCGACCTTCATCGCTTGATTGTGTGACCCGACACACTTGTTGCTCCACTCTCGTCGGCCGCGCGCGCGGCTTGATCATCGTCGGGTCTAATGGTTCGTCCTGGGCGGGGCGACCTCGAACAGATCGCCTGATTCGTTGCGGCTCAGAGCAAGCCGATCCCGTAGCCCGGGTGTGCAAAGCACACCCGGGATGAAGCGAGGTATATCCCTCCGAAGAGCCCCGTGCGCGGTCTTCGACCTTCGCCGAATTCCACGGAGGAGTCGGTTGAGCCGGAAGTCTTGCGCATGAAGTAAAGACGCTCTTGTCTCAAGCGTGATCGACTGCGTTCACAGTGACAGACCAGAGAGGTGCGCTGTGGGATGTGGTGAGCGGGTGCGAAGAGCGCCCCTCATCCGCCCTTCGGGCACCTTCTCCCCGCGATGCGGGGAGAAGGAATGCATCTGCGTCCTCTGAGTTGCGGCGAATGTAATGCATCTCGCCCTTGCGATTGAGACGAAAGGAATGCCGCGCCCTTTGCGATTGGAGCGAAAGGAATGCATCGCGCTCGCTCCGAGGCGGAGTGAATGGAAACAGAGAGCTTGCTTCCTCTGCATCGAACTGCTTTCCGGGCGTGTTTGTCGATGTCCTTCTCCCCGCATCGCGGGGAGAAGGTGGCCGAAGGCCGGATGCGGGGCGGGCCGTCAGATTTGTCGATGTCCTTCTCCCCGCATCGCGGGGAGAAGGTGGCCGAAGGCCGGATGAGGGGCGGGCCGGCAGATTTGTCGATGTCCTTCTCTCCGCATCGCGGGGAGAAGGTGGCCGAAGGCCGGATGCGGTGCGGGCCGGCAGGTTTCACCGAACAGGATCAACCGCAATACGGACTTTTTGTAGCCCGGGTGCGCAAAGCGCACCCGGGATGACGCGAGGCATCTCCGTTCGAAGAGCCCCGGATGCGCATGTCGCACCCGGGCCGCGATTTCGGGAGGCGCGACTCAGAACAGATCGCCGTCCGGCCACTTCGACACGCCTTCCACGATCTCGGTCAACATCGTGTTCATCGCGCCGGTGCTGTCGTTCGATTTGTTGGACGTGGCGGCCATGCTGAAACCGTCGCTGCGGCGGCGCAATACCGAGGTGGTGCCGCTCATCTCGCCGTAATGCGCGTAGGAATTGCCCAGCACGCTTTCGTGGCGCAGGAAGCGCAGCAGGTCGATGGGCGTGGCGATCCAGCCGCCGTGCGCGTCGAAGCGCTGCGGTTTGACGCTGGAATACGCGCCGCCGCCGTAGTACTTCACTTCGTTGCTCTTGCGATCCGCTTCCTTGTCGCCGCCGATGACCATGCCCGGCGCGCCGGCCGGCTTGAGGATGGTGTCTCGGACGTAGGCTTCGTAGCCTTTGCCGGTGCGCGCTTCGATCACGCGGCCGAGCAGCGAATAGCCGAAGTTGGAGTACATCTCGTTGGTCTTTGGATCGTTGTCCGGGTCGTAGCTCGCCGCGCCCGGCGTATAGCCCAGCGGGTAATTCTTCAGCGTCCACTCGATCAGGCCTTTGTGATCGGTGCCGGTGTAGGCGAACATCGGGTCGCTCTTGTTGCCGTCCTTGTTGACGTTGACCAAGCTGGCGCGGTGGCCGATGAGGTGTTCGACGGTGATGTTCACGATGTTCGGGTTGTTGTCCGGCGTCGAATACTGACCGCCGAGCACGCTGTTGTTGCCGAAGACCTTCGAATTCATCTCCAGGCTGGTGTCGGCGATCACGCGTGCCACCGCCACCCGGGTGATCGGCTTGGACACGCTGGCGACGCGGAATCGGTGCGAAGTGCCGACCGTTTCGCCCTTCTCGACGTCAGCATCACCGTAGCCCGAGGCATACACCAGACGTTCGTTGAGAGTGATCGCGATCGACATGCCCGGCACGTCGTTGGCCTTCATGTAGGCGCGGACCTTGCTGTCGATCAGCGCCAGGTCGCTGGCCTTGAACGCGGTGTTCTCCCAGATGCCGTTGAAGCGCACGCCGCTGGCGGAGTTGAAGGCTTCGATGTACTGCGGTTCCCAGCTGGCGTAGGTGTAGTTGTCGAACACGTGCTGGTAGTTGCCGCCGGGGATGCCGTGGCGCGCCGACCACTGCGGGCCGCCGGTCTTGACCCAGATCGCCGCGTAGCGATCGGCGTTGCCCTGCTTGTAGCCGCTGACGACTTTCAGGCGATAACCCTTCTTGGCGTAATCGTCGAATGCGGCCTGGTATTCGGATGCCGACAGACCGTGGCGTGCGGCGGTGGCCGGCGCGTTCTTGTCGAAGATCGCCGCGAAGCGCGGCGAGCCGTTGATGCTGAGCACGCTGAGGTGCGAAGGCATGAATCCCTGTGCGCTCATCTCGTTGACCGCGGCCTGATACTGGTCGGCGGTCAGGCCATGGCGCGCGGCGCGCGCGGGGCCGGCAATTTTTTCCCAGATCGCGGCATAGAACGGCTGGTTGCCGACCGTGTAGCCGTTGACGTAGCTGAGTCGATAGCCCTTCTTCGAATAATCGTCGAACGCAGCCTGGTACTGCTGCGGATTCAGGCCATGGCGCGCGGCCTGGGCGGGGCCGGGATTTTTGCTCCAAAGCGCGGCGTAGCGCGCGCCGCCGCTGTCGTAGCCGGAGATCGATTTCAGGCGAAAGCCTTTGCCGGTGAAATCTTCGAACGCACTCTGGTACTGCGCGGAGGTAAGGCCGTGGCGCGCGACCCAGTCTGCGGCGGCGGCCGGCAGCGCCAGCATCGATAGACCCACGAGGGCGAGGGTGTTCGCGGCCAGTCTGGCGTGGTGGCGCGGGGCGTTGGTGGAACGGATGTTCGGGAGTGCGGTGTTCATGATGTGGAGTCCTGTTGGAGAGTGGCGATGGATGTGGATGGATGGGTTGTCTTTCCGGCAGCCGCGTCGGCGGTTATTTGCGCCAGATCGCGGCATAGCGCGCGCTGCCGCCTTCGGAGTAACCGGACACCGCGCGGGTGAGCAGGCCGGCCCCGGTCGACGCTTCCCACTCGTTCTGGTACTGCGCGCCGGTCAGGCCGTGGCGCGCCTTGTCGATCGCGCCGGCTTTGGAACTCCAGATCGCGCTGAAGTAGGTGTCGCCGCCGTGGCCGTAGACGTTGACGTAGACCAGCCGGCGGCCTGCGTTGTCGTTCGCGGTGAAGGCCTGCTGGTATTCGTTCGCGGAGAGCTGTGACTTCGACTGCCAACTGCCCAGGTCGACCTTCTCGTACAGCGCCGTATAGCGACGCTCGCCGCCGACTGATGTCACTGCGACATTGCGCGGGCGGAAGCCGGTAGCGCTCAGCGTGTCCATGCGCTGCTGGTGCTGTTGCGCGCTGAGGCCGTGATACGCGGTGACTTCGGGGCCGCCCTGTTTGCGGAAGATCGCGGCATAGCGCGCGCCGCCATCCCCGGCATAACTTTCGACCATGGTCGGGCGATAGCCCTGGCCGGTGAACTGATCGAAACGCTGCTGGTACTGCGCGGCGGTCAAGCCATGCACGGCCTGCCAGGGCGTGGTGCCGGCCGGGCGGAAGATCGCGTTGTAGCGCACATCGCCGCCGACGCTGAATCCGTCGATCCATTCCAGCGCGTAGCCGGCCATCGAGGCCTGATCGAACAGACATTGGTAATCGCGCGCCGGCACGCCGTGGCGCGCGACTTCCTTCGCGCCGGGTTTGATCGCGCCGGGCACGTTGCGCGCGTCGTAGCTCTTGCCGCTGACGAAGCGGCCGCCGTCGATGCCGCAGATCCGCGGGATGCGGTTGCGCTTGCTGCCGCTGTTGTCGGTGAGGAAGCCGCCGACCGTGCTGATGCCGCCGGAGGCCTTCGGCACGCCGACCTCGAAATGCAGGTGATCGCCGCTGGCGCAGCCGACATCGCCCTCGTCGCCCAGATACGTGCCGGCTTCGATGAACTGGCCGACCTTCAGCTTGGCCTTGCCGCTGGACGAGCCTTTGCGCATATGCGTGTACTTGGTCCACTCGCCGTTGGCGTGCTCGATCCAGACGTAGTTGTTCTTCTGGTCGGCGGCGGCCAGACCGTCGCAGTCGAGACGCTTGTCGAAGCCGTCGACGACATGGCGCACGAAGCCGTCGGCCGCGGCCACGATCTTGTAAGGACCGCCGCCGCGGCCGCCCATATCGATGCGCCCGGGCGGGCTGTGATCGACGTGATCGTTGCTGACCCTGACTTCGGTGCCGTTGGCGTAGGGAATGCGGTAGACGCCTTTGGAGGCGTCCAGCGCGAAGGCGGGGCCGCACAGCAGCATCGATGCGGCGATCGCGCAGAGCGCGCTGCGGTTGTGGGATATGAGCATGGTGGTTCTCCTCGAAAGCGTGGGTGAGTCGGGCGTTGCGCCGCCGGTGTCGCGTGCGCTGCATGCCGGCTCATCGAGGTAGTCGCGAAGCCGCGTCGGATCCCGCCACTTTTCTTGAAATTTTTTTCGGCCAGCATCGACGGCCACATCCGCCCGCATTCCACGTTGGGGCGAGTGCAGGAAATGATGTGGCGGGATCCGCCGCTGTTTTCCGACTATCAGGAACGAGCCGCCATGTGCGGCGTCATTCCAGCCCGCAAACCACACTGTCTCCGAGGAAAATCCGCCATGTCCACCGCACGCACACTGTCCTGTCTCGCGCTTGCCGCCGCGATGCTGTCCTCCACTTTCGATCTCGCCGCGCAAGGCCCGCAGGCACCGAAACCGGTGATCACTGCGCCCAACGACCCCGTGCCGAACGGCCCGACCCGTCCCGATCCCGACGGCGGAGACGTGGTCACCCTGAAGGCCGTGGTGATGCGCGACCTTGCGCTCGAACCCGGCTTTACCTTCGCCGACACCCAGATCGCCTGGGGCAATACCGCGATCATCCAGGCGGCGACCGCGGTGGAGAAGAAGAACGGCAAGTGTTCCTTCCGCTACGCGTACCGTACCCGCAACCATGGCCCGGTCGCGTCGTTGCCCACCGACAACCGCATCCGCTTCCAGACGATGGACGGCGCGGTGCTGTCGAGCCGGCCGCTGCCCGCGTTGGGCCACCATGCGGTCGCCAACAGCAGCGGCCACGTGCTGCTCGCCCCCGGCACCTGGATGCTGTACGTGCATGCCGACGCGACCGCGGTCAACGCCGAATCCGATGAGTCGAACAACCTCCGCCGGGTCAAGGTCACGGTGAAGGGAAGCTGCAGCTGATTGGTGCTGTCGGCGCGGCTGCAGTCGATAACGCTCAGCCGCGTCGCGTGGCGTCCGCCAGTGCCTGCGCCGCTTCCGCAGTGCGCGGGTCGTTCGCGCCGAACGCGTCCTGCCGCACATTCAGCGCTTCGCGCAGCAGCGGCTCGGCTTCTTCCGCGCGGCCGCGTTCGATCAACAGCCGACCCAGCGGCACCAGTACCACCGCGAAACGCTGGTGGCCCGCGGCCAGGCGTTTGCGATAGATCGCCAGCGCCTGCCGCATCGCGGCTTCGGCTTCATCCAGCCGTTTCTGCCGGTACAGCACGACGCCCAAGCGGTTGAGCTGCATGCCCACGCGGTCGTGCTCGTCGCCGTAATGCTTGCGCTGGCCGACCAGCGCTTCGCGATACTGGCGCCCGGCGCCGACGAGATCGCCGCGCTTTTCGGCGACCTGGCCCAGGTTGTAGATCACCATCCAGCGCCCGGGATTGTCGGCGGGGTAGATGTCCAGCGCCTCGCGGTAGTAGCGTTCCGCTTGCGCCAGATCGCCGGATGCCAGCGCGCGCGGTTTCGAATCGCTCGCTTCCAGATAGCTCTGACCGATGTCGTTGAGGTTCAGCGCGATCGACGGATGGCGTTCGCCCAGCGCCTTGCGCCGGATGTCGAGCGAACGCAGTAGCAGGTCGCGCGCGCCGTCGAAATCGCGGCGGGTCTTCAGCACCCGGGCGAGGGTGATCATGGTCAGCGCGACGTTGGGATGGGTCTCGCCCAGCGAGGCCTGCATCGACACCAGCGCTTCGCGATACAGCGCCTCGGCCGAATCGTATTCGCCCAGATCGTTGCGCACCTGGGCCAGATCGGTGAGTACATAGGCGATCTCGGGATGCTGCGCCGGCAGCAGCTGTCGACGCAGGCTCAGCGACTGGCTCAGCAGCGGCTCCGCGCCCGCGTAATCGCCCTGGCGGCGCAGGATCATGCCGAGGTCGCCGAGATTATCGGCGACGCGCAGATGGCGTTCGCCGTGCAGCGTGCGGTGCATCGCCAGCGCCTCGCGGTACAGCGTTTCCGAACCGGCGAATTCGCCGCGCAGATCGAGCAGTCGGGCCAGATCGCCGAGCGTGGCCGCGATGTCTTCGTGATCCTTGCCGAACGCCGCGCGATAGCGTCCCAGCGCATCGCGCAGATCGGTTTCGGCGGCGGCGTAGTCGCCGCGGTCGCTGCGCACCCGGCCGCGGCTGCGCAGCGCGCGCGCCAGCAGCAGCGGCTGTCGCGACGCTTCGCCGCGGGCGATCTGCAGGCTGCGCGCGAATAGAGTCTCGGCGCGGTCGTAGACGCCGAGCTGGCGATAGGCTTCGCCCACCGCATCCAGTAGTTCGATCTGCACATCGGGCTGGCCGCCGAGTTCGCGTTCGATCGCCGCCCAGCCGCGGTCCAGCAGTTCGCGCGCGCTGAGCTGCGCGCTGCCGGACGCGTCCGGATTCGCGCCCTCGAACACCCGCAACACCAGCGTCTTCACCTGCAATGCCTTCGCGGCTTCCGCCTGCGCGCGGTCGCGTTCGCGCGCCAGCGCGTTGGCCTGGATCGTCACCGTCACCGCATAACCGGCGATCATCGCGACGATCGCCATGCTTGCAGCCACCGCCCAGGCGTGCCGGCGGACGAACTTGCCCGTGCGATAGCCCCAGGTTTCCGGTCGCGCGCGCACCGGCCGGCCCTGCCGCCAGCGCTCCAGATCCTCGACCATCGCGATCGCGGACGCATAGCGACGCTCGGGCTCCTTGCGCAGCGCTTTCAGCACGATGTTGTCGAGATCGCCGCGCAGTTTGCGGCGCAGCGCCGACGGCGTGATTTGGCGTACGGTTGCCGCTAGTTCGTCGCCGGCCACGCGTTCGCTCGGACGCACCGGCTCGGCGCGACAGATCGCGTTCTCCAGGGTCTGCTGCGACATGTCGGTGACGCGCTGCGCACGCTGGCCGGTCAGCAGTTCGTACAGCAGCAGGCCGAGTTGATAGACGTCGGTCGCGGTCGACGCGGGCTGACCGTAGACCTGTTCCGGCGTGGCGTAGTCGGGCGTGAACACGCGCAGCGCGGTGCGGGTCAGCGGCTCTTCGCCCAGCGGTTCGTCGGCCAGCGCCTTGGCAATGCCGAAATCCAGCAGCTTCGCCTTGCCGTCGGTGCCAATAATGATGTTGCCGGGCTTGATGTCGCGATGAGCGATCAGATTGCGATGCGCGTACGCCACCGCCTGCGCAACCTGTACGAACAACGCGACGCGCTGATCGACGCTCAGTCGCTCGCGGTCGCAGGCGCGGTCGATCGGTTCGCCTTCGACATATTCCATCACCAGATACGGCCGGCCCTGCGGGTCGCGGCCGCCGTCGAGCAGCCGTGCGATGCCTTCGTGATTCAGCGTCGCCAGGATCTGCCGCTCCTGCTCGAAGCGCCGGAGGAATTCGTCGGAATCCGCACCGGCGCGCAGCAGTTTCATCGCGCCGTGCTGGCGGAACCCGCCTTCACTGCGTTCGACCAGATACACCGTGCCCATGCCGCCGCGGCCCAGCGTGCGCAGCGCGCGCCAGACGCCGATCCGGAAATCGTCGAAGCCGGAGTCATCGAACGACGCAGCGGGCGAGGGCGATGCGATGCCATCGGTGCCCGACGCGTGATCGAACAGCGCCTGCCACAGCGGCTGCGTCAGCGCGCGCGGCGCCAGACCCGATTCGAGTCCGGGCGATTCCGCCAACGTCAGCAATTCGCGCAGTTCGGCCGCCAGCGCCGGTTCGCGGGCTTCCAGATCGGCGAGAAACCGCGCGCGCGCGTCGCCTTCGAGGTCCAGCGCCCGATCGAACAGTGCATCCAGACGGATGCGCGGGTCTTGGCCATCGCCGTGCTTGCCGGCGCTCATTCGCCGTCGAGCGCCTTCAGCAGCCAGACCCGGGCGCGCATCCAGTCGCGCTGCACGGTGCGCAGCGAGCTGCCCATGGCCTCGGCGGTTTCCTCTTCGGTCAGGCCGGCGAAGTAGCGGCATTCCACGACTTGGGCGAGGCGCGGGTTGAACGCCGCCAGCCCTTCCAGCGCGCCGTCGATGGCCAGCACCCGCTCGGGCGCGTCCTCGGTGCTGACCAGATCGGGTTCCAGGGTCACCTGGATCTGGTCGCCGCCGCGCTTGCCGGCCAGCCGTCGCCGCGAGTCGTCGACCAGGATACGGCGCATCGCCCGCGCGCAGATCGCGAAGAAATGCCCGCGGTTCTGCCAGTCCACGCCGCCTTCGCCGACCAGTTGGATGTAGGCCTCCTGCACCAGACTGGTGGTGTCCAGCAGCGCCCCGCGCCGGCCGTTGCGGGCCAACTGGCCATGGGCGATCGCGCGCAACTGGTCGTAGACCATCGGCACCATCCGGTCGAAGGCGTCGCGGTCGCCGGCGTGGTGGCGCTGAAGCAGTTGGGTGATGTCATTGAGGGCGTGGTCGCTGAGGACGTGGTCGCTGGGCATGGCGTCGCTCGGTGGAGGTTCGGCGGGAGGCGGCTTCGCCCGGACACGCTATTAAACGTCAGAACCCACGCAGGCCGGGACGGGAAGGCTGCATCCGGAGCGCGGGCGGCCTGCAGATTGCATTGCACGGACGCGATAAAGTTGCTTCAATACCGCCCAGCGTTCTGTATTTGGAAAAATAGAGATGAACGATCTCAACGACCTGTATTACTTCGCGATGGTGGTCGAGCACTCCGGATTCGCCGCCGCCGAGCGCGCGCTGGGCATCCCGAAATCGCGCCTCAGCCGCCGCATCAGCCAGCTCGAAACCGACATGGGCGCACGCCTGCTGCAGCGTTCCACCCGGCGTTTCGCGGTAACCGACGTTGGCCAGAGCGTCTACCGCCACGCGCAGTCGATGCTGGCCGAAGCCAGCGCCGCGCGCGAAGTGGTGGACCGGCTCAGCGCCGAACCCCGCGGCCTCGTGCGGGTGAGCGTGCCGGTGGGCATCGCCCAGGAGCTGATGCCGAAGCTCCTGCCCGATTTCTTGGCCCGCTACCCGCTGGTGCGCGTGCAGTTGCACGTCAACAACCGCCGCGTGGATGTGATCAACGAAGGCTTCGACGTCGCCATCCGCGTGCGCGCCAAGCTGGACGACGACGGCAGCCTGGTGATGCGCAGCTTCGGCCAGATCCAGGAACTGCTGGTCGCCAGCCCCAAATACCTCGACCGCGCCGGCCGCCCGCGCGACCCGGAAGAGCTCGCCAACCACACCACGCTGAGCATGAGCGAGGACGAAGCCCGCCAGCGCTGGGAGCTGCAGGGCGCGGGCGGCGAAGTCCGCCGCGTCGAACTCAAGCCCCGGGTCTCCGGCTTCGATTTCCCGATGCTGATGGCGCTGGCCAAGCAGGGCCTGGGCGTGACCCTCATCCCCGAAACCATCTGCGCCGACGCCGTGCGCAACCGCGAACTGGAAGTGGTGCTGCCCGCCTGGCGCCTGCCGATGGGCATCTGCCACGCGGTTTTCGCCTCGCGCCGCGGCCTGCTGCCGGCGGTGCGGATGTTCATCGACTACCTCGCAGAGAACATGCCGCCCCTGCTGGAGGCCTCGCGCCTCAACTGCCTGCACTGCCCGGGTGGGATGGCGCCGGAGAAGCAGGTTAAAATCGCCGAGACGGTGTGAGGGTGCGCCGTCGGTAAGGTTTCAGGCTCGTCATTCGCGCGCAGGCGGGAATCCAGCGACTCAAGCGACGGCAGAAACCAAAGACACTGGATTCCCGCGTACGCGGGAATGACGGGTCGGATAGAAAAATGAATACGGAAGCGTGGCCGAGTGGTTTAAGGCAGCAGTCTTGAAAACTGCCGTGGGTTTACGCCCACCGTGAGTTCGAATCTCACCGCTTCCGCCAGATACGCAAGGGCCCCCGCATGGGGGCTTTTGCGTATCTGGCGGAAGCGGTGGGTGGACGGACGCACAGAGTTCGACACATCGGCAGGATTGCCGATGTGCACAGCGAAGCTGCCCGCAGGGCGAGGGCCATGGATGGTCCGAGTGAATTTCACCGCTTCCGCCAGATACGCAAGGGCCCCCGCATGGGGGCTTTTGGGTATCTGGCGGAAGAGGTGGGTGGACGGACGCACAGAGTTCGACACATCGGCAGGATTGCCGATGTGCACAGCGAAGCTGCCCGCAGGGCGAGGGCCATGGATGGTCCGAGTGAATCTCACCGCTTCCGCCAGAAATGCCAAAGACCCCGCGCGGGGTTTTTGGCATTTCTGGGGGTAGTGATGGGTGGATGAACGCACCGAGTTCGACACATCGGCAGGATGTCGGGGCGTCGAGGTAAGTAGATCGGCTCTAACGCATACTGAACCTGCCCCCCATTACCGGACGCCAAGAAGCACGGGGTCAAGCGGCTTGCCTCAGTTTCCTTGCGTAGTCGTTGGGTGACAAGTATCCGAGTGTGGAGTGCAGCCGTGTTGGATTGTAGAAGCCGTGGATGTAGTTGG
>JANLVT010000046.1:0-62125 GCA_031364125.1 Lysobacterales bacterium | reverse complement strand
AGGGGTGATGTACGGCGAATACAACCGCTCGGGCAGCCTCGCCAGCATCGCCAACCGGGTGTCGTACGCGCTCAACCTGCACGGACCGAGCATGACGCTCGACACCATGTGCTCGTCGTCGCTGACCGCGATCCATCTCGCCTGCCAGGATCTGAAGCTGGGCCGCACCGACATGGCGCTGGCCGGCGGCGTCAATCTCAGCATCCATCCCGACAAATACAGCATGCTGAGTGCGGGGCAATTCATCTCCAGCACCGGCCACTGCCAGAGTTTCGGCGAAGGCGGCGACGGCTATATTCCAGGCGAAGGCGTGGGCGTGGTGGTGCTGAAGCGTCTGTCCGACGCCGAGCGCGACGGCGATGCGATCCATGCGGTGATCCGCGGCAGCGCGCTGAACCACGGCGGCAAGACCAACGGCTACACGGTGCCCAATCCGCAGGCGCAGGCCGCGGTGATCGCTGATGCGCTGAAGGATGCGGGCGTCGATGCGCGCCACATCAGCTACATCGAAGCGCACGGCACCGGCACGAAGCTGGGCGATCCGATCGAGATCGCGGCGTTGGGCAAGGCGTTCCGCGAGCACACCGCGGACACCGGTTTCTGTCTGATCGGTTCGGCGAAGTCGAACATCGGTCACTGCGAATCGGCGGCGGGCATCGCCGGGCTGACCAAGGTCATCCTGCAGATGCGCCACCGTCAGATCGCGCCGTCGCTGCATTCGCAGCGGCTGAATCCCAACATCGATTTCGGGACCACGCCGTTCGAGGTCAACCAGTCCCTGCGCGACTGGGACGCGCCCGTGGTCGATGGCAGACGCGTGCCGCGCATCGCCGGCCTGTCGTCGTTCGGCGCCGGCGGCGCGAATGCGCACTTCGTCATCGAAGAACCTGCCGGCGCTGCGCATGCCCATATCGCAGATGCAACGCTGCCGGGCGTACCGACCATTGTGCCGCTGTCCGCGCGCACGTCCGAACAGCTGTTCCGCAGGGCCCAGGACCTGCTGGTATTCCTGCAGGACGCAGTGGAGGAGGGCCGCCGGATCGATCACGCGTCGCTGGCGTACACGCTGCAGGTCGGGCGCGAGCCGATGGAAGAGCGACTGGCGTTCGTCGTCGATTCCGCGGCCCGGCTGCAGCAGTTGCTTCGCGCGGCTGTCGATACTGGTGCAGTCGAGGCCGGGGCCGTCAATGCCACTGCCGACGGCGCGTATCGCGGCAACTTGAAGGCGCACCGCGAGATGCTCGGCCTGTTCGCCGCGGATCCCGATTACGAGGAAGCCGTCGACAAATGGATCGCGCAGCGCAAGCTCGCCAAGCTGGCCGAGCTGTGGACGAAGGGGTTCGATCCGGACTGGCGCAAGTTCCACGGCAGGCACACGCCGCCGCGGATGCATCTGCCGACCTATCCGTTCGCGAAGGACAAATACTGGATCGACCCGATCAAGGGACTGTTCTCCAACGTCATTCCTTTGAGCGCCGCTTCCAGGACCGGCGCTGCGGGCACGGCCGCCGGCAACGCATTGCATCCGCTGCTGCACCAAAACACCTCCGATCTCGATCAGCTGCGCTATTCGTCGCTGTTCCAGCCGGACGAGACGTTCGTCGTCGGCCATTCCGATGGTGCCGGCGCGCAGCTGCCGTCGTCGGTGCTTCTGGACATGGCGCGCGCGGCCGTCGCCTGCGCCAGGCGCGTGTCGCCAACCGCCGCGGCGGTCGAACTGAGCGACGTGCGCTTCGCGTCGCCCTTCGTGGTCGACGGTGCGACCGCGCTGCACATCGCGCTGTATCCCTCGATCGAAGACGACGGGATCGACTTCGACATCTTCAGCGGCGAGGCCGAAGAAGAATACGTGCACGCGCAGGGCCGCGGCCGGTTGCTGCCGGCGCAGGCCGGTACGCAGATTGATCGGCAGATTGATCTGCAGATTGATCCGCAGACCGTACCGGTCGCATTCGTCGCCGCTCCCGTGCTCGGAAAACCCGGTGCCATCGCGCTGCCCGAACCGGCCGCGGTGCCTGTGATCGTCGGCGTTCCGCTGCCGAAGCCGAACGCTTCGCGCCTGCAGATTCTGGATGCGACGATACTGGGTGCGACGACATCATCAGCGATTGCGATGCCCGCTGCGCTGGCGACGAGCCGGACGACCGCCCAGGTGAACGCTGCCTCGTCGATCGATGCATCGCCGAACACCGCGCTGCCGAACACTGCGTCGCAGAACACTCCGTCGCAGAACGCCGCTTCGCAGAGCGTAGCTTCGCAAAGCGCCGCGTCGCCCGCGCAGGACGTCCGCGGCTTCCTCAAGCGTTCCCTGGCGCAGGCGCTGTATCTCGACGAGGCGAATATCGACGACGACCGTCCCTTCGTCGATCTGGGTCTGGATTCGATCGTCGGCGTGGAATGGGTCAAGAACATCAACAAGGGCCTGGGCCTGGAGATCGGCGCGACCCGCGTCTACGACTACAGCAACCTCACGGCGCTGGGCGCGTTCGTCGAAAGTCAATTGTCCGCGGTGTCCACCGCGCCCGCGACACCCGTGCAGGCCCTCGCGCGCCCGGCGAGCGTGGTGCAGGCGTCGCCGGCATTCGATGCGCAGGCTGTCGTTGAGCCTGCTCTCGTTGAGCCTGCAGTCGTTGCGCATGCCCCCGTTGTGCATGCCCCCGTTGCGCATGCACCAGCCGCTCCGCCGCCTGCGCCCGTCGCGCAGGCCGTCGTCGGCATCGACCACGATGCGCTCAAGCGCTCGCTGCGCACCAGCCTCGCGCAGGCGCTGTACCTCGACGAAGCCGCGATCGACGACGACCGCTCGTTCGTCGATCTGGGGCTGGACTCCATCGTCGGCGTGGAATGGGTGAAGATGATCAACAAGGCCTACGGCCTGGAGATCTCCGCGACCCGGGTCTACGACTACTCGAACATCCAGGCACTGGCCCGTTTCCTTCAGGGCGAACTCGCATCGCGTCCGCAGCCGGTCGCGCACGCGCCCGAGGCATCCGTACGCGTCGAATCTGCGCGTGCCGCATCCGCGCCGATGCCTACCGCGCAGCGCGAAACGCCGACGCCGCCCGCAACTTCATCGTTCGCAGCCGCCGCGCCGTCCGCGCCGCGCCCAACGATTCGGATGCCCGCCGGCGACAGCATCGTCCTGCAGCGCCGTTCGCGTGCGGTGCGGACGCTGCCCGAAGCGCGGCCTGCGGCCGGAGCGCAGCGCAGCGATGAGAAGATCGCCATCGTCGGCATGTCGGGTCGCTATCCCGGCGCCGACGATCTGGACCAGCTCTGGCGCAACCTCGCCGAGGGCCGCAACTCGATCCGCGAAATCCCGCCGGAACGCTGGGACGTGGATGCGTACTACGACCCGACGCCCGGCAAGCCGGGCAAGGTGTACTGCAAATGGCTCGGCATGCTCGACGGCGCCGAGCATTTCGACCCGATGTTCTTCCAGATCTCGCCGTCCGAAGCCGAGGTCATGGACCCGCAGCATCGACTGTTCATGCAGGAAAGCTATCGCGCTTTCCAGGACGCCGGTTATTCCAGCGCCGCGCTGAGCGAGCGCAAGTGCGGCGTCTACATGGGCATCATGAGCAGCGAGTATTCGTTCCTGCTGACGAAGGGCAATCCGCAGAACATCGAGACCACCAGCAACAGTTTTGCGATCGGTGCGGCGCGCATTGCCTATCACCTGAATCTGAAGGGGCCGGCGATCCCCATCGACACCGCGTGCTCGTCCTCGCTGGTCGCGATCCATCTCGCCTGCCAGGCGCTGCTGAACCACGAAATCGACATGGGCCTCGCCGGCGGCGTGAGCCTGTACCTGATTCCAGAGTCCTATCAGGGCATGTGCCGCGCGGGCATGCTGGCGCACGACGGCCAGTGCAAGACGTTCGACAACAGCGCGGACGGCTTCGTGCCGGGCGAAGGCGTGGGCACGGTCGTGCTCAAGCGCCTCAGCGACGCCGAGCGCGATGGCGACAGCATCCACGGCGTGATCATCGGCTCGGGCATCAACCAGGACGGCAAGACCAACGGCATCACCGCGCCCAGCGTCAACAGCCAGATCGAACTGCTGCGCGACACCTACCGCCGTTATGCGATCGACGCGTCGTCGATCGACTACGTGGAAACCCACGGCACCGGCACCAAGCTCGGCGACCCGATCGAGCTGGAAGCGCTGTCGACCGTGTTCAAGGAGCACGGCGGCAGGAAGAACGCCTGTGCACTGGGCGCGATCAAGACCAATCTCGGCCATATCTCCGGCGCGGCCGGCGTTGCGGGCGTGCACAAGGTGCTGCTGAGCCTGCGGAACAGGGCCTTGGCGCCGAACGTGAATTTCAGGCAGGAGAACGCGCTGTTCGATTTCGCCGCCTCGCCGTTCTACCTCAGCCGGACGCGTCACGACTGGCCTTCGGCGGCGGGCCGCAAGCGGCGCGCAGCGGTCAGCGCATTCGGCTTCAGCGGCACCAACGCCCATGTGGTCATCGAAGAATACGTGCCCGCGCTGCGTTCACAGGGCGCGGCCGCGCCGATGGATGCGTCGCCGTCCTGCATCGTCCCGCTGTCCGCGCGCACCGCGGCGCAGCTCATGGTCATGGCGCAGGATCTGCTTGCATATCTGGACAGGGATGCGCTTGACAAGGATGCGCGGGATAAGTCCGATCGCAATGAGGCGGGGATCGCACTGCGCGATCTGGCGTACACGCTGCAGATCGGACGCGACCCGATGCGCGAGCGCTGCGCCTGGGCCGTCGACTCCGTTGCCGAACTGCGGACGCAATTGCGCGAATTCCTGTCGACCTTCGGCGGCGGCCCCTGCCATCGCGGCACGGTGTCGCGCACCCAGGATGCGGTGATTCCAACCGAAGAGGCCGATCTGCTGCTGCAGAACGGCCTGCGCCAGTCTGCCGCGCTCGCCGCGCTTTGGGCGCAGGGCGCGAAGATCGAATGGCCGTCGTTCTACGCGAACTCCCTGCCGCAGCGGCTTCACGGTCTGCCGGGCTATCCGTTCGCGAAGGAACGCTACTGGCCGCAACCGGTTCCGGCCCTCAACCTGGCCCTCGATCCGGCCCTCGACCCTGCGCCCGCCGCAGCGCCATCCGCGCCTGCGCCGCGGCTTGCGGACAGCGGCGAAGAGAAGCGGTCGACCTGCTATGCGCCGATCTGGCGGGACGCCGTGCTGCCCGCGCCGCGCGCCGCCTTCGGGCCAGACGACGCGCTGCTGATCATCGACACCGACGATCAACTGTTCGAACAGATCAAGGCGCGCCTGCACACCGCGTCGCCGCTGAAGACCATTCTGCTCGTCCGTCTGGGCGATGCGTTCCGGCAGGATGCCGCCGATCACTTCTGCGTGGACGCTGGCCAGCCGCAGCATTTCGAGTCGCTGCTGGAGACGCTGAGGCGCCAGGGCCGCACGCCGACCCGGGTGATCCACAACGCGAACGCTGCACGCCTGTCGTCGCACGCCGACGCGCAGACGAACCAGCCAGCCGACCAGACGGCGGGCGAGGCCATCGAACGCGCCCTGCACGCAGGCATCGACGCGCTGTCCGGATTCTGCAGGGCGCTGGCCGGCGCCGGCGCGCAGCAGGCGCCGTGCGCGTTCGTGTCGTTCTTCCACGCCAGCGCCGAGGCGAACACTGCGCCCTGCGAAGCGTTGGCGGCCTTCTACCGCTCGTTCGCGCTGGAGAACAACCGCTATCACGGCCGCGTGCTGTCGATCGAGCACGACGACATCGATCCCGCGACCAGCGTCATCGACACCGTCACAGCGCTGATCGACGAATTGCAGACCGCGCCGCAGCGCGAGACCGAAGTCCGCTACCGGACGCATGGCGCCGCCGCGGCGCAGCGCTCGGTGCGCGTGCTGGCGCTGCAGTCGCCCGAACGCGTGCCGGCAGGGCCGATGCCGCTCAAGCAGGGCGGCACGTATCTCATTACCGGCGGCCTTGGCGGCCTGGGCATCCTGTTCGCGCGCCATCTGGCCGAACACTACCGCGCCAGGCTGGCGATCACCGGGCGCTCGGCGCTGGACGCGCGTATCGAGGAAGCGCTGCAACAACTGCGTGCGCTCGGCGCGGAAGCGGTGTATCTGCAGGCGGACATCGCCGACGCGGACCGCACGCGCACACTGATCGCGGACGTCAAGGCGCGCTTCGGCGCGCTGAACGGCGTGCTGCATAGCGCCGGCGTCAACGACGATGCGCTGCTGATCCGCAAGGACCGCGCGCAGTTCCGCCGGGTGCTGGCGCCGAAGGTGCAGGGCACTCTGCATCTGGACCGGTTCACCGCCGACGAGCCGCTGGACCTGTTCGTGCTGTTCTCGTCGGGCGCTGGCAGCTTCGGCAACGTCGGCCAGACCGACTACGCCTACGCCAACGCCTTCATGGATGCGTTCGCCGAACATCGCGACGCCGCGCGTACGCGCCGCGAGCGCTTCGGCAAGACCCTGTCGATCGGCTGGCCGTACTGGCAGGCCGGCGGCATGCAGCTGTCCGCGGCCGATCTGCGGCGCACCGAGGAACGGACCGGGCTGTGCGCGCTGCCGACCGGAATCGGTTTCGATTACTGGAACACGCTGCTGCGTTCCGATATGCCGCGGGCGCTGGCGCTGTACGGCCATCCCTCCAAGATCGCGGCCTACTGCGATCCGTCCAGCACCGCTGTCGCCGGCTCCACTACCACCATCTCCACCACCACCACCGCGCAGGCCGGCGGAGCGACGATCGACCGCGACGCCCTGCTGGCGCAGACCCGCACCTATCTGTGCGGGCTGGTCCATGCCGAAACCAGGATTCCGGTCGACCGGATCGATATCGAAGAACGCTTCGAGGCGTTCGGCTTCGACTCGATCATGATCGGACGCTTCAGCGCGGCCCTGGAACAGGATCTCGGCGATCTGCCGAAGACCCTGATGTACGAATACGAGACCGTCGCCGAGCTGGCCGCGTATCTCGCCGAACACGCGGCGGCCGCGCTGACCGCGAGGTTCGCGGGCGAGGGCGCGACGCAGGGCGTCGTCGACGCTGCGGCATCCATGAACGATGCCGCCACGACCGACGCCACGCCGTCGACGCCGTCGGTCACCGCCGCACCCATCGCCATGCGATCGCAACCGCCGGCGATTGCCGCACCCGCGCCCGATGCGCGCATGCACGCGCACGCGCATGCCGAGCCGATCGCCATCATCGGCGTGCATGCGTCGTTCCCGCAGGCCGACGATATGGACGCGCTGTGGGCGCATCTGCGCGCCGGCACGGATCTCATCGAGGGCGTGCCCGAAAACCGCTGGGATGCGTCGTCGTTCTACGACCCCGACCCCGCGCAGTCCGAGCACGGCAAGATCTATTGCAAGCGCGGCGGCTTCCTGGAGGACTTCGACAAGTTCGACGCCGGCTTCTTCAACATCGCCGATGCCGAAGCGGACATCATCGACCCGCAGGAGCGCCGCTTCCTGCAGTCCGCCTGGTCCGCGATCGAAGACGCCGGCTACACCCGCGAACGCCTGAAGCAGCGCTATCCGAAAGGCAAGAGCGCCGATGTCGGCGTCTTCGTGGGCGTGACGACCAATTCCTATCAGTTGCTGGCCCCCGAGGCCTGGCAGCGCGGCCGCATGGTCACGCCCAGCGCGATGCCCTGGTCGATCGCCAACCGCGTGTCCTACACCCTGGATCTGCAGGGCCCGAGCATTCCCGTCGACACCGCGTGTTCGTCTTCGCTGGTCGCGGTGCATCTGGCCTGCGAGAGCCTGCGGCGCAGCGAGTGCCAGCTCGCGCTCGCCGGCGGCGTCAACCTGTATCTGCATCCGGCCAAGTACCAGTCGTTCTGCCATCGCCGGATGCTCGCGGTCGGCGACGCCTGCCGCAGCTACGGCGCGGGCGACGATGGCTTCATCCCGGGCGAAGGCGTGGGCACGCTGGCACTCAAACCGCTGCGTCTCGCCGAACGCGACGGCGACAGGATCTACGGCGTGATCCGCGGCAGCGCCTACGACCACAGCGGCCGCTCCAGCGGCTACGCCACGCCCAACCCGAACGCGCAGGCGCACGTCATCGCGCAGGCACTGGCCCAGGCCGGCGTGCCGGCGCGCAGCATCAGTTTCATCGAAGGCCACGGCACCGGCACGCAGATGGGCGACAGCCTTGAAGTCGTCGCCATCACCCAGGCCTTCGCACAGCAGACCGCCGACACCGGGTTCTGCGCGCTGGCGTCGCTGAAGGCCAACATCGGCCACGCCGAGTCCGCGACCAGCATCGCCGGCATCGCCAAGATCCTGATGCAGTTCAAACACCGGCAGATCGCGCCCAGCATCCATGCGGAGGTCGTGAATCCGGACATCGATTTCGCGCGGTCGCCATGCGTCCTGCAGACAGGCCTGAGCGCGTGGGAGACCCCGGCGGGCGTCCCGCGCCGGGCCCTGATCAACGCGTTCGGCGCCGGCGGCGTCAACGCCTGCGCGGTGTTGGAGGAATACGTGGCTCCGGAATCGCTGGCGTCCGCGCAAGCTGGCGCGCCCGTCGCCGGCGCAGGCGGATCACTGTTCGTGCTTTCGGCCATGAACGTCGAACGTCTGCGCGAATACGCTTATCGGCATATCGATTTCCTCGCGCTCAATCCCGGCTGCGATCTCGCGGCGCTGTGCCGCACCGCGCGGATCGGTCGCGAGGCGATGCCCCAGCGGCTGGCGCTGATCGTCGACAGCGCGCTGCAGCTCCGGCAGACCCTGCAGCGTTGGCTCGACGCCGATCAGAACCTCTCCGCCACGGCGCGGCTGTGGCAGGGCGGTGCCGAGGCCCAGGCCCAGAACCAGACCGGCGCCGGCTACTCCGCGCGCGAGCAGCGCGAACGCATGCAGGCGCTGTGCGCCGAAGCCGATCTCGCCGGGCTGGCCGTGTTCTGGACGCAGGGCGGCAAGGTCGACTGGCTGCTGTTGCACGACGCAGTCGGCCCGCACGGCGCGCCGCTGCGGCCCGTCGCCGGCGCGGCGGTCTATCCGTTCGCGCGCGATCGGCATTGGGCGGTCGACTTCACCGCGATGGAGGCGGCACCGGTGAGCACGCCGTCGCGTCTGCATCCGCTCATCTCGCACAATGCCTCGACGCTGGAGCGGGTGTGCTTCGATGCCGCTCTCGTCGGGGACCAGTACTACGCCCGGGATCACAGGATCCAGGGCCAGGCAGTGTTCCCGGGTGCGGGTTTCATCGAAATGGCCTGCATCGCGGCGACGGTCGCTGGAGAAAAGCGTGTACGCCGGCTCAAGGACATTTATTGGGTTCAGCCGCTATCGCTGACCGATCCGCAGCAGGATCTCAAGATCGGACTGGGCAATGCGACCGGCGACAGCGTGGAATTCGTCGTGACCACGGTCGACGACGATCACGAGCGCGTCGTGCATTGCGAAGGCCGCGCATGCTTCGACGATCGCAGTGGGCCCGAGTCGTCATCGCGTGAGTCGCTGCAGGAATGGCGTCAGCGCTGCGGCGAAAGCCATGACGGCGAACGTTACTACAAGCTCTTTCACCGCCTCGGGTTCGACTATGGCCCCACGTTCCGGGTCATCGACGAGGTGGCGATCGGCAACGGCTGCGCCCTGGCCAAGCTTGTGCTGGATCCGTCGCTGGCCAAGGACTTCGAGCAGTACGTGCTGCATCCCTGCCTGATCGACGGTGCGCTGCAGACGGTCGTGGCGCTGCTGGCCTCCGATGAGGGCGGCGTGCCGCACCTGCCGTTCGCGATCGACGAGATCGAAATCCTCGGCAGCCTCACGCCGCGCTGCCATGTGCTGGTGGAACGATCCAGCGACATCGTCGGCGCCAGCACCGGCATCCTGCAGTTCAACGTCCACATCCTCAGTGAAAGCGGCGAAACGCTCGTGAAAATCACCAATTTCTACGTGCGCGCCCTGGTGCCGCCACCGTCGGGCATCGCGACGAACGAACATGCGCGACTTGCGATGATGGTGAATTCATGAAGACCTCGGCATCGATGAGCGCAAACAACGACTATCCCATCGGCGAATTCAGCTCTGTGTTCGACGGCACCGAGCCGTTTCTTGCCGACCACATCATCCAGGGGCAGAAGATCCTTCCGGGCATGGCCTATCTGGAGATCGCGCGCGCCGCGGTCGCGGCGTCGGCGCCTCCGGGCGACGGCGCCATGCTGGTGCTGAGCGACAGCGTGTTCGTGAGCGCATTGACGGTGAAGGACAAGCGAACGGTCACGGTGCGCGTGTATCCGGGCGGCGCCGGCCAGTTCGGCGTGGAAGTCAGCACCGAACAGGGCGTGCATTTCCAGAGCCGGGTGTCGGTGCAGAGGGCGTCCGAGTGCCTGGCCACCAAAGGCTATGCGCCAGTGCTGGATATCGCCCGGCTGCGCGCTGCGATCACGCGTCCCGGCCCGACGAAATCGGCGTTCTACCAGACCTACAGGAATCGTGGTGTCGAGTTGGGCCCGTCCCATCGTGGCGTCGATGAGATTTTCCTCGACGGCAAGGGCGAGGGTCTGGCCACGATCCGCCTGCCGGGCTCGTCCGCGCGCGGCATGGCGATGGACGCCGGTGCGCTCGACAGCATCATCCAGAGCGGTCTCGCGCTGGTCGATAATCCGGAGGCGAACGTCGTACCGTTTGCGGTGATCAACACATTGGTCGTCGGTGCGCTGACGGACACGATGATCGTTCATATCCGTCAGCGCCCCGACGGTATGCACTATGTCGCCGCCGATGAGCACGGCAATGTCCGGGTGATCATCGAAGGATTCCAGACCCGCGAGATCGATCTGAACGCCAAACAGGACCGCTTGAGCTTCCATCGGCCGGTTTGGAAAAACGTAGCGCCGCCGCATGCAGACGATCTGGCGGTGCATGTGGTGGAGGCGAGCGGCGATTATGTCGCGACGACCAAAGCGGTGCTGGCGGCGGCGCAGTCGCTCGCAATGGACAAGCACACCCGCTCGGCGCTCGAACTGCACGTGACCGAGCACAATCACGCCGCGCGCGGGCTCTGGGCGGCGTTGAAGACGGTGTCGATCGAACATTCGCAGATCGATGTCCGCCTCAAGTCCGGAGACGCGTATGTGGCGCTGTCGTATCAGGATGCGGATGCCGACATCGGCAGCGAGTTCGCCTGGCGCGACGGCACCACCGCGCTGATCAGCGGCGGACTTGGTGCGCTGGGCTTGCTGGTCGCACAGGACATCGCCGAACGTACCACGGGCAGCACCCTGATCCTGCTGGGCCGGCGCACGCCGAATGAGGCGGAGACTGCGCGCATCGAAGCGCTGCGGGCATCTGGCGCGAACGTGATTCATCGCCGCTGCGACATCGCGCGGCTCGATGAGGTCGAAAAGATCGTCGCCGAGCATCCCGGGATCAATGTCGTCGTGCACGCTGCTGGGCTCATCGACGACGCCCTGGTGATCCACAAGACCGCCGATGCCATCGACAGAGTATTCGCGCCGAAGGTGCAGGGCATCGAGAACCTTGATCGCGCCACGGCCGGCTGTCCGCTCGAAGTGTTCATCGCGTTCTCGTCCGTCGCTGGCGCGCTCGGCAACGCCGGGCAGTTCGACTATGCGGCCGCGAACGGCTACATGGACACGTATATCGAAGCGCGCTCGGCGCGCGTGCGTACGCAGCAGGCGCAAGGCCTATCGCTCGGCATCAACTGGCCGCTCTGGGAAGAGGGGGCGATGCAGCTCGACGACGCCAGCCGCGAGACGCTCGCCCGGACTTATGCGATCAAGCCGTTACCGAGTGCGGAAGGCCTGAAGGCGCTGCGCCTGGCCATCGCCTCGCCGCACGCCAATCTGCTGCCGCTTTACGGTCAGAAGAATGCGCATGCGGCCCTGTTCGCGCCCCCGAAAGTCGTCGCGGCGGACGCGCGGCCACAGCAATCTTCGGTCGAACTCGACAAGCTGCAGCGCGAGATCCTGCAGGAGATGCGCCTGCAGGCTGCGCAGCATCTGAAAATGAAGCCGAACCAGATCAACGAGACCGAGGACTGGACCAACTTCGGCTTCGATTCGATTCTCATCTCGAGCTTCGTCTCGCATCTGAACAACGTCTACGATCTCAATCTCATGCCGACGGCGATGTTCGAGGCGTCGAACCTGCTGCGCTTCAGCCAGTTCCTCGCCGAGAACCACGCGGCGGTCATGATCAGGAAGTTCGGGGTGAACGGGGCCAAGGCCGCCGCCCCCGCAGCGAAGATCGCGGCGGATGCCTCATCGCAGCCGGCAGCGCATGAGCCGGTGGTTCCGGGTGGCGCGACCGTGTCGCAGTTCGCACGCCGGTTCCGCGAAGCCTACCGGAACCGGTCCAGCTATCGCGATGAAGACATCGCCGTGGTCGGCATGAGTTGCCGTATCGCCGGCGCGAACAACCCCGACGAATTCTGGCGGATGCTCGATGAGGGGCGCGACATGATCAGCGAGATCCCATCGGACCGCTGGGACTGGCGCGATTACCCGGGCGTCAGCCGCTGGGGTTCCTTCATTCCCGGCATCAAGGACTTCGATCCGCTGTTCTTCGGCATCTCGCCTGCGGAAGCGATGTACATGAGCCCGGAACAGAGGCTGATGATGCAAGCGGTCTGGGAATGCATCGAGGACGCGGGCTACGGCGGCGACAGCCTCAAGGGCACCAACACCGGCATCTATGTCGGCTCCGGCCCGAGCAGCTACACCACGATGATGAGCCACCTTCCCATCGAAGCCTATTCGGTGACCGGTACCCTGTCTTCGGTGGGGCCGAACCGGATCAGCTACAACATGGACTGGCACGGCCCCAGCAATCCCATCGACACCGCGTGCAGCAGTTCGCTCGTGGCGGTGCATCGCGCCATCGAAGCCATCCGTGGGAGACACTGCGAGGTGGCGATCATCGGTGGCGTGAACGCGTTGCTCTCGCCGGACGTGTACGTCAGTTTCGCGAAGTCGGGCATGTTGTGCGAAGACGGCCGCTGCAAGACGTTCTCCAACAAAGCGAACGGTTATGTGCGCGGCGAAGGCGTCGGCATGCTGATGCTCAAGTCGCTCAGGGCCGCCCAGCGCGATGGCGACGATATCTACGCCGTCATCAAGGGTGCGGCCGAGAATCACGGCGGACGAACGACGTCGCTGACTGCGCCGAATCCCAACGCACAGGCCGCCGTGATCCTGCGCGCCATCGAGGATGCCGGGATCGACTTCCATCGCGTCGGCTACATCGAATGTCACGGTACCGGCACCGAGCTCGGCGATCCGGTCGAGATCAGCGGATTGAAGACCGTCGCCAAGGAACTTCTCGACGCCGATGCCGCCGCCGAAAAACAGATCGCTGCGCCCTGTTATCTCGGCAGTATCAAAACCAACATCGGCCACCTTGAGTACGGTGCGGGCGTCGTTGGCATGATCAAGGTCATCCTGCAGATCCGCCACAGGAAAATCGCGAAGAGCCTGAACTGCGACACGATCAGTCCTTTGATCGACCTCAAACGCACGCCGTACAGGGTCGCGCAGCAAGCGGTCGACTGGGAGGTTCCGGCCGGGCAGACGCGCATCGGCGGAGTCAGCAGCTTCGGGTTCGGCGGCGTGAATGCGCACGTGGTCATCGAGGAGTACGTCGACCTCGCGTCCGGTCATGGCTCGGACCGGTACGCCGATCAAAGCCCCGACAACGAACAGCTGCTGGTGTTCTCGGCGCGCAATGCGGAGACCCTGCACGCGACCCTGCAGGCCTATCCCGAATTCCTCGCCAGGACCGACCGCAGTACGGACACGCTGCGGCGCATTGCCCACACCCTGCAGACCGGCAGGACCGGCATGCAGGAGCGGGTGGCCTTCGTCGCCCGTTCGATCGACGAGTTCGACGAACTGCTGAAGAGTTTCCTGGAAGAGAAAGACGATTTCTACCACCGCAAGGTCTACCGCGGATCCAGCAAGGCCGGCACGGGCGACATCGGCGATACCCAGGCAGGTCAGGAGTTCATGCGCCGGCTGGTCGAGACGGGCGAGCTCGGGAAGATCGCGGAACTCTGGGTTACCGGCGCGAAGCTGGACTGGCGAATCCTGCGCCCTTAGCGGCGGCCGGCATCGGACGCGGCAACACACGACAACTTTTGGTTTTTGGAGAAGAACAGCATGAAAGCAGTTGGTATTGAAGCAATGAACGTGTTCGCCGGTACGGCATTCCTGGACGTCAGCAAACTGGCCGCGCATCGCGGGCTAGACACCACCCGGTTCGAAAACCTGCTGATGAAGGAAAAGACGGTCGCGTTGCCGTACGAAGACCCGATCACGTTCGCGGTCAACGCCGCGAAGCCCATCGTCGATGCGTTGAGCCCGGAGGAGCGGGACCGCATCGAAATGGTGATCACCTGTACCGAATCGGCCTTCGATTTCGGCAAATCGATGAGCACTTACTGCCACTCGTTGCTCGGGCTGAACCGCAACTGCCGCCTGTTCGAGATCAAGAACGCCTGCTATTCCGGCGCGGCCGGCATCCAGATGGCGGTGAACTTCGTGCTGTCGCAGGCCTCGCCGGGCGCCAAGGCGCTGGTGATCGCCACCGACATCTCGCGCTTCATGGTTGAGGAGGGCGGCGACGCGCTGACGGCCGACTGGTCGTTCGCCGAGCCCAGCGGCGGCTCCGGCGCCGTCGCGATGCTGATCAGCGACCAGCCGCACATCTTCCAGGTCGACGTCGGCGCGAACGGTTATTACGGCTACGAAGTCATGGACACCTGCCGGCCCACCGTCGACGGCGACGCCGGCGATTCGGACCTGTCGCTGCTCTCCTATCTCGACTGCTGCGAGAACGCCTTCCTGGAATACAAAAAGCGCGTGCCGGACGCGGATTTCGCAGCCACCTTCAGCTATATCGCCTATCACTGCCCGTTCGGCGGCATGATCAAGGGCGCGCACCGCAACATGATGCGCAAGATGGTGCAGGCCAAGCCGCAGGAGATCGAAGCGGATTTCCAGCGCCGCGTCACTCCCGGCATGATCCATTGCCAGCGCGTCGCCAACATCATGGGCGCGACCATGGCGCTGGCGATCGCCAGCACCATCGACCACGGCGATTTCGAAACCCCGAAGCGCATCGGCGCCTTCTCCTACGGCTCCGGCTGTTGCTCCGAATTCTTCAGCGGCGTGGTGCGCAAGGAAGGCCAGCAGCGCCTGCGCGCGATGGGCATCCAGGCGCATCTGGACCGCCGCACCGAACTGACGATGGAGGAATATGACCGCCTGCTGGTCGGCAGCAACGCCGTCAAGTTCGGCACGCGCAACGTCGTGCTTGATGCCGGCTTCATCGCCCGGGCCCGCGGCGCGATGGACAGGCCGGTGATGTTCCTGAAGGAGATCAAGGAATTCCATCGCGAATACGAGTGGGTCGGCTGATGGACGGACGTTCGATCGACAGCGCCGACTTCACCGCGCTGCGCATGCGTTTCGACGACGACATCGCGTATCTGCAGATCCACCGGCCAGAAGCGAACAACACGATCAGCGACCGCCTGATCGCCGAGTTCGCGTCGGCCCTGGACGCATGCGACGCGCGCGCGAAGATCGTCGTGGTCGAAGGCCTGCCCGAAGTCTTCTGCTTCGGCGCGGATTTCGCCGAGCTGCAGAAGAGCTTCGACGGCGGCGCGCTGCAGCACGGCATGCCCGAAAACGACCCCAAGCCGCTGTACGACGTCTGGCGGCGCCTCGCGACCGGGCCGTACGTGTCGATCGCGCACGTCCGCGGCAAGGCCAACGCCGGCGGCATCGGTTTCGTCGCCGCCTGCGACATCGTGCTCGCCGATTCCGCGGCGGTGTTCAGCCTCTCGGAGCTGCTGTTCGGACTCATGCCGGCCTGCGTGCTGCCGTTCCTGGTGCGTCGGATCGGTTTCGCGAAGGCCAATGTCATGACCCTGTCGACCCAGCCGGTGACGGTGCAGGTCGCGCGCGAATGGGGGCTGGTGGACGCCTTCGAGGACAACAGCGACAACCTCCTGCGCAAGCATCTGCTGCGCCTGCGCAGACTCAACAAGACCAGCGTTGCGCGCTACAAGCGCTATATGAGTGCGATCGAGACGTCCATCGCCACGGCCGAGCCGATGGCGCTGGCCGCGAACCGCGATGTGTTCTCCGACGTCGAGAACCTGCAGAGGATCTCGCGCTACGTGAAGACCGGCCAGTTTCCATGGGAGGGCACGGCGTGAGCGGCGAGAAAGTTGTCGACCTGCAGTTCGTGGCTCCGCAGGTCCTTCAGATCAGAATGCAGGACCGCGTGAGCAAGAACACGTTTTCCGAAGCGCTCACCGAAGGGCTGATGAACGCTTTCGCGGAAGTCGAGCGCTTGCCGGACTGCAAGGTCGTGGTGCTGACCGGCTACGACAATTATTTCGCGAGCGGCGGCACCCAGGAACAGCTGACCAATCTGTCGGAGGGCCGCGGCGCATTCACCGACCGTGCGCTCTACGGTCTGCCGCTGCACTGTCCGGTGCCGGTGATCTCCGCGATGCAGGGGCACGGCATCGGCGGCGGATTCGTGCTGGGCATGTTCGCCGATCTGGTGGTGCTGGGGCGGGAGAATATCTACACCACCAATTTCATGCGCTACGGCTTCACGCCGGGCATGGGCGCGACCTTCATCCTTCCGCAGAAACTGGGCTTGGGCCTGGCCACGGAAATGATGCTCTCGGCCAATAACTACCGTGGCGAAGAGCTGCAGCAGCGCGGGGTTCCGTTTCCGGTCTTCCCGCGCGACCGGGTCCTGGCGCATGCGCTGGAACTCGCGCAGACGCTGGCCGAAAAGCCACGCGTCTCGCTGGTCGCGCTCAAGGACCATCTGAGCGCGCCGCTGCGACAGGCGCTGCCCGCCACGATCGCGCAGGAGGTCGCCATGCATGCGGTGACCTTCGCCCAGCCCGAGGTGAAAGCGAAGATCGCCACGCTGTTCGGCGCATGAGCGCACAAGATCATCCGCCGACGACAAGCCGAGGCAGCGAAATGAACATCCCGAAATCAGCATCCCGAACCTGATCGCATCCGAACCCGTTGGGTTCCCTCCGCGAACGCACACTCCACAGCCGCCTACTCCACCACCGAGATCGCCATGACCCTTGAAGATATCTTCGCCACCATCGTCGGCCATACCCGGGAAATCCTGCCCGGGCTCGACGACCATGCGTTCCAGTTCACCGACTCCCTGCGCGAACTCGGCGCGAATTCGATCGACCGCTCCGAAGTCGTGATGCTGACGCTCGAATCGCTGTCGTTGAAGGCGCCGATGATCGAATTCGCCAAGGCCGAGAACATGGGCGAGCTGGCGACGCTGCTGCACGCCCGGCTCTGAACGTGCGCCCAGTGAACATGAAACGCTCCCAGGATGGACGGCTCTGAACATGCATGCCGCTGAGCGCACGCCCATCGTCGTCTCCGGGATCGGCATTACCGCGTCGATCGGCCAGGGCCGTCGCGACTTTACCGATGCGCTGCTGGCCGGCGAACACCGGTTCGCGGCGATGCGGCGTCCCGGCCGGCAAAAGCCGCCTGCGGCCGACGACGTCGCCGCTCCGTTCATCGGCGCGGAGATCGCCGATCTGCGCATGCCTGACGCCATCGCTGCGGCGAAGCTGCGCAACGTGTCCTGGTCCGGGCAGGTGGCGCTGGCGACGCTGCACGAAGCGTGGGAAGACGCCGGGCTCGATGCCGTCGATCCGCGCCGGGTTGGCCTGATCGTCGGCGGGTCCAACGTCCAGCAGCGCGAACTGGCGCTGAGCCAGGCCAAGTATCAGGACCGGGTGGAATTCCTGCGTCCGACGCATGCGATGACGTTCATGGATACCGATCTGTGCGGCGTGTGCAGCGAAGTCTTCGGCATCCGCGGTCTCGCCATCACCGTTGGCGGCGCGTCCGCGAGCGGACAGCTGGCCGCGATCCAGGCGATCGAAGCGGTACGCTCCGGACAGGTCGATGTCTGCATCGCGCTCGGCGCGCTGATGGATCTTTCGTTCTTCGAGTGCCAGGCGTTCCGTTCGCTGGGTGCGATGGGCTCGGATCGCTTCGCGCGCGAGCCCGCGCTGGCCTGCAGGCCGTTCGACCGCGACCGCGACGGTTTCATCTTCGGCGAAGCCTGCGGAGCGATCGTCGTACGCCGCGCCGCCGACGCGACGCGCACGCCGTACGCCGAATTCAAGGGCTGGGCGATGGCCTGGGACGCCAATCGCAATCCCAATCCGTCGCTCGAAGGCGAAACCGCCGTGATCCGCGGCGCTTTGGCGATGGCCGGGCTTCCCGCGGATGCGATCGATTATGTCAATCCGCACGGCACCGCATCGGTGGTCGGTGACGAAACCGAGCTGGCCGCGCTGCGCGCCTGCGGGCTGGATCGCGCCTACCTCAATGCGACCAAATCGCTGGTGGGACATGCGCTCAGCGCCGCCGGCATGGTCGAACTCATCGCGGTGATGCTGCAGATGCAGGCGGGACGCCTGCATCCGTCGCGCAATCTGGACAACCCCATCGACGCGGGATTCCGCTGGGTGGGCGCGACCGCCATCGATCACGTCGTCGAGCGCGCGCTCAACATGAGCATGGGTTTCGGCGGCATCAATACTGCGATCTGCCTGCAACGCGGCTGATCGACAACACTTTCGTACTTTACGTTTCTTCAGGAGGATTCGATGAAAACCTACATGTTCCCGGGGCAGGGCTCGCAGGCGCGCGGCATGGGCGGCGACCTGTTCGATGCGTTTCCGGAGCTGACCGCGAAGGCCGACGCGGTGCTCGGCTACTCCATCAAGGAACTGTGTCTCGAGGATCCGCGGCGCGAACTGGGCAAGACCCAGTTCACCCAGCCGGCGCTGTACGTCGTCAATGCGCTGTCGTACTACAAGCGGATCCAGGACACGGGCGAGACACCCGATTACCTCGCAGGTCACAGCCTCGGCGAATTCAACGCGCTGCTGGCGGCCGAATGCTTCGACTTCGAGACCGGTCTGAAACTGGTCAAGAAGCGCGGCGAGTTGATGAGCGAGGCGACCCAGGGCGCGATGGCCGCCATCGTCAACGCCACCCGCGACCAGATCGAGGCGTTGCTCAAGGAGAAAGGGCTGGGCAACGTCGACATCGCCAACTACAACACGCCGCTGCAGATCGTCATCTCCGGGCCTACGGCCGACATCGCCGCATGCCACGAGATCTTCCAGTTCGACCGCGTCATGTACGTGCCGCTCAATACCAGCGGCGCGTTCCATTCGCGGCTGATGATCCCGGCGAAGCAGAAATTCGAGGCCTTCCTCAAGAAGCGCAAATTCTCGAAGCCGAAGATACCGGTGATCGCGAACCTGACCGCCAAGCCTTACCCGAACGGTGCCGTCGTCGAGTACCTGTCGAAGCAGATCTCCAGCACGGTGCTGTGGAGCGACACGATCCACCATCTCATGTCGCTGTCGGATGCGATGGAATTCGTCGAGATCGGCCACGGAGACGTGCTCGCGAAAATGATCGTCAAGATCAGGCAGATCGCCGCGAAGGCCGCCGCGGAGCAGACTCCGCCGCCGGCGCAAGCCGAGGAGAAATCGGAGGTTCCGAACGTCGATGCCGTTGTTGCTGCGTCCGCGAGCGCCGCGAAGGATACCGGCGTCGCGCATGCAGAATCGAATGGCGGTGCGCACGGCGATCGTTTCGCGCTCGCAGAGCAGAAGGTCGCTGCCTGGAACAGCCGCCATCCCGTCGGCACCGGCGTGAAGTCGCTGGTAGCCGAGCACGGCGCGCTGATCACGCGTACTCCGGCCGTGGTGCTGTTCGGTCATCGCGCGGCCGTGTACATGGAAGGCTTCAACGGCTACTTCGATCTGGACGAACTCTCGCTCGACGACCGCACGCTCGACGCACGCTCGGCGGCCTGATCGGACATGCGCCTTCCCGTCGTCTTCATGTTCCCCGGACAAAGCTCGCAGTACCATCAGATGGGGCGCGAGCTTTACGACCGGCATCCGAGGTTCCGGATGTGGATGGACTACTGCGACGAAATCGCGGGGCCGCTGATCGGCTGTTCGCTCTGCGACGTGCTGTACCGCGACGGCGACAAAGGCCAGCCGTTCGACCGCCTGCTGCACACCAATCCGGCGCTGGTCGCGTTCGAGTTCAGCCTGGCGCGGGTGCTGATCGAAGCGGGCGCAAGGCCGGACTATCTGCTCGGCTACAGTCTGGGCGAACTCACCGCCGCAATCGTCGGCGAAGCGCTGACCATCGAGCAGGGCATCGGCTTTGTCGTCGATTACGCCCGGCTGATCGAAGCCGAAAGTCCGCCGGCGACGATGCTGGCGGTGGTCGACGTGCCCGACATCGAGACGCACTATGCCGAGCTGCTCACGGGTTGCTGGGTGACCGCGCGCAATTTCGACCGGCATCTGGTCGTGACCGGGCCTGTCGCAGCGATCCAAGGGCTACGCGACGCACTGACGCGCGACGGCGCGCTGCACCAGGTCCTGGCCGTCAAGTACGGTTTCCATACCGAAATGCAGCAGCCGCTGGAAGCGCCGTTCATGGCGCTGGCGGAAAGGCTCGAGTTCAATCCGCTGCGCACGCCGATGGTGTCGTGTCTGGACGGCAGCGTGTACGACGACACGACCGATGTCCAAGGCTGGCCGCGGCGTCTGTGGGCCACGTACCGCCACCCGGTCGCATTCGATGCCACCGTGCGCGGCCTGCTCGACAGGGGAGACTTCCATTTCATGGAGGTCGGCCCCAGCGGCACTTTGGCGACGTTCGTCAAGTATCTGATTCCGACCGGCAGCGCTTCGACGTTCAGCGATGTCATCAATCCCTTCGGCAGGGACGGTCAGACATACCGCAGTGCGCTTCAGCGGATCGGTATCGACGACAGTCGCCACGCCGTGCGCGACACGCGTATCTCCACCTATTCCGCAGGGAAACATTGAGTTGAACGGTTTTTTCGAAATGGGCCAGCAGGTGCTGGTATCACAGCCTTTCAGCAGGCTGCTGGGCACGGAGCTGTGCGAGCTGTCCGAGGGTTATGCCGAACTGTCGCTGAGGATCCGCGAGGATTTCAAGCAGAGTTACGGGTTTGTGCATGGCGGCGTCGTCAGTTACCTGGCCGACAACTGCCTGACGTTCGCCGGCGCGACCGTGCTTGGCAATTGCGTGACCTCGGAATTCAAGATCAATTATGTGATGCCGACCATCGGCGATCTGATGATCGCCAAATCCACCGTGCTGGCCTTCGCATTGAGGCAAGCGGTGTGCGAATGCAAGGTCTACGTCGTCCGCAATCAGGAATCCATGCTGGTCGCGGTGGCGCAGGGCACGATCGTCAAGATCGAGACCGATATCAGGACGGGCGCATGAAGGCCGCCGTCTATCACGAGTACGGGTCACCCGATGTTCTGCAGTTGCGGGACGTGGAGATGCCCGAGCCGCGCCCGAATGAGCTGCGCATCCGCATGCGCGCCGCTTCGGTCAACACTGTCGATCTCTATCTGCTGCGCGGAAGCCCTTACATGCTGCGGCTTCAGATCGGACTCAAACGCCCGAAAAACAAGGGTATCGGCCTCGACTTCGCCGGGGTCGTCGACACCGTTGGCGACGATGTCACCCATTTCCGTGTCGGCGATGAAGTCTTCGGTCAGATCGCCCACAATTCCACCGGGCGTACCCGCGCACTCGCCGAATACCTGTGCGTCGACGCAGCGGTCGCGGTGAAGAAGCCGCATGGTATCGGCTTCGCCGAAGCCGCCACGGTTCCGTTGGCGGGATGCACCGCGCTCTATGCGGTGCGCGACTACGGCCAAGTGACTTCCGGACAGCATGTTCTGATCAACGGCGCGGGCGGCGGGGTGGGCGTGCATGCCGTGCAGCTTGCGAAGCATTTCGGCGCCACGGTCACCGCCGTGTGCAGCGAAGCCAAGCGGTCGTTGATGCACGACATCGGCGCCGATCATGTCATCGATTATCGAATGCACGATTTCACCGCAGGTGCGACCCGTTATGACGTGATAGTCGACGCGATCAGCAGCCAGCCTATGCGTCGCTGCCGACACGTGCTCGCGCCTCAGGGTCGGTTCGTCTGGCTGGGAGGGCCCAGCGAGAACCGCTGGATCGGTCCGTATCGCACCGCGCTGAACGTCTATGCGATGCCGCTCGTCGACCGCGGGCATCGTTGGAGTGTGGTGTCGAAAACTTCCACGGCCGAGGATCTGGCGACGCTCGCCGGATTGCTCGAGCAAAGGGCATTTCGCCCGGTCATCGATCGGCGTTACCCGCTTGGGGACGCTGCCGATGCCATTCGTCATCTGGAGAAAGGCCATGCGTGCGGAAAGATCGTTGTCGAAATCTGACCTGTATCCGGGAATTATCGCGGGCGGTGGCAGCTACGCGGCCGCGCGACTGCGCGACGCAGACGTCGATTCGCGAAAAAACAGCGAAATTCCCAAGGGATTTCCGTTATTCCAGTTGTTACTCGATCTTCAAGTGACTATGATTCGACGTGGTGCAGGAAAGACTTGGCACCGGGGAAGGAACGCAAGGGATGCTGACCAATGATGGACCACGATACCCTGCATGAGCGCACCGAGAACTATCTGAAATCGCTGATCTGCGAAGCAGCGGATGCGGCGCTTGTCTTCGATGCGGAAACGCCGTTCGGCGAACTCGGCGTCAACTCGTTCCTGATCCTGAAGATACTCAAGCGCCTCGAGCAGGACTTCGGCACTTTGCCGAAGACGCTTCTGTTCGAGAACTTCAACGTTCGCGACCTCGCCCGCTATTTCGTCAAGGCGCATTCCGACGTGCTGATGCGCAAGTTCGCGGACGCGCCGCCGTCCGCGCGCGCACCGGCGATGCAGGCGCAGACCCCGCGACCGCACGCTGCGCCTGCGCAGGCCGTAGCTGCTGCCGTGATCGCCCCGGCTGCCGTCGTCGCCCCGCCTCTGCCGACGATGGTCGCGCTGCGGCATCTGGACCGCTATCCGCAGCTCAGCCAGCGCCGGGCACAGATTTTCCACCAGTACAAAAACGAATCCTCGGTGTCGCGCGGTACCGCGATGATCGCGCCGTTGCTGTTCTTCGGGGATGAGCAGCGCGGTTATTTCAACTGCGGCAAGGGCAGGGGCATCCTGCTCGCCTACGGTTATACCGGCCCGGAAGAACATTTCGTGCCGCTCGCCGAGCAGCTGTACCGGTACTGCGATGCGCACGGCCTGCAGTTCAACCTGTTCGTCGAAGACCGCCTGCCTGCGCTGTGCGGCAAGGCGTTTTCCGCGACGCCGTTCGGGGTTATGCAGCGTGTGACCGACCTGGGGTCGTTCACGCTGGAAGGCCAGAAGATGCGCCGCCTGCGCTATCTGGTGTCCAAGTTCGCGAACGCTGGCGCCTGCCGTACCGAAGAGTACATTTGCGGCAGCGATCCGAAGACCGCCGAAGCGGTCGCCGCGATCATCGACCAGTGGTGCGCATCGCGCACGATGGTCAATCCGCTGATCCACATCGTCAAAGCCGAAATCCTGGCCGGCACGCTGGATCGCGAGCACCGGCTGTTCCTGAGCTACGTCGACGATGTGCTGCAGAACGCGATCCTGGTCTCGCCGCTCGCGGCCGGCGTGGGCTATCTGATGGATCTCGAATTCTACGGACCCGACATGCCGTTGGGCGGCCTGGAATTCGCGATCGTCAACATCATCCAGACCCTGCGCGACGAAGGCTGCGGCGTCTTCAGCCTCGGCGGCACGTATGGCTGCAAACTCGGCGATTCGCCCGACGCGGATCCCGCGATCGAAAGCATCCTCGAGGACCTGCGCCAGCAGAACATCTTCAACGACGCGGGCAACCTGCAGTTCAAGAACAAGTTCCGTCCGGAAAGCAAGGATATTTTCCTGTGTCGCGCGGCCGACGCGGGCAAGGCGGACAACGTCCTCGACATCATCCTGATGATCGCCGATCCGTCGACCGCGGACAGCGACGAGCCGCCGGCGAACGATGCGTCGACCGCGCCCGCATCGGCGGCAGCGACTGCCATCGCGGTGACGTCGCCCGCACCGACGGCCACGGTGCAGACTGCCGACATCGCCTCCACGCCGCGCTGGCACGCGCTGGAAGCGGCTGGTTTCAATCCGCAGAATCTCGCCGCAGCACAGGTCGTTTTCGATCTGAAGACCGATTCCTGGGCGCAGCTGCAGCTGCCCGCGATCGACAGGCAGATGGCCATTCTGTTCGCGCAGATCCAGCGGCCGATCGACGTGAACGCCAGCCTGCGTCGCGTGTTTCCGTTCGTGCATTTCACGCTGACCGAATCTGGACGCGCCGCGGAAGACCTGTTCTGCCAAGCGTGGGAGAAGAAGGGCCGGGTACCGCAGAACATCCTGTTTCCCAGCACCATCTACCATCAGATCGACAAGGGTTTCTCGCCGCTGGAACTCCCGGTGGCCACAGTGTTCGACCTGCAGTCCGATGAACCCTTCAAGGGCGACATCGACCTGCCCGCGCTGCAGACCGAGATCGAAGCGCACGCGTCGCAGATCGGCTATGTCTGCATCGAGCTGACCGACAATGCTGGCGGCGGCGGCGCGGTGTCGCTGGCGCACCTCAGGCAGGTGAAGGCGCTGCTGCAGAAGCACGGCGTTCCGCTGGTGCTCGACGCCACCCGCGTGCTGGAAAACGCGCTGGTCGTGCTTGAACGCGACCCCGAGTGGCGCGATGCCTCGCTGTGGCAAGTGGTCGAGGCGCTGCTGTCGCAGGGCGATGCGGTGGTCACCAGTCTGGCCAAGGATTTTTGCGTCAACAAGGGCGGACTGATCGCCACCAACGATCAGGCGCTGCACGACCGCCTGCAGGCGTTGCAACAGCGCGGTGGCAAAGCGCTGGACGTCACCGAAAAGAAGTGCATTGCGGCATCGCTGCAGAACCGCGGCTACATCGAGACCCAGGTCCGTCGCCGCGTCGATGCCGTGCGTGCGCTGGGAATGCGTCTCGCGGAACGGCAATTGCCTGTCGTGCGTCCGGCGTTGGCCCACTGCGTGTTGATCGACGTCAAGCGGATTCCTGAGTTTCGCGATCTCGTCGCACCGGTCGCATCGTTCGCGGCATGGCTCTATCTGGCGACGGGCATCCGTGCCGGCGCGCACAGCGTCGGCATGCAGCAGAACACCTCGCTCAATCAGCTGGTCAGGCTGGCCATTCCCGTAGGCCTCAAGGCCGACGAGGTAAAGCGGCTGGGCGACCTGCTGGTGAGTGCGTTCGCGAACATCGTCAATATTCCCGACCTCAGCGCCGCGGAAGGCGCGGGCAATCTCAACGTCCGGCTCACGCTGCATCGACTGCTGTCGCCGCAGAGCGTCGCAGCGGCGCCCACAGGCGATGCGCAAAGCCCTGCCATGCAGCACCCGCAGGCAGTGATGCATGTTTCAGCGACACGCGCTTCAGAGCCGCATGCCTCAGAGCCGCCTGCGGCGGACAGCGTGCATGTCGCCGGGGCCGCCGCGCCGCGCGCATCCGAGATGCCGATGCAGATCGATATGGACATCGCGATCGTCGGCATGGCCGCGCGTTTGCCGAAGGCCACGAATGCCGACGAGCTTTGGGAGAATCTGACCCAGGGCCGCGATTGCATCGACGACATTCCGCAGTCGCGCTACGACCGCAGGCGCAACCGCGACGCGCTGGGCCGCTACCGCGGCGGCTTCATCGACGACCTCGACAAATTCGATTCGCTGTTCTTCAATATTTCGCCGCGCGAAGCGGAAACGCTGGACCCACAGGAACGCCTGTTCCTGGAAGTGGCTTGGGAAACGCTGGAAGACGCCGGCTATTATCCGGAAGCGTTCCAGAGCGAGGAGCTGGGTGCGCGCCGGATCGGCGTTTACGTCGGCGCGGTCTGGGCGATGTACCAGATGGTCGGCGCGGAAGAGCGCCTGGTCGGCAACAAAGTGGTCGCGAATTCGTTCCTCTGGAGCGTCGCCAACCGCGTGTCGTATTTCATGAATTTCACCGGCCCCAGCATCGCGGTGGACACCGCGTGCTCGGCCAGCCTGACCGCGATCCATCTCGCCTGCGACGCCATCCGCCGCGGCGAATGCGCGGCCGCGCTCGTCGGCGGCGTCAACCTCGATGTGCACCAGTGCAAACAGGAAATCACCGTCGCCGGCGGTCTGTTGTCGGAAGACGGCCTGTGTCGCGCCTTCGGTCGCGATGCCAGCGGCTACGTACCGGGCGAGGGCGTCGGCGCGCTGCTGCTGAAACCGCTGTCGCAGGCGCGGCGCGACCGCGACAACATCTACGCGGTGATCAAGGGCTCGGCGATCAGCCACGGCGGACGCAACAGCGGCTTCGCGGTGCCGAACTCGAAGGCGCAGTGCGATGTGGTCACCTCAGCGCTGAAAAATGCGAACGTGGATGCGCGCAGCATCGGCTACATCGAAGCCCACGGCACCGGTACCGAACTGGGCGATCCCATCGAGATCGCCGGCCTGAACCAGGCGTTCGAGAAAAACGACGTCGCGCTGCAGAGCTGCGCGATCGGTTCGATCAAGACCAACATCGGGCACCTGGAAGCCGCCGCGGGTATCGCGGGCGTGTGCAAGACGATCCTGCAGATGCGTCACCGCACCCTGGTGCCGTCGCTGCATTCGGCGCAGCTCAACGAGTTCATCGATTTCGCGCATTCGCCGTTCGTGGTCCAGCAAGCGCTGACGCCGTGGCATCCGAAAGAGGTCGACGGCGTACTGCAGCCGCTGCGCGCGGGCATCAGTTCCTTCGGCGCTGGCGGTTCGAATGCCCATGTGATTCTGGAAGCCGTGGAAACGTCGGCCGAGGTTGCGGCGGCGGACGTTACGGTGGCCGAGCGCGGCTTGCGGATATTCCCGCTGTCCGCGCGTAACGAGGAGCAACTTCGGCAGGTCGCGATGCGGCTGAAATCCTTCGTCGAGAAGCATCGCGACGACGCGTCCGCGCCCAGCCTCGACGAGATCGCCTTCACCCTGCAGCTCGGCCGCAAATCCTTCGATCACCGGGTCGCCATTCTTGCGGACAGTTCCGAACGGCTGATCGACAGACTGCAGTCCTTCCTGGCCGGCACGCGCGACGAGAACATTCTCAACGGCCACGTGAAGAACGCGGAAGGCATCACCAGGATGCTCAGCCGCAAGGAAAAGGAAGCGTTCGTCGATCTGCTCGCGAAATCGCGCGATCCGATGAAGCTGGCGCAGCTGTGGATCGACGGTCTTGTGTCCGAATGGCAGGGCATGCAGAACGGCGGGCAGGGCAGGCGCATTTCCCTGCCGACGTATCCGTTCGCCGACAAGCGCCATTGGCTGGAGCCCGCCGAGGGCGGCACCATCGGGCCGATGACTGCCGTGTCTACCGCCGCCCTGCATCCGCTGATCGACAGCAACGACTCGACCTTCGAGCGCCAGGTGTTCCGCAAGGTCTTCACCGACCGCGAATTCTTCATCTACGACCATCTGGTGTCCGACATCCCGACGCTTCCGGGCGTGGCCTATCTCGATCTGGCACGCAAGGCCGGCGAGATCGCCGCGGGGCGCAAGGTCCGCAGGATCAGAAACATCCTCTGGGTCAGCCCGCTGACGGTCCAGAACGGTGTGCCGAACGAAGTCTTCATTGAACTGAAGCCCGCGGGCGACACGGTGACGTTTGAGGTCTTCAGCGAACGCGAGGGCGGCGGCAAACAGCTGTACTGCCAGGGCAAGCTGCAATACGTCACCGCGCAGGAAGAGGCCGCCGAGGACGAATTCGTCGACCTCGATGCGGTCCGCGGACGCTGCGAGAAGGTCAGCGATGCCGAACGCGCCTATCCGCAGTTCAAGACCCTCGGTCTGGGTCTCGGCCCGACTTTCCAGGCGCTGCAGGAGGTTCATCGCAACCCGCAGTCCAGCTTCGAAGTGCTCGGCGCACTGAAGATCCCTGAACTGGACGCGCTGCGCTTCGACGAGTTTGTGCTGCATCCCTCGCTGGTCGACTCCGCGTTCCAGGCCGCGATGGGCGCGCGCCTCGCCGACGCCGGCGGCGAAATGTTCGTGCCGTACTCGCTGGGCGAAGTGGAGATCCTGCATCCGCTCACGCCGGTCTGCTACAGCTATGTGACCGATGCGAACGACGCCAAGAAATCGTCGAACGTCTCGAAAATGAACGTGCTCATCGTCGATGAGCACGGCAAGGTGCTGGTGCGGGTGCGAGATTCGGTCGGCGTGCCGCTGCTCGACGTGCACGAGAAGCCCGGCGCTGCGTCGAAGGCGCCGCCATCGGGCGACGGCTCCGAGTTTTCCACCCTGTATTACGGCACCGAATGGCAGCCGTCACCGCTCTCCATCCACGCGGGCGAACCGTCGCGGCAGACGGTTGTGCTGTTCGCGCCGGACGATGCGAGCCACGACGCCTACCGCGCCGCGCTGGTGGCCTCCGGCGCCGACACCGACACGCTGATCGCGGTGTTGCCCGGCGACGGTTACGCCCGCGTCGACGCCCATCGCTATCGCATCGATGCCGGCAAGCGCGAGGATTTCGACACACTGCTTTCGGCGCTGCGCGAACAGTCCGATGCCACACTGCACGTGTGCTTCGCGTGGTCGGCGCTGCCCGGCACGGAGGCCGACGGTCTGTCGGCCGAAGACGGCACGATGCGGGCGCTCGATCGCGGCGTGTACGCCTTCCTGTATCTGACCCAGGCGGTCATCGCCAAGAAATGCGAGGCCGATGTACGCCTGCAGTATCTGTATTTCAGCACGCCGCCCGTCGCGCAACCGCACAACGAGGCGATCCAGGGCTTCGCGACGATCCTGCGCGCGGAGTCCCCGAAACTCGCATGCAAGGTCGTCGAAATCGTCGGCGCGGGTTCGAGCGTCGAACCCGGCTTCGACCGGGAGTCGGTGGCCGCGATCGCAGCGGAATTCCGCGACGACACCAAGGCCCTCGCGGTGCGCTACCGCGAAGGCGCGCGCTATCTGCGCCGCATCCACGACTGCCCCGAACCTGCCGCTCCGATGCAGGACGCGGCGCCGATCCGGCATCGCGGCGTCTACCTCATCACCGGCGGCGCGGGCGGTCTGGGCCTGATCTTCGCCGAGCATCTGGCGAAGCAGTTCCAGGCGCGGATGGTGCTGAGCGGTCGTGGTGCGCTCAAGCCCGAAACCGAAGCGGCGCTTGAATCCATGCGCGCCGCTGGCGGCGAAGTGGTGTACGTACCGGCCGACGTGTCCAAACGCGAGGATGTCGAAAGACTCGTCCGCGTGTGCAAAGACAGCTATGGCGGGCTGCACGGCATCATCCACAGTGCCGGCGTGTTGCGCGATGCGTATGTGCGCAACAAGACGCGCGACGAAATGGCGGCCGTGTTCGCGCCCAAGATCCGCGGCTCGGTGCTGCTGGACGATGCCACGCGCGACGAGCCGCTGGATTTCTTCGTGATGTTTTCGTCGCTGGCGGCGCTGGCGGGCAATGCCGGCCAGAGCGACTACTCGTTCGCGAATCACTTCATGGATGCGTTCGCCGCGCAGCGCAATGCGCGCGCGCGCGCCGGACAGCGGCACGGCAAGGCGCTAAGCCTCAACTGGTCCATCTGGGCCGAGGGCGGCATGCAGCTGGACGAGCAGACCGCGATGTTCTTCGAGCGCAATCTCGGCATCCGGCCGCTGCAGCGCGAAGTGGGCATCCAGGCTTTGATGCTGGGCCTGCACAGCGATCTGCCGCACCTGGCGGTGATGCAGGGCGTGAAGGACAAGGTCGAGCGTGCGTGGGGCATCGGCGTGGCCGACGCGCCCAAGGCCGCCGTGGCGGCGTCTGCGGCTGCGCCGGCAGCGGTGGCCGGCGAGGACGGCGATCTGGCGATCCTGGTCCAGGTTGCGCTGTCGCAGATCGTCATGGATTTCCTCAAGATCGATGCCGACGATGTCGATCTGGACTCGATCCTGCTGGACCTTGGCTTCGATTCGATCGGGCTCACGTCGTTCAGCAACATGGTCAACGACAAGTACGGCCTGGACATCACGCCGGTCCTGTTCTTCGAATATCCCAGCATCCGCGAGATCGCCAAACATCTCGCCCAGGATTTCCGCGAAAACATGCTCCGCGTGCATGCGCAGGAGGGCATGTCGTCTGCCGCCGCCAGCGCCGGAGCGACAGGCACGGTCCAGGCGGTTCCGGATCAGCCGGCGTTCGCGTCCAAGAGTGCTCTTATGGTGCCGGCCCTCAGGGTGGCGGACGTTCCGGTGTCCACGGGCGCAAGCAGTTTCTCGCCGGGCCGCCGCTTCATCGAGCGACCGATCGCCATCGTTGGGATGAGCGGTGTGATGCCGCAGGCGGACACGCTCGATGAATACTGGGAGAAGTTGAGCAAGGCCGAGAACAACATGGTCACGCTCATTCCACCGGACCGCTGGGACTGGGAAGCGTATTACGGCAATCCGATGGCGGAGAAGAACAAGACGCTGTCGAAGTGGGGCGGCTTCATGCGCGAGGTCGACAAGTTCGACCCGCTGTTCTGGGGCATCTCGCCGCGCGAAGCGGAAATGATGGATCCGCAGCAGCGCATTTTCCTGGAGAGCGTCTGGGGCGCGATCGAGGATTCCGGCCACCGCGTCTCCGATCTGGCGGGCACCAAGACCGGTCTGTTCGTCGGCGCGGCGACCCGCGACTACATCGACCTGATGGCGATGAACCAGGCGGAACTCGACGGCTATTCCGCCTCGGGCACTTCGCACGCCATTCTGGTCAATCGCGTGTCCTTCCTGCTCAATCTTCATGGGCCCAGCGCGCCGCTGGACACCGCGTGTTCGAGTTCGCTGATCGCACTGCATCGCGCGATCGAGTCGATCCACACCGGCAGCTGCGACATGGCGATCGTCGGCGGCGTGCAGGTCATGCTCACGCCAGCGGGCCACATCTCCTTCGGCGCGGCGGGCATGCTGGCCGACGACGGCAAGTGCAAGACCTTCGACTCGCGCGCGAACGGCTACGTCCGCGGCGAAGGTTCCGGCGCGATCCTGATCAAGCCGCTGGAAAACGCCATCGCCGACGGCGACCACATCTACGCGGTCGTCAAATCGACTGCCGAGAACCACGGCGGCAAGGCGACGATGCTGACCGCGCCAAACCCGAACGCGCAGGCCGATCTGCTGGTCGAAGCCTACGAAAAGGCCGAGATCGATCCCCGCAGCATCGGTTATCTCGAATGCCACGGCACCGGCACCGGCCTGGGCGATCCGATCGAGGTCCAAGCCATGAAGAAGGCGTTCTCGGACCTGTACCGCAAGCATCAACTCCCGCCGGCCGTAAAGCCGCACATCGGGCTTACCTCCGCCAAGACCAACATCGGTCATCTCGAAACCGCGGCGGGCATCGCCGGCATCCTCAAGGTGCTGCTGTCGATCAAGCACCGGCAGATTCCCGCGCTGCTGCACTTCGAGAAGCTCAATCCTTACATCAACCTCGACAACACGCCGTTCTATCCGGTGGAGAAGACCAAGGACTGGGAACCCGCGCTCGACGACCAGGGCCGTCCGTTCCCGCGCCGTGCCGGCATCAGCTCGTTCGGTTTCGGCGGCGCTAATGTGCACGTTGTGCTCGAAGAATATATCGAGCCGCCGACCGTCTCTGCCGCGCGTCCGACCGGCCCCTCTCTGATCGTGCTGTCCGCCAAAACCGCCGACCGCCTGCGCGCGAACGCCGAGCGCCTGCTCGCGTATCTCGTCGCCGCTCCGGACGCGGCGGACACGCTTGCCGATGTGGCCTACACCCTGCAGGTCGGCCGCGACCCGATGCCCGAGCGCATGGGCTTGGTCGTGGATTCCATGCAGGATCTGATCGAGCGTCTGCAGCGCTTCGTGCAGGGCGATGCCGAAGGCGCGGGCGTCAAACTGGCCAGCGTCCGCCGCAAGGCGGACATCGGCACGATCGCCGCCGACGTCATCGCACAGCATCTGCGCGAGCGCGATCTCGCCTCACTGCTGGACATCTGGCTGATGGGCCAGGAGCCGGCGTGGGCCTCGCTGTACGCGGGATTCAAAATGCGCCGCTGCGTGCTGCCGACCTATGCCTTCGCGCGGGAACGCTACTGGTTCAGCATCAATCCCGAGGCGCAGAAAGCGCAGTCGGGCACCCAGGCCGCCCTGCATCCGCTGCTGCATCGCAATGTTTCGGTATTCGGCAGACAGTCCTTCGTGTCCGATGCGGAGGGCTTGGAAAAAGCGCTGCGCGGCGTGTGCGTGAGGCCGCAGGCCGGACTGCCGGAACTGCTGCCGGTCGAAATGGTACGGCTGGCGGTACGGGAATCCTTCGGCGACCGCGGGCACAAGGCACGCATCGAATTGCGTTCTCTGGCGTGGGCGGACTTCGAGCCCACAGCACAGGGCGGCACCATCTCCGCCGATCTATACGCGACCAGCGACAGCGGCTTCGACTTCGACGTGAGGGCCACTGGCGCGGACGGCGAATCGATGCTGTGCCAAGGTGTCGGCAACTACGAGGCGAGCGAAAGTCCGGACCGCATCGATGTGTCCCAACTGCGCACGATGTTCAGTGGCGAAGTCCACGACGCCGCGAACTTCTATGGCGCCCTGGTCGATGCAGGCATGGTCCGCGACCGCCTGCCGGATGGCGTTGTCGCCTGTCTTCGCGGCGAGCGACAGCAGTTGCTCGAATTCCGCTTGCCGCCGGAGCCGGATGGCGCAGTCGATGCGGCCGCAGTTGATGCGGTCGATGCGCTGCACACCTTTGCGTTGCTCTCGCTCTCGCACTTGGCCTGTCTCGACCATCTGGCCGGCGGCGGCGTTCCACCGTCGGCAACGACCCTGCTCGCACTGGAACGCATCGCGTTCGCCCCGGTCGGTGCCCGTGAAGGCGCGGCTCGTGAAGGTACGATCTGGGTTCGCTCGGCACGCGGCGGTGGCCGCCACGACGGCCGTGCCGTGATCGACATCGACGTGATCGATCCCGAAGGTCGCGTGCTCATCAAGATCAAGGGCCTGATGATCGGTTACCCGCTGACGCAGGACGGCGAACGCGTGCACGACGAGGAGTTCGCCTCGATGCTCGAATCGCTCTACGCCCCAGGTCGCACCCCGGCGTCCGATCACACGGCGCAGCGTATGGCGAGCCTCGAATTCGAGGATGCGCTCGACGCGATCTACGAGGCGGGCGCGACCTGATGGGCATCGCATCTTCGCCACCCAAGGTGGGGCGCCATGCGCCTTGCCACGCCCACAGCCGCGGCGCGCAGGCATCGATCCTGTCGGCCGTGCTGGAAGGGGGTATGACGTTCGGCACGGAGATTGCGCGGTCACACAGAGCCTGCGAAACTCGGGTCGAAAACCTGTTTTATCAAACTGTCTATCAAACTGCTCTTCGGCTTGATAATGCTGGACCGGAAAATCGGCTGATCCACCCGCGTTGCGGGTCTTCAAACATGGAGCGTTGAATGCAGAATCTGGCGACACTCATCGAGGGTTGGGCCGATTACGCCGAGCGCACAGCGATTGTCTGTGACGGTGCGACGCTCGACTATACTCAGTTGCACGCGAAGATTTGTCACTGGCGGGAGCAACTGCAGGCGACGGCCATCGCCCCGGGCGCATGCATCGCACTTCGCGGGCAGGTGTCCGGCGACATGATCGGGCTGCTGTTCGCGCTGGTCGAAAACGCGAATATCGTGGTGCCTTTTCTCTCCGCCAGCGACTTCGAAGTGGACGATGCGCTCGCGACCGCATGCGTCGATGGCGTTTTTGAATTTTCAAACGAGGGCAGCAGTCGATACACGCACTGCGGCTATGGCCAGAGTCACCCGCTGCTCGATCGCCTGCGCGGCGAACCCAAGGAAGCCGGGCTGATCCTGTTCACTTCCGGGTCGACCGGCAAGAACAAGGCCTCGGTGCATCGTTTCTCGCGGCTGATCGCGAATGTTCTGCAGAAGCCCGGGGCTGCCTACCGTACGCTGATTTTCCTGATGTTCGACCATATCGGCGGCATCAACACGCTCCTGCATGTACTGTGCAACGGCGGCACCGCAGTATTTGTCGCGGACCGCTCGGTCGCCGCGGTGTGTCATGCGATCGAGTCGCAGCGCGTTCAGCTGCTGCCGACGACGCCGACCTTCCTCAACATGCTCCTTATCTCGGATCAGCGCCAGGCCTACGATCTGTCGTCGCTGGAGTTGATCACCTACGGCACCGAGCCGATGTCGTTGGCGACGCTCAAGGCATTGAACCAGGCCTTGCCCGGCGTGCGCTGCAAACAGACTTATGGACTCACCGAAGTCGGGATACTGCCGACTCGGTCGGAAGACGCCAGCTCGACCTGGATGAAGGTCGGTGGAGAGCACCATCAGACCCGGATCGTGGACGGCATCCTCTGGATCCGGACTGACGCAGCGATGATCGGCTATCTGAATGCGCCATCTCCTTTCGACGAGGATGGGTGGCTCAACACCGGCGACATGGTCGAGGAGCGCGATGGTTACCTGCGCATACTCGGGCGCGAGTCGGAGATCATCAACGTCGGTGGTGAGAAGGTCTACCCGAGCGAGATCGAGAACCTGATCCTGCAGGTTGAGAACATCAGCGATGTCGTCGTCAGTGGCAAGGCAAGCGCGCTGACCGGCCAACTGGTGTTCGCGACGGTACAACTGATCGCGCCCGAGCCGACGGCACAGGTGGAGCGCCGCGTGCGCGCACATTGTCGCGAGCATCTGCCGGCATTCAAGGTGCCGTTCGGGGTCAAGGTGAGCGAAGAACCCATGTTCGGCGCACGTTTCAAGAAAACCCGTCGCCCGGCGCGCACAGCGCAGGACGGTGTCATCGATGCCAAAAAGGAGCAAGCAAGTGGCGACTGAGAAAAAAGTAGTGATCATCAGCGGCGGTAGCCGCGGACTGGGGCAGGCTTTGGTGCAAGACCGGCTCGACGCGGGCGACATCGTTGCCACGTTCAGCCGTTCCAGCAACAGCTTCATCGATCAGCTGCGCAGCGCCGATCCGAACGGCGAGCGTTTCCATTGGGAAGCGATCGAGGGAACCGACCTCGACGGGGTCAGGGGCTTCGGCATGAATGTCATGCGCCGATACAAGCGCATTGATGCCTTGATCAACAATGCCGGCGTGGGCGTCGAGGGATTGCTGACGATGACCTCGGAGCGCGACATCCATCTGGCGCTGACCTTGAATCTGGAGTCGGTGATCGTGCTGACGCGCACCTGCCTCAAGGCCATGATCGCGCACCGGCACGGAAGCATCATCAATATCTCCTCGGTCAACGCCCTGCGCGGTCACAAAGGCCTGTCGGTCTACAGCGCCACCAAGGCGGCGCTGCTGGGGTTCACACGCAGCCTCGCGAGCGAAGTCGGACCACAAGGGGTCACCGTCAATGCGATCGCGCCCGGTTTTTTCGAAAGCGAGATGGTCGACCACCTGACCGACGCTCAGCGTGCTCGCATCATCAACCGGACGCCGATGCGCGCCATGTGCACCACCCAGGATATCGTCGACAGCGCGCGTTTTCTGCTGTCGACGCGCGCCATCACCGGTCAGACCCTCTCGGTCGATGGTGGTTTCTCCGCCTAACGCCCAGCCCCGTCGCTGGCCTTTCTGCTCAACCCCGATTTCAGGAACACCATGAACGAACACCAGCAGATCATCTATGACACCCTCCGTCGCGTTGCTGAAGAGGAGGGCCTACAACTCGGCACGATCACCGATTCCAGCGCGCTCATCGATAATCTCGGATTCCGCTCGCTGCATCTCGCCCGCATTCTGGCGATACTGGAAATCGAGTTTTCCTATGACCCATTCGCGAGCGGCGATGTACCGATCACCGGCCTGCGCACGGTCGGCGATCTTTGCGCCGCCTACGAGCGCTGATCAAGTCGTTTTTTTGGAAGCAATCGATTCCCGTGCCGACCACGTTCCGTGGCGGGCTCGATGGTATCCATTGCAGCAGGATTCGGAATGGAAAAGCACCACAGCGATATTGCAATCATCGGAATGGCCGGGAGATTTCCCGGCTCGGCCTCGACGCATGAATTCTGGACCAATCTGTGCGCCGGCCGCTCCGGTATCGCCGCACTTTCTGCCGAAGAACTGTTGGCCAATGGGGTATCTGCCGAAGCGCTGGCCCATCCGGATTATGTGAAAGTAGCGCCGCTGCTCGCGGACCACGACTGCTTCGACGCGGAGTTTTTCTGGATTCCGCCGCGCGATGCGGAAATCATGGATCCGCAGCATCGGTTGTTGCTCGAGTGCGCGTGGACGGCCATGGAGGATGCCGGCTATGCACCCGACACCCAGCCTGGCCGGGTCGGCGTATTCGCCGGATCCGGCGGCATCGTTTCCAGCCACCTGCTGTCGTGCACCGAGCACTACAACGATGTCGTCGGCAAGACCGGGGGCAGTTGGCATGTCGGCAACGACAAGGACTTCGCTCCGACGCGCTTGTCCTACAAATTGAATCTGCGCGGCCCGAGCGTCGCGGTGCAGACCGCATGCTCGACCTCGCTGGTTGCGGTGCATCTGGCCTGCCAGAACATCCGCTTGGGCGAGTGCGAAATGGCCTTGGCCGGTGCGGTCGCCGTGCGAACGCCCCACATGGCGGGTTATGTGTACGAGAGCGGCAACATCCTTTCCGCCGACGGGCAGGTCCGCGCCTTCGATGCGAACGCGCGAGGCGTCGTATTCGGCAGCGGTGTCGGCATGGTCTTGCTCAAGTCCCTGCAACGGGCGCTAGCCGACGGCGATTGCATTCATGCCGTGATCAAGGGATCGGCCATCAACAACGACGGTGGCCAGAAGATGAGTTTCCTGGCCACCAAGGTCGAAGGCCAGCTCGACTGCATGCGTGCCGCGCTGGACAGCGCCGGCGTATCCGCCGACAGCCTCGGCTATATCGAGGCGCATGGCACGGGTACGGCGATGGGCGATCCGATCGAGGTCCTTGCGCTCAGTCGGTTGTTTCGCAGCGAGACCCAGCGTCGCCAGTTCTGCGCAATCGGATCGGTCAAGAACAACATCGGCCATCTCGATATCGCAGCCGGCATGGCGAGTCTGATAAAAGCCGTGATGTGTCTGAAATTCCAGCGCATTCCGCCGTGCGTCAATTTCACCACGCCGAATCCCAAGATAGATTTCGACAGCAGCCCATTCCACGTCAACACCGATTCGATCGAATGGCCGCAGGGCGCCACGCCGCGACGTGCCGCGATCAACTGTCTCGGCATCGGCGGCACCAATGCCTTCATGGTGCTGGAAGAACCGCCGCAGCGGCCGCTGCCGCAGCGCGCGGCGGCAATGCCGCGCATCGTGGTGTTGTCGGCAAAGACCGAAGCTGCGCTTTGGCGCAAGGTCACTGATCTCATCGCCTGGCTCTACGCCGGCAATGGCGAACACTTCGACGATATTGCTTTTACGCTTGCCACGGGCCGCAGTCTGTTTGCAAATCGCTGCGTGCTGGTGGTGAGCGATCTCAGCGATCTGATTGCCAAGCTCGAGCGCTTGAACCGGCATCGGCGCGCGCCGGATTGCTTTGTCGGCAGCGACGTCGAGCGTTCCGGAAATGCGATGCCGGGCCTCGACGAGTTCGCGCATTTTCTGGTGCAGCAGGTTCTCGGCGGTTTGCCGGCCGAAGAAGTGCGCAGCAAGCTGCTCGCGCTCGCAGATCTGTACTGCCGCGGGGCGGCACTGTCGCTTGATGCCTTGTTTGCGGGATCGGGAGCGCGGCGCATCGCCCTGCCCACTTATCCCTTCGAAAAAAGGCGCTTCGCGATACCGGAGCAGCCCGAGGCCACCCAACCAGAACCAATCGCAGCGGCGGCACCGTCGATCTTGCATCCCTTGCTGCACGCCAACGTGTCCGATGTATCGGGTCTGATCTTCACGTCCGAGTTCGACGGTGAGGAATTCTTCCTGCGCGACCATGTGGTGCTCGAACGCCGCGTGCTGCCCGGCGTGGCCTATGTCGAAATGGTGCGCGCCGCCGCGGCGCTGGCGCTGCCGGGCGACCGGGCGCGAACGCTTGAATTCCAGGATCACGCCTGGATCCATCCGGTGGTGGTCGACGATGCGTTCGCGCTGACGGTGGTGCTGCACGACAACGGCGAAGACGAGGACGGCGGACGCTGGCTCGAATATGAGATCCTTTCCGAAGGCAGGGGCAGCGAAACGCCCCATGCCAGCGGAAGGGTCCGCTGCACTGCGGAGGCCATCGATGCCGATCCGGTGGATCTCGCCGCGGTCAATGAGGCCATCAAGGGCGCGAACCGCGATCGCGATGCGCTGTACGCGCGTTTCGAGGCGCTGGGTTTGCGCTATGGGTCAACGATGCAGGGCATCGCCGAGCTGCGCAGCGACGGCGACGAGGTGATCGCGCGCCTGCGGTTGCCGGGCGCGTCGGACGCGCGCTTCGGCCTGCATCCCGCGATGATGGATGCGGCGATGCAATGCACGGTCTGCCTGCTCGCGGGCCTGGATGGCGAAGGCGGCGCTGCGGTGATGCCGTTCGCCTTCGACGACATGATCGTCCACGGCGGCACCACCGACGACATGTGGGTCTGGGTCCGCCGCGCACCGGGCGTGCCCATCGCGGGCATGCCGTCGCTGGATATCGATCTGGTCGACGACCAGGGCCTGCCGCGGGTGAGCATCCGCGGTCTAATCTCGCGCACGGTCGCGTCCGCGCCCGGAGTTGCCTCGCCCGCCGTGGCGTCGACGCGCGCCGTCGGGGCTGCGTCGGCGCTCGCGAAGCCGGCCGCGACCCGGGCGTCCGGACCCGCCCTGCGCGCGCTGGTCCCGATCTGGAATCCGGTCCGCTTCGGACGCGACGCGGTGACGCCGGCGCCGGGCGAACGTTGCCTGCTGCTCGGCGGAGACGAGGCGCTGTTCGCCTGGCTGCGTGCGGCTCCTATCGAACTGCGACATCAGTCGATCGTTGGCGGCGACTCGGTCGAAGGGATCGAGCGCCTGCTGTCCGATGGCGAATTCGACCATCTGCTGTGGTTCGCGCCCGAGGCCGACGTCGGCGACCACGACGCGATCGTCTCCAGCCAGGATGCGGGCGTGCTCTCGTTGTTCCGCATCCTCAAGTCCCTGAGTCGGCTCGACTGGTTCGAGCGCGAACTCAAGTTCACGGTCGTCACCCGCCGCGCGCTGCAGGTCTTCGACGGCGAACTGGTGTCGCCGCATCATGCCAGCGTGCACGGAATGGTCGGCAGCGTCGCCAAGGAGCTGCCGCTGTGGCGCTTCCGGCTGCTCGACATCGAATCGACCGCCGATCTGGACCCACGCGAAATCCTCGCCTTGCCGTGGGACGAGCAGGGAAGGGGCCTGGCGTTCCGCCGCGACGAATGGTTCCGCCAGGAACTCGCCGATGTGGGCCACCTGTCGTTCCCGCGCGCCGCGTACCGGCAGAAGGGCGTCTACGTCGTGATCGGCGGCGCCGGCGGGCTCGGCGAAGTCTGGACGCGGCACATGGTCGCGCACTATGACGCCGAGGTGATCTGGATCGGTCGCCGGCCGCAGGATGCCGCGATCGAAGCGAAGCTGGACGCGATCGCGGGCCTGGGCCGTCGTCCGCACTATGTCTCTGCGGACGCCACCGACGCGGCGGCGCTGACGGCAGCAGTCGCGGCCATCCGCGAGCGCTTCCCGCGGATCGACGGCGTGGTCCATTCCGCGCTGGTGCTGCAGGATCAGACGCTGCGCGCGATGGACGAGGCCGTCTTCCGCCACAGCCTCGCGGCCAAGGTCGACGTCAGCGTCAGCATCGAGCGCGCCTTCGCCGGCCTCGATCTCGATTTCGTGCTGTTCTTCTCGTCGGTGGCGTCGTTCCACCGCGACGCCGGCCAGTCGAACTACTGCGCCGGCTGCACCTTCAAGGACAGCTTCGCGCAGGCCATGCGCGCACGCCATCCGTACCCGATCAAGATCGTCAACTGGGCCTATTGGGGCAGCGTCGGCGTCGTCACCGACGCGTTCTATCGCAAGCGCATGGAAAGCATGGGGATCGGCTCGATCGAGCCGGACGAAGCCATGCGGGAGCTTGAAGCCTTCGTCGCCTCGGACATGGATCAGCTGGCGCTGATCAAGGTGATCTCCCAGCGCGCGCTCGACGACCTGTGGGTGTCGGAGGAGGTCCGCTATTACCGGGATCATGACGCATCGGGCGGGTACGGCGGTGAAGCGGTGATCGCATCGTGAATTGGAAGCACATGAACGCATTGTCGCGCGCGCGCGAACCCGGTTGTCGCCCACAACCGCTGCAGGCACGATCGATGAAGTCGGTGGCGATGCAGTCGGTGAGTATTTCCCTGCTGGCCATCGGGGTGGCCTTCGGCGCGTGTGCGCAGGCGCCGAAGAGCGAGCCTGCACCCGATCCGGACAGCGATTTCCTCGGAGGCGTCGTTATCGATCCGCCCGCCGAGACGCAGGCGGGCTTACCGGACGCGCGTGGCGACAAGGTCTCCGGCGGGTTGCCGCCTGAGCAAGGCAGCGACACGACCTTCGATCTTGACGACCTCGAAATCGATATCGATCCGAACATGGACGACGATAGGGACAATGCCGAGGGCACGCCGGCACCGCTTGCCGATGGCGAGCCTTCGCCCGATGGTACGGATCTTGTTGGTCAGCAGCCCGTCGGACCGGTATCGGCGGCTGAGGACGACGAGGATCCGACCGGGCCCACAGCGGGCGACGACAGCCCGCTTGCGGCCTGGCTGGAGCCACTGCGCATCAGCCTGAAGCATGAAACCTCGTACAAGTTCGCCTCGCCGAAGCGGGTGGTGAACAACCGGTCGTCTGTCCGGCTGGAATACTCGAAGCCCTTGGCCGGAAATCTGTTTCTCCGCCTGGATACCAAACTCAATCTGCACTGGGGCAACGATCACCGCGCCAAGGCCAAGGACGAGGATCCGTTCCGCGAACTGGTCACCCGCGAAGCCTACCTGCAGAGCAGTTTCGGCAACACGAGCTTCCGGCTCGGCTACCAAATCCTGCCGTGGGGCGTTTCGGAGGGCGGCGCGATCACTGACGAAGTGAGCCCCCGCAACAGCGCCGAGTTCTTCTTCATCTCGCTGGAGGAGTCTCGCGTCGGTCAGCCGATGCTCGCCATGGACCACTTCGGCGACTCCGGCCAGTGGACCGCGTTCTTCGTGCCGCGGCCCGGTTACAACAAGTATCCGGACCGCGGGTCCGAGTACGACATTCCCGGCGCCTTCGACAGGAACGCGCCGGACGACGACTGGGACAACGCCGGCACCTACGAATTCGGGGCGCGGTGGAAGCGCACGTTCGGCAAGAACGACATCAGCCTGATGGCGGCGCGCCTGATCGACAACGATTACCTGGTGCGCCAACAGCGCTTCCAGATGTACGGGCTGACCGCGAATGTCGCGATCGACAACCTGCTGCTGCGCGCGGAAGTGGCGCTGAAACAGCCGCGCGCGTTCTTCGCGCGTCCGGCCGGCAGCAACGACCTGTCGATCGTCGAGAGCGACCAGTTCGATTCGTCCTTCGGCTTCGATTATTCGCCGGGTGGCCGGGTGCTTACCTACAGCGCCGAAGTCGTCTGGAGCCGTCTGCTCGACTGGAGCGACCACATCGTGGGACGCGAGCAGGACGAATACTCGTTGGTGGGCTCGGTGAGCAACCGTTTTTTCAACGACGACCTGACCCTGAGTTGGCGCACCATTTATACCAGGCCGTACACGAGCGTCCGGCACAGGTTCCTCAGTTCCTACCTGATCGACGACAACTCCACGGTCTATTTCGAATTGTTCTATCCTGACGAACGGGACGAACGTAGTGGGGCCTGGCCGTATCGCGACCAGAAGCAGCTCGTCATCCGATATCAATATCAGTTCTAGCGACCGCGAGATGGATCCCGCCATGCAGATGCCCGTTGAAGACGTATCAAAGAAAATCCTGTCGAAGCAGATCGACAAACAGGACGCCATGCGCCTGTTCCAGTCGCTGGACAAGGAGTCGCAGGCACAGGTGCTGGCGATCCTTCGCCGTGCGGAAGGCATCACGCCGACGCACGACGGCAAGGGCGCGGCGCGTGCCCTGAAGACGCTCGACCAGCGCGATCTCACCGACGAGCACCGCGCCTGGATCGCCGCTCTCGTCGAGAAGTACGACCGCTTCGTGCCAAAGTCCAAGGCCAATGTTCTCGAACATCAGGCCCACTTCGTCGACCAGCGTCGCCCCTTCCGCCTGATCAAGGATCTGAAGAAGCTCCACTTCCAGATCACCTATACGAAGGCCGAAGGCGCCTACGTTCACGACGCCGACGGCAACAGGTACATCGACATCTCCGGCGACATGGGCGTGAATCTGTTCGGGCACCGTGCACCCTTCCTGATCGACGCGGTCAAGCACAGCCTGGATCAGGGCATCCCGCTGGTCGGCCATTCCGACATGATCTTCCGGGCCTGCAAGTTGTTCTGCGAGATCACCGGTCACGAACGTGCGCTGTTCACGCAGTCGGACACCGAGGCGGTGATGCTCGCGGTACGCATCGCGCGCGCGGCGACCGGCCGCAAGAAGATCGTTCTTTTCGGAGGCAGCTATCACGGCCTCTCGGATGCTGTGTCGGCCACCAGGGACCTCGCTGGCAACAGCTTCCCGATGGCGCCGGGCATCCTGCAGGACTTCGCCGACCAGATCATCGTGCTGGACTACGGCGACATGGCGTCGCTCGATGCGATCGAGCAGCGTGCCGGCGAGATCGCCACCGTGCTGGTCGAGCCGGTGCAATCGCGCCATCCCTACCGCAAACCGGTGGAATTCCTCAAGGCGCTTCGCCAGCTGACGATCGAGAAGAACATCCCGCTGATCTTCGACGAGATGATCACCGGTTTCCGCGTCTGCCCGAAGGGCGCGCAGGGCCGCTTCGGCATCCAGGCCGACATGGCCATCTACGGCGAAATTACCGGCGGCGGCCTGCCCACGGGCGTCATCGCAGGTGCGGCGAAATACATGGACCTGATCGATGGGGGCACCTGGCGATTCGACGACGACAGCATGCCGAGCTCCAAGCGCACAGGCATGGCCGATGCCCATTCGCAGAACCCGCTGAAGATCGCCGCCGCTCTGGCCTTCCTGGGAGAAATCAAAAAGCGCTGCTGCGATGGGGTGCAGTCGTGCGACGGCTGCACTTGCTTCCAGCGCGCCCTCAACGAAAAAGCCACGCGGCTGGCCGACACGCTGAATGCGTTCTTCGGCGAAGAGTGCCTGCCGGTGGTCATCGACACCTTTGATTCGTTATTCCGCTTCCGTTTCGTCGACAGCGACTGGGGAGTGACCGAAGCACTATTCTTCATCCTGCTGCGCATGGAAGGGGTGGAGACCAACATACAGGGCAACTGTTTCCTGGCCACGGCCCATACCGACGAAGACATTGAAGCGGTAATCGCCGGCGTGAAGGCGAGCATGTCGAACCTGAAGCGCAGCGGGTTCTTCCGCGAACCCGATGAGGAACCGATGCAGGACGCCGCACCCCTGCCCGAAACCACGGTATTCGCGCCTCCGCAGTCCAGCAATGCGTCGCCCCGCAACGAATTGGAGCGCCTGAAGGCGCTGCTCGCCGCCGACCTCGCGTTGGCAGAAGAATCAGGGAACTATTGAGATGAGCGCTGTCGCGGAACCGACATTGTTGGGCACGATCGCGGGAACGGTCGCGTCTACCCTGAAAATCCCGGTCGATCGGCTGGACGTCGACGCTGACTTCGATTCGTTCGGCATGGACTCGATCATCGCGATCGAACTGATGACGAACCTGAGCAAACAGCTCAAGGTGTCGATCACGCCGGCGCAGCTGACGGCGGTCAACTCGATCAGAGAGCTGGCCGGCGTCATCGCCGGTTCGATGAACGAGGCACCGGCTGCGCCGGTGCCTAAGGCGCAGCCTACCGCGGCCGCACAGCCTGCGCCCCCCGCCGCAGCCAAGGCATCGGCGGAGCGGGCCGGAGGGAGCGCTACCCCGCGCCGCCGTGCGGAGGTGCGCCGGCGACAGCGTGCCGACGGGGCAGGGGGGCTCGGGCGCATGCTGGCCTTTGTCCGCGACGAATACGGCCTGGACCTGCACGGCGAGCGCTTCATATCCAGGCAAGCGTTGATCGACCACCTGCTGGAGCACCACGCCGATGCGCTTTCGCATTACTACGGTCCGTCAGCCAACGAGCGCAGCCCCGAGCCCGCCGAAGCGCAGGCGGTCGCGGTGCCGTCCGGCAACCTCGGGATCGCGGTCGTCGGCATGGCCTGCACGTTCGCGGATGCCAAGACACCGGAAGCGCTGTGGCACAACCTGATCGAACAGCGCTCATTGATCGCGCCGCTGAGAAACCGTTGGGGTGCTGCCGACGTCGACGCCGCGCCGCGCTGGGGCGCGCTGATCGAGGAGGTCGATCGGTTCGACCCCGCCTTCTTTGGCCTCAGCGAAGATGAAGCCCGCCTGTGCGACCCGCAGGAACGCCTGGTGATGCAGGCGCTTTACCACGCGCTGCAGCACGCCGGCCTGCGCGCGGACATGCTGCGAGGTACGCGCACGGGACTTTTCCTCGGTTATGCGTACGCCGAATACGAGCATCATCTGCGTCGCAATCTGCACCGCATCCCGGGCGCTCCGGCGCTCAGCTCGTCCAGCCCGATCTACTACCTCGCCAACCGCATCTCGTTCCTGTACGACTTCAAGGGCCCGAGCGAAGTGGTCAACGCCAGTTGCGCCTCGTCCGCGCTTGCGATCCACCGCGCCTGTCAATCGTTGGCGCAGGGCGAGTGCGACGTGGCCATCTGCGGCGGTGTGTCGCTCAATCTCTTCGAAGGAGACTACGCGGCGATCGCGCGCTACGGCCTGCTTTCGCCCGACGGCACCTGCGGAGTGTTCGACGACGCAGCCAACGGCTTCACGCGCAGCGAAGGCCTTGGCCTGCTGGTGCTCACGCGACTGGACGATGCCGAGCGCGACAACCGCCGCATCTTCGCCAAGGTCGTCGCGACCCACCAGAACAACCGCGGCCATGCCAGCTTCATCTCCGAGATCAAGCACGAAGCCATCACCCAGGTGATCGCGGAATGCCACGAGAAGCACGGCATCGCGCCGAACTCGGTCCGCTACATCGAAGTTCACGGCTACGCGACCAAGTGGGGCGATTCCTTCGAGTTCGAAGGCATCAAGAACGCATTCGATGCGCCGACCGCGGGCGAGAAGCATTGTGCGCTCGGCAGCATCAAGGGCTACATCGGCCATACGGAGCCGGCCAGCGGCGTGGCCAGCGCGATGAAGGTCGCGCTGTCGCTCTACCACAAGCAGTTCCCCGCCACGATCACCAAGAAGACGCTCAACACCTTCATCGACATCGAATCCAGGGCGCATCCGCTGTATATCGCCGACCGTCCGCTGCCGTTCGACGAGCTGCGCCGCGGCGACGAACCGATCCGCGCAGGCGTCAACTCCTTCTCCGACAGCGGCGTGAACGTGCACCTGCTGTTCGAGGAATACCGCACCGGCCATGGCGTCGCGCGCGCGGAGCACAGCGGCCGCCAGTTGTTCGTCTTCTCGGGACGTACTCGCGAATCCCTGCAGGAATCGTTGGCCCTGACGCGCGAATCACTGCAGGAATCATTGGCCTTCTACTCCAGCCGCATGCGCACGCAGGAACCCGCGCCGGCGCTGGAGGACCTGGCCTACACCATGCAGCTGGCGACCGTACCGATGGAGCATCGGCTCGCCATCGTCGCCGCTAGCCACAAGGAACTGATCGAAGCTTTGGCGCGAGCAACCAAGCTTCTGGCTGGCAACAAGCCGGTGGACGGCAACGGTCCGATCTTCATCGGCGGCCCGCAGGAGCGCGACAACTCCCGCGTCTTCGACGTGATCAAGTCGCAGATCGGCGAGGACAAGCTGCTCGAAAACCTGCGCCAAGGCATGCTGAAGGATATCGCGCTGCTGTGGGTCGGCGGCATCGACATGCCTTGGGAGGGTCATTGGCGCGAGGTGGTACTGACGCGTCGCCGCAATGCGCAAGCGCTGCCGCAATTGGTCGACATTGCGCCGTATCCGTTTGACAAGCACCGCTACTGGCTGGATTTCGACGGCGCCGACGCGTCGTCGCGCGTGGTAATCCCCACTTTAGCAAGGCCGCAGAAAGCAAATAGTGAGCGCGACGGCGGTGCTGCGCCTGCGGTCGCGCGCGAATGGCGTTTCGTCGATACGCTTGCTAACGGCGAACAGGCGGAAGCGCTCGATGCCGAGGACAAGATCCTGCGCTTCCTCACGCAGGAAACCGTTCGACTGCTGCGCATGCCGTCCGCGGACGTCGATGTCGGGCTAAGCTTTTCCGAGCTCGGCTTCGATTCGGTCGGAATGGCCTCGCTGATCCAGAAACTCATCGGGTTGCTCGGCGAGAACATCTCCCCGAGCGTCGTGTTCAATCATCCCGACATCGAGCGTCTCAGTCGCCATCTGGCCGAAAACTATCGAACCAAGATCGATCGTATCCATGTACTCGGCACGGTCGATGCGCCCGCCACGGCCTCGCGTGCGAAGCCGCTGCGGACGGCCCCGGCAAAAACCGATCTTGAAGCGTGGTTCGTGAGCCGGGACTCGGTCGACGACGACCTTCTCGTGCGGATGCAGACCAAAGCTTCGGGAACACCAGTCTTCGCCGTCCCGGGTTCCGACGGCAGCGTCATGTCGCTGCAGACTTTGAGCCGTGCGATGAACGGCATCCGCCCGATGTTCGGGTTCCAAGGGGTTGGCCTGGATGGCAAGCGCGAACCGCTCGATTCCATACAGGCGATGGCCGAAGCCAACATTGCCGCCCTTGCGGGATTGCGGGACTGCAGCAAGCTGAGCCTGCTCGGCTATTCCAATGGCGCGTCAGTCGCTTTCGAGATGGCGCATCAGTTGCTGAAGAAGAACATCGCGGTCGAGCGCCTGGTGCTGGTGGATGGCCGCTGCCCGGCATCGACCACCCGCGATCTCTCGGATGAGATTGCCAAAGTCTTCGGCAATCTGATCAAGGCGTTCAACGGCAAGTGGCCGCTGGACGCCGACGAATTCCGCAAAATCCCCGAGGAGCGGCGCGCAGACTACCTCTTCGAACTCATACAGCGCAACGCTATCTGGATGTCCCAAGATCATTTCATGCTCGCTTATCGGCTTTCGATCGCCAGCGAGCACGCCTGCCGCAGCTATCGTCCTAAAAAGCTGCCGAAAGCCTGCGAGACGGTGGTCGTCCGTGCGACGCAAAACAACGGCGACCTGCCGCCGTCATTGGGGTGGAACAAGTTCCTGGCCAAGCCTGCCGTCTGCATCGATGTCGACGCGGACCATCTGTCCGTCGTCGGCAAGGATGGCAGTGCGGTGATCGCGAGTATTTTCCAATGAACCGCCGGCCTGGCGCGAGCGACGGCACGCGCTGGATCCGGAACGCATCGCCGCATCGAATCTTCAATCAATCTGTCTTTGCAGGGGCGTCGAACGTCCGCATGGCAATCACCATGAACAACAGGAAGCGCATTCATGTCCGCTAGAGAGCGAATCATAAGTCGATTGTCCGATCACTTCGAAAACATTCCGGATGCGTTGCGCAAGAGACGCCTGCTGGTCGGCATTGTTTTCCTCGCCTTGCTTGCCGCGAGCCTCTTTGGCATCAGCAAGCTGCGCATGGACATGACCATCGAGGGTTGGTTCCACAAGGAAGACCCGACGCTGGTCGCGTTCAACCGCTACCACGAGCAGTTCGGCAGCGAGGACGGCGTCTACATCGTCTACATGCCAAAGGACGGGGACGTGTTTTCCCCGGCTTCGCTGGAAGCCGTGCGCGGTATCCAGGACGAGCTGATCAACTTCCGCGCCAAGCTCAAGGAGGGCGAAGAATCCGCGCTCGAACACATCGTCAAGGTCAAAACACTGGTGAACGCGCCGGTGCTGACGGTTGACGGGGACGTGCTGGGTGCCAGGCAACTTGTCGGCGACACGGTGCCCACCTCGCCCGAAGCGATCGCCGAGATCAAGGCGATCGCGGAAGCAGAGAAGCAGCTGCCTCTCCAGTTTTTCTCGCGCGATCACAAGTACGGCGGAATTCATATCGAAACCGATTTCGGCGCCATCCCGGTCGACGCGGAGGAGTTCACGGGGGAAACGGTTCTGTTGCTGGAAGAACAGACCGACTCGCCAGGCGAGGAAAAGCCGATCGAGTTCAAGCCCACCGACCAGGACGACTACCTGAAGCTGTTCGAAGAGATCAAGAAAATCCTCGAGAAGCCCGAGTACGCCAAGCATTTGGATTATTACGCGGTCGGCAACACCGCGGCCGAAGAGCACAATGTGAAGTTGAGAAAAGAGATGGGCGGGCTCTACCTAGCCGCGTTCGCGATCATCATGGTGCTGCTGTGGTTCCTGTTCCGTTCGGCGTCGGCCGTGGTGTGGTCGATGCTGATCGTCATCCTGAGCACGGTTTTCACGCTCGGCGTCACCGGATTGCTCGGACTCACCGTCACCGGTTTCATTATGCTCACCATCCTGCTGATCCTGACCGTCGGTGTCGCTGATTCGGTGCACGCGCTGACCGGCTACACCCGCCTGCGCACATCCGGCAGCGACCATCAGGATGCGCTGCGCCGCAGCTACAAGTTCGCCGGCGTGGCACTGCTTCTGACCGGTTTCACCAACATGACCGGTACGATGGCGCTGAACATCACACCGGTCGTTCCGATCCAGAACTTCGCGATCATGTCGACCCTCGGCATCCTGTTCGCTTTGCTGCTGACCTTCTACCTGTTGCCGGTGCTGATCGACTTGTGGCCGACGGTGTCGAAAAAGAAGGTGATCGTCGCCACGCCGGACAAAAAGCGGTTCCTGGATGTGCTGCCGCCTCTCAGGTCGGCCCTGGACAAGGTCGTACCACTCGTGGAGAGGCGTCCGGTCGCGTTCATCATTCCCTTCATGCTGGTGCTCGTGGTCTCCATCTACGGCGCGACCCAGGTGAAGATCGACACGCAGATCGTGGACCAGTATCCAGAGGACTCGACCTTCACGCAGAGCGTGAAGGTTGCCGACGAGCACATGATGGGCGCCTACGCCATGGTGCTGTACCTCGATTTCAAGGAGGACTTCGCCCTGCAGGATCCAGACGTTGTGAAAGAGATGAACGACCTGCAAAGGAAGTTCGAGACCAAGTACAAGAAGTACGTAGTGACGACCAGCTCCATCGCCGATGTGGTGCAGGACGCCAACCGGAAACTCAACGGCAACGCACCGGAGTACTATCGAATTCCAGACACGCGCGAAATGCTGGCGCAGACGCTGTTCCTGTTCAACAACGCGAACCCGAGCGAGCGCCAGCGTCTCGTCGACGACAGCTACCGCAAGGCTAACATCAGGATCTCGCTGCACAACTACGGGTCGTACGAGTACCGCCTGGTCTTTCAGGAGATGCGCGCCGACATCGACGAGATGATGGCAGAGCTGAAGACGAAGTACCCCAAGACCGAGGTGTCCATCACCGGCATCTTCGCGCTGGCGATGCAGGCGTCCCAGTACCTCACCGAAAACCAGGCCATCACTTTCGGCATCGCTCTCGTAGCGGTGAGCGTGATCCTGTTGCTGGTGTTCGGCTCGCTCAAGGTCGGAATGATCGCGTTGATTCCTAACCTGATCCCTGCGCTGCTCACCCTGGGGCTGCTCGGGATCACCGGAGTTCCCCTTGATTTCTTCACGATGATGCTCGCGCCGATCATCATCGGCATTTCTATCGACGACACCGTGCACTTCATTTCGAACTACCAGTTGCAACTGGCCGAGGACGACGATGTCAACGCCGCGCTGAGGCGGACCATGGCCGAAACCGGCCCGGGCGTGGTGTTTACCTCGCTGATCCTGGGCCTGGGCTTCGGCATCATGGCGATCGCTTCCGCGCCGGGCACGTCCAGTCTGGGAAAATTCGGCGCGCTGGCGATCTTCATGGGTCTGCTCAACGACCTGTTCCTGCTGCCCGCCTTGATATTGAAGTTCAAACCGAAGCTAAAAAAGGAGACTGTTGGATGAAAACCCCCTACCGTATTTTCCTCGCGGCGCTGTTCCTGGTCGCCCCGACCGCATCATTCGCGCAGGACGCCCGCCAGATCATGATCAAGGTGGACGATGTGCTCAATCGCACGTACCAATCGTCCGTGCGCCAGATGAAGTTCTCGACATGCCGCTACAGCTTGTCCAACGGTAAGCTCTCCTGCGCCGAAAAGCCGCGCAACATCCGCTTTGAAGTTTTTAGCACGCACAAGCCGATTGCACAGGGCGGAATTGATCACAAGTCGCTCGACGTTATCGTCGACCCCATCAGCGACAAGGGTACGACGATGCTGTCGTGGATCTATGCAGATGTCGACAAGCCCTTCGATATCTGGGTGTACCTACCCGTGCTCAATAAGGTCAAGCGTTTGGTCGCAGTTTCCGATGGCAACGAGGCCGCCGCGATGTTCGGATCGGAGGTGTCGACCGAAGACTCCTCCGTCGACAGGAAGATCCGCGACTACACCTACAAGCTGCTCGGACAGGACACGCATCGCGGCCGGTCAGTCTGGAAGATCGAGATGACCCCGACAGCCAGCCGCGGCAAGCGTTCCTACTACAGTCGCATCGTGACCTACGTGGACAAGGAACGCTTCATCACGCTCAAAGAAGAGCTGTACGACCCCTCCGGTCGTTACTACAAGGAATGGTCGGTGATCGAGGTCAAGCAGTTCGGCAAGGTATGGTTGCCGAAGAAGGCGACGATGACCAACCTCCTCAAGCGCCGGATCACCGTCGTGGAAACGACCACCGCCGCGTTCGACATCGATATTGACGACGAGTTCCTTACCCAGCGATCGCTGACCGACTTCGCCTATCGCGAGCGTCAGATGCAGCTCTACCGCAAGCACCTGAATCAAGGGAAGCCTGGGACGCAGCAGGCGCCTGCCAAGCCATGACCATGTCCGGAGACGGCGAAATCTACGACTGCATCGTGGTCGGCTCCGGCACCGCCGGAGCCGTGATCGCGCGCGAGCTCAGCGGTCGCGGGCAAAAAGTGTTGATCCTGGAGCGGGGGAAATATCTCCCGCTCAAGGAGACGGTCTGGACGCTCGGGTCGATGATCAACGAGGTCCATGTGGCCGATAAGCTCAAGCAACCCCTCGTGTACGCCGCAGGCGGCACAAGCGCGCTGTATATGGCAGCCATGGACGAACCGCCGATCGATGCCTATCGCGCGCTCGGGATCGATCTCCAGCCCGCCTACGATGCGATCCGTCTGCAGGTCCCGCTTGCCGAGATGCCCGACGCGCTCATGAGCCCGCAGGCGCACAGGGTACGGGAAGCAGCCCTCGCGGCCGGTTACGACTGGAAGAAGAAGCCGATGCTGATCGACCAGTCGAAATGCAGCGGCGTCTACTCGTACGACGCCAAGTGGAAGGCGCTGACCTTCGTCGACGACGCCGTGCGCCAGGGCGCGGTGCTCAAGTGCCGGGCCCTCGCGGAACGGGTGCTGATCGAGAACGGGCGCGCGGTCGGCGTGGAATGCCGGATCAAAGAAGGGTTCGGCAGCCGTATCGTCCGGTTCCGGGCGGAGCGGGTCGTTGCCTGCGCGGGCGCGCTGGCGACGCCGCTGCTGCTGCGCGCCAGCGGGCTGCAGCATGTCGCGGCTGGCGGCTATTTCATCGATCCCAGCTTTAACCTGTTCGGGCGCGTCCCGGGCTTTCGGGGCGTCGACAGTTTCTGCAACACCACGGAAGCCACGCTCGAAGAAGGCACCGTTCTCAAGGATGCGAGTGTCCACAAGCTGCCGTTCCGATTGTTGATGTTGCAGTACGGTCAATTTTCCCGGATGTTCGCCTACCATGAGCACATCGGAATCACGGTAACGGCCCGCGATGAAGTCGGCGGCGGGCTCTCCGCCGATGGTCGCTACCACAAGTCGCTCGATGCCGTCGTTTTCGACAGGCTCGCGCGCGGCGAGCAGGCGGCGCGCGCGATCCTCGAACGCGCCGGTGCTGTTGACGTATTCAAGGCGCCGATGTTTCCCGGCAACGCCCTCGGTACGCTGCGCGTAGGCAGCGATGTCGACGCGAGGCTCGAAACCAGCGTGCGCGATCTCTACGTCTGCGACGGCTCGCTCATCCCGGAGAACGCGCGGGTCGCGCCGACACTCACGCTACTTTGCCTGGCGAAGTATCTCGCCGACATTCTGACCCAAACCCGGAACGCGCCCGCCGAAGCGGAGGCCGTGTCGGCCTGACCGCCGCCCGCTTCCACGAGCGGCGCTCGTGTTCCATCTCTCAGCCCATCCCAACGACAGGAAGACGACATGACAGAGTTATCGAATACCGCGGCCCCCAAGAAGATTAAGGACCCGCTTTGGAAGAGGCTGTATTTTGCGTTCAGCTTGCTTGTGATGGTGGCGCTCGTAGCGCATTTCACGTGGGTGGCCTCCGGTTCGTCCGAATGGAAGCTTGCCAAAGACGAGGCTGGCATCAAGGTCTACACCTCAAAGGCCCCGGGCGACGTGATGCTGAAGCTGCGGACGGTGATGGAGGGCGACTACACTCTGACCCAGTTGGTCTCGCAGCATATCGGCGTCGGCGACAATCTGCAGGTTTGCATAGAATGGATTCCCGGATGCAAGGATTTCAAACGCATCATGCCCTTCGACCCGGCGCGAGGCTACGACAGGGATCTCTGGCGCGTGGAAGTACCCGGACCGTTCGCCGATCGAGAGCTGCTGATTTCGACCATATTCCATCAGGACAAGCAGACCAAGGCGGTCACGCTGGACGTGGTGGGTATGCCCAACAGCTTGCCGCCTACGCCAGGCGTGGTACGGTTGGAGCGGATTCACAACCAATGGACCTACACGCCGAAGGCCAACGGCAAGGTGGAAGTGGCGCTGATCCAGGACGTTGGTTTCTCAGAGGTCGGCTTCGTGCCGTACCTTCTTCTGAACATGAACCTCGTCAATGATAGCCACAAGTTTTTCGCAACCACATTGCGGAGGACCTTAAAGGAAGACAAGTACGTAAACGCCAAGGTGGACTTGGTCGACCTTGAGGACATCCGCTGAGCGGATTCCTCGAGTACCATGCGGCATACGGACCAGCCGCCGAATTCGAAAAGTTTGGTGGGGCGTTCAGTTGCAGGATGCGGCTGATCGTCCGCAGGCTCGCGCCCTTGCTTCGCTCGATCGTGACCACGGCGCGCTATTCAACCATCGCAACACCTTATATGGTTGAGGTGTTGCGCTTGAAGATTGAGCCTAAGACAGCGCCGAATAAATTTCCCCTATAAATTTCGGTTGATGCAAACCGATGGTTTGAAATGGTAGTTTTCGAATGGCAGGTGCTTGTTCAGCGTTGCGCCATGCTGTATGGCCTGGGAGACGGCAAATGTGTTTTTGCTGATTTCTTTCACTCCCAAACGTTGAGCCCCTGAATCCAAATCACCAAGGACGATAGTCATGACAACAGCCGACCCAAAACATTTCCATAAGCTGTATGGCGTGAGGAAACCCAGGACAACCTTTCAGGCGAAGGACTTCTTCGACTACGCCTTTATGACCCTGATCTGTGGGTTGGCTGTTTATTTCATCTACGGCCCGATGAATATGCTCTCCTGGATCGGCATCGTCCTGTGCCTGTACATGATCATTGCCTTCCTGTACAGACACGGCGCGGAGGCTGCAGTGCCGCTGTTGTTGCGCAGGCCGCAGGATGCCCTCTACATGGTCGTATACAAGATCCAGAACACAAAGCCCGTGTACTTCTTCGCGATCGCAGTGCTTCTGCTGGAAAACTACATAATCCACATTACTCCAGACCTGCCGCACCATGTGGAACTCATGCGAAGCATCGGACTGTGGCTGTTTTATATTCACTTGGGCGGTATAACGATATACAGGACCGCTATTCTCGTTGATCATCTGCGTAAGCGACAGATGATCCGCGAATTCCTGATGGAAACGACATGGAAAAAGGCTTTTTCAAAGCGGGATAATATCGTCCTGGAGATTTTTCACGCCTACTTCACTGGATTGCTCGCGCATATCGTGACACTGGCGCCATGGTATCTGGTCATCACTCATTTCGAGTTTTCGGTCCTGGCGTTGCCTTTGGTGCTGCTGATCAACGTGTTTACGGAGTTCTGGTATTTGAAGCTCGTAAACAGCTGGTTCTATCGTGATCATTGGTTGGGCCATAACTCCGAGCTGGAGTTCATCTACCTGCACGGCACTCACCACGACGCGATACCGAGCGGGCTCATAGCCGTTGCTGGAAATGGCCATCTTGAAGGCTTCGTCAGGTATCTGATCGCGTTTCCCACATTCTTCCTAAATCCCGTAGCCGCTTTTGTGTTCCTCACGATGATCGTGCGGCAGGATATTGCTACGCATCAGTACATACCCGGGGTGTTTCCGAAACTTGGGCGGAAGTACCTGGAGACAGCTCAGCATTCAACTCATCATATGGGGCGGCTTGAACCCTACAGCTTCGGGCTGAAGACAGGCCGTCCAGTCGGATCCGAAACAACGAAGAAGGCGTCTTCGGCCATTCCGGACGAGCTCATGAATTCTATTGGGCTCGACGAACAGTTAACCGGATTCGAATGGGATAGCGAGAGCCATAGAAAATATCTTCGTCTTTTCGAGAAATATTCCAATCATCCGTGAAAGAAATGTATCAGGGAGCCTAGGAGGAGCGGTCGTGCACAAGATGCTTGCGATCCCCCGATCAGGCGTGCGGCGCCGGTAAATCAAATCTGTTGCGAATCGCAATTGAACGCGCTTTCCAATATATTTAATTACTGACTCGATAAGTGACGACAGGAATTTTGGGTAAGCAAGCGGTGGTCACAGGAGCCGGGATCGCGGGGCTGACGGCTGCACGGGCGTTGGCGGATCATTTCGAACAAGTCACCGTATTGGAGCGCGATAGACTGCCGACGACCGCCGCTCATCGCGCGGGTACGCTGCAAGCGCGTCACGTACACGCTCTGATGACGGGTGGATTGATCGCGCTGAAAGAGCTGTTCCCGGACTTCCAGATTGTCCTGGAGAATGCCGGTGCCGTGCCTATGCGCAGCGCCTTGGATGTCCGCATCGAGCGCCCGGGTTTCGACCCTTTTCCCATGCGCGATTGAATATCCGCAACTTCGCGATATCGCGGTCGACGCTTGAGTTCGCGTTGCGACAGTGCGCGATCAAGCACGCCAATATCAACGTGCAGTTGGAGTGCCGAGTGACTGGCATCGCGACCAGCGCAAATGGAGAGGTTGCTGAAGGCGTGAATTTTCACGGTGCGGACAGTGTTACGCAGATGCTGCCGGCCGATTTGATCATCGATGCCTCGAGGAGAGGCGCGCCCAAGCTTGCTGTATTGAAATCAACGGGAGGAGCGAGCCCGGCGGAGACGCCATTGGCGTTGACCTAGGTTACTCCACAGCCACTTATCAAATTCCAGGGGACGCTCCGCGCGGCTGGAAAGGCGTAATGACTTTCCCGCTGATGCCACAGAGCAGCCGCGGCGGGCTGTTATTGCCGTTTGAAGGCAAGCGTTGGATGGTGAGCCTGGGTGGGCGCGGCGATGACAAGCCGCTTGGCGACGAAGCCGGCTTTCTCGACTACGCACGGGAACTGTGCACTCCGACAATATACAACGCGATTCGCGAGGCGACGCGGATTGGCGAGATCTCGCGCTATGTGTTCCCGCAAAGTATGCGGCGACATTTCGAGCTGATTCAACGCTGGCCACGCGGGCTGATTCCTATTGGTGATTCGATTTTCCAGTTCAATCCTCTTTACGGTCAAGGGATGAGCGTGGCTGCAAAGGAAGCAGTGTTGCTGCGGCGCCTGCTTGTAGAATCCAAGGGCGCAAGCGATCCGCTCGCCACGTTGGCGCCCACTTTCTTTGCGGAAGTGAATACTCTGCTGGATACACCATGGGTTATGGCCGCGATCCCCGATTTCATTTTTCCTGCGGCTGTCGGACAGCGCCAATCGGATCTGCAACGCAACTTGAAGTTTGCAGCAGCCCTCACACGGCTCGCAGCACGAAAACCCGACGTGCACAAGTTGATGGTCGAAGTGCAGAATCTGGTCAAGCCTCGCAGGGTCTATCGTCGCCCCATGTTCATGGCCAGAATATTGTTGGAGATGGCGAAAGGCCCTGATATCCGTAAGCATGATCAGAACGGCGGTTCCTCTTCCTTCGGACGCAAGCTTACCCAAGAGATCTCCGCCGCTAGAAGATCTACACCCTACAACGCGGCGGTCGACCGCCATCACCCCGTAAACACGACGTATGCAAACCAAGACGATTCTCCTTACCGGCGCCTCGACCGGCATCGGTCGCGCCAGTGCAATCCTTCTGGCAGGCGAGGGCTATACCGTGTTCGCAGGTGTCAGGCGCACCGAGGATGCCGAGGCGCTGAAGAACGCCTGTCCGGTCGGCCAAGTATCAAGACTTCACCCCGTTCTGCTCGACGTCACCCACAAGGACGGACATCCGCGCCGCACTCGCCACTATCGACGGGCACAGCCGCGATGGCCTGTACGCCCTCATCAATAATGCAGGCTTCAACCTCAATGGCGCGTTCGAGTACACCAACGAAACGGATGCGCGATCACTGATGGAAACCAATTTCTTAGGGCTCGCGGGACTGAGCCGTGAGGCCTTGCCTCTGCTCCGTCGTTACGCTGCGTTCCACCCGGGAGAGACGGCGAAGCTCGTCAATATCGGATCGATTGGTAGCTACATCGGCGTGCCATGGGAGGCTTATTATCACGCCTCGAAGTTCGCTGTGCTTGGCCTGAGCGAAGCGATGCGGCACGAGCTATGGCGCGAACGTGTTCGTGTCGTGGCCGTCTGCCCGGGTGGCATCAAAACGGACTTTATTCCGAAGACGGAACGCAGTCTCGCTACCGCGCATGCCCAGCTGCCGGAAGACGCACCGGATAGCTATCGCTCAGGGCTCGCGAAGCTCGGAGAAGCCGTCGGCCTGGCCACGCGATTTGGCTCCGCTCCGGACGCAGTCGCGCATCGCCTGTGGAAGGTTCTCGCGTCAAGACACCCGCGATCGCAATACGTCGTCGGCACGGATGCTCGCTTGTTTTTGGGCATGCACAGGCTCTTGCCAGCGTCGTGGTTCCACGCAGTGATGCGAAGCCAGTTCACCGCATAGCCACCGCTGCAGACCAATGCCCGGCGCAGTATCAGACTTTGTAGCATGCAGGGAACGCCTGGTGGCCCCAGCCGTCATGCTGAAGGAAACGTTCGGCCAGTGTGGAACTACCGCGCAGAATGCGGGGCAGGAGCGTTCTTCGTAAGCTGGAAGCAGAGCCTGCGCTGGCAACGACTGGCGCCGTACTAAAAGTTCGCGCAGATGATCGAACGTCGCTGGGACGGCATCTCGCTTACAGCAAGCCCGAGAATATTGATCCGGCCAGTTGAAGTTTGAACTATTTCAAGTCGCATATTCCACGCGTGGATCTTGGAAGTAGCTTTTGACGCGATCAGGTGACTGTTCAAGTTTGTGCATGTGCTCGGTGGCTGCCGCTTTGAGTTTGGCTTTGGTGCGTGCCGGCGCCTTGGAGCCAATGGCATGCTTCAGATCAGCGTTCAGTCATTCTTCTGGGTCGAGTTCCGGGCTGTAGCTGGGTAGGTAGAACAGCTCAATCCTGCTGCTGCGCTCGGCTACCCACGCCTTGACCAACTTGCTGTGATGCACGCGAAGGTTATCCAGCATCAGAAATACTTTTCGCTTGCTGTCCTTGATCAACGCGCCCAAAAACTCAATGAGCTTTTCGGCGTTGAAGGCCTCGTCAATGATCATCCAGCGGGTTTTGCCCTTGTTGGTCACAGTCGCGATCATCGATAACTTTTGCCGGGTGCCACCGACCGCAAAGGCAACCGGCGTTTTGCCAGCCGGAGCATAACAGCGGCCGCGAACATCGGTATTCACCAGTGCGGTCTCGTCGCCCCAATGAATTTCCGCGCCTTCGGCCTTGGCTCGCGCTTCAATGGCCGGATAGCTTTCATCAAGCCAAGTCTGAACCGCTACGGGACGTTGTTCGTAGGCCCTCTTGATCGGCTTTTGCGGCGTGAATCCCCACCGAGCCAAATAGGTTCCCACCCCGCGCACCGAGAGCGTGATGCCACATTCACGCTCGATCAACTGCATCACCGCCGCCCGATTCCACAGCGCAAAATCCATCTTCAACTGCTCGGGCCGCTTATCGCAGATGATCCGCTGGATGTCCCACTCCTGCGCCTCGCTGAGCAAACGACCGCTGCCGGCGGCTTTGCCGCGTCGGCTGGGCTTGATGGCTGTCAGACCGCCCGATTGATAACGATCAATTGTGCTGCGTACCGTCGGGTAAGACAGCCCTGTCAATTCGACAATCTGCATCACGCCATGTTCTTGGCGATGCAACCGGATCACCTGCTTACGTCGCTCGTGCAGCCTATCCAGCGACTGATGCCTTGCGTCTTCTCTGTCCATTCCAAATCTGAGAATTTCAGAACACGAAAGTTCAAATATAATCGTGCCGGATCAATAAGGTTCCCTCGGACCGGTGGACGGGCTAACAACAAGATCCACAGACGATCCAGCGCAGTGCCTACGGCTACCGCTACGAGGATTATCCGAGGCTCGAGATCGTCGCCAGCATGCTGCTTCCGTTACCCTAAAACGCCCGGCTGCCCCCATCCTGATCCGCGGAGCCCCATCTTTTTTCACGTTCGCCTACGGAACCGAATCAGGGTAGGGTCCGGTGTGAGGTTGGCGCGTGGAATGATGGGACCTCGCCGACCGCGGAGTTACCCGATGTCGACGAGGTTTTCGTCCTTTGCGCCCTGTCGGGCACGTGCTTACACGCTGACCGGGATATCCGTCGCGCCGCGCAGGTTGATGCGGCCGTTCCACCTCACCGGGCCGGACAACGCCAGTCCGGGGAACCTGGCCACCAGCCGGCTGATCGCCACTCGGCCCTCCAGCCGGGCGAGCGCAGAGCCGAGACAGTGGTGGGCGCCGAGGCTGAACGACACGTGCTGGCGGGCCTGTTCGCGGTCGATCCGCAGCACGCCGGCGTCCGGGCCGAACATCCGCTCGTCCCGGTTGGCCGAGCCGAGGAGGGCGATCATCATCTGGCCGGCCGGGATCTCCTGGCCACCGACCTGGTACGGGGCGAGGGTGATCCGGCGGGTCTGGTGGGTTGGGCTGTCGTAGCGAAGGAACTCCTCGATGGCGTTGCCAATGAGATCCGGGTTCGACCGCAGTAGCGCATGTTGGTCGGGGTGGCGCAGCAGCGCGGCGACGCCGTTGCCGATCAGGTTGACGGTCGTATGGTGGCCAGCGACATAGAGCAGCAGGATCTCGGCCACCAGTTCGTCGTTGGAGAGGAAGTCGCCGTTATGGTCTGCCTGGATGAGCGCGGTCAGCACGTCGTCGGCCGGGTTGTTGCGCTTCCACGCGATGGCCTCTTGCATCATGCCGGCCAGCTCCATTTCGGCCGCGAAGACCGCCGCCATCACCTTGGGATCGGTGACCGGCTCCAGCGCGATGACCAGCGTTTCGGTCAACTCGAGCAGCCGCTTGTGATCGGTGTCCGGCATGCCGAGCATCGATGAGATCACCTCGAACGGCAATGGAAACGCGAGTTCGTCGATCAGGTTGACCGAGCCGGCATCGGCGATACGGTCCAGCGACCGGTCGACCAGTTGGGTCACCTTCGGCTCCAGCGCAGCGATCGATCGCGGTGTGAACACCTTGCCCACCAACGACCGCAGCCGGGTGTGGTCCGGCGGGTCGCTGTTCATCATGGTCACCAGTTTGATGGGCGCGTCTGCGATGAGAGCCTCGTACTGGTCTCGCATCGGGCCGGCGCCGAGGTTGATCTCCGACACGGACAGTCGGGCGTCGCGCAGCACCATATCGACGTCGGCATGCTGAGATAAGAACCAGACCCCCATCGGGTGCTGCTGCACCGGGAGGATGTCGCGCATCTCCCGGTAGTGCTCGTACGGGTTCTCGTGAAACCCCGGCTGGAACGGGTTGAACAGTCCCGAGGGCATCGGGGGCATCGGGGGCATCCCGATTTCCTGGGTCGTCTCGGTTTTCAGGGTCGTTTCGGTCATGGTGCGGTTCCTTCCGTTGTCAGTCATGGTCTGGTTTGGCTAATTGCCGTCGGCGTTTTGCCGCGTCAGGCCGAGAATATTCTATAACTTGTGCATGTCAACCGCGTGGCGGCGGGATTGCCTCGGCCAAGCGCCGTCATCGGCAGGCGCGGCCGAGATGCGGTGACCGGTACAGGTAATAGCCGTCGGCCTGTTGGCGCGCGCCCAGAACTGATTCGCCTTTCACCGGTGATGCGCAGGTAATACTGACCCACCTAGAAATTCTCCTCCGTCGCGCCTTGCTTTCAGACGGCGAATTTGCGATACAGGGCCCGATCTTTTGGAGCCAGACCCATGCGCGGAGCGGACATCACCCAGTAATCATTGTTCACGACCGCGACGTTGTCGGACTTCGTCCCTGACGATGATCCGCTGCGCGAGATCCGTGCTCTGGTCGATGAAGCGCTTGGCAGGATGAACAGCCTGTTCTCAACGCTCTACCCGGAGGCGGGACGGATATCGATCGCCCCGGAGGAGCTACTGCGAGCGCAGTTACTGCAGCTGTTCTATGCGATCCGCTGCGAACGGCTGCTGATGGAGCAGTTGCAGTACAACCGGCTGTTCCGCTGGTTCGTCGGGATTGCCATCGACGAAGCGGTCTGGGATCACTCAGTGTTTTCCAAGAACCGCGACCGGCTAAATGGCAACGAGGTGGCGGTCCAGTTCCTGCGTGAAGTGGTGTTGCTGGCGCAGAAGCGCGATCTGATGTCGGACCAACATGTCTCAGTCGACGGCACGCTGCTGCAGGCTTGGGCCTCGCACAAGAGTTTTCGTCTGAAGGACGAGCCGCCGCCCGGTGATGCGGGAAAACGCAATGAGCCGGCGGATTTTCGGCGGCAGGCCAGGAAGAACGATACGCACGCCTCGACCAGCGACCCGGATGCGCGGCTCGAAAGGGCAATACCGGAGCGCAGTTGAGCTATCAGGGACATGTGCTGATGGAGAACCGCAACGGGTTGGTGCGCGATGCCCGGCTCACGTACGCGAACGGTCATGGTGAGCGCGATGCGGCCTTGACGATGGTCCAAGCGCTTTCCGGGCAGCGACGACGCACATTGGGAGGGGACAAAACCTACGACAGCGCCGAGTTTGTGGCGAATTGTCGGGCCGCAAGTGTGACGCCTCATGTCGCACAGAACACGAGCATCCGTCGCAGGACGATCGATGGTCGTACCACCCGGCACGGTGGCTATGCGGTGAGCCTGAAGATCCGGGCGGGGATCGAGACGCACTTCGGCTGGCTGAAGGCCTCGGCGGGGACGCGTCAGGTCAAGCAGCGTGGCATCGAGAAGATCGAGGCGCTGTTTCAACAGGCGATGGCTGCGAGCAACCTGGTGCGGTTGCCGAAGCTTATCGCAGTTGGGGCTGCGACATGACGGTCCTGGCGGGAAAGGTGCGTCCGGAGTGGCGAAAAGGCCGAGGAAAAGCAAATCCCACGGCAAATTCACAGCCAAAGTCGCCCACGGGCGAGTCGAATTTACTGAAATTGCGTTGTTGTCGGCTCGAATTTCAACAGCCTGCTAGTGTGGCGTCTCAAAAATAAATTGAACTAAATGTGTGACATGTTGTCTCTAGCAGCAGTGCTGATGGAGACTGGTGCAATGGCGAGAACAGGACGACCCATTACGAAGCTTGAGTTGTCGGATGACGAGCGCACGGAGCTGCGTGACCGCTTGGCGGTTCGCAAGGCTCCGGCGGATGAAAAGCTTCGCATCCGTATTGTGTTGTCGTGCGCGGATGGCGAGTCGGGCAAGCGCATTGCGGACCGATTGAAGACCAGCACTCAGACGGTTTCCAAGTGGCGTCGGCGCTATCAAATGTACCGGTTTTCCGGCTTGACCGATGCGCCGAGGACGGGGCGCCCGCGCACGGTATTGGATGAGCATGTACAAGCGGTTGTCGACAAAGTGCGGCAGAGCAAACCTGATAACGCGACGCACTGGAGCGTGCGCAGCATGAGT
>JANLVT010000042.1:0-11052 GCA_031364125.1 Lysobacterales bacterium | reverse complement strand
CAGCGACGACGAGCACATGGTGTCGAGCGTCATGCTCGGTCCGTGCAGGTTGAGCGCGTACGACACCCGGTTGGCGATGCTGGCGAGGCTGCCCGAGCGGTTGTATTCGCCGTACATCACCCCTGCGTAAACGCCCACCTGGCCGGGCAGCGCATCGGCGTGCGGCATCCGCAGGCTCTTGCGCGAATAGCCCGCGTCCTCGATCGCCATCCATGCGTGCTGCAGGAACAGACGCTCCTGCGGATCGATGTACGGCGCCTCGCGCGGCGAGACGTTGAAGAACTGCGCGTCGAACTCGTCGGCGCCCTGGATGAAGCCGCCCCACTTGCTGTAGTGCCCGGGCTGTTCGCGGTCGCTGGTGTAGTAGTCCTGCCAGCGCCAGCGCGACTCGGGAATCTCGATCACGCAGTCCTTACCGTCGCGCAGATTGCGCCAGTAGTCCTGCAGTGTTTCGGCTTCCGGATAGCGGCCACTGAGCCCGACGATGGCGATCGGCTCGGAGGTGGTCGGGCGCGCGGAAGGTGCGCGGCGCACCAGCCCCTGCGACTTGCCGCGCAGCGACGGCTGGACGGCTGGACGCGCTGCGGCGGACACAGGCCGCGGACCCGGCGCGCTGGGCAGGGTGTTGGTTGCTGCGGCGTGCTCGACGGCCGGCGCCAGCAGCGCCTGCAGCGGAGCCCGGTACGCCTGCGCCAGATGTTCGCCGAGCGCCGCAACCGTCTGGTATTCGAAGAACAGCGTCTTCGGCAGTGGGCCGAGATGTTTTTCGAGCTGGGCGGTAAGGCTCATCGCCAGGATCGAATTGATGCCGTAGTTTTCCAGCGCCTCGTCGATGTCGATCTGCGCCGGGGCGATTTTCAGCAGCGGCGCGAATTCCCTGCGCAGGAAATCGCGGACCTGCGACCGCAGATCGCTGCTGCCGGTGTCGACGCCGACAGCGGCATCGACGGCGGAAGCACTGGCGAAAGGAGCATCGACATCGCGCATCGCGGGCGCAGGCAGGCGTGCCGGCGCAGAACGTGGCGTAAGAGCCGGCGGCGCAACGGCCGGCGGCGCATCGAACAGACGGCGCAGCCGGCGGCCATCGCCTTCGACCGTCAGTACCTGCGCGTGCGCGGACGCCAGCGCCTGGCGGAACACCGCGATGCCCGAGGCGCTGCGCATCGGCAGCATCCCCGTCTGCGCCTGCAGCCAGCGCACGCCGTCGGCATCCGGACGCATGCCGCCCTCGTCCCACAGCGGCCAGTCGATCGCCAGCGTCCTGCCCGAACGCTGTCCTTGCACGACCCGCGCCTGGCGGAAGCCCGCGAACGCGTCGAGAAACCCGTTGGCGGCCGCGTAATCGGCCTGGCCGACGTTGCCGAACACCGAGACGCCGGACGAGAACAGCGCGAAGAAATCGAGATCCGCATCCGCGGTGGCGTCGTCGAGATGCCAGGTGCCGCGTGCCTTGGGCGCGAGCACGGCGGCCACGTCGCCGACGGTCTTCTTCAGGATCAGATCGTCGCTGCGCGCGCCGGCGCAGTGCAGCACGCCGCGCAGCGCACCGATGTCGCCGATCGCTGCGATGGCGCGCCGGCACTGCGCGGCGTCGTCCAGGTCGAGCTGGCGATAGTGCAGCCGATCGTCGAAACCGTAGGCTTCGAGCCGCGCGGCGATGTCGCCGTCCGGTGCCGAACGGCCGGTCAGCACGACCTGCGCGCGCTGCGTGTGGTCGAGGATGTCGCGCGCGAACAGGCCGCCGAGGCCGCCGAGTCCACCGGTGATCAGATAGACGCCGTCTTCCCTGTAGGGCGAGTCGCCATGCGCGTCGCTCGCGTCTGCTGCCACCTGCGGCAACAGCGTCCAGTCAAGCGTGCGCCACCCTTCAGCGGATGACAGCAGGGGCGAGCGCTGCGGCTGCGCAGCGGCTTCGGCCAGATCGGCGGCGAGCGCTTCCGGCGTCGCCTGCGCCTGCACGATGACGAGCTGCGCGGTGAGCGCGGGATTCTCCAGCGCCGCCGTTCTGAGCATGCCGCCCAGGCCGGTCAGCAGCCGCCCTTCCGCGGTATCGGCGATCACGCACTGCAGGAGCGTCGTTTCGCCGCCGGTCCGCTTCAGCGCGTCCTGCAGATGTTCGAACACCTGCAGCGCGATGGCCTCGTAGCGCAGCGCCGGATGCGCGGCTGCGGCTGCGGCTGCGGACAGTGACTCGACCGCGCTCCCCGGACGCAGCGCCGACAGTGCGACGGGATCGACGCCGGAATAATCGCAGAGCAGCACACGCACATGCGCGAAGTCCGGCGCGCCTGTGACATGCTCGGCGCCGCGCGGACGCGGTTCGCTCCATCGCGGCACCGCGACCAGCGTTTCGACGGCGGAAGGGTCGTTCGTGGCGGCGGCGCTGCCGGCGTCGAAGCGACGCGCACAGAACCCGCGCATCTGCACGCAGACGTTGCCGTCCGCGTCGCAGAGATCCAGATCGAGGGTGATCTGGGCCGCATCGTCCGATGCGATGTCGGCGCGGCGCACGAAGGCATGCAGCTGCTGCGCGCAGTCGCCGAGGATGCATAGCGATTCCATTGCGAAGGGCAGCATCGGATCGGCCGGCGGCGCGTCGCGCCCGCCCAGTCCGATCGCCGCCTGCAGCGCGCTGTCGATCAGCGACGGATGCAGGATGTAGGCGGCGTTGTCTTCGCCGGCGAGCGCGTCGGGTAGCGCGAGATCGGCCAGGACCTGGCCGTCGCCGCTGTCCAGGGCGACGATGCCGCGATGCGTCGGGCCGTATTCGATGCCGATCCGCGCGTACTGCCGGTACACCGCATCGGCGTCCCAGTGTTCGCGGCGCATCGCGTCGCGCAGTGCGGCCAGATCCAGCAGCGCTGCGTCGCCTTCGAAACCGTATTCTCCGGGATCGTGGAAACGCACGCGGCCGGAGGCGTGGTCGGTGCGGTGCCCTGCGTCGGTTTCGCTGAACACGCTGAATTCCAGCACGTCATCGGCGGCGTCGAGTTCGATCAAGATGGCGCGCTCGGCTTCGACCGCGAACGGCGACAGCCACAGCACGTTCTCGAACGCGATCAGCGACGTGGTCGCCAGCTCCGGTACCGCATCGGCGACCGCCGCGCGGGCCATCTCCAGATAGGCGACACCCGGCAGCACGCCGACGGCCGCGCCCGAGGGCATCCTGACCCGATGATCGCGCAGGAAGAATTCGTCCCCGGTCAGCTGCGTGCGGTAGCGCTGCCGGGTCAGGGTCGAGACATTGAGATGCAGCAGCGGATGCAGCCGCGCAGTCGTCGCCCGGCGGCCCGAGAGCTGCCCGGAAAATTGCTTGATCAGCTCAAGCGCGTTGGCCTTGCCCAGGCGTCTGCTCTTCAGCTCGGAAACAATGTATTCGACGAAATCCACCATGCCATCCTTTCTCTCATGTCCTTATCCGCTGCTTCGTTGCAGCAAGTTCAACGCCTTTCCTATCCCTGTCTCACGTCGCTTCAGGCCAACTGCTTCACCCGCGCCGTCACTTCCGAGGCGCTCATCGTGTCCTCTTCCAGTTCCGCGAAGAGCCCGGCGATGATGTCCAGGTTGTGCAGGTATCGGTCGGGCGGCGGCGCGGCAGCCGCCGCCGGACCGTTGGCCGCACGCACCCCGCCCTCCGACGGAATCCAGCAGCGCATGCGCGCGAACGCGTAGGTCGGCAGATGGATCCGCTCGGTCCGCCGCGCGCTGTCCGCGTCGGCGTTGTGTGCGTGGGCCGCCTGCCGGTAGCCCTGCGCGCCCAGGTCGGCGACCTGCTCCTGCAGCAGCGGATGCGCATGCCGGGCTTTTTCGCCGGCGTGGCGCGGCATCGGCGCAGGAAGGCTGTCGCCCGGCGCGATGCTGTCACCCGGCACGATCCAGTAGGCGTCCTCGGCGAACGGATACGGCGGCAGCGCGACCATCTGCGGCGTGCGCGGGCCGTGCAGCCTGCGCCAGTCCAGCGCCAGACCCTTCACCCACAGTTCGCAGAGCTTCAGGGCGTTGCCGTCGGCGATGCACTTGTCGACGACCAGCGCCGCCATGTCGGGGTCTTCGTTGAGCAGGCGCACGCTTTCGCGTCCCTGGCGCACGTGCGCGGCGAAAACGCCGTGCGGCAGCGGCCGGTTCGTGCCTGCGGCGTCGATGTAGGCGCCCAGCGTGTCGATCATCTCCTGCACGCTGCGCGCCACGAAGCCCAGCCGTTCGTCCATCGCGTCGCGATGGCACTGCAGGCTGTAGACCAGCGCGGCCGGATCGACTCCGGGATCGCTCCCGGGATCAAGCGCAGAATCGCTCCCGGAACCAGCCTGCAGAGCGTCGCGCAGATCCTGCGCCTTGCGCAGCAGTTGTTCGGGCGTCCGCGCCGACAGCGGCACGAGGAAACCGGCATCGGGCGCCATCGGCGGCTCGACCGCGATGGCCGACGGACCCGCGGCGGGCGCGTGTTCGGCCAGTGCGTATTCGGATAACACCAGATGCGCATTGGTGCCGCTGAAGCCGAAGCCGCTGATTGCGGCGTGGCGCGCGGCGCCGTCGGGCGCAGCCCAGTCGCGCGCGATGGTGTTGACGAAGAACGGGCTCGCGTCGAGATCGAGGTGTTCGTTCGGCGTTTCGAAGTTGGCGCTGGGCGGCAGCGTGCGGTGCTTCAGCGCCAGCAGGAGCTTGATGAAGCCGGACACGCCGGCCGCGGTCAGGCAATGGCCGATGTTGGTCTTCACCGAGCCGATCGCGCAGTACTGGCGGCGGTCTGTCGCCGGCAGGGTCGCCGGCAAGAACGCCGATTTCAGCCCGTCGATCTCGATCGGGTCGCCGAGCTTGGTGCCGGTGCCGTGCGCTTCGATCAGTTCGATGCGGCCGGGATCGATGCCGAAGCGGTCGTAGACGTCGCGGATCAGACGCTGTTGTGACTCCGCATTCGGCGCGGTGATGCCGTTGGTGCGGCCGTCCTGGTTCACGCCCCAGCCGCGCACGACGCCGAGGATGCTGTCGCCGTCGCGTTCGGCGTCGGCCAGGCGCTTGAGCATGACCACGCCGACGCCTTCGCCCGGCACGAAGCCGTTCGCGCGCTGGTCGAAGGTGTAGCAGCGGCCGTCGGGCGAGAGCATGCCCGCATGCGCCGTCTTCAGGAACATGTCGGCGTTGGCCATCACGTACACGCCGCCGGCGAGCGCGATGTCCGAGGCGCCGGTGATCAGGCTGTCGCAGGCCGACGCGATGGCGACCAGCGACGACGAGCACGCGGTGTCGATCGACACGCACGGCCCCTGCAGGTTCATGAAATACGACACGCGCGCCGCGAGGATCGAGGTCGCGTTGCCGGTGAAGCCGAGTGCGTTGATCTGCTGCTCGCGCGACAACAGGTTGTAGTCGCCGTTGGCGCAGCCGACGAACACGCCGCATCGGCTGCCGGACAGCCGTTCCGCGGTGTAGCCGGCGTTCTCCATGCCATGCCAGCAGCACTGCAGGAAGATGCGCTGCTGGGGGTCCATCGCTTCGGCTTCGAGCGGCGACAGACCGAAGAACAGCGGGTCGAAGCGGTCGTGCCCTTCCAGCACGCCCATCCACTTCGAATTGCTCTGGCCGAGGCCGGGCTGCCCTTCGACGTAATAGTCGCGGGTATCCCAGCGCGACAGCGGGATTTCGCTGATGCAGTTGCGGCCGCTGGCGATGTTGTCCCAGAAACTGTCGACGTCCTTCGCCATCGGGAAGCGGCCGGCCATGCCGATGACGGCGATTTCGGTGTCGTGCATGCCGAAGGCGTTGCCCGCCTGTCGCGTGGGTACGGCCGCCGCGGCGTCGGCGTGGCCGCGCCACGAGGTGAGCACCGGCCAGTCGAACAGCGGCATGGCCGCAGTGGCAGCAGGAGTGGCGGCAGCGCTGCCGGCCACGCTATCGATGAAAGCGCGCGGCGCGACGGCGGGCACGACGGGTGCGACGACCGATGCGGGCGCCTCCGCTTCAGCGCGCTGGACAAGCGTGTCGCGCACGAACCGGGCGAACTGCTCCACCGTCGGATGAGTGTAGACCCGGGTCGCTTCGATGGCGGTGCCGTAGCGCTGGTTGATGGCGCGGACCCAGGTGACGCCGGAAATCGAATCCAGCCCCAGTTCGACGAAGCCGCGATCGGCATCGATGCTGTCGGGTTCCTGCCGCAGTTCCTGCGCCAGCAGCTCGATCAGGCTGCGACGCACCGCGCCAAGATCGACACGTGCCTGTGCGGGCGCGGACGGTGCGGATGCGGATGCGGATGCAGGTGCTTCGCGACGCGGCGCGACGGCCTGACGCAGGGTCGCGGACGGCGGTGCCGCGGCGCGGACGGCCGCGGTGTTCGCGCGGCTCGCATCGCTGCCCTTGGCATCGCTGAGCTTGGCATCGCTGCCCTTCGCATCGATGCGCGGCAGGTCGGTGGACGGCACATCGCCGGCCTCCGCATCGCCGGACCGCTGCTCGCCGACATGCTGGGCGAGCGTGCGCAGGTTCGGGTAGCTGTAGACCTTGGTCGCTTCGATCGAAAGACCGAAATGCGCGTTGATATTGCGGATCCAGGCGACGCTGGAAATCGAATCGAGGCCCAGATCCACGAACGGCGTGAGCGCGTCGATCTCGCTTTCGTCCACGCGCAGCTCTTCGGCCAGCAGACGCCGGATCGTCGGCAGGATGTCGCCGCCCGCAGTTGCCGCGGACCGCGCCGCAGGGGAGCCTGCGGGTGCCTGCTGTATCGGTGCCTGCTGTATCGGTGCCTGCTGTGCCGGTGCGTGCTGCACGGGTGCGTGCTGCACGGGCTCATGTTGCGCGGGCTTGTGCTGATCAAGTGCGTGCTGCGCCGGCGAGAAGCGCTGCTCGATGCGGCTCAGCGCATCGGCATGCCCCACCAGGGTGGTTTCGTGCATGGCGACTTCGCGCGCGAACAGCGCCTGCCAGGCGTCGAACTGCGGCGCAATGCGCGCGGCCTTCCACGGCAGCAGATCGGCGCGCGCATGCCGGGCGACGCTGCGCGCAAGCGCCAGCGCTTCGTCCAGCACGCGGTCGCGCGGCAGCACGGTCAGCAGCGGATTGCGGCGCGCCAGTTCCGCGCCGGTGATCTCGCGCCCTGTGAACAGGCTGTCGCGGGCCAGATCGAAACCCAGCCGGGCCGGCAGGATGCCGGTGGCTCCCGCGCCGGGGGTGAACCCGAAATTCATGTACGGGCTGACGTAGCGGCTTTCTTCGCTGAACAGCACGGCGTCGCAGAACAGGCCGAGGGTCCAGCCGGCACCGATGCCGTGGCCCTGCATCGCGGCGATGACCGGCAGCGGGCAGCGCATCGGCAGCTGGAACACATCCAGATCGGTGAAGCGGACCTTGCCTTCCTGGATCGATTTCAGGCCGTCGCGGGTGCCGCCGGAGGAAAAATAGGTGTCGTAGCCGGTGAGCACGACGGCCTTGTACCCGGGCGCCGCCGCGATGCGGTCGAACACTTCCTGCAGGCCGGCGATCATCGCATCGGAGAACATGTTCCGCGCGTCGCGATCTTCGAGGCGCACCAGCACCACGCCGTCGGCATCGACGCTGGCGTGGACCACGGACGAGGCCAGGGTCAGCGCGCCCGCTTCCACCGCGATGTCGGCCGGTTGATCGGGGGCGGTCGCAGCGGGGGGTGCAGCGGAACCAGCAGCGGAGCCGCTGCCCGGGAGCTCCTGCAGCGACTGCAGCAGCGCGTCGCCGGAAGCGGATGCTGCGGTGGCCGCAGGGAAGCCGGTATCGAACTCGCGGGCCAGATGTTCTTTCAGCAGCCGCAGCGCGTCCGCGGATTTGTCGGACAGGTGCGCGCAGAACGCATCCACCGCGGCCGCGACGCCTTCGCGCGGCACTACCGTCGCACCCCAGCCGGCGGCCTGAAGTTCGCGGCCGGTGAGCGGGCGCTCGCGGGCCGCCAGCAGCGATGCCAGCGGCGCGCCGAAGCGCGCGGCGAGCCAGTCGAACTGCGCAGGCTGGACGAGGGCCGGGCCGTCTTCCGACGTTGCGAAGCCGTAGTCTTGGTCTTCGACCGCGATCACCACATCGCAGGCGCAGGCGAGCCGGAAACCGGCGCCCAGCGCCTGCCCCGTCAGCACCGCCAGCGTCGGCGCGGGAAACGATGCCAGGGTCTGCAGCAGCGAGCGCGTGCCGTCATCGTCCAGCGCCGCGTGTCCGCCCTGCAGGAAGACGCGTTCGTCGCTTTCGATCAGCAGCGCCTTGAGCGAGGGCAGTCCGCGCGCATGGGCCAGCGCCCGATGCAGCGCATCGACGAGTCCGGTCTCCAGCCTGCCCGCAGGGGCCTGCAGACGCAGCGCGAAAATACCGTCGCCGCGATCACGCAGTACGACCGATGCGTGCGCGCGATGTTCGCCATCGAGAGAACCGCTGTCCGCATCGGCACCCGCCGTCAGCGACAGCAAAGGCTTGTCCCGCGTGGGCTTGTCCCGCGTGGCCGCCGCTGCGGCTGTCGTCTCTTCGGGTGCTGTGATCTGTTCGGGTAACGCCAGCGCGATCGCGCTCGGCTTGGCAAGCGATGCCGCAGTCGCCAGCGCGATCGCGCTGAATGCTGCGGTCGCCACCGCGCCGACACCCGCAGGCGATGCTGCGGTTGTGTCGGATGTGCCGCTTTCGAACAACCGATCCGGCATGGGCAGGACCGGGGTGGTCTCACGCGCGGCTTCGGCCGTGTTCTGCGGCTTGGTCTCCACTGCCGGTGGAGCGGCGGTGACGATGGCGGGCATCGACGTCAGCGCGCTGAAGGCGATGCATACGGCGCCATCGTCGGCGCACAGCGCGATATCGACGCACAGCGCGTCGTCGCGATGCGTCGCAGCGTTCGCTCCGATCCACGCGTATCGCGGCCGGGCGGCCACGGGATACACGCGCATCTCCGCGAATCCCGCAGGCAGGTGCAGGGCATGCAGATGCAGCGCGTCCTGCGCGGGCCGCAGCCACTGCGCGGCGAGCATCGCGGCTTCGACGATGGCCGGATCGATCGCGCAATCCGCGAACGCGCTGTGCGACGGGTCGGCTGGCGCGAACGTCAGCCACAGTCCGTCCGCGGTGCGATGGATCGCAGCGACGGCCTGATACAGCGCATCCACGTCGAGACCGATCGCACGGCCGGCTTCGAGCACCGCGGCCCGGTCGGCGAACAGCGGTGAGGCGCCGCGCGACAGTGCGGCGATGTCGAGCGTCGGCGTGGACGCATCGGGGCAGGCTTCGACGAAGCCCTGACAGAACACGTGGCCATCGCTCACGTCGGACAGCTCAAACGCCGCCGCGTGGAGCTGCGGACGCAGGCCCTGGCCCGGCGGCAGCACCGCGATGCCGATGTCGATCATGGACGGCATGGTGCGCGGCGCGGCAAAGCGCACCTCGCGGAATGCCCATGCCCCGCCCTGCCGCTGCATGCCCAGTTGCTGCATGCCCAGCCCGTCAGCCAGCGCGGCCCGCGCCGCTTCCAGCTGCAGGCCCTGCGGCAGACCCGCATGGCCCTGGATCCTGAGTCCGCCGATGCGCGGATCGTCCGCGCGGAAGCTGCTGAGATACTGCTGCTGCCCGGGTTTGGATGCGTTGCGGTGTGCTAACGAATGGACCGCATGCGAATGGAGCGCCTGCGCCGTCGTCGCGGCGAGAGTGTCCACTGGCTCTTCGCGCCAGTAGCGTTCCCTGGCGAAGGGATAGACCGGCAGATGCATGCGTCCAGGCAGGGGCGCGCTGTGCAACTTCAGCCAGTCCAGGTCGAGACCTTTGGTCCAGACATCCAGCAAGCGCGAAACCTTGCCGGAGACGAACCAGCCGTCGACGCTGGCCTGCAGGTCTTTGTCGACGGTGAACAGCGCGATGGTTTCGCGGTGGCGGCGGGACTGCGCGTAGTACAGATCATCGGCGAGTGCGCCGTCTTCAAGGCTGTCGTCGGCGAGGAATACGGCGAGTTTTTCGAGCAGATCCGCGCGGGAGTCCACGCGCATGGCGAGGCGCTCTTCCATCGCTTCGCGGCCGATCTGCAGCGTGTAGCACAGGCCGGGCAGATCGATGTCGGCGTCGCGTTCGACGAAGGCTTTGATGTCGAGCGCTTTCTGCCGCAGCTGCGGCAGCGTGCGCGCCGAAAGCAGCACGACGCCAGGTGTGGCTTCGTGGTGGGATGCGCGGGCCTGCGCGCCGGCATGAGCTTCGACGACCAGATGCGCGTTGCCGCCGCCGGCGCCGAATGAGGAGATGCCTGCGATCAACGGCAGTGTTTTGCCGTCGATCACCGGGGCATTCCACGGACGCAGGCGCTGGTTGACCTCGAACGGCGTGACCTCGAAATCGATGTTCGGATTCAGCCGCTCGGAATGCAGCGACGGCACGATCTGCCGGTGGCGCATCTGCAGGATGACCTTGGTCAAGCCGGAGATGCCCGCTGCGGATTCGCAATGACCGATGTTCGACTTCGCCGAACCGATCAGACAGAAGCCTGTGTCCGTCGTGTATTCGCGGAAGGCCTTGGTGATCGCCGCGATTTCGATCGGGTCGCCCAGCTTCGTGCCGGTACCGTGCGCTTCGATGTAACTGACGTGGCGCGCATCGACGCCCGCATCCTTCAGCGCATCGGAAATCACCGCGGCCTGTGCCTGCGGATTGGGCACCGTGTAGCCGTTGGTCTTGCCGCCATGGTTCAGCGCGCTGCTGCGGATCACCGCATGGATCGCATCGCCGTCGCGCTCGGCGTCGGAGAGGCGCTTCAGCACCACCACGCCCACGCCTTCGCCTGGAATATAGCCGTCGCCGCCTTCGCCGAAGCTCTGGCAGTGGCCGTCGCTGGAAATGAACTGGCCGGCGCTGAGCATGGCGTACTTGCCGGGATGGATGCTGAGATTGACGCCGCCGGCCAACGCCATGTCGGTACGGCCCAGCTTCAGATCCTGGCACGCGAGATGGATCGCGGTCAGCGACGACGAGCACATGGTGTCGAGCGTCATGCTCGGTCCGTGCAGGTTGAGCGCGTACGACACCCGGTTGGCGATGCTGGCGAGGCTGCCCGAGCGGTTGTATTCGCCGTACATCACCCCT
>JANLVT010000049.1:0-10575 GCA_031364125.1 Lysobacterales bacterium | reverse complement strand
GGGTAGATACCGATCTCCTCGAGGATTAGCTCCAGGCGGAAGGACGCGACCAGTTGGGCAAAGGTCGTCGCCGGCGCCGGGTCCTTGTAGACGACCGCCGGGACGAAGACGGCCTCGAGCGAGGTGATGGAACCCTTCTTGGTGGAGGTGATGCGTTCCTGGAGGCCGGCCATCTCCGTCGCCAGGTTCGGCTGGTCCCCGACGGCCGACGGCATGCGCCCCAACAGCGCGGAAACCTCCGAGCCCGCCTGGGTGAAGCGGAAGATGTTGTCGATGAACAGGAGGACGTCGCGGCCCTCCTCGTCGCGGAAGTACTCGGCCATGGTCAGGCCAGTCAGCGCGACGCGCTGGCGGGCGCCGGGCGGCTCGTTCATCTGGCCGAAGGCGAAGGCGGTCTTGGCCAGGACGCCCGACTCGGTCATCTCCTTGATGAGGTCGTTGCCTTCTCGGGATCGCTCACCGACGCCGGCGAACACGGAGTAGCCCGCATGCTCCTGGGCCACGTTCCGGATCAGCTCCTGGATGATGACCGTCTTGCCGACGCCGGCGCCGCCGAAGATGCCGATCTTGCCGCCCTTCTTGAACGGGCAGATCAGATCGATCACCTTGAGGCCGGTCTCGAACACTTCCACGTCGGTGGACTGCTGGTCGAACGCGGGAGCCTTGCGATGGATCGGCAGATACACGGCCGCGTTGACCGGGCCCTTGTTGTCGATCGGCCGGCCCAGGACATCGAACACGCGACCCAGGGTCGCCTCGCCGACCGGCACGCTGATCGGAGCGCCCGTGTCCAGCACGGCAACGCCGCGGGCGAGGCCGTCCGTGGTGGTCATGGCGACCGAGCGGACCCAGTTGTTGCCGAGGTGCTGCTGGACCTCGCAGACCAGCGACTCCTGGCCCTCGCGCTGGATCTCGACGGCGTTGTAGATGGCCGGCAGTTGACCGGCCGGGAACGCGATATCGACGACGGGTCCGGTGATCGCGATGACTCGGCCGGTCGCGTTGGATGCGGCGATCGCCATGGTGTGGGTTACCTCCTGGTCCTTCAGCGTCAGCGGGCGTTGGCGCCGGACGCGATCTCGATCATCTCGCGGGTGATGTTGGACTGACGGACCTTGTTGTACGAGAGGGTCAGGTCCTCGATGAGGTCTTCGGCATTCTCCGTCGCGTTCTTCATGGCGACCATGCGGCTGGACTCCTCGCTGGCCTTGCCCTCCAGCACGGCCTGGAAGAGCCGGGTGGCGACGTAGCGCGGGAGTAGTTTCTCCAGCACGGCTGCGGCGCTGGGCTCGAAGATGAACTGGTGACCGGGGATGCCTTCGGTGTCCTGGGCAGGTTCGATGGGCAACAGTTTGAGCAACTCCGGGCGCTGGGTCAGCGTACTGACGAAGCGGCTGTAGATGACATCCACCCGACCATACTCGCCGGCCAGAAAATCGTCCGTGATGAGCCTGGCCAGGGGGATCACGTCGGCGAAGGCCGGACGATCGCCGAAGCCCGCGAAGTGGGCCGCCATGGGGACGCCGGCCCGACGCATCGCATCGCGACCCTTGCGTCCCACGGTCACGACCGCCAGATCGCCCGGGTGTTCCAGGATCTCGCGCGAGACGAACCGGATGGTGTTGGTGTTGAGGGGGCCGGCCAAACCACGATCCGTGGTCACCAGCACGATCAGGCGTTTGCCGCCGTCCCGCTCCGCCAGCAACGGATGATCCTCAGCGCTCAGGACTGCGGCGAGGTCGGCCAGGACCTCATCCAGCTTCTCGCTGTACGGGCGCGAGGCAAGGGTCGCGTCCTGGGCTCGCTTGAGCTTGGAGGCGGCCACGAACTGCATCGCCCGGGTGATCTGCTTGATGTTCTTCACGGCGCCGATCCGACGCCTGATATCTCGCTGGGATGCCATGGGACGTGCTCTTGCCTCGGGACGCTACGCGAGGAACGAGATTCGGAAGGCGTCGGTGGCTTCCTCGAGCTTCTTGGCCAGGTCGTCGGACAGGGCCTTGGTCTCGCCGAGTTCCTTCAGGATGTCCGGACGCTCCATCTCCAGGAAGCGGTAGAACTGGATCTCGAATTCCTTCACGCGCGGCGTGGGCACGTCGTCCAGCTTGCCGGTCGTGGCCACGTACAGGATCGCGACCTGCTTCTCCACCGGGAGCGGCTGGTACTGCGGCTGCTTGACGATCTCCGACAGCTTCTCGCCGCGGGTCAGCTGGTCCCGGGTGGCCTTGTCCAGGTCCGACGCGAACTGGGCGAAGGCCGCCAGGGCGCGGTACTGGGCCAGGTCCAGCTTGAGCGGAGCCGCGACCTTCTTCATCGCCTTGGTCTGCGCGGCAGAACCCACGCGAGACACGGAGATGCCGATGTTGAGCGCAGGCCGCTGGCCGGCGTTGAACAGGTCTGTCTCCAGGAAGATCTGACCGTCGGTGATGGAGATGACGTTGGTCGGGATGTACGCGGACACGTCGCCGGCCTGCGTCTCGATGATCGGCAGGGCGGTCAGCGAACCGCCGCCGTTCTCCTCGCTGAGTCGAGCGGCGCGCTCAAGCAGACGGCTGTGCAGGTAGAAGACGTCACCGGGATAAGCCTCGCGGCCGGGTGGACGACGCAGCAGCAGGGCCATCTCGCGGTAGGCCCAGGCGTGCTTGGACAGGTCGTCGTAGACACACAGCGCGTCCTTGACGAGGCCCTGCCCCTCCACCTCGACGCCGTTCTCCATCACTTCCTCGCCCATGGCCACGCCGCTGTACGGGGCCAGGTACTGGAGCGGGGCGGGATCCTCCGCGCCGGCGACGACGACGATGGTGTGCTCCATGGCGCCGTACTGCTCCAGGATCGCGACGGTGTTCGCGACCGTTGACAGCTTCTGGCCGATGGCCACGTAGATGCAGACCAGGCCCTTGCCCTTCTGGTTGATGATCGTGTCGATGGCGATGGCCGTCTTGCCGGTCTGGCGGTCGCCGATGATCAGCTCGCGCTGGCCGCGGCCGATCGGGATCATCGAGTCGACCGACTTGTAGCCGGTCTGCACCGGCTGCGACACCGACTTGCGCCAGATCACGCCCGGGGCGATGGTTTCCACCGGCGAGGAGGTCTTGGCTTCGATCGGGCCCTTCCCGTCGATGGCTTCGCCCAGCGCATTGACGACGCGACCCAGCAGTTCCGGGCCGGTCGGCACTTCGAGAATGCGGCCGGTGGTCTTGGCGGTATCGCCTTCGCGCAGGGTCTTGTAGTCGCCGAGGACCACGGCGCCGACCGAATCGCGCTCGAGGTTCAGCGCCAGTGCGGTGGTGTTGCCGGGCAGCTCGATCATTTCGCCCTGCATCACGTCGGCCAGACCGTGGATGCGCACGATACCGTCGGACACCGAGGTCACGGTGCCTTCGTTGCGCGCTTCCGCGGAAAGCTTGACCTTCTCGATGCGGGTCTTGATCAGTTCGCTGATTTCGGACGGGTTGAGCTGGGAGGTAGCCATGGTTGTTTCCTGTGTAGGGTGGGCCTTGTGCCCACCATTACGAATTCCCGAGGAATCGCAGTGGTTTGTTGTCGCGGTGGTGGGCATGAAGCCCACCCTACAATCGTGTTATTGCGCCAGAGCCGTCTGCAGCCGCGAAAGCTTGTTCTTGAGCGAACCATCGATGACCACGTCGCCGGCATCGATCACCGCGCCGCCGATCAGGCTGGCGTCGACCGCGGTTTCGAGCTCGACCTCGCGACCGAAGCGACGCTTCAGCGCGATCTTGATGCTCTCGACTTCGGCCGCCGGCATCGCCGTGGCCGAGGTGATCTTCGCCTTGACGATGCGTTCGGCATCGGCGCGCAGTTCCTCGAACAGCCCGGCGATTTCCGGCAGCAGCGGCAGCCGGCGGTTGTCGGCCAACAGCGCGAGGAAATTGCCGAACAGGTCGTTTCCGAACAGGTCCGCGCTGTCCACGCTGTTGCCGACCGGCGGCGACAGCAGGGCAACCGCGTCGCTGCGATCGAGCTGCGGATGGCCCAGCAGCGACTGCGCGCGCGGATCGGCGGAAACGCGAGCCGCAAAGGCAAGCGCGTCCGACCATGTCGGCGTGGCGCCGGCATCGCGTGCGATCGCGTAAGCGGCGCGGGCGTAGGGACGTGCGAGGGTGAGAGCCTGGGTCATCGGTCGATTCGTCCCGTCACAGCTGGGCGGCGAGTTCGTCGATCAGCGCCTTGTGGGCGTTGGCGTCGATCTCGCGCTTCAGCAGCTTCTCGGCGCCGCTCACGGCCAGGAAGGACACCTGCTTGCGCAGATCTTCCTTGGCGCGGTTGGCGGCAGCGGCGATCTCCGCCTCCGCCAGCGCCTTCTGCCTGTTGGTTTCGGCGACGGCGTCGTTCTTGGCCTGATCGATGATCTGATTCGCGCGCTGGTGGGCCTGGTCAATGATCTCGTTGGCCTTGACGCGGGCGAGCTTCAGTTCTTCGTTGACCTGTTCTTCGGCCTGGGCGAGATTCTTCTGCGCATTGTCGGCCGCAGCGAGGCCATCAGCGATTTTCTGCTGACGCTCTTCGATGGCCTTGATCAGGGGCGGCCAGATCTTGGTCGCGACAATCCAGATCAGGGCCGCGAAGGCAAGCGCCTGGGCGAATAGGGTGAGACCGATATTCATGGATATAGCTCTGCCTGAAGTGACGGGAAAGGGCGCCGCAAGGCGCCCGTTCTTTCAGCCACGACGCGCGCTGACGGGCCGCGCGCATCGTCGATCCGATAAGACTGGATCAGCCCGCCAGACGCGCTGCTTCGGCCAGAAGGGCGGAGGCGAGCGGGTTGGTGAAGGCGAGCAGCAGGGCAATGGCGACCGTGATGATGAACGCGGCGTCGATGAGGCCGGCGGTGATGAACATGCGGACCTGCAATACCGGAATCAGTTCCGGCTGGCGCGCGGCCGACTCCAGGAATTTGCCGGCCATGATGGCCAAGCCGATACCGGCGCCCAGAGCGGCGAGGCCGATCATGATGCCGATGGCCAGAGCGGTCGAAGCCTGAACCGAAGCCAGATGCGCGAGGATTTCCATGGTGTTCTCCAAAACGAGTGCGTAAGGGTGGAAGGGTGAGACGAGGGAAGCGGGAGCCTTTGGCTGAAGCGCTTAATGCGCTTCCTCTGAGAGGCTGAGGTAGACGATCGACAGCATCATGAAAATGAAGGCCTGTAGCGGTATGACCAGCAGATGGAAAAGCATCCAGCCAAGGCCGAGCAGGCCGCCCGCAAGAGCGCCCAGCAGGCTGGCGCCGGCAAGCACCCAGATGAGCAGGAAGACGATTTCGCCACCGAACATGTTGCCGAACAGCCGCATGGCCAGCGACACCGGCTTGCTCAACCACTCGACGGTATTGAGCAGCAAGTTGAATGGCATCATCCACTTGCCGAACGGCGCGGTCAGGAATTCATGCGTAAAGCCGCCTAAACCCTTAGAGCGGAAGGCGAAGATGAGCATCAGGAAAAAGACGCTGATGGACATGCCGAGCGTGGCGTTGGCGTCGGCGGTAGGCACCGGCTTCCAGTACGGCACGCCGATGGCTTCCAGCGGTAGCGCGATGAAATCCGCCGGAATCATCTTGAGCAGATTCATCATGAGGATCCAGAAGAACAGGGTGATCGCGATTGGCGTCACCAGCTTGCTGGGACCGTGATAGGTGTCGCGCACCTGCTTGTCGACGAACTCAAGCATGATTTCGACGAACGCCTGCCATTTGCCGGGCACGCCAGCGGTCGCCTTGCGGGTGCCCGCCCAGAATGCCGACACAATGATCAAACCCATCACGACCGAGGTGATCAGGGTATCGATGTGGAGCGTCCAGAAACCACCCTCGCCGACCGAAACGGTGAGGTTCTGCAGATGGTGCTGGATGTAGCTCGTGGGAGTGAGTTCTTGCTCGCTCGCCGCCATGGGACAGAACCTTCTTAGATGTTGAATGGGATTTCAGCGACGGGCCATCGCGACGAACTGCACGGCCAGCGCAACCAGGACTCCGACCACCAAAGGCAGCCCGGGAAGGCGCCAGAGTAGAAGGCCCAGCGAAAGCATGATGAAGACCACACACCACTTGAGAACCACGCCGACGAACATGCGGGCCAGAGCAACGCCCGAAGACACCACGCCGCCCCGCAACGCCCATACCGATGACAGCCCTGCACCCGCAGTGACCGCAGCGCCTCCCACAAACACAGCCAACGCACTCTCGGGACCCATCACCAAGCAGCCCAGCGATATCGCGCACACTGCGACCGCTTGGTAGGCGACCGCGCGTCGCGCCAGCCGACGGCCGGCAGTGACAGAGTTCAACACGCGGCACCCATAGCGTTAGCGGAAGCGTTGGGCGGACCGACCTGACGTCCATTGGCTGGAGGCAGACCAAAACCGCATTCGTTAGCCCAATGACTATAGCAGCCGGCCCGCTTGGTGGGCAACCGCAGAGGAAACGCAGCACTGAACCCGGGCGGTATCAACGGCCAGCCCTTTCAAGGGGCTTTCCTGCGGGCATCCTCCGAAGTCGGGCTGCCGCGGCATGTGCCCGAGCGCTGCGACTGTCCACGCAGGGCTTCGACTTCCACCTTTCCGGCTGCGCTTGCCGATGCCGCCCCCCCCCAGATCGGCATCCGCTTCCGATGCACCCGCTCGCCACTGCGCCTGAGCGCAGACAAGACGTTGTGCATGACCGTCACCGCAAATCCACGCAAGACCGCGGGACCGTGTGCGGAAAGGTGCTGAATACCGAATCGTGGTCCCCGCGCCCGGTCCTCACACCCCAAGCCCGACTTCATCTTGAAGCGCCGCAACACGCGCGGCTGCGGAAGCGTCATGCAGATCGTCCGTCTCTCACGCGTTTCATCAGCGCCGAATCCAGCAATGGCGCGGCCTCTTACGATCGTGCATCGCGCCCACCTCGACAGCTCGCGCATCGCGGGCTGCACTTTCACTGATCCTTCACCGAATGGCCTCGCTAATTGGTCAAGGCCGCGGCGAGCGATGCGCGCGTCGTCGCGATCATCAATCCCCCAGTCAGAGACTTTCCCCATGACCCAGAGACACCTGCTCGCCCTCGGCCTGTCCTCCGTGCTCGCCGCCTTCGCTTCGACCGCGCACGCCGACGACGACCGCTTCACCCTGAGCCTCGGCGCCATGCAGGCCGACGCCGAAAGCCGCATCACCGGCCGCGCCGAATTCGCCGGCGACACTCTTGCGACTACGACAGCGACCGTTTCGATGTCGGCAACGACATCGTGCAGCGCGTCGAAGGCACGTTCCGTTTCGCCGAGCGCCACCGCATCCACTTCAATTATGTCGGCTACGACGCCGGCAACGATGCCGTGCTGGGGAAGACGTCACTTTCGATGGCACTACGTTCCCGGCCGGGTCGCGCGTCGATCTGGACACCCGCTTCGATCTGGGCAGCGTGATGCATGACTACAGCCTGGTCGAAACACCGACCTTCGGTTTCGGCCCGCAGGTGGGTGCCGAGACCGCGGGCCTGAGCGGGACGCTGCTCGGGGAATCCGGCGAGGACAGCTTCCGGGTCCGCGAAAGCGAGCGCGGCACCGCGCCGGTGGTCGGCGCACGCATCCGGGGGAATACCGCCGACGGCTGCTGGCGGGCGATCGCACAGGGCCAGTATCTGGATGCCGACTGGGGCGATTTCGGTGATTACGACGGCGACATCACCCGCGCCAAGGCGCTGGTGGAATACCGTTTCACCCCGAAGTTCGGCATTTTCGCGGGTTACGACTGGTTCGATCTGGACGTTACCCGCTAGCTCGACGACGGCCGGGGCGGATTCGAGCAGCGATTCCACGGGCCGATCGCCGGGGTCACGTTCGCTTTCTGACCTCCTGTGAAACACGGGCGTTGGCGGCCTTACGCCAACGCCCAGTCGGCGGCAGCTTCGGCGTGGATACGGGCGGTGTCGAACAAGGGCACGGCAGCATCGTCCCGGCCCACCAACAGGCCGATCTCGGTGCAGCCCAGGATCACGCCCTGCGCGCCGCGCGCGACCACATCAACCATGACCGCTCGGTAGTCGTCGCGTGAGGCATCGACAATCCGGCCCAGGCACAGTTCGTCGTAGATCACCCGATGCACGCGTTCGCGCTGCGCCGCATCGGGCGTGAGCACCGCGATTCCGGCCGCCTCGATGCGCTCGCGATAGAACGCCTGCTCCATCGTGAAGCGGGTGCCGAGCAGCGCCACGCGCGTCAGCCCGGCGGCGCGGATGCGCTGCGCGGTGGCATCGGCGATATGCAGCAGCGGAATGTCGACCGCGGCCTCGATCGCCGGAGCGACGAGGTGCATGGTGTTGGTGCAGACCACGATGGCCTCGGCGCCGGCCAGGCGCAGTCCGCGCGCGGCGGCGGCCAGCTGCGCGCCAGCCGCGTCCCAGTCGTCCGCGTGCTGCAGCGCTTCGATCTCGGCGAAGTCGACGCTATGCAGCACCAGCTTCGCCGAATGCAGGCCGCCGAGGCGCTCACGCACGCGTTCGTTGACAATGCGGTAGTACGGCAGCGTCGATTCCCAGCTCATGCCGCCGATGAGGCCGAGGGTTTTCATAGGATCTTTTCCAAAATACCTGTAGAGCGGTCTTCAGGCCGGCCCAGGCAGAACCCGGCCGGCGACGACATCAGGGCCTTGCCTACGGCTGACGAAAACGAAACGGTTGCGCATCGGAAGCAGCGGCCTGAAGGCCGCTCTACAGAGAGATGTCGATCATTTCTTCTTCGGGATGTACAGGTCGGCCTACTTGCCCTTCTTGGGCAAGTAGAGATCCGTGATCGTGCCGTCGAACACTTCCGCCGCCATGCCCACCGATTCGCTGAGTGTGGGATGCGGATGGATGGTGTGGCCGATGTCGGCCACCTCGCAGCCCATCTCGATCGCCAGCGTGACTTCGGCGATCAGGTCGCCCGCGTGCACGCCGACGATGCCGCCGCCGACGATTCGGTGACTGGCTTCATCGAAAATCAGCTTGGTGAAGCCTTCGGTGCGGCCGATGCCGATGGCGCGGCCCGAAGCGGCCCACGGGAACTTGCCGACGCCGACCTTCAGGCCCTTGGCCTTCGCCTCGGTCTCGGTGATGCCGACCCAGGCGATTTCCGGATCGGTGTAGGCCACCGACGGGATCACCCTCGCGACCCACTCTTTCTTTTCGCCGGCCGCGACTTCGGCGGCGAGCTTACCCTCATGGGTGGCTTTATGCGCCAGCATCGGCTGACCGATGATGTCGCCGATCGCGAAGATATGCGGCACGTTGGTGCGCATCTGCCGGTCGACATTGATGAAGCCGCGCTCTGTGACCGCAACGCCGGCCTTGTCGGCATCCAGCTTGTTGCCGTTGGGCGTGCGGCCGACGGCCACCAGCACGCGGTCGTAGGTGTCGCTCGCCGGGATGCTGGCACCTTCGAAACCGCAGATGATGCCGGCCTTGGTCGCCTTGGCTTCGGTGACCTTGGTCTTGAGATGGATCGCGACACCCTGTTTCTTCAGGCGGTCGGCGAGCGGCTTGATGAGGTCGGTATCGGTGCCGGGCATGATCTGGTCCATGAACTCGACCACGGTCACCGCGCTGCCGAGCGCGCGATACACCGTCGCCATTTCCAGGCCGATGATGCCGCCGCCGACGACCAGCAGGTTCTTCGGGATGTCTTTCAGTTCCAGCGCATCGGTCGAATCCATCACCAGCGCGCCGTGTTCGTCCCGTTCACCCCAGGGAAACGCCGGCAATTTCACTGGCTGCGAACCGGCGGCGATGATGCACTGCTCGAAGCGGATCAGCTGGGTGCCTGCGTCGCCTTGCACTTCGATCTCATTTGGCGACACGAATCTGCCGCTGCCCTGCACCACCCGCACCTTGCGCTGCTTGGACATGCCGGCGAGGCCCTTGGTGAGCTGGCCGACGACCTTTTCCTTGTAGCCGCGCAGCGCATCCAGCGCGATTTTCGGCGCGCCGAAATCGATGCCGTAGTCCTTCGCGTGTGCGGCTTCGTCGATCACGTTGGCGGCATGCAGCAGCGCCTTCGACGGAATACAGCCGACGTTGAGGCAGACACCGCCGAGGGTCGGATGGCGCTCGATCAGCACGGTGTTCCGGCCGAGATCGGCGGCGCGGAATGCGGCGGTGTAGCCGCCGGGGCCGGAGCCGAGTACGACGACCTGGCATTCGAAGTCGGGTTTGCGGCCACTCGCCGCCGCAGCGGCTTGGACAGCTTTCTGTTGCCCCGAGTGAGGAGGAAGCGGCTCCGATGGCGGCAACAGGGACGCTGGGGATCCCACAGATGCAACAGCGCCGGGTGAAGCGCTCCCTTGCGCGTGATTCGCGCCGTCCATGCGCCCGCCCTTCGGGCCAGCTTTGCTGTGCGCAGGCGCTCCGGCGCCCGTAGTCGGCACCTTCAGCCGCTCCGCGGGGGAAGGAACAGGGTCGCGCTTCTCTGCCGCGTTTTTCTGCGCGGAAGCGGCGCCTGAGGTCTGAATCACCGCGACGACGGCGCCCTCCGCGACCTTGTCGTTGAGTTTGACACGCACTTCCTTGACTACGCCGGCGACGCTCGATGGCACTTCCATCGTCGCCTT
>JANLVT010000025.1:0-88384 GCA_031364125.1 Lysobacterales bacterium | reverse complement strand
GCGCGATGCGGGCGCACAAGCGTCCGGCACCACGAGATCGCGCCCATGGGGCGCTACGGTTGCCCGCAACCCTTCGATGCAGCTACAATCCCCCGGCTTTGTGGTGGGTCTCGTGCCCGCCGCGCCGCCCACACCGGGCGTCAAGTTCTCTGCAGCCAAGGCTCCAGACCAGGTGAATTCACACCCGCTGCCACCGCCCGTGCCGGGGTGCCTGACGTCCATCGGACCCATCCGATCGGGCAGCAGGTTCGGTCACGGACGCAGCGGGGGAGGCCCAACCCCGGAACCATCGCCATGGCGCACGCCGTGGCAGCCGCCAACCCAACCCGGCGGCCGGTTCCCTTATCGGAGTCATCGCAATGCCCCAGATCACCATGCGCCAGATGCTGGAAGCCGGCGTTCATTTCGGCCACCAGACCCGTTACTGGAACCCGAAGATGGGTCCGTACATCTTCGGCGCCCGCGGCAAGATCCACATCATCAATCTCGAGAAGACGGTTCCGCTGTTCAACGACGCGATGAACTTCATCTCGGGCATCGCCCAGAAGCGTGGCGTCATCCTGTTCCTCGGCACCAAGCGCAGTGCGCGCGACTCGGTGAAGGAAGAAGCCGAACGTTGCGGAATGCCGTACATGACCCAGCGCTGGCTGGGCGGCACGCTCACCAACTTCCGCACCGTGAAGCAGTCGGTCGCCCGCCTGAAGGAACTGGAAGCCGCCGAAACCGACGGCACGTTCCAGAAGATCGTCAAGCACGAAGTGCTGAGCCTGCGTCGCGAACGCGAAAAGCTGTTCGCCTCGCTCGGCGGCATCAAGGAAATGAACCGTCTGCCCGACGCCCTGTTCGTGATCGATATCGGCCACGAAGACATCGCGATCAAGGAAGCCAAGAAGCTCGGCATCCCGGTCATCGCCGTCGTCGACACCAACTACGATCCCAACCTGGTCGATTACGCCATCCCGGGCAACGACGACGCCATCCGTGCGGTGCAGCTGTACGCCCGTGCCGCCGCCGACGCGGTGCTGGAAGGCAAGGCCGCCGCGCCGCAGGCCGCGACCGTGCGCGAGGAAGAGTTCGCCGAAGGCGACAACGACGGCAAGCGCGGTCCGCGCGGTCCGCGTGGCGCTGGCAAGAAGCCGGAAGGCAAGAAGCCCGACGCCGCCGCTCCGGGCGAAGCTGCCGCTGCCACCGAAGCAGCCGCTCCGGGCGAAGCGCCGGCCGCCGAGTAATCGGCCACGCGTCATCGGCAAGTCATGCGGTCGCGCGACACTGCGCGGCCGCAGTTCTCATCCCGCCGCGCCCGACGTGCTTCGCATGTCCGGGCGACCGGCATTCTACGGCGGGTCGAGACCCGCCTTACATTGATTCATATCGAGGTTTGCAATGGCTGAAATCACCGCCACCCTGGTCAAGGAACTGCGCGAGCGCACCGGCGCCGGCATGATGGAGTGCAAGAAAGCGCTCACCGAAAACAACGGCGACCTTGAAGTCTCCGCCGAATGGCTGCGCAAGCAGGGCATCATCAAGGTGGGCAAGAAGGCCGACCGCGTCACCGCCGAAGGCCGCATCGCGGTCGCCCAGGATGGCGGCAAGGCCGTGCTGGTCGAGATCAACTCCGAAACCGATTTCGTGGCCAAGGACGAGAACTTCCTGGCCTTCATCGACGCCGTCGCCAAGGCCGCACTGGCCTCCGGCGCCGCCGACATCGAAGCGCTGAAGTCGGCGCAAGTCGCTTCGGGCGAAACCGTCGAGGAAGCCCGCGCCGCCATCGTCGCCAAGGTCGGCGAGAACGTGCAGGTCCGCCGCATGGCCCGCGTCGACAGCGCCGAGAACGTCGCCGCCTACGTCCACAGCGGCAAGATCGGCGTGCTGGTCGAGCTGAAGGGCGGCAATGCCGAACTAGCCCGCGGCATCGCCATGCACGTGGCCGCGATGAACCCGCCGCACAACAAGGCCAGCGACGTCCCGGCCGAATTCATCGCCAAGGAAAAGGAAATCGAACTGGCGAAGATGAACGACAAGGACAAGAACAAGCCGGCCGACATCCTCGAGAAGATCATCGGCGGCAAGATCGCCAAGATCGTCAACGAGAACACCCTGTACGGCCAGGCCTATGTGCTGAACACCGAACAGACGGTCGAAGCCGCGGTGAAGGCCGCCGGCGCCGACGTCGTCGGTTTCCAGCGCCTCGCGGTCGGCGAAGGCATCGAGAAGGTGGTGGAAGACTACGCCGCCGAAGTGATGAAGCAGGCCGGTCTGGCGTAATCCGCCTGACTGTCCGGCATCGGGGAAACCCGCAGGCGACTGCGGGTTTTTTTGCGCCGCTGTTAGCGCCACACTTCCGCCCGCTTCAATCGGCGGCCCCACAGCTGTATTTTTAGACACATGAGCGATGGAATGCGCATTCCGGATCCTATCCGCACTATCCACCCGCAGGACGTGATGTGGCAGGCCGGCGAGGACTGGTATTTTCCGGTGGGGCTCAGTGCGCTTCGGCTGGTGGACCTCGCCGCGCGCGCGTCCTGGTTGCCGGGCATCCGCAGCATTCTCGATCTGCCGTGCGGCCACGGGCGGGTCGGGCGCTATCTGCGCGCGGCCTATCCGGATGCCGAACTGTTTTTCTGCGACATCGACAAGGATGGGGCGGACTTCTGCGCCGAAACGTTCGCGGGCACGGCGATCCATTCGCAGCCCGAGCTGACCGACGTGGCATTGCCGAAAGTCGATCTGATCTGGGTCGGCTCGCTGTTCACCCACGTCGATGAAATGCGCATGCAGCGTTGGCTGCGTTACCTGTGCGTACACCTCAATCCGGACGGCATGCTGCTAGCGACGATCCATGGTGAGTGGAGCGTGCGCATGCAGGAAATCTACCGGATGATCGACGATGCCAACTGGGCGCGGATCGTTGCGGACTATCGACGCGATGGTTACGGTTACGCGGCCTACCCGAATTCTGCAGGGGATGCCGGTGATCGCACCGGAATCCAGGACTACGGCATTTCGCTCTGCCATCCGGAGCGGGTATTGCAAACCGTGCGCGGAATTCCCGGGGTGCGCCTCGCCGGCTACATGGAACGCGGGTGGGCGGACAACCACGACGTGGCGATGATCGCCAAAGACGATCGCGATCGGCCTTGGACGTCTGTGTTTCGGGATATGAAGTCGACGGCAGCGGATTGATCTTTTGCAGGTCCAGATTGCGATCCCGTACAGGCGATCGCCAGGACATCGCCGCCAACCTGGTCAGGAAACCCACGCGACATCGCGGGTTTCCAGCCTCCACATGCGGAACCCACGCCGTTTATTGCTGCTGCTGGAACACCACTTCCTCGTAAGGCTGCACCACCACCCAGCCTTCGCCCGCGAAGCGCAGTTGGACGCTTTCGCCCGAGCCGCGGCCCATCAGCGTGCGCAGGTTGATGTCGGTGACGATCTCCGGCGACAGGCCGCCCGACCACGCGACGGTGGCGTTCGGATCGGTGAATACCGGTCCGGTCGAAGCATTGACCGGCAAGGTCAGCGGTTCGTAATGCGCGGTGATGGCGATCAGACCGTGGCCGCCCAGCTTCACGTTGAACAGCCCGCCGGCCATCATCCCGGCCACCTTGCGCATCATCGTGATGTCGTACGAGATCGTCGATTCGAGCGCCAGCACATCGTTGCCGTTGACGAAGATCGATTCGCCGTTGAGGCGCAGCAGCATGATCTTCTTGCCGATGTCCGCCAGGTAGACCCGGCCTTGGCCCTCGATCTTCATCAGCGACATGCCCTCGCCGGTGATGGTCTTCTTGAGCAGTCCCCCCAGGCCTTGGTCGAGCAGGCCCTGGCGGGTGAATTTGATGTTGCCCTTGCGCGCGATCATCGAGCCGGCCTTGGCCCAGATCATGCCGTCGACGCGGGCTTCGAGCATGTGCGAGCTTTCCAGCTCGAAAGCCTCGCCGGAAAGATCTTTTTCCTTCGACGAGGACAGGAATTCCTGCAGGGTCTTGACGGGCATGGCGATGCTCTCCAACGGGGATACAAATGGTGCGTCATTGTCGGTGCCGGGCGGCTCCGGCACCATCCCCGGAGATCATTCCCAACCCAATACCCTATCCACCAGCCCTTTCCATCGATTCATTGGAGCCGTCATGCCGTCGATCATCCCCATCCCCCACTCCGCTGCCGACGCGGCCCGCACCCCGGTGGCCGCAGACCGGCTGATCTCCGGTCAACCCGTCCAGGCGGTGGCCAACGCCTATTCGGATCCGGGCGAAGCCTTCCACTGCGGGGTCTGGGAAGGCGAGATCGGCGCCTGGCGCGTGCGATACACCGAACACGAGTTCTGCCACATGCTTGCGGGACGCGTGCGCATCGTCGATGACGAAGGCGGCGAACGCATCGTGGCAGCCGGCGACAGCTTCGTGATTCCGGCCGGATTTTCAGGCATCTGGGAGGTATTGGAGCCGGCGCGCAAACTCTACGCGGTGTACGAATCCGTGGGTTGAGTCCGAACTCCCGCCGGAGCGCGTTAGAATTCACCGGTTTGCCATAACTCCGGAGTGCGCCATGTCCCAGCTTGCCTATCGCCGCGTCCTGCTCAAACTTTCCGGCGAGGCCCTGATGGGCGACGAGGACTACGGCATCGACCCCAAAGTCATCGGCCGCCTCGCCCGCGAGGTCATCGAAGTCCGCGACGCCGGCGCCGAAATCGCCCTGGTCATCGGCGGCGGCAACATCTTCCGCGGCGCGGGTCTGGCTGCCGGGGGCATGGACCGGGTGACCGGCGACCAGATGGGCATGCTCGCCACCGTCATCAACGCCCTGGCGATGCAGGATTCGCTGGAAAAGCTGGGCGCCAAGTGTCGGGTGATGAGCGCGCTCAAGATCAACGACGTGTGCGAGGACTACATCCGCCGCCGCGCCGTGCGCCATCTGGAGAAAGGCCGCATCACCATCTTCGCCGCCGGCACCGGCAACCCCTTCTTCACCACCGACTCCGGCGCCGCGCTGCGCGCGATCGAGATCGGTGCCGACCTGCTGTTGAAGGCGACCAAGGTCGACGGCGTCTACGACAAGGACCCGAAGAAACACTCCGACGCCGTGCGCTACGACGCGCTCACCTACGACGAAGTGATTTCACGCGACCTGCAGGTCATGGACACCGCTGCCTTCGCCCTGTGCCGCGACAGCCGCCTGCCGCTGCGCATCTTCGACATGAGCCAGCCCGGCGTGCTGCTGCGCATCCTGCGCGGCGAGAGCATCGGCACGCTGGTGACGCCGGGGCGCTGATCGGTCGCGCTTCAGCGCATCGATGCATGGACATGAAAAAACCGACGCCTCGCGGCGTCGGTTTTTGTTTGCGCCTGAACTACCGGGACGCTTACTTGTTCTTCACCGCAGGCACGACCGGCGCGCGTCCGCCGATATGGCGCTCGAAGAACTGGAACAGCTTGGCGTAGTACGCGATCTGATTCTCGTCCTTGACGAAACCGTGGCCTTCGGTCGAGTAATACATCGTCTCAACCTGTTTGCCGGATGCCTTCAACGCTTTCGCCATCGCTTCGGAATGCGACTGCGGCGCACGCACGTCGGCACCGCCCGCGGCGAGGAACACCGGCACCTTGATCCGCGACGCGAGCTTGTTCGGGGAGGACGCGTCGAGATTTTCCTTGCCGACATGATCGGCAAGGAAATCCTTGCCGTAGGACGACTGGCTGACATCGCCACGTCCCCACAGCATGTTCAGGTCGTAAACGCCCACATAGCCGACCGCGCACTTGTAGAGATCGGGCTCCTTGGCGACGCCCATCAACGACGCATAACCACCGTAACTGGCGCCGTAGATGCAGATGCGGTTTTTGTCGGCCACACCTTCGCGGATGGCCCACTGGGTGGCATCGGTCAGATCGTCCTGCATGGTCAGGCCCCACTGCTTGCGGCCCAGTTCGCGGAACTGCTTGCCGTAACCGCCGGAACCGCGGAAATTCACCTGCAATACCGCGTAACCGTGCGCCGCCATCATCTGCACGTCGCGATCGTAGCCCCAGCTGTCCTGCACGCCGAAGGGGCCGCCGTGCGGATGGACGATCAACGGCAGATTCTTGCCGCTGCTGCCGGCCGGGGTGGTCAACAGTGCATCGATATCGATGCCGTCGCGGCTCTTGAAATACACCGGCCGCATGCTGGAGAGCCGCTTGGCATCCAACCACTCGGCGCGGCTCATGAACCGATTGGCCTTCTTCGCCTGCGTATCGAAAATGAACAGCTCGCCGGGGTTGCGATCGTCGTAGACGGTCAGCATCGCATAGCGCCCGTCATCGGTCGCCGAACTCACGCTCACCACCGCCCCGTCGAAATTGGTCTGCAATGCGCGATGCAGCTTCGCGTCTTCCGAATTCGGATCGAAATACTCGAACTGCGGACGACGGCCGCCCCAGAACAGCACGCCGATCGGATAGCGCTTGCCAACCGCGCGGAACAGACCGGCGGGGTCGACGATTTCATCGCGAACCACCTGCTTCATGGTTTCCGTGGCGGTATCGAAGGCTCGCACCGAATCCGGGCCGCTCGCTTCTTCCGCCTGGAGATAGGCGGTCGCATTGTCGGCGCTGAACCCGAGTGCCGACATCTTCCTGCCGGTGGCCGATTCGTCGTTGATCAACTTCCACTCGGACTTGTCGTCCTTGCGGTAGTACAGCACTTCCTTGAAATCACGGTTCAGTCCAGACGCGAACCGCGCCTGACCATTGAAATCGGTAAGAAACGAAGCACCGCGCGCCGGCGCACGCGCCAACGGTTTGCGCGTACCGGTAAAGACGTTCATGCGATCGAGCGAGGTGTACGGAATCTCGCCCGCGGCGAATGGCGTCACCGCCACCAGCACTTCGGTGTCGTTGCCGACCAGGGTATCGACCATCTGGATGGAGGCGGATTCCGCGCGCGCCTTGCCGCTGGACCGCGAACCGGTGACTGCCCGGACGCCAGCGATGATGCCCTGTTTGGAACCATCCGCGTTCGTACCCCAGATCTCGCCGAAGCTTACGGGTTGTTCCAGACCACCGGCGCGTTCACCGACCGTGAACAGCAGACGGTCGTCGCTCACCCACCAGAACTGGGCGACATGGGTATTGCGATCCTTGAGCGTCACATGGCCGTAGGGCTCTTTCTGGCCGGGCTTCAGGATCACCATGACCGTCTTGTCGTCGGCGCTGAGCGGGATCGTGGCAGCGACGTAGGTGCCATTCGGCGAGATTTTCACATCGACGAAACGGTCGTCTCGGATGAAATCGCCGAGGTCGTAAGGTGCGGCCCCGCTCAGGGCGACGGCGGACTGCGCGGAAGCCCACAGCGGAAACAACAACAATGAAAGCAGCAGAGAACGGTGGTTCATGGCATTACCCCGGGAGAGAGTCGCGAAAGCATTCTATGGGAAGGCCGGCAGGTCAACCGTCCAAAGCCCGCAAACGGCTGGCACTTGCAAGCGCGGGCCGATGCTGATTCCGGTCGTTACTTGTTTGCGGCAACGATCACCACGGGCGCCCGGCCAGCAAGATGCTTCTGGAAGAACGTCAGCAGCTTGGCGTAGAACTCGCGCTCGTTCTCCAGCTTGTAGAACCCGTGGCCCTCGGTCGGGTAATACACGGCTTCGACCGGAACGCCCGCATTGCGCAATGCTTTTTCCATCATTTCGGTGTGCTGGATCGGCGCACGCTCATCCTCGCCGCCCGCAGCGAGGAACACCGGCACCTTGATACGGCTCGCGAGACGCGTCGGCGACACCGACGCCACATCGTCTTTCGGTCCGAGCCATTCATTGAGGTAAGTCCTACCGGAAGCCTTGTCGCGAATATCGCCATCGGTGTGCATGGTCGGCAGATCGTAGACACCGACATAACCGGCAGCGCAGCGATACAAGTCCGCCTCCTTCGCGACGCCCATCAGCGAGGCATAGCCGCCATAGCTGGCGCCGTAGAGGCAGATCCGTTTCGGATCGGCGATACCCTGCTGGATGGCCCAGCGGGTCGCATCGGTGATGTCGTCCTGCATCTTGCCGCCCCATTGGCGTTTGCCGGCCAGATGGAAGGCGCGGCCATGATTGCCGGAGCCGCGGAAATTCACCTGCAGCACGGCGTAGCCGTGCGCCGCGAAGATCTGCGCGTCCTGATCGAAGCCCCAGGTGTCGTATACGCCGTAAGGACCACCGTGGATATACACGATCAAGGGCGCATTCTTGGCTTCGCCACCGACCGGAACGGTGAGATAACCCTGGATATCGAGCCCGTCGCGCGACTTGAAGTTCACCGGCTTGACTTCAGCCACCTGCCGCGGATCGAGCCATTCCTTGCGGCCGAGCAGCCGGTCGGCTTTGTTGTTGGTCGAATCGAAGATGAAGAAATCGCCGGGATTGCGGTCGCCGCGCACGAGCACCAGGGCAGTTTTACCGTCGGCAGTCATCGACGTGATGTCCACGCGCTGTCCGGCGAAGGCCTTCTCCAGTTTGCGATAGAGCTTGGCGACTGCGGACTGTGGATCGAAGAAATGCGTGCGCGGCAAGCCATCCATGAGACGGACGCCGTGAAGTTTGCCTTCGACGTAGATCGGCGTCGGGTCGGTATTGTCGTCGCGGAACACCTCGGTCTTCTTGTCGGCAGCGATGTCCCAAGCGACGATCGCGTCCGGACCCTGCTCCTGTTCCACCTGCAGATATACGATCTTGTCGTCGGGAGAAAATCCCAGCGGGTACTGCGCGATTCCGCTCTGGCGCGTATCGCTGACGAGCTTCCACTCGTTGCCGTCCGCTTCGCGATAATAGAGCCGTTTCGACAGATCGATATCTTCGCCCGACGCAAACCGCACCTTGCCGGCATTGTCGGTGACGAAATCGGCGTTCCGCACAGGCGCCTGCGTGATCGGAAGGCGCCGACCGGTGTAGACATCCATTTTTTCGATGCGGGTGAACGGATCCGCAGTGAACGGCGAGACGGAGATGATCACGTCCTTGTCGTTGCCCGGCAGATCGTCGACCAGGAATGCAGCGACTTGCTCCACTTTCCGCGGCTGGATGCGCGTGCCAGGGCCTTCGCCCTGAACGCGCTGGCCGACCAGAATCCCCCCCTTGCCGCCGTCGACATTCACCGCATACAGCTCGCCCGTCAACTCCGGCGCTTCCTGGGCACCAAATTTTTCCGAAGGACGAATGAGCACGCGATCCGCATTGACCCACCAGAAGTCATCGACGTGCGTACGGTCGCCGGGAATCGACATCGAAGCCATCACTTTGTTGTCGCTGCGGCGAAGGATCGCCAGAGCCGTCTTGCGCTCGACGTGCACGCTGGCAGCGAAGTACTCGCCCGTCGGCGAGATCTTGATGTCCTCGAACTTCTGTTTGCGGATGAAGTCTTCGATGTCGTACGGCTTGGCGGCTTGCGCTGACGCGGTCACCGGCAACATCAACAGACATACCGACAAAGCGCTTGAAATGATCTTCATGAATTTCCCCTATGTAGTCGCGCATTGCGATCAGGCTGTAAATTTCGATTTGAGATCTTCGAGCGTACTCGCCAGCCCTTGCGACCAATCCGGCAGATCGATTCCGAAATCCGAATTCAATCCGCTGGTATCCAGCACCGAATACCCCGGCCGCTTCGCCTGTGTCGGGTATTCCGCGGTCGCGATGGGCACGACGCGCGGCGCGCGCGCGATCAATCCACGGGCGTGCGCGGCGTCGAAGATGGCCTCGGCGAAGCAATGCCACGTGGTTTCGCCGCCAGCAGTGAGATGCCACACACCGCTGCGGACGAAAGGACGCGAGAGGGCCAATGCGGTCGCGTCGGCGATCAATGCAGCAGGCGTCGGCGTACCGACCTGATCGGCAACCACGCGCAGTTCGTCGCGCTCGGCGGCCAGGCGCAGCATCGTGCGCATGAAGTTCTTGCCGTGCGCGGCGTAGACCCAGGCGGTGCGGAAGATCAGATGCCGCGCTCCGCTGGCCTGGATCGCTTGTTCGCCCGCAAGTTTGCTTTCGCCGTAGACGCCGAGCGGCGCGGTGGCGTCGTCCGGGCGATACGGTCGCGTGGCGGTGCCGTCGAACACGTAATCCGTGGAGTAATGCACCAACAGCGCATCGCGCGCGAAGGAGGCTTCGGCGATACGCTGCGGCGCTTCGGCATTGGCGCGGAAGGCAGCATCGCGATCGGATTCCGCGCGATCGACGGCGGTGTAGGCCGCCGCGTTGACGACCGCATCGGGCGCGATCCGTTCGATCAAGGCAATCAGCGACTGCGGCATATCGAAGTCCGCGATTTCGCACGACGTGCCGTCTTCCAGCATGCCGCTGCGCGTAGTCGCGACGACTTCGCCCAGCGATGCGAGGCTGCGGCGCAGTTCGTGCCCAACCTGCCCATTGGCGCCGAACAGCAGGATCTTCATGCGACAGCGCTCATTGAACGCATCGTCATGCGGCGAAAACCGGCAACCGTTCGGGCGCCACATCGGCGAGGAACGGTGCCTTCGCATCCTTGTCGGACAGCGACGGCTCCGACACCGGCCAGTCGATCGCGAGGGCCGCATCGTTCCAGCGGATGCCGGCATCGGCGTCGCGGTCGTAGGTTTCGGTACAGAGATAGCTGAAGATCGCGCGTTCGCTGAGGGTCACGAATCCGTGGGCGAAGCCCGCCGGTATCCAGAAATGACGCTTGTTGTCGGCGCTGAGCACGACTGCGGCCCAACGACCGAACGTCGGCGAGCCGCGGCGGATATCGACGGCGACATCCCACACTTCGCCTTCGATCACCGACACGTATTTGCCCTGCGGCTTCGGCCACTGGTAGTGCAGGCCGCGCAGCACGCTGCACGACGACGACGAGACATTGCCCTGCACGAAATCGGGAACGGTCAGCCCGTGCGCGACGAGTTTGTCGCGATTGAACGATTCGTAGAAGAACCCGCGGCTGTCGCCGAACACCTGCGGTTCGATGACGATGCAGCCGGGAAGATCGGTTTCGATGACTTTCATGCGTTGGCCGCGCTGACGGACATGGTGCTCATGGACTTCACGCTCATGGACTTCACGCTGATGGACTTCATGCTGATGGACTTCATGCTGATGGACGGCCTGCTCATGGAACGAACCCGCGCTCGGCCAGGCCCAGCAGGTATTGGCCGTAGCCGTTCTTGGCCAGCGGCCTGGCCAGCGTCTCCAGCTGCGCGGCGTCGATCCAGCCGTTGTTCCAGGCGATTTCTTCGGGGCAGCACACGCGCAGGCCCTGACGCGCTTCGATGGTCTCGATGTAGTTCGAGGCTTCGAGCAGCGACTGATGCGTGCCTGTATCCAGCCAGGCGTAGCCGCGGCCGAGCTGCTGCAGATGCAGCGAACCTTCTTCGAGATAGCGACGATTGAGATCGGTGATCTCCAGCTCGCCGCGCGGCGACGGTTTGAGATCCGCGGCGAAATCGCTGGCGCGGCCGTCGTAAAAATACAGGCCGGTGACGGCGTAATTGGATTTGGGTTTGGCGGGCTTTTCTTCGAGCCCCACGACTTTGCCGCTGGCGTCGAATTCGGCCACGCCGTAACGCTCCGGATCGCTCACCCAGTAGCCGAACACGGTGGCGCCGTGCTGCAGCCTGTCGGCGTCCTTCAGCATGTTGGTCAGGCCCGGGCCGTGGAAAATGTTGTCGCCCAGCACGAGGCAGCTCGGCTGGCCATCCACGAATTCTCGGCCGATCAGATACGCCTGCGCCAGCCCGTCCGGGCTCGGCTGCGCCGCATATTCGATACGCATGCCCCACTGCGAGCCGTCGCCCAGCAGGGTCTTGAACAGGGCCTGTTCGTGCGGCGTGTTGATCACCAGCACTTCGCGGATACCCGCCAGCATCAGCACGCTGAGCGGGTAATAGATCATCGGCTTGTCGTACACCGGCAGCAGTTGCTTGCTGATCGCCTGGGTGATCGGATACAGCCGCGTGCCGGAACCACCGGCGAGGATGATGCCCTTGCGCGCGGTCATGCCGCGTCTCCGATGCGCGCGGTCATGCTGCGCTTCCGATACGTTCCAGGCGATAACTGCCGTCGAGCACGCGCTGCACCCACGGCTGCTGATCGAGATACCAGTCGACGGTGCGGGCGATGCCCTGCTCGAAGGTCATCGACGGCGCCCAGCCGAGTTCGCCATGCAATTTGGACGCATCGATGGCGTAGCGGCGGTCGTGGCCGGGGCGATCCTTGACGTAGGTGATCAGCGATTCGCGCGCGCGGCCGTCGGCGAGCGGCCGGCGCTGATCGAGCAGCGCGCAGATCGTCTTCACCACGGTGATGTTCTCGCGCTCGGCTTCGCCGCCGACGTTGTAGGTTTCGCCCGGACGCCCGCGTTCGAGCACGGTGCGGATCGCGCTGCAGTGATCGCCCACATACAGCCAGTCGCGCACGTTGCGGCCGTCGCCGTAGACCGGCAGCGGCTCGCCGGCGAGCGCTTTCGCGATGATCAGCGGAATGAGTTTTTCGGGGAACTGGTACGGGCCGTAATTGTTCGAGCAGTTGGTGGTCAGCACCGGCAACCCGTAGGTATGGTGGAAGGCGCGGACCAGATGGTCCGACGCCGCCTTCGACGCGGAATACGGCGAGTTCGGCGCGTAGGGCGTGGTCTCGGTGAACTTTCCGGTGTCGCCGAGCGAACCGTAGACCTCGTCGGTGGACACGTGCAGGAAACGGAAGCCGTCGTGGCTGGCGCCTTCGAGGGCCTTCCAGTAGTCGCGCACGCATTCCAGCAGGCCGAGGGTGCCGACGACGTTGGTCTGCACGAAAGCGGCCGGGCCGTCGATGGAGCGGTCGACGTGGCTCTCGGCCGCGAAATTCACCACCGCGTCGGGCCGGTGCTCAGCGAGCAGCGCAGCGACCAGCGTGCGGTCGCCGATGTCGCCTTTAGCGAAGAGGTGGCCGGGATTGCCTTCGAGCGAGGCCAGCGTATCGAGATTGCCGGCGTAGGTCAGCGCATCCAGATTGATGATCCGGATGCCGCTCGCGACGGCCTCCAGAACGAAGTTACCACCGATGAAACCGGCGCCGCCGGTCACAAGCCATGTCTGCACTCGAATGCTCCCGATAAGCGAAATAACCGGCGGATTGTACAGTCACGCCGACGACGCATCGGCCCGGCGAACGCGGCGCGCGCCCGCGATGGCGAGCCGGAACTGAACGGATTTTCAGGTTCGGTCCGCCTGTCTCAGCCCAACTCCCACACGCAGCGCCCGGCCTTCTTGCGGATCGCATCGAGACGGGCTGCATGGGCGGCTAGTTCATCCTGGGTCGCGCGCACCCGCGGTCGCAGCGAGGCATCCACCTGCGTCGCGGTGAATGCCGCAGCGGCGACCTCAGCGGCGCTCTCGCTGCCCGCCAAGTTGCCGAAGCCGATCTCGCTCTGTCCCGAGGTCAAGGCCAGATACACCTCGGCCAGCAGCTGCGAGTCGAGCAGCGCGCCATGCAGCTGACGGTGGGCGTTGTTCACGTCGAGGCGCTTGCACAGCGCGTCCAGCGAGTTGCGCTGGCCGGGATAGCGCTTGCGCGCCATGTCCAGCGAGTCCTCGATGCCGTTGACCCGGTCGCGCAGGCAGCCGTACTGCGGACCCAGCATCGAAAGCTCGTTGTCGAGGAAACCGACGTCGAAGGCCGCGTTGTGGATGATCAGCTCGGCGCCGTCGATGAATTCGAGGAAAGCATCGGCGATTTCCGAGAAAGGCGGCTTGTCGGCGAGGAATTCGAGGGTCAGGCCGGTGACTTCCTGGGCGCCGGGCTCGAACGCGCAGTCGGGACGAATGTACTGCTGGTAGGTGCGGCCGGTGGTCCGGCGTTCCATCAGCTCCACGCAGCCGATTTCGACCACGCGGTTGCCTTTCTTCCATTCCAGACCGGTGGTTTCGGTGTCGAGGACGATCTGTCTCATGCGCGGGCGGTGTCCTGTTGCTTGTAGATGACCGCCTGATCGCGGGCCAGGACATCGACGCGCTCGTTGTCGGGATCGCCGGAGTGGCCCTTCACCCAGCGCCAGTCGATGCGATGGCGCTGGGTCGCGGCGTGCAGGCGTTCCCAGAGGTCGCGGTTCTTCACCGGATCGCCGCCGGCGGTCTTCCACTTCCGGCGGACCCAGTTCGGCATCCATTCGGTGATGCCTTTGCGCACGTACTGCGAATCGGTGAACAGGGTGACCACGCAGGCCTCGGTCAGCGTTTCCAGGCCCATGATCGCCGCCATCAACTCCATCCGGTTGTTGGTGGTCAGCACCTCGCCGCCGGCGATCTCGCGTTCGCGCGCCTTGTAGCGCAGCAGCGCGGCCCAGCCGCCCGGACCCGGATTGCCCAGGCAGGCGCCGTCGGTATGGATTTCGATGCGTTTGATTTCAGCCTGATCCATCCCGGCGGAGGTTGTTTCGTCCTGCTTCAATTCGGGGTGCTCATGTAGAAATGTTTCAGATGAAAGGAATGCTTCGAATCGAAACGTTTCGGGCGGCGGACACGCCATCCGACAACGCAAGCGGTTTGCGCAGACGCATCGGAGTCATCGGGAACGCGCGTTTTTCGGCGCGCAACAGATAGGCCGCGCGCAGCCCCGGCCCGGACTGCAGGCTGGGCGAAGCGGTCGGCGACCATTGCGGCCCGATCCCCTGCGCGACCGTGTCCGGCGCAAGGCCCGCATCGGTCAGCAGACGGCGCCAGGTCGACGGATCGTGTCCGGCCAGACCGGCGCGATGCCAGCGCAAGCGATAGGGCGACAGCGGATTCATGCCAAGCAGCGACAACCGCCCGCCGGGCACCAGCACCCGGGCGCATTCCTCGATCAAGGCAGCGGCGTCGACCGGCCCATTGATCGGGGCATCGCCGACATGCTGCAGCACCACCGCACCGAGGGATTCGCTGGCCAACGGCAGCGGCAGACGGCAGCGGATCGGACCCTGCCAGCCGTCGCCTGCAGGGCTGAGACGCAGCCCTCGGCCTGCGGGCCGTTCGCCGGCAGCGATCGGCGCCAGCCACAGCCACGGCAGCCCCACCACCGGATGCGCCGCCAGCGCATCGGCGACGATGGTGTGTTCGCTGTCGAGAACCGCCTGCCCGGCCGGGAGGAGGAACCACTGCATCGCGGACTCGGACTGTGCGGGAGAGGACAAAGCAGGCATCGTGTCATTGTAAGCCGCTGTCCCGCCTCCCCGCCCCCTCGATGCCCATGCGCCTGCACCCCCTTCCCGCTTTCGACGACAACTACATCTGGACCCTGGCCGGAGACGACGGCCGCGCGCTGGTGGTCGATCCCGGCGACGCCGGCCCCGTGCTGGCCGCCGCCGCGGACGGACTTCGGCCGATCGCGGTGCTGGTCACCCACCACCACCCCGATCACATCGGCGGCCTCGCCGCTCTGAAAGAACGGTGGCCGGAGATCGAAATCCACGCGCCGCACGACCCGCGCATCGACATCGCGACCCATCGCGTGGGCCAGGGCGACATCGTGGCCATTGCGGATTGGCGCTTCGATATCCTCGAAGTACCGGGTCACACCCGCAGCCACATCGCATTTCACGGCAAGCGCAACGGCGGGGACATCGTTCCCGGCCTGCTGTTCTGCGGCGACACCCTCTTCAGCCTCGGCTGCGGCCGGTTGTTCGAGGGCACGCCGGCACAGATGCTGGCGTCGCTCGATGCGTTCGCCGCGCTGCCGGGAGACACCCTGGTCTGCTGCACGCACGAATACACCCAGAGCAACGCCGCGTTCGCGCTGACCGTCGATCCGCACAATCCGGCGCTGTTGGCGCGCGCGGAGACGGTGCGCACGCTGCGCGCGGCCTCGAAACCGACATTGCCCAGCACCATCGCGCAGGAAATCGCGACCAATCCGTTCCTGCGCTGCGATACGCCGGCCGTGCGCGACGCCATCGCCGCGCGCCTCGGCCGCTCACCCGCGCACCGCCTGGAAACCTTCGCCGAACTGCGCCGCTGGAAGGACGTGTTCCGGGCCTGAAGTCGAGCGCCCACGACGCGCGCCGGGACCATACGGCAGCCCACGGCCGGGCGCCCATGGCACACTGAACGCCCCGACGGAAACATGAGACGACCATGGGTTTTCTGCAAGGCAAACGCGCCCTCATCACCGGCATCGCCAGCGAGCGCTCGATCGCGTCCGGTATCGCCGAAGCCATGCACCGCGAGGGTGCGGAACTGGCGTTTACTTATCAGAACGAGAAACTGAAGTCGCGCGTCGAAAGCGCGGCCGCCGAGTACGGTTCCAGCATCGTGCTGCCGCTCGACGTCTCCGACGACGCCCAGATCGCCGCCTGCTTCGCCGAACTCGGCAAGCACTGGGACGGTTTCGACATCCTGATCCACGCCATCGCTTTCGCCCCGCGCGAAGCGATCGCCGGCCAGTTTCTCGACGGCCTGACCCGCGAGAACTTCGCCATCGCCCACGACATCTCGGCGTACTCGCTGGCGGCGATGGCCAAGGCCGCGCGCCCGATGATGGCGGGCCGCAACGGCGCGGTGCTGACGCTCTCGTATCTCGGCGCCGAACGCGCGCTGGCGGGCTACAACCTGATGGGCGTGGCCAAGGCGAGCCTGGAATCGACCGTGCGTTATCTGGCCTACAACCTCGGCCCGGAAGGCACCCGCGTCAACGCGATCTCGGCCGGCCCGATCAAGACCCTGGCTGCGGTCGGCATCGCCGGATTCCGCAAGATCCTCGGCCATGTCGAACAGAACGCACCGCTGCGCCGCACCGTCACCATCGATGATGTCGGCAACGTCGCGGCATTCCTGTGCTCGGACCTGGCCTCGGGCGTGACCGGCGAAATCACCTATGTCGATGCCGGATACAACATCATCGGCATGACCGGAATCGGCAACGAGTAAGCGCGCTTCTTCAAGGTTCGCAAAAAAGAAGCCCGGCGATGCCGGGCTTCTTTCATTGGGTGGATTCCGAAGCCATTACAGGCGGTCTTCGACGATTTCCACCTTCATCCGCTTGCGCTCGGCCTTGCCGACCGCAAGCGCGTCCTGTTCGCCGATCCGCGGCGCCAGTTCGCGCAGGAAACCCGCACGCATTTCCGGGGTCACTTCATCGGCGCTGCCCTTGCCAACCTTGGTCACCTCGAAGACGATCATCTGGCCGTTCTGGCCGCGCACCTTGCCGGGCGATGTCTTGCCCGCTGCCGGCGCCGGCACCTGGAAGTAGGCTTCGGCCGCAACGGCGTCGGGCACCGGCGCGTTGCGCGGCACCTCCGGCACAGTGGCGACCACCCACTGCTTCGCCGCAGCGATCGTGGTCAGCGACTCGCCTTTCCTGATGCGCGCGAGCGCAGCTTCGGCCGCGGCTTCGGCCGCCTTGCCCGCCCGATCTGCACGCACTGCGGCCACCACCTGCGGCCCGACCTTGTCCAGCGGCTGCACGCGTTCCGGCGTCTGTTCGACCACCCGGATCAGCACGCTGTGGTTCGGCGCGATCTCGATCGCATCGCTGACCATGCGGCTCTCGATCAGCGCCTCGGAGAACGCAGCGCGCAGCACCGCCGGATTGGCGGCGATACCGGTGCCTTGGCCACGCGCGAACGGGCCGAGCTTCTGCACTTGCAGGTTCGCGCTTCGGGCCGCCGGCGCCAGCGACGCCGGGCTCTTCAGCACCTCATCGACCAGCTTGCCGCTCAGTTCGTTGTAGGCGCGCTCGCGGGCGGTTTCGGCCAGCATGCGCTCCAGTTCCGGACGGGCCTGCTCGAACGGCATCTCGCGCCCGGCCTTGATCTCGCGCACCTGGACGATGTGCCAGCCGAAGTCGCTCTTGGTCGGCCCGGAAATGGTGCCCGTCGGGGTGGCGAACACGGCGTCCTCGAATGCTTTGACCATCTGTCCGTTTTTGGCGATCCAGCCCAGATCGCCACCGGCGTCCTTCGAGCCGCCGTCTTCGGAGTTCTGACGCGCGAGCGCGGCGAAATCCGCGCCGGCCGCCTTCGCCTGCACCGCCAGCGCATTGGCCTTGGCCTCGGCCGCTTTTTGCGCGGCGGCATCGGCGCCGGCTTCGACCTTCACCAGGATGTGAGAAGTGAGGCGCTGCTCGGGTTCGATGAAACGCGCCTTGTCCTGCTCGTACTGCGCCCTCAGCGCATTCTCGTCGGCAGCCACGGGCGATGCCATGGCCGCGGCGTCGATATCGACATATTCGATCGTCACCATCTCCGGCGAACGGAAGTCGTCCGGATGCGCCTTGTACCAGCTCGCGATCTCGGCCGCCGTCACCGGTGCGGTATCGACCGATACCGGCAGCATCGCATAGGACACATGGCGCGTTTCGCTGAGCAGCGAGATCAGACGCTGGCCTTCGGTATTGGTGACGAATGCGGAGCCGCGCAGCCGCGACGCGAGCAATTGCTGCTTGAGCGTGTCGCGCACCTGCTGGTCGAATTCGGCCGGCGTTCTCGGCGGTACGCCGGAGGCCAGCGACCTGCGATAGCGCTGCAGGTCGAATTTACCGTCGATCTGGAATTCTGGAATCGATTCGATGGTATCGCGCACCTGCGCATCGCCGATCGCGATGCCCTCGCGTTCGGTGGCCAGACGCATCACGCTCTCGTCGATCAGGCTTTCGAGGATTCTGCGCTTGTTGTCGAGGCTTTCGAACTCGCGCACATCGAAGTTCTCGCCCAAGGCCTGACGCTGCTGCTGTCGCACATCCTCGAACCTGGCGCGAAATTGATCGGCGCTGATCTCTTCCTTCTGCCAGAGCGCCTTGCGCACCAGCCACCAGTCCGGCGCGGACGACCACCAGGCCGGCGGTGCCTCGATCTTGGCCACAAAAGTGTCGTTGCGCTGGAACAGATACTGTTCCATGCCGAAAAAGGCGAACGGGATCATCAGCATCCCGAGAATGATGGTGGCGATCCAACCGGTGGATTTTTCGCGTAAGGCTTGCAGCATTGGCGAGGCGTGCCGAATGAGGAGCCGCTAAGTGTAGCCGCAGCAACGTGCCGCAGCATGCCTGCCGGGCACGAAATCCGCCGAAAAAAGCTTCGAATGCTGGCTTCCGACGCTTGTTCGAGAGCCCGGAAACGACAAAAGCACCGTTTCCGGTGCCTTTGGAGCCCTGCGCGAAAGCAGGAACTGAATCTGAAGGAATTGGCGGAGTGGACGGGACTCGAACCCGCGACCTCCGGCGTGACAGGCCAGCATTCTAACCGACTGAACTACCACTCCGCATTTAGCCCTGCAACACTGCATATTTTACCGCAGTTCGATGATCGAACGGAATACCTTTCGACCCTCTTGCACCTCTGGTGGGTGCTGAGGGTTTCGAACCCCCGACCCTCTCCGTGTAAAGGAGACGCTCTACCGCTGAGCTAAGCACCCCAACGAGAACAGCTGCTTAGTTTACGGCATCCTTCAGCGCTTTGCCAGCCTTGAAGACCGGATTCTTGGAAGCCGCGATCTGCAGTTCTTCGCCCGTCTTCGGGTTGCGGCCGGTACGCGCGGCGCGCGCGCGGACAACGAAAGAACCGAAGCCGATCACGGTCACGGTGTCGCCCTTCTGCAGCGCTTTGGTGATGGCGGCAACGGTGGCGTCGAGCGCGCGACCGGCATCGGCCTTGGACAATTCTGCGGCACCGGCGATCGCGTCGATGAGCTCGGCTTTGTTCATGTTGAGACTCCCATATCGGTTGAGAAGAAGAGGTTGTCGACACATCGCGACAGGAACGCGGCTCCGCACGTTCAACCCAGCAAACGACGCGGGCGATGCCGCGGCGACAGGCGACCGTTATACCAGCGGGGTTTCCCCCACGCAACAAAAAACCCTCTAAAAGGCGTGAAAATACGGTGAAAACGCGAAAGATGCCGTCATCAGGACAGCATCTTCCGATCAGTGCAGGTTCAGTGTTTTCTCTCTTCGCGGCGATTCGACGCAGCCGGCTTCGCGCGTTTGCGCGCAGCAGGACGCGCATCCTTCTTCGCATCCTTGTCGGCCGCGACCGGCGCGATCTGATGTTCGAGCGCGAGATCCAGCACTTCGTCGATCCAGCGCACCGGCACGATCCTGATCTGATCGGTGACGGTCTTCGGGATGTCGGCGAGATCCTTGCGGTTCTCTTCCGGAATCAGGACGGTGCGGATGCCGCCGCGCAGCGCGGCCAACAATTTCTCTTTCAGACCACCGATCGCAGTGACCTTGCCGCGCAGCGTGATCTCGCCGGTCATCGCCATGTCCGAACGCACCGGCACCTTGGTCAGCGCCGACACCAGCGCCGTGGTCATCGCCGCGCCCGCGCTGGGGCCGTCCTTGGGCGTCGCGCCATCCGGCACGTGCAGATGGACATCGATCTTCTGCAGGAAATCGACGTCGATCCCGAGCCGCTCCGCGCGCGAACGCACGACCGACAGCGCCGCCGACGCGGATTCCTTCATCACATCGCCGAGCTGGCCTGTGAGGATCAACTGCCCCTTGCCGGGCATCAGCGTGGATTCGATCTGCAGCAGATCGCCACCGACTTCGGTCCAGGCCAGGCCCGTGACCATGCCGATTTCGTTGTCGCTTTCGGCGCGACCGAAATCGAAGCGTCGAACGCCCAGATACTTGTCGAGGTTCTTCGACGAAACGGAGACCGTCTTCACGCCCTTGCCGGACTTCTGTGCACCGGCCAGAGCGATCTCCTTGACCACCTTGCGGCAGGTCTTCGAAATCTCGCGCTCCAGGTTGCGCACACCGGACTCGCGCGTGTAGTAGCGCACGATATCGCGGATCGCATCCTGAGCGATCTTCAACTCGCCGGCTTTCAGACCGTTCGCTTTCAATTGTTTCGGCAACAGATAGCGTTCGGCGATATTGAGCTTTTCTTCCTCGGTATAACCCGGGATGCGGATCACTTCCATGCGATCGAGCAGCGGGCCGGGGATGTTCAGCGAATTGGAAGTGGCGACGAACATCACTTCGGAGAGATCGAAATCGACTTCCAGATAATGGTCGTTGAACGCGTTGTTCTGTTCGGGATCCAGCACTTCCAACAGGGCGGACGACGGGTCGCCGCGGAAATCCATCGACATCTTGTCGATCTCGTCCAGCACGAACAGCGGATTCTTGGTGCCTGCCTTGGTGAGGTTCTGGACGATGCGCCCCGGCATCGAGCCGACATAGGTACGGCGATGACCGCGGATCTCGGCCTCATCGCGCACCCCGCCCAGGGACATGCGCACGAATTTGCGGTTGGTCGCCTTGGCGATGCTCTGCCCAAGCGAGGTCTTGCCCACGCCCGGCGGGCCGACCAGGCACAGGATGGCGCCCTTCATGTGTTTCACGCGGGTCTGCACCGCGAGATATTCGAGGATGCGCTCTTTGACTTTTTCGAGACCGTAATGGTCGGCGTCAAGGGTTTCCTGCGCGACCTTCAGATCCTTGCGGATCTTGGTGCGTTTCTTCCACGGCACGCCCAACAGCCAATCCAGATAATTGCGCACGACCGCGGCTTCCGCGGACATCGGCGACATCTGCTTGAGTTTGTTGAGTTCGGCCTTGGCCTTGGTTTCCACCGGCTTGGGCATGCCGGCCTCGGCGATCTTGCGGGTGATGTCCTCGATGTCGTTCGGTGCGTCGTCGAGGTCGCCCAGTTCTTTCTGGATCGCCTTCATCTGTTCGTTGAGGTAATACTCGCGCTGACTCTTCTCCATCTGCGACTTAACCCGGCCGCGAATCCGCTTTTCCAGCTGCTGCACATCGATCTCGCCGTCGACCAGACCCACCAGCAGTTCCAACCGCTGGGCGACATCGACCGCTTCGAGCAGGCGCTGTTTTTCGGCGAGGCGCACGCTCAGATGCGCGGAAATGGTGTCGGCCAGCCGGTTAGGCTCATCGATACCCGACAGGGTCTGCATCAGTTCCGGCGGCAGCTTGCGATTGGTCTTGATGTACTGCTCGAACAGTCCCATCAGCGAACGCACGATCGCTTCGACCTCACGCGGGACGCGCTGTTCCGCGGTGTCCAGAAGATCCGCCTTGCCGGCGAGCGCGCCGTCGAACTCGCGCACCTGTTTCACGCGCACGCGCGCGACGCCTTCCACCAGCACCTTGATAGTGCCGTCGGGCAGTTTCAGCAATTGCAGCACTTGGGCGAGCGTGCCGACTTCGTAGAGATCGGCCGCGCCCGGGTCGTCGGTCTCGGGAGATTTCTGCGCGACCAACAGGATCCGCTTGTCCAGATCCATCGCGATGTCGAGCGCCTTGATCGACTTCTCGCGACCAACGAACAGTGGGATGACCATACTGGGAAACACCACGACATCGCGCAGCGGCAGCACAGGCAATTCGGGGAGGACGCTGACGGCAAGATCGGTGGTCATGGGGGCTCCGGTCGATGATTCGCGGCCCCCGCCACGGTGGGCGAACGACCTTCGGCACCGTTATGGGGTCGCGCGCCGCTGGATGCAAGCGCGCGCCGCCGAGCGGACGAGGAGGCTGGGATTCGACGCTCTTTCAAGGCATATGTGCGACGGACCGCCCAAAGCGAACGGGCACTCCAACGATGTTGGAATGCCCGTCTGCGCAAGGGAATCAACGCCTGATCGAAGCCGCCGGTCTACTCGGCGGATGCGACTTTGTTCGGCGGCGTCTCGTAGATCAGATAAGGTTCGGATTTGTGTTCTATTACGGATTCGTCGACCACCACCTTGCTGACGCTTTCCAGCGACGGCAGTTCGTACATGGTATCGAGCAGCACCGATTCGACGATGGTGCGCAGACCTCGCGCGCCGGTCTTCCGCTTCAGCGCCTTGCGCGCGATCGCGGCGAGCGCGTCCGGACGGAACTCCAATTCCACGCCTTCCATCTCGAACAGCTTCTTGAACTGCTTGCTGATCGCGTTCTTAGGCTCGGTGAGGATCTTGACAAGCGCTGTTTCGTCCAGTTCTTCCAAGGTCGCGACCACCGGCAGGCGGCCGACGAACTCCGGGATCAGGCCGAACTTGATCAGATCCTCAGGCTCGACATCGAACAGCACCTTGCTGACATCGGCCTTGCGCTCGGAACTCTTGAGCTTGGCGCCAAAGCCAATCCCGCCGGCTTCGGTGCTGCGCTGCTGGATGATCTTGTCTAGACCGGCGAACGCGCCGCCGACGATGAACAGGATATTGCGGGTGTCGACCTGCAGGAATTCCTGCTGCGGATGCTTGCGCCCGCCCTGCGGCGGCACGCTGGCGACGGTGCCTTCGATCAACTTGAGCAATGCCTGCTGCACACCTTCGCCGGACACATCGCGGGTGATCGACGGGTTTTCGCTCTTGCGCGAGATCTTGTCAATTTCGTCGATGTAGACGATACCCTGCTGCGCCTTTTCGACATCGTAGTCGCACTTCTGCAGCAGCTTCTGGATGATGTTCTCGACGTCCTCGCCGACATAACCGGCTTCGGTGAGCGTGGTGGCGTCGGCGATGGTGAACGGCACATTGAGCAGACGGGCCAAGGTCTCGGCCAACAGCGTCTTGCCCGAACCGGTCGGACCGATCAGCAGGATGTTGGACTTGGCCAACTCGATGTCGTCGTTCTTCTGCCGACTCTCGATCCGCTTGTAGTGATTGTAGACCGCCACAGCCAGGGTTTTCTTGGCGCGGGGCTGGCCGATCACGTACTGGTCGAGAACCTCGAGAATCTCGCGCGGTTTGGGCAGATGACTGCGCGTTGCCTGCGCCTTCTCTTCCAACTCCTCGCGGATGATGTCGTTGCACAACTCGACGCATTCGTCGCAAATGAACACGCTCGGGCCCGCAATCAGTTTGCGGACTTCGTGTTGGCTTTTCCCGCAGAACGAGCAATACAGGATCTTGTTGCTGTCGCCGCTACGGCCTTGCCGGTCTTCGCTCATGCTGCTGTCGGTATCTGCGCTGGATGTTGGGAGGATAGCATCCAAGTCCCCTGCCGCAAGCGCGTCGAGGCGGGAACCTGGATTCTCATGAAAATCAGTTGCTTATGCAGGCTGAATCGAATCTTCCGGGCGGCGTTCGAGAACGTGATCCACCAGACCGTAGTCGCGGGAGGCTTCGGCGCTCTTGAAATTGTCGCGTTCTGTGTCACGGGAGATGGTATCGAGCGACTGGCCGGTGTGGTGGGACAGGATCTCGTTCAGCCGCTGCTTCATGCCCAGGATCTCGCGGGCGTGGATGTCGATGTCCGTCGCCTGGCCTTGGAAGCCGCCCAGAGGCTGGTGGATCATGACCCGCGAATTTGGTAGGGCGTAACGCTTGCCCTTGGCGCCAGCGGTGAGCAGCAGCGCGCCCATGCTGGCCGCCTGACCGACGCAGATCGTGCTCACGTCCGGCTTGATGAACTGCATGGTGTCGTAGATCGCCATACCGGAGGTGACGATGCCGCCCGGTGAATTGATGTAGAGGCTGATGTCCTTCTCGGGGTTTTCGGCTTCGAGGAACAGCAGTTGGGCGACGATCACGTTCGCCATGTAGTCGTCGATGCCACCGACGAGGAAGATCACCCGCTCCTTCAACAGCCGGGAGTAGATGTCGTAGGCGCGCTCGCCGCGACTGGTCTGTTCGACCACCATCGGTACGAGATTCAAGGCTCTGGTCTCAAGGCTGTTCATGCGTCACGGCACCTGTGGTCGGAAGGTCATGCATCTCTGCACAACCCATTGCAAGGGGGAAACTCGGATCGCCACGCAGGTTACTGCGGGGCGATCGCTTCCTGGAAGCTGAGAGGTTTGTCGGTATGCACGGCGCGCTCGGCGATCCAGTCGATGACCTGTTCTTCCATCACTCGATTCTGCAGGCCAGACATGAGCTGGCGGTCGTTGCGGTACAAATCAATGACCTGCTGCGGTTCTTCGTAAGTCGAAGCGATAAGACGCAGTGTTTCGTTCAGACGCTTCGGGTCGAGGGTGAGTTCGTTGCGGCGGGCGATTTCGCCGACCAGCAAGGCCACGGTGACGCGCTTGCGGGCGGAATCGATGAAGTCGAGGTACGCCTCGGCTGGCGCTTCTACCTGACGTCCCTGACGTCGGGACTGCTCGACGGCCTGGGCCAGCATCGCGCGGGCTTCGCTTTCGACGACCCGCGCCGGCATCTCAACATGCGCGTAGGTGGCGATGAGCTGCTCGCCGACTTCGCGGCGGAGGCGGCCCATCAGCGCGCCCTTGAGCTCGCGCTCCAAGTTATTGCGGATTTCGGTACGGAACTGGGCCATTTCGCCGGACTTAACGCCGAAGCTCTTGATGAATTCGGGATCGACGTCCGGCAGTACAGGCTCGGAGATCTGTTCGACCTTGAGGTTAACCACGACCTGCTTGCCGGCCAACTGGGGCACGCGCCAGTCGTCCGGGAAGTCGACGGTCAGGGTATTGTCTTCGCCGGCGCTCATGCCGATCAGCGCAAGCTCGATGTCGGCGAACATGGCGCCCGACCCGATCATGGTCACGCCGCGCTCGGCGCCTTCGGCGGGCAGGCGCTCGCCGTCGACCATCGACCAGGTTTCCACGTCGGCGGCATCGCCGGCCTGGGCCGGGCGGTTCACCAGCGTCCAACTGCGGCGCTGCAGACGGAGGTTCTCGATCATGCGATCGATGTCGTCTTCCGCGATCTCGGCGGTGTGGCGCACCACTTGCAGCGCGCTCACGTCGGTATCGCCGAAGTCCGGTACCACCTCGAAGGTCGCGACATAGGCCAGTTCGCCCTCGCCCGCTTCGGACGGCTCGATGCGCGGCGCACCGGCGAGACGCAGCGCGTTCTCGCGGATGGCCTGATCGAAGCCCTGCTGCAGGAGGTCGTCGACGACTTCGCCGCGCACCTGGGCGCCGTAGCGCTGCTCGATGACCTTGGCCGGCACCTTGCCGGGGCGGAAACCCTTGATCCTGGCGGTCCGCGCGATTTCGCGCAGGCGGCCGCCGATCTGGCTCTCGACGCTGTCGGTCGGCACGCGCAGGGTCATCCGGCGCTCGAGGTTACCCACGGATTCGACTGAAACTTGCATTGCTGACGACTCCTGCTGCCGCGCGTTCGCCCGCGGCCGGTGTTGTTGGTGTGATGGAAGGCTGGGGATGGCCGGATCGGACCGTCGCGACGCTCTGACGGAGCATCCCGGCGGAACGGAGTAGTTTGGCCGATTACGTCGTTTCCCGCCAGTTTCGTGGAATCGCGTCATGCCCGGCGACAGGGCGAGGCGCGCGCCTCGGATCTCGGCCGAATGGCCGGCGCTTCGAAAACCGGGCGGAAAGCCGGTGCGAAGCGCGCCTCCTTGCCGCTGTTCGTTCATCTCCGTGCAGCGGATTTCCACTTCCCAGTGTGCGAGAGGGGGGACTCGAACCCCCACGCCTTTCGGCGACAGAACCTAAATCTGTTGCGTCTACCAATTTCGCCACCCTCGCATGGGCTGCATTCTAAGGCAGATGGTCGGTGTGCTGGGCGACTCCAAAGAAAATCGCCCGGCGCGAGCCGGGCGTTTCTGTGGAACTGGTGGGCCGTCAAGGATTCGAACCTTGGACCTATTGATTAAGAGTCAACTGCTCTACCAACTGAGCTAACGGCCCGATGCAACTAGCCTAGCAAAAAGCGTCTGCAACAAGAACTGGGGTGGAAGACGGGATTTGAACCCGCGACCCCCGGAATCACAATCCGGTGCTCTAACCAACTGAGCTACATCCACCATTGAAAAAAATTGCCACTGAAACCCGAAATTTCATGGGATCGCCTCCGAGGCTCCCACCGCCCGATCATCCTGTCGAACCGTTGTCGCACTGTCGCATTGGCGCGCCCGGCAGGACTCGAACCTGCAACCGCCGGCTTAGAAGGCCGGTGCTCTATCCGATTGAGCTACGGGCGCATCTGCGCATGATAGCCGGACGGATGGAGTGGAGCATGCCTGCGAGAGCTTTGGAGTGGTCGGGGTAGAGGGATTCGAACCCCCGACATCCTGCTCCCAAAGCAGGCGCGCTACCAGACTGCGCTATACCCCGCCGAAGAGCGGCTACCGGGGTGAAGTGCGGCCCGAACTCCGGTAGGTCCAGTATTGTCCGAACCCCGGGCCTCGCTGTCAACGCGTACGATACGCCGTCTGTAGAGGTATGCTTTGTCCCTGACACGACCCCATACGCCAACCGTCCTCCAAGGAGACACCATGCGCAGCGGCAACCCGGTCCTCAAGGACTCCACTTTCCTCGATCTCAGCAGCGGCGTCGCGTATCCCGGCAAAGCCGGCACGATGACCCTCAACGGCACCGTCAACAAGACCGGCATGCTGCTGTTGATGACGGTCCTCACCGCAGCCTTCGCCTGGTCGCAGACCATGACGCCCACCGGCGAAGTCGCCCCCGGCGCGATGATCTATCTGTGGGGCGGCGCCATCGGTGGCCTCGTACTGGGGCTTGTGACATCGTTCAAGAAGGAATGGTCGCCGGTCACCGCGCCGTTGTACGCGTTGGTCGAAGGCTTTTTCCTCGGTTCGATCTCGGCGATCTACAACGCCCAGTTCCAGGGCATCGTGCTGCAGGCGGTGATGCTGACCTTCGGCATCATGTTCGCCCTGCTCTTCGCGTACCGCACCGGCCTGATCAAGGCGACCGAGAACTTCAAGCTCGGCGTGACTGCGGCGACCGGGGGCATCATGCTGATCTATCTGGCCACGATCGTCCTGCGCCTGTTCGACATCAACATCCCCTACATCCATGAATCCGGACTGATCGGCATCGGCTTCAGCCTGTTCGTGGTGGTGATCGCGTCGCTGAATCTGGTCCTCGACTTCGATTTCATCGAAAGCGGCGTCGAAGCCGGCGCACCGAAATACATGGAGTGGTTCGGCGCTTTCGGCCTGATGGTCACCCTGGTGTGGCTGTACCTAGAACTGCTGCGCCTGCTATCGAAACTGCAGTCGCGCAACTGATCCCGGACCAGCGAACAAAAAGCAAAAAGAAAACGGGGCGCTTCAGGCGCCCCGTTTTTTTGCGTCTCAAACCGCACGAACGTCCCCGGTCGCAGCCTCAAAGCCGGCTGGCGATCGCCTTGGCGAACGACATGGTATTGCCGGTGCCGCCGAGATCCGGAGTGAGCGAATCCTTGGCTTCCAGGGTAGCAACGATGGCGTGGCGCAAACGGGTAGCGTTGTCAGGCTGACCCACATGGTCGAGCATCTGGCCGATCGCCAGCAGCAGCGCGCAGGGGTTGGCGACGCCCTTGCCGGCGATGTCCGGCGCCGAACCGTGGACGGCCTCGAAAATCGCCGCTTCGGTGCCGATGTTCGCGCCCGGCGCCAGACCCAGGCCGCCGACGAGGCCGGCGCAAAGGTCGGAAATGATGTCGCCGAACAGGTTGGTCGTCACGATGATGTCGAACTGTTCCGGGCGCATCACCAGTTGCATGCAGGTGTTGTCCACGATCATCTCGTTGCAGAGGATGTCGGGATATTCCGCGGCGACGACGCGCGCGGTGCGCAGGAACAGACCTGAAGTCGACTTCAGGATATTGGCCTTGTGAACCACAGTGATCTTCTTGCGGCCGGTCCTGCGCGCCAGCTCGAAGGCGTAGCGGACGATGCGCTCGGAGCCGCGGCGGGTGATCTTCTGGGTCAACATGGCGGTTTCGCCGTCTTCCGACAGCGTCTGGCCTTCGCCGATGTACGCACCTTCGGTGTTCTCGCGGACCGTGATCAGATCCACGCCGGTGGGGAAACGCGACTTGGTGTTCGGGAACGACTTCGCCGGGCGCACGTTGGCGTAAAGGTCGAAGCGCTTGCGCAGTTCGACGTTGATCGAGCTGAAGCCTTCGCCGACCGGCGTGGTCAGCGGGCTCTTGAGGGCGATGCGGTTGCGGCGGATCGAGTCGAGGGTCGACTGCGGCAGCAATTCGCCGTGCTTCTCCAGCGCGACCATACCGGCGTCGGCTTCCTCGTACTGCAGCCCGGTGCCCATGGTGTCCAGCACGGACAGCGCGGCCTCCATGATTTCGGGGCCGATGCCATCGCCACGGATGACGGTAATCGTTTGGGTCATGATCTGGTTCCAGACAGGCCCGCACAGACAGGCCTGCGCAGGAAGGCCCGGCGCAGCGCGCAGGGCCGGGATTCGGGATAGTGGCTTGTGAGCGTGACCGGGTGGCGTTCTGCACGCAGAACCGGCGAATTATGCCGTAACGGCGCTCATCCTGCTCGAACGCCGCATTCAGACCATGGTCGAATACGGCCCAGCGGCCCGCCGGCGGGCTCAGCCGTGGTCGTGCGCCGGCGCGACGGCGGTGGCATCGCCCTGCTCGAGTTTGTCGAGGAAATCGACCGCACGCCGCAGGTGCGGGATGACGATGGAACCGCCGACGACCAGCCCGACCGAGAAGGTTTCGAACATCTCGTCCCGGCTCACGCCCGCTTCCCTGCACTGGGCGACGTGGTAGCTGATGCAGTCGTCGCAGCGCAGCACCAGCGATGCCACCAGGCCCAGCAACTCCTTGGTCTTCACGTCGAGCGCGCCGGCCTGGTAGGTCTGGGTGTCGAGGGCGAAGAAGCGGCGGACGACTTGGTTGGGTTCGGCCAGAATCCGATCGTTCATGCGCTTGCGGAACCCCGTGAACTCGGCGACACGATCCTGCTCGCTGTCGCTGCCGCCGCTCATGCGCCCTCTCCGTTCAGCAGCGGCTCGAATTTGCCGGCGCGGTGCAGCGCCATCATGTCGTCGAAACCACCGACGTGGACATCACCAACGAAGATCTGCGGCACGCTGGTGCGCCTGGTCCGCGCCATCATCCGCTCGCGCTCTGCAGGGTCGGTATCGATCCGCACCTCGGACCAGCTCAGGCCTTTGCTTTTCAGGAAGTTCTTGGCGGAAACACAATACGGGCACATCGCACTGGTGTAGATCACGATCGGTGTCTGGGGGGCGGCATCGCTCAAAGCGGTCTCCTCGTCGCGCGGCTGCGCGGGTTGTCCGGAAAAAGTAAGGCAATCGATATCTGGGCGGACATGATGAGGGCCGTACCCGGCCTTTTCCAGCCGTCGCGCGCAACGCTGCGATCCCCGGAACGAAGGCGGCTGCATGTGGTCGAAGCATCCGCGGCGTCTGGCTTAACAACGCATTCACGCCCCTCCGGCCCAGAAGCGGCATGCTGTCCCATCGATCTGTACCCGAGAACCCTGCCCATGCGTTTGCCGGCCGCCATCGCTGCCCTCACCTTCACGCTCGCGGCGTTCATGGCCCCGGCACAGGACAACCGGCTGCCCGACATCGGTTCTTCGGCCAACGAATTGCTCAATCCCGCGAAGCAGGCGGAATACGGCAGCATGCTGCTCAGCCAGTTGCGGCATTACGGCTACGTGCTGGACGACCCGCTGATCGACGGCTGGCTGCAGTCGGTGGGGCATCGCCTTGCATCGGCCAGCGACAAACCGCAGCAGCCGTTCACGTTCTTCATGCTGAAGGACCGGCAGTTCAACGCGTTCGCCACGCTCGGCGGCTACATCGGCACCAATGCCGGCCTGGTGCTGGCGGCGGAAAGCGAAGACGAAGTGGCGGGCGTGCTGTCGCATGAGGTCGCCCATGTCACCCAGACCCATGTGCTGCGCAGCGTCGAACGCGCGCAGAAGGACAGCGTCCCGATCCTGCTGGCGATGCTGGGCGCGATCGCGATCGCCCAGTCCGCGGGCGGCAACTCTTCGGACGACGCATCGATGGCGGCGCTGGCGTCGGCGCAGGCGCTGATGATCCAGCGGCAGATCGACTACACCCGTTCCAACGAATCCGAGGCCGACCGGCTCGGCATCCAGACCCTCGCCCGCGGCGGTTACGACCCGAATGCGATGGCGAACATGTTCACCCGCATGCAGACGATCTCGCGGGTGAATCAGGGCGGCGAGCGCGAGCGCACGCCCGACTACCTCCGCTCCCACCCGGTCAATACCACCCGGATCAGCGAAGCCAAGCAGCGCGCCGCGGATCTGGCGACGAAGGCCCCGGCGTTCGACCCGGGCAGCACCATCACCAGCGAGAATCCGCTGTTTCCCTCCAGCCTGCGCGTGGCCGGCCCGGTGCGCACCAACGACAACGTGCAGTTCGGCTGGGCCCGGGAACGCATCCGCGTCTTCAGCGCCAACACCACGACCGACGCGATCCGCGAATACGAACAGCAAGGCCGCTCCAAGCCGTTGACCGATGCCCAGCGTTACGGCCTGTCGGTCGCGCGCTATCGCAACGGCGACTACGCCCTCGCCGCAAAGGAGCTGACGCCTCTGCTTGCGAAGTATCCCGCGGACCCGTGGATCGTCATCGCCATGGCCGAAACCGAGGCCCGCAGCGGCAATCTGGCCGGGGCCGATACGCGCCTGGAGACCTTCCTTCAGCGAAGCCCCAATCACCGCGCTGCGGTGCTGAGTTATGCTCAGCTATTGGCTGAACGCAACGACGTCGGTGCCGGCAAACGCGCCCAGGCGGTGCTGCGGCCCATGCTGGTCACGGCGAAGGAAGATCCCGTCTTCCAAGAGACGTTCGCACGCGCCAGTGAAGTCGCCGGAGATCCGGACCGCGCCGGCGAAGCCTATGCCGAGGCCGAATACCTGAACGGACGGCCGGAACGCGCGTTGATCCAGCTCAACACACTGCTCAAGCGGCCCCAACTCGACTACTACGCCCGGGCGAGGATCGAGGCCCGCATCGCCGCCATCACCCCGACCGTACTGGAACTGCGCCGGCAGGGCGTACGCGACGAAGTTCTCGACCGGCGCTGATATCGGAGTCGGTCGAAACAGGCATTGCACTGCCTGATTGACATCAGCGCATCACAACATCACGATGCAAGGATGCGAACCACCATCGACCTCCCCGAAGATCTGCACAGGATCGCGATCAGCCTCGCGCATCACACCGGCCGCAGCCTTGGCCAGACCGTGGCCGAATTGATGCGCCGCGGCCTGGCGGCCGACGCCGGTCGGGTCGCCGATACGCCTGCAAGCTATGTCGTCCATCCCCAGACCGGGCTACCGGTCGTGGCGTCGCTGCAGCCGATCACCAGCGACGACGTCAAAGCGCTGGACGACGAAACATGACCCATCTGCTGGACGGCAACGTGCTGATCGCGCTGATCGACCGCTCGCACGTGCATCACCCGGCGGCAGTGCGCTGGTTCGAGTCGCGCGTCGACGCATTCGCGACCTGCCCCATCACCCAGGGCACATTGATGCGCATGCTGCTGCGGTTTGGCGCTGTGGCCGACGCACCGTCCGCGGTCGCGGTCCTGGTCCGGCTGACCAGCCACACCCGGCACACGTTCTGGCCCGACGATCTCGGCTACACCAGGATTTCGTGGGCCGGCGTGCTGGGCCATCGCCAGGTCACCGATAGCTACCTCGCAGCGCTTGCACGCCATCGTAACGGGCGTCTGGCGACGTTCGACCGCGGACTGGCCGCCTTGCATGCGGACGTGGCCGATCTGATCGAGCCCTGACCCGCGCGCTCTGCTGCGATCTCAGCCGCACGCCGCATACCGCACGATCCTGCGGTTGCGCATGGCATACGACGTACATGTCCGTCGTCATGTTCCGGTCATAAAAGTGTCGTCTACTGTGCCCGCTCCCCGGAATGGCCGCAGCCGGCCCGCTGAGCCGCCCGCTCCGGGTGCCACGCAGAGCCACGAAATGCAGAAGCGCATCCTGATCGTCGATGACGAACCCGCGATCCGCGACATGGTCGCCTTCGCCCTGCGCAAGGGCGAATACGAACCGATCCATGCCGGCGACGCCCGCGAGGCCCAGGCGGCCATCGCCGAACGCGTTCCCGATCTGATCCTGCTCGACTGGATGCTGCCGGGCACCAGCGGCCTGGAACTGGCCCGGCGCTGGCGTCGCGATGCCCTCACCCGCGACATCCCGATCATCATGCTCACCGCGCGCGGCGAAGAGAACGACCGCGTCGGCGGCCTCGAAGCTGGCGTCGACGACTACGTCGTGAAGCCCTTTTCCGCCCGCGAACTGCTCGCCCGCATCCGTGCGGTGCTGCGCCGCTCGCGCGAGGACGACGAGGACGGCAGCGTCCAGGTCGGCGGCCTGCGCATCGACGGCGCGTCGCACCGGGTCTATGCCGGCGACGCGCAGATCCAGATCGGTCCGACCGAATACCGGCTGTTGCATTTCTTCATGACCCACGCCGAGCGCGTCTATACCCGCAATCAGTTGCTGGACCACGTCTGGGGCGGCAACACCTACGTCGAGGAGCGCACCGTGGACGTGCATATCCGCCGACTGCGTCGCGCGCTGGAACCGGTGGTGCTCGATGGCATGGTCCAGACCGTACGCGGAGCCGGCTATCGCTTCTCGGCCACGCTCTGAGCGCCATGCTCTGAGCGCCATGCGGCCCGCGCAGACCTCGCGCCCGCAGATCATCGGTCCTGCGATCTGCGTCCCGGCCATTCTTGACCCACCCTCTTTGACCCAACGATTCCCATAGACTCAGCGGATGCCGAACGACGCTCGATCCGCATGGTTCAAGACCCTTGGTCAGCTCGCGCTGGCGCTTGTCGTCGCGCTTGCGCTCGGCTTCGCCGTCGGCCAGGTCTGGCCGGTGGTCACCTTCGCCGCGCTCGGCGTGGTCGCTTGGCACTACTGGAAACTGCGCAAGCTGCTGCTGCGGCTCACCGCGCGACAGCGGCTCACGCCGTCCACCGGCCCCGGGGTCTGGAATGAGCTGGATCGCCTGCTTTACCGCGGCCAGAACGAAATGCGCGCGCGCAAGCGCCGGCTGATCGACATGCTGCGCGCCTACCGCGCCGCCACCGCCGCGATACCCGACGCGATCGTCGTGGTCGAGCGCAACAGCCAGCGCATCCAGTGGTTCAACGAAGCCGCCACCCGGCTGCTGGGCCTGCACTATCCCAGCGACCTCGGTGCAGCGCTCAGCGATCGCCTGCAGCCGTTGCCGATCGCGCACTGGCTGACCGGCGGGCGCCACGCCGAACCGCTGCTTGATGCCGCGTCGCCGGTGCAGCCAGACCTGCGCCTCAGCCTGCGCCTGATTCCTTATTCGGACGAACTCTGGCTACTCATCGCGCGCGACGTCAGCAAACTCATGCATCTGGAACAGATGCGCCGCGATTTCGTCGCCAACGTGTCGCACGAATTGCGCACGCCGCTGACCGTCGTCCACGGCTATCTGGACATGCTCGATCCCGTCGAACATCCGGAATGGGCGCCGATGCTCAACGAGATGCAGCGCCAGTCGCAGCGCATGACCCAGCTGGTCGAGGATCTGCTGATGCTGTCGCGGCTGGAAGCGCAGGAAGAACTGCCGGAGGAAACCGTCTCGATGGCGCCGATGCTGACGACGCTGAAGCGCGAAGCCGATGCGCTGAGCCAGCGCCGTCATACGATCACCGCCGAAGACTTGGCCGGCGTCGATCTGTGGGGCTCGACCAAGGAGCTGCACAGCGCGTTCTCGAATCTGGTCGGCAACGCGATCCGCTACACCCCGGCCGGCGGCAGCATCCACATCCGCTTCGCGCCCGAACGCGACGGCGGCGTGAGCCTGTCGGTGGAAGACACCGGCTACGGCATCCCCGCCGCGCATCTGCCGCGCATCACTGAACGCTTCTACCGCGTATCCACCAGCCGCTCCCGCGAAAGCGGCGGCACCGGTCTCGGCCTGTCGATCGTCAAGCACGTGCTGAATCTGCACCAGGCGCGGCTGGAGATCGAAAGCGAAGTGGGCCGCGGCAGCCGGTTCGCCTGCCGTTTCGGACGCGAGCGCATCCGCGCGCGCGACCTCGACTCTTATCCAGAAGATCACGAATGAGCACACGCCCGCCCGCACGCCCTGCGAAACGTTCTGCTGCGCGGAAGTCCGCGCGCGCCTCCGGACGCGTGCCGACACAGCCCCAGCCGCAGCCCGATCCGTCCCAGGACGCCGATCCGCAGCGCGACCCCGCGCTGTATCTCAATCGCGAACTGTCGCAGCTCGACTTCAACTTCCGGGTATTGGCGCACGCGCAGGACGCCGCGGTGCCGCTGCTCGAACGGCTGAAATATCTGTGCATTTCCTGCACGAATCTGGACGAATTCTTCGAGATCCGCGCCGCCACCGTGCGTCAGGCGCATGATTTCGGCATGCCGCTGGCGCCCGACGGCATTCCCCATCCGACCTTGCTCAAACGCATCCACGATCGCGCCGCGGAACTGGTGGACGGGCAGTACCGCTGCTGGAACGAAGTGCTGCGCCCGGCGCTGCACGAGTCGGGCGTCCGCGTATTGCATCGCCAGGACTGGAACGCGCGGCAGACACGCTGGCTGCGCGCTTACTTCCGCGACGAGATCATGCCGGTGCTGTCGCCGCTGGGCCTGGATCCCGCGCACCCGTTCCCGAAGATCCTCAACAAGTCGCTGAACATCGTGGTGGTGCTGAAAGGCAAGGATGCGTTCGGCCGCGCCGGCCATCTCGCCATCGTGCGCGCGCCGCGATCGCTGCCGCGCATCATCCAGTTGCCCGAGCGCGCTTCGGGCGGCGAACACGACTTCGTGTTCCTGTCCGCGGTGTTGTCCGCCTTCGTCGATGAACTGTTTCCCGGCATGGAGGTCAAGGGCGCCTACCAGTTCCGCGTCACCCGCAATTCCGAACTGATCGTCGACGAAGAAGAAGTCGAGAACCTCGCGCTCGCGCTGCGCGACGAACTGGTCGGCCGCGGCTATCTGCGCGCGATGCGGCTGGAAATCGCTTCCGACTGTCCGAATCCGATCGTGCGCACGCTGCTCGAGAACTTCGAACTGCCGGAAAATGCGGTCTATCGCATCCAGGGGCCGGTGAATCTCAACCGCGCCGCGCAGATCTACGACCTTGTGCAGCGCCCCGACCTGAAGTTCGTGCCGTACCAGCAGCGCAAGCTGAAGGATATGGAAACGATCTTCGAGCGCGCTTCCGCTGGCGACGTGCTGCTGCATCATCCTTTTGACGCCTTCGCGCCGGTGCTGGAGCTGATCAAGCAGGCGGCGGAAGATCCGAACGTGCTGGCGATCAAACAGACCCTGTACCGCGCCGGCAAGGATTCGCCGATCGTCGAGCATCTGATCCAGGCCGCGCGCAACGGCAAAGACGTGACCGTGGTGATCGAACTGCGCGCACGCTTCGACGAGGAAGCGAATCTGCGCCTCGCCGACCGGCTGCAGGACGCCGGCGTGCAAGTGGTCTACGGCGTGGTCGGCTACAAGACCCACGCCAAGATGCTGCTGATCGTGCGCCGCGAGGGCCGCAAACTCGTCCGCTACACCCACCTGGGCACCGGCAATTATCACGCCGGCACTTCGCGCGCCTACACCGATTTCGGACTGATCACCGCCGATCCCGACATCGGCAGCGACGTGCACCAGATCTTCCAGCAGATCTCCGGCCTCGCGCCGGCGATCAAGCTCAAGAGACTGTTGCAATCGCCGTTCACCCTGCACGCGGGCGTGCTCAAGCGGATCGAACGCGAAGCCAGGCACGCGAGCGCGGGCAAAGAGGGACGGATCGTCGCCAAGATGAACGCCCTGAACGAACCGCAGGTGATCCGCGCGCTGTACGAAGCCTCGCAGGCCGGCGCGAAGATCGATCTGCTGGTGCGCGGCGCCTGCACGCTGCGTCCGGGCATTCCCGGCGTGTCCGAGAACATCCGGGTGCGCTCGATCGTCGGCCGCTTCCTCGAACACAGCCGGATCTGGTGGTTCGGCAACGACGACGACCCGGAGCTGTTCTGTTCCAGCGCCGACTGGCTGGAGCGCAACCTCCTGCGCCGCGTCGAAATCGGCTTCCCGATCCTCGATCCGGAGCTTGCCGCGCAGGTGAAGGAAGAATCGCTGGACAACTATCTGCTGGACAATCTCAACGCATGGGAATTGCGGGCCGACGGCAGCTACCAGCGACTCGCGCCCGAAGGCGATGCGATGCCGCATTCTGCGCAGGCAACGCTGTTGGCCAAGCTCTGCGGGTAAGCGTCGATTCCCGTAGAGCGCGCTTCAGCGCGCTGAGTCGCGGTCTCGCATAACCTTATAAAACCTTGCCGTTTCATTCACACCAGCCGCGGGCGCGGCCTCCGCTGCAACCATGAACCATTGTCGACCTTGGCCGGGCTGAAGCCCGTACTACCGACGTTCTGCCGATCTCCGCACCGCCATCGCACCGGAACGCCGCCACAACCGTTCCGTTTGCGGGTCCATGTTGTTAGGCTGCGCGGGCATTCGCCGCCGCACCGTCCGACCCGCGACAGGAACATCGCTTGAACCGATCCGCTTTCCTGCACCACCTGCCCGCCGCTCCCCTGCAGGACGGCGAATCGCTGGCCGCCATCGACCTCGGTTCCAACAGCTTCCACATGGTCGTGGCGCGGAATGTGCTGGGCCAGTTGCGGGTCATCGACCGGCTGCGCGAAACCGTGCGTCTCGCCGATGGCCTGGACGGCAAGGGCGGCCTGAACGACGACGCACGCGAGCGTGCGCTGGATTGTCTGTCGCGTTTCGGCCAGCGCATCCGCGATCTGCCGCCGCATCGCGTGCGCGCCATCGCCACCAATACCGTCCGCGCACTGCGCGATCCGCAATCCTTTCTTTCGTCCGCCGAATCCGCGCTGGGCCACGGCATCGAAGTGGTCTCCGGCCGCGAGGAAGCGCGCCTGATCTATCTCGGCGTCGCACACGCGCAGCCGCCGAAACCGCAGCAGCGGCGGCTGGTGATCGATATCGGCGGCGGCTCCACCGAGTGCATCATCGGCTCCGGCTTCGACACCATCGAACGCGAAAGCCTGCAGATCGGCTGCGTCGCCAGCACCCGGCGCTTCTTTCCCAACGGCAAACTCTCGAAAAAGCGCTGGAAAGAAGCGTTGACCGAGATCGAAGCCGAATTCCAGCAGTTCGCCGGCCTGTATCGCGGGCTCGGCTGGCAGGAAGCGATCGGCTCTTCCGGCACCAACAAGGCGATCGGCGACATCTGCGCTGCGATGAAATTGACCAAGGGCGCGATCACCGCCGAAGCCTTGCCGGTCGTGCGCGACCGCCTGCTCGCCGCCGATCGCATCGACGCCATCGATCTGCCCGGCTTGCCCGACGACCGCAAACCGATCATCGCCGGCGGCATCCTCATCCTGGAAGCCGCGTTCGAGACCCTCGGTCTGAAACGTCTGATGGTCAGCAAGGCCGCGATGCGCGAAGGCGTGCTGTACGACATGCTCGGCCGCGGCGGCGCGGACGATCCGCGCGACATTTCCATCGATGCGCTGATGCTTCGTTATGGCGTCGACCGCGCGCAGGCGAAGCGCGTGGAAGACACCATGCTGCGGCTGTTCGGCCAGATCGCCGCGCGATGGAGCCTCGGCGACGACGAACGCCGGATGCTGATGTGGGCCGCGCGCGTGCACGAACTCGGCCTGGCCATCGCGCACAGCCAGTATCACGTGCACGGCGCCTACATTCTCGAACATTCCGATATCGCCGGTTTCTCGCGCCAGGAGCAGTCGTTCCTGGCCGCACTGGTGCGCAACCACCGCCGCAACATCTCGAACAAATCGCTCGATGCCCTGCCCGACCGCCTGCATGCGCCGGTCAGGCGCTGCGCCGCACTGCTGCGTCTGGCGGTGCTGCTGCATCGTTCGCACGAAGCCGAGACGATTCCGAAACTGGAACTGCGGCTGGCCGGCAACACCATCGCCGTTTCGATGTCGAAAAGCTGGCTCGACCAGCGCCCGCTGCTGCGTTCAGACCTGGAACACGAGCCGGAAGGTTTCGCGGGGCTCGGCATCGAGCTGCATCTCGCGCTGTGACGCCAGGCAGCGCATCCGCCATCTGGAACCGCTGTAATTCCTGACGCGTCATCGCGCTGTCACCGCCGAGCCACCGCGATTTCATCTATCGTCGTCATGCTTCTTCAAACCGAAGAGCGATGCCGATGCGCTACGCGATCGTCACAGAGACCTACCCGCCGGAAATCAACGGCGTCGCGCTCACCGTGCAGAGTCTCGAACAGGGTCTGCGCGAACGCGGCCACACCGTTGGCCTGATCCGGCCGAGGCAGTCGCGGAACAGCCAATCGGTGGCGCACGAACATCTCGTCGCAAGCCTGCCGCTGCCGCGCTATCCCGGTCTGCGTTTCGGTCTGCCGGCAACGCGAAAACTGATCTCCCTGTGGAACCTGCACCGCCCGGATGCGATCTATGTGGCCACGGAAGGCCCATTGGGGTGGTCGGCGCTGCGTGCGGCGCGTGCGCTGCGCATCCCCGCCGCGACCGGATTCCACACCCGTTTCGATCTCTATATGCGCGATTACGGCGTGCCGTTCCTGCAGTCGGCGGCCTTGCATTGGATGCGCCGCTTCCACAACGGCGCACAGGCGACGCTGGTGCCGACCGAAGCCCTGCGCGAAGAGCTGAAGGGCATGGGGTTCCAGCATGCCACGCGGCTGCCGCGGGCCGTGGACAACGCACTCTTTCATCCGGCACGTCGCGACGATGCGCTGCGTGCGTCCTGGGGGCTGCGCGCCGAAAATCTTGCCGTGATCCATCTGGGCAGGATCGCGCCGGAAAAGAATCTCGGTCTGGCGGTGCGCGCATTCCGCAACATCCAGCAGCGCTGTCCGGACGCGCGCTTCGTCTGGGTCGGCGACGGCCCGGCGCGCGAGCAACTGGCGAAGGACAATCCGGATTTCGTGTTCTGCGGCATCCAGCGCGGCGAAACGCTGGCGCGGCATTTCGCGAGCAGCGACCTGTTCCTGTTCCCCAGTCGCAGCGAAACCTATGGCAACGTAACCCTCGAAGCGATGGCCAGCGGCGTACCGACCGTCGCCTTCGACTACGGCGCGGCGCACGAATGCCTGCGCGACGGCGAACACGGCGCAGCGGTGACCGACGGCACCGCCGACAGCGACGACGCCTTCGTCCGCGCCGCGGTGCGCATCGCCGCGGATGCGAATCTGCGCGCGCACATGCGCATCGCGGCGCGCGATGCGGTGTCCGAGCTGCGCCCGCAGCAGGTCGCCGCCGACTTCGACGCCATCCTCCAACGCCTTGCCTTCGCGGGGAAACGCCATGAACAGCCGACTGCTGCGTCGCCGGTTGCGCACGAATGAATCGGCGTGGTGCCTGCGCGCGAATGCGCTGTGCGGGCGGATCGCGACGCGGCGCTTGTTCGCGTTGATCAGCCGGCTCGGCGATGGCGTGTTCTGGTACGGATTGATGGCTGCGCTGGTGCTGTTGGGCGGGCGTAATGGCGCCGCCGCCGCGCTGCATCTCGCGGCGATCGGTCTGGTATCGCTGATCCTCTACAAAGCCCTCAAACGCTGGACGCGGCGTCCGCGCCCCTGCGCCGCGGACCTGCGCATCCGCGCCTGGGTCGCGCCGCTGGATGAATTCAGCTTCCCTTCGGGCCACACGCTGCACGCGGTGGGCTTCACCATCGTGACGCTGTCGTATGTGCCATTGCTTGCATGGGTATTGATCCCGTTCGCCGCCAGCGTCGCGGTCTCACGGGTCGTGCTGGGCCTGCATTATCCCAGCGATGTGCTGGCCGCGACCGGCATCGGCAGCGCGTTGGCGTTGGGTTCGATCTGGGCCAGGAACATGGCGGGCGCCACGTTTTTGTAGGAGGCGCTTCAGCGCCGATGCCTTTGCCCGCGCATCGGAATTTCAAACACTTGCCGATTCAATGCCACAAGCCGCGGGCGCGGCCTTGTTTTCGTCGCACGCATGGCGCGTCCTGGGCCGGCCTGAAGGCCGCTCTACAATGGGGAGGTCAACCTGCCCTATGCGCAGGTTTCGACCGTGGCCTGCTGCAACGCCGGCGCCCACTGCCCCGACCAGTCGCGATCATTGGCGACCTGCGCGTGCGCACGGCTGTCGTGCAGATGTCGTGGATCGAAGTCGGCATACGCCCAGCCGGAGGCTGCGGAGGTGGCAGCCACGATGCCGTCGGCCGGCAGCCCGGCATCCATCGGCGCGTATACCGTCGCATCGCCGGTGTTGATGTCGAGCATGGGGCTCCACTGCGCCTCGCCGGCGGTCACCGCCTTCGCGACAAAACAGCGGTTCTCCAGCGCCCGCGCGAGGCAGCCCACGCGCACGCGGGCGGCGCCGGCCGCGGTGTCGGTGCAGCTCGGCACCAGCAGCAACTGCGCGCCGGCCTCGCACTGCGTGCGCACCGGCAGCGGAAATTCGATGTCGTAACAGATCGCGATGCCGGCGCGCACGCCATCGAAATCGAACACTTTCAGCGCATCGCCGGCTTCGACGGCACCGGTGTTTTTCTCGAATCCGGTGAGCTGCAGCTTGTCCTGCCAGACATGGCCGCCTTCTGGCGAAAACAGATCCGCACGATTGCGGTAGAAGCCGCTGCCGACATCGAGCAGAAACGTCCCGGCGACGATGCGCAGGCCGCGATCGCGCGCCAATCCCGCGTAGAGATTGAGCCAGGCTTTGCGATACGGTTGGATCGCGGCCAGCGAGGCATGCAGATCGCCGCGGATCTCCGGCGCGAAGGTCGCGCCCAGCTCCAGCGACAGGTATTCCGGCAGCACCGCGATGTCGGCGCCGGCCGACGACGCCTTATGCAGCCAGCGCGACTGCTTGTCGGCGAAATCGTCGAATCGCAGCGGCGCATCGATCGGGTATTTCGCGACTGCGATCTTCATGGCACATCCTCTGCCGCCAGCGGACGCAGCCAGAACGTCAGTGCATGTTCGATCTCGCCACGGCCGATCTCGTTCCAGCGCAGACGCACGGTCATGCCGGTCTGGCGCCCATAACCACGCGCGGCCCAGAAGGCGTCATTGTCGCGATGCGCTTCGGGGCGACGCGGATCGTCGGCATCGCGATCCACCGCGCAGAATGCGGTGGTATCGAAGCGGCCGAGCGAACGCGCATGCGCTTCGCGATGATCGAAGAATGCGTGGCCGATACCGCAGCCACGATATTGCGGCAGCAGTACGGATTCGCCCAGATAAAAAATCTTGCCGGCATCGAGACCGCGGGCTTCGAACGGCGCACGGAATTCGGCTGCATCGTCGACCAATGGCACACCGGTGGATGCGCCGATCACCGCATCGCCATCGAAGGCGAGCACGAACACGCTGTCGTCCGAACCGGCATAGGTCTCCAGATATTCACGCTCGTAGGCGATGCTGCCGTCGTACAGATAAGGCCAGTCGCGGAACACGTCGATGCGCAACGCGGCGACCGCGGCGAGGTGTCGACGGATCTCCTCGGCGCCGGTACAGCGGCGGATCTGGATGCGGGGAAAGGCGGCGGCGCGTGCGGTCATCGGTCGAGTCTAAAGCAAAGAAAACGCCGCAGGCACAAGGCCTGCGGCGTTTCCGGCCCGCCGGAATCGTCAACCCTTCGGCAGCGGCGGCGGCGCGATGGCGCCGACGCTGTACCAGTCGATCCTGCGGGTGACGACCATGATCGCGGCCAGGATCAGGAACAGCAGGCCGGCGCCGAGCACCATCGCGTTGTCTTCCGAGATCAGCAGGCCGTAGAGCGCGCCGTAGAGGGTCGACAGCATCGCCGCAAAGCCAACACCGCGCAGCCACGACCGCAGCACATGGCTGACGTAATAACCGAGCAGGCCGATGCAGGCGACGCTGGCGGCGAGATAGGCCATGCCGAACTCGATGTGCTCGGACAGCGCCACCAGCAGCAGGAAGAAAATCGCCAGCGCCAGGCCGACCAGGCCGTACTGGATCGGGTGGATCCGCAGTTGCTTGATCAGTTCGAACATGAAGAAGCCAACGAAGGTCAGCAGCACGAACAGGATGCCGTACTTGCTGGCGCGATCGGCCTGGCTGTAGATGTTGACCGGTTCGACCAGCGATACACCGATGGCGTCGAGCCCCGTCACCGTCTGGCCCATGTGTTCCGCATCGACAGAGCCGGCCGGCGCCATGCCCGGCACGCGCGCGCCGCCGAGGTACTGCGCCTGCGCATTGCTGGCCAGCGACGAGATTTCCCACTCGGCGCGGAAGCCCTTGTCGTCGATGCTGCGTTTGCGCGGCAGGAAGTCGCCGTTGAACAGCGGGTGCGGCCACGGCGAGGCGATCCTGATGACGTTGCGTTTGGCCAGCGGCGCGATCGCGAGGGATTCGGTGCCCTCAAGCGTGAATTTCAGACTCGTGTCGAGGACGATCGTGGCGCCAGCGGTAGTGGCGGGCAGTCGCGCATGCAGACCGCCACCATCGCCGCTGCCCGGACCCTGCAACAGTTCGGGCTCCTGGCCGTTGACCGTCAATGTCTGCAGACCGACCACGCCGCGGACATCGGCGATGGCGTAACTCAGGTAAGGCTGGCCGATCTTGCGCGGCGCGATGGCGTTGGCATCGCCGGGCACGTTGACGCGGAATTGCGCGGCGAGCGTCGTGTCGAACTCGTACTTGCGCACTTCATGCAGACCGATCTTGCGTACGACCGGCTTCATCGTGCCGTCGGCTTCGAGGGTTTCGGGAAAGAACGTCCAAACGCCGGCTTCTTCGCGCTGCACCTTGCGGGTGAATCCGGCATTGTCCTTCTCCTCCACTTCAACCAGTTCCGTGTAGGGCACCATCAACACCGGGCCGGAAAACGCCTGCGCCCCGGCAGAACTGCGCGCGACGGTCTGCACCGCTTCGCGGCGATACATCTGCCGCTCCTGGATGGTGCCGCGGATCATCATCAGTGGAACGAGGATGGCGATGGTCAAGCCGACCATCATCATGATTTTCAAGAGCAGGCGCATGTCGGACTCCGGCGTTGTGGATGGCGCCAGTGTCGAGCGGGGTTGCGGGGCGGCGATGGCGGCTGTGTGAAGCCGGGGTGAAGCGGCCCGAACTTCTGTAGAGCGCGCTTCAGCGCGCTGCCTCCGGTCCGCAAAAATGGAAGCATGCAGCGGGTTAGCTCTCAACCGCCGAATGGCTGGTCAACCCGCTCTACGGGATGATAGGCAACACCATGCTCGCCATCGCGCCGCCATCCTCCCGATTGCCCAGCGCGACGCGACCGCCATGCAGCTCCAAGGCTTCGGCGACGAAGCACAAGCCCAACCCGCTGCTGCGGCTGCCGCCATCCGGGCGCGGCAGCGAATAGAAACGCTCGAACGTGCGATCCAGCGCGTAGTCCGGCACGCCGGGTCCGCGATCCAGCACTTCGACGATCAGACTGGCCGCATTGCGTCGCAGCCGCAGTTCCACGTCGCTGCCTGCGGGCGCGAAATCCGCGGCGTTGTCGAGCAGGTTGAGCAGCGACTGGCGCAGCAGGAAGGGATCGCCCGACACACGCAGGCCGCGCGCGTCGGCCTCTTCGACGATGCGCAATCGCAAACCCGTCTGCGCATATTTCGGCGCGATCCGTTCGGCGGCCTCGTCGGCAATGACACGCAGATCGACCGGCTGCGGCTGCTCGATGCGCTGCCGGTGCTCCACCGCAGCCAGAGCCAGCAGTTTGTCGATCATTTCCGACATCCGCTCGCTCTGGGCGCGGATGGTGGCGACGAAACGCATGCGGTCGGCCTCGGGCATCGGCGCAGCGCCGTCCGCGGGCTGCAGCAGCTCGGCGCTGCCGCGGATCGCGGCCAGCGGGCTTTTCAGCTCGTGGGTCAACGCATGCACGTACTGTTCGACGTACTGCTTGCCTTCCAGCTTCGCGCGCATGGTTTCCAGCGCGCGGCCGAGATCGCCGAATTCGCCGGCGCTGTCCGGCGGACTGACGCGTTCACCGGCGGCGACGGCATCGGCATAGCGGCGCAGCGCGCTGAGCTGGCGCGACAGCCACCAGGCCGCGAGCAGACCGATCATCAGCGCGGCGCCCAACAACACGAACCCCCAGCGCAGGATCACGCTCTGGCTGCGGGCGATGAACGGCGCGATCGCCTGGTTGGGTTTGGCGACGGTGAGCACGCCGATGATCCGCGACGTTTCGCCGTCGCGCACGGTGATCGGCGCGGCCACGTGCATCACCGAACTGGCCTCGTCGTCCGGATCGCTGCGCGACGAGCGTGCGCCGTAGCGCCCCTGCAGAGTGAGATAGACATCGTTCCAGCGCGAATAATCCTTGCCGAGATCCTGGCCACCGGAATCGAACACCACGATGCCGCGCGCGTCGGTCACGTAGATGCGGGTGCTGACCTTGCGCTTGGTGAAGCCCCAGATTTCGGCGCCGAGATCGCGGTCGGTCAGCGCGCGCACGTGGGTCGCGAAGCGCCCGTCGTCGATGCGCCCGGCCAGCAGATCGTCCTTGGCCTGTTCCGCCAGCAGATTGGCGGTATCGACAAGGGTGTCCTCCATCGCCTGGCGCACGCCCGGCTTCACTTCCTGCAGGAACACCCGGCCCAGCAGCAGCGCGGCCAGCGCGACGATCAGGAAGTAGCCGAGCAGAATGCGCAGGCCGATTTTCATGCAAGACGCTTCATGCGCGACTCAACGGCCGTCGATGTCGAGCGAATAGCCCAGGCCGCGATGGGTCCGGATCGGGTCGTCTTCGCGTTCGTCGTCGGATATGTCGATTGCGCGCAGTTTCGAGCGCAGCGTCTTGATGTGGGTGTCGACGGTGCGGTCGCTGCTGTCCAGCGCATCGGCCCAGACCCGATCCATCAACTGCGTACGCGACAGCACCGCGCCCGGACGCTGCATCAACACCTCCAGCAGCCCGTATTCGTAGCGGGTGAGGTCGAGCGCACAACCGCGGTAACGGATGCGCTTGCCGTCGCGGTCGATCTCGAACGCACCGTGCGCCTGCCAGCTCGCGGCCTCGGCCTGGGTGCGCCTGCGCAAGCGCGCGCGCACCCGCGCCACCAGTTCGCGCGGAGAAAACGGCTTCACTACATAATCGTCGGCGCCCAGCTCCAGCCCGACCACGCGGTCGATCTCGCTGTCGCGCGCGGTCAGGAAGATCACCGGCACTTCGCTGAAAACACGCAGCGCGCGGCAGACCTCGAAGCCGGTGATGTCCGGCAATCCAACATCCAGCACCACCAGATCCACACCACCAGCGCGCACCCGCGGCACCACGTCGCCGCCCAGCAGGACGTGATCGGCCGTGAAGCCCTCGCTGCGCAGCGCGTACAGCACGGTTTCGGCGATCGCGGTTTCGTCTTCGGCGATGAGAATCGCGGGCGTGGCGGCCATGGCGGGCGTCGGAAGGGCGGCGTCGGGCATTGTAGGCGGTCCAAGAGCCTGTCCATGATCTCAGCCCGGGGATTCGCATACCATGACGGTCCCGCGCCCGCGACGCCGTACGGCTTCCACAGCATGACCTACGCTGCATGAATTACCGCCACGCCTTCCATGCCGGCAATCACGCCGACGTCCTCAAGCATGTCGCCCTGCTGGCGCTGTGCGATGCGCTGACCGCGAAGCCGGCACCGATTTATGCGCTCGATACCCATGCCGGCGCGGGCGTGTACCTGCTCGATGGCGAGGAAGCGCTGAAGACCGACGAAGCCGCGGGCGGCATCGGTCGGCTGCTGGCAAGATCGCCGCAGGATCCCGCAATTGCGCGCTATCTCGCCGCGGTCGCCACGTGTCGCGCGGAGACCGGCCAGCCCCTCGCCTACCCGGGCTCGCCCTGGCTGCTGGCGCACGCGCTGCGCGACCAGGACCGCATCGCCTGCTGCGAGCTGCGCGAGGAAGAAGCCGTCCTGCTGAAGCACAATCTCGGCCGCGACATGCGCATCTCGGTGCAATCCCGCGACGGCTACGCCGCGATGCACGCGCTGTTGCCGCCGAAGATCGGCGACACGAAATTCGCGCGCGGGCTGGTCCTGATCGATCCGCCTTACGAGGCCCAGCTCGAAGAATTCGACACCGCGCTGGCGGCGCTGCGCGACGCCATGATCCGCTGGCCGCAGGCGGTGTATGTGCTGTGGTACCCGATCAAGCGCCGCACCGCGCTGATGCCGTTCTACCGCAAGCTCAATCATCTGCAGGCCAAATCCAGCCTGGTCTGCGAGTTGCTGGTGCGTCCCGACGACTCGCCGCTGCGCATGAACGGCAGCGGCCTGCTGGTGCTGAATGCGCCGTGGCAGTTCGATCTGCGGCTGCAGGCCAGCCTTGCGGCGCTGCGCAAAGCGCTGGGCGAGCCGGGCGCCTCATCGCGGCTGGAATGGCTGCATAAACCGGCCTGAACCTGCGCGGCTGAGCGCCGGCCTTCGCCGCGCGCCCTGCCGAAGGCAACGGCGACGCGGCATCCATGCGAAAATCCGCATCCCCATCGCCCTGACATTTCCCATGGCCGGTTCCAGCCTGCTCGCCCTGCTCGACGATATCGCCACCCTGCTCGACGACGTGGCGCTGATGACCAAGGTCGCCACCAAGAAAACCGCCGGCGTGCTCGGCGACGATCTGGCGCTGAACGCGCAGCAGGTCTCGGGCGTCAAACCCGACCGCGAGCTGCCGGTCGTCTGGGCGGTCGCGAAGGGATCGGTGGTCAACAAGGCGATCCTGGTGCCGGCCGCGCTGGCGATCAGCTGGTTCGAGAGCTGGCTGCGCGGTCAGGGCATCGATCTGCCGATCATCATCGTGCTGATGATGATCGGCGGCGCTTTCCTCTGTTTCGAGGGCGTCGAGAAGCTGGCGCACAAATTCCTCCACGACTCGAAGGAAGACGAAGCGCATCACAAGGAACTCGTCGAGGCGGTCGCCAACGACAACGTGGACCTGGTCGCTTTCGAGAAGGACAAGATCAAGGGCGCGATCCGCACCGATTTCATCCTGTCCGCCGAAATCATCGTGCTCTCGCTCGGCGCCGCCGCCGGCAAGCCTTTCTCGGTGCAGATCGGCACGCTGATCGCGATCGCGATCATCATGACCGTAGGCGTCTACGGTCTGGTCGCCGGCATCGTCAAGCTCGACGACGCCGGCCTGCACCTCAGCAAACGCGCCAACAGCGGCGCCCGTGCGCTGGGCCGCGGCATCCTGCTGGCAGCGCCGTGGCTGATGAAGTTCCTGTCGATCGCCGGCACCGCGGCCATGTTCCTGGTCGGCGGCCATATCCTGGTCGAAGGCATTCCGCTCCTGCACCACCTCGGCGTGGATTTCGGGAAGATCGAAGGCGTCGGCTGGCTGGTATCGATGCTGTTCGACGCCGCGGTGGGTATCGTCGCGGGCGCGATCGTGGTCGCCGTCGTCGCGGTCGTGTCCAAGCTGCGCAAACCGAAGCCGGTCAAGGCCGGCTGATATCGACAAACCGCAGTTTCATTCGCCCGGCGGCTCGCGGAGTTCGCTTGGGCAGTGTCGCGACAGTGCTACGCGTGCTGCGCAGCAGGCCCGTGCTGGTCATCGAAACATGCATACATTTTCCCAGGCAGGATTATCTGCTGGGGCCAGATATGCAGCGGGCAAAGTACCAGACTGCGGCATGCAGCTTTCACGGAGCCATGGCCGAGCAAAGTTTCTATTCGCCTGTGTGAAGATGCGTCGGTGAGAAACGACCGACTACCGCCCTGGCACGAATACAAACGGCTGCTCGATGGCCGCGAAGTGCTGATCCGTCCCATCCGGCCGGAAGATGCCGAGCCGCTGCGGGCGGGCTTCACACTACTGCGCCCCGAAGAGATCCGTCAGCGGTTCCTGTACGCCATCAAGGAACTCACGCCGGAGGCCGCGGCACGGCTGACCCGGCCCGATCCGGAACACGAATTCGCATTGGTGGTCGCCGAACCGCAGCCGCCGGGCGAAGCATTGGTCGGCGCGGTCGCACGGATCGCGATCACGCCCGGCACCCGGGAAGCGGAATTCGCCATCCTGGTGAGCCATTTCATCAGCGGTATGGGCCTTGGGCGGCTGCTGATGCTGCGCCTGGTGCGCTGGGCGCGTCGCAAACAGCTCACGAAACTCTACGGCGACGTGCTGGAACACAACACTGCGATGCTGGGTCTCGCGCATTCGCTGGGCTTCCACCGCGAAACGTCGGATAGTGCGGGGCTGGCGCGGATCACGCTGGACCTTGTTTCGGTGCCGGACGTCGAATGAATCGCGATACCGCGCACCTACCGTCGTCGCGCGCGACCCGTCGCCGTTGTGCGATCAGAATGGCATTTCGATTTCCTTGAGCAGATCGTTGCGGACCGCCCGGCAGCGGTACATCCGCTGGATCGCGCACGCGCTGGCCCAACCCACCACGTACGATGCGGGCCGGTAAAATGACCGTCATGACTTCCATACCCTCTTTCGATCTGCTGCCCAAGCGCGGGCAGCTGCGCGCCTGGTGGCGCGCGCCCGCAAGCGCGAGCGCACTGGCCTGGGCGATCTCGCGCCTTGCGCGCACGCACGACGGCCCACTGCTTGCAGTGGTGCGCGACAACCAGTCGGCGCATCAGCTGGAGCACGATCTCCGCACCCTGATCGGCGCCGATCCCGCGCTGCCGGTCGTGCCGTTTCCCGACTGGGAAACCCTGTCCTACGATCGGTTCAGCCCGCATCCGGATATCGTCTCGCAGCGGCTGGCTGCACTGCACCGCCTGCCGTCGCTGCGTCGCGGCGTGGTGGTGGTGCCGGTGCAGACGCTGATGCAGCGACTGGCGCCGCTGTCGCACATCGTCGGCGGCAGTTTCGACGTGAGCGTCGGCCAGCGGCTGGACATGGATGATGAAAAGCGCCGCCTCGAAAGCGCGGGTTATCGCAATGTGCCGCAGGTGTTCGACCCCGGCGATTTCGCGGTGCGCGGCGGCCTGCTCGATATCTATCCGATGGGCTCGGACGAGCCCTATCGCATCGAACTGCTCGACGACGAAATCGACACCATCCGCGCGTTCGATCCGGAATCGCAGCGGTCGCTGGAAAAGTACCAGTCGGTACAACTGCTGCCGGGACGCGAAGTGCCGCTGGAAGGCGAGTCGTTGCAACGCGCGCTGGACACGCTGCGCGACCGCTTCGATATCGACACCCGACGCAGCGGCCTGTTCCAGGATCTGAAGGCCGGTCACGCGCCGGCCGGCATCGAGTATTACCTGCCGCTGTTCTTCGATAAAACGGCGACGCTGTTCGACTACCTCGGCACCGACAGCCTGCCGATCCTCGGCGAAGGCGTGCAGGAGGCCGCCGATCATTTCTGGCGGACCACCGGCGAGCGCTACGAACAGCGGCGGCACGATATCGAACGGCCGCTGCTGCCGCCGGACGAACTGTATATGCCGCCGGACGCACTGCGCACGCAGTTGAATCTCGGCCAGCGCATCGAGGTCTGCGGCGAAGGACATCCGCGTCGCGATGAGGCGCTGTCGATCGGTACGCAGCCCGCGCCCGATCTGCCGCTGATGGCGAAAGATGCGGAGCCCGCAGCGGCGGCGAAAGCCTTCCTGACATCGTATCCGGGACGGCTACTGATCGCCGCAGACTCCGCCGGGCGCCGCGAGGCGCTACTGGAAGTGCTGCATGCGGCAGGTATCCGTCCACGCGTGGTCGCTTCGTTCCCCGAATTCCTCGATGCGGCGAACGACGATGCGCCCGACCGCGTGTTCATCGCCGTGGCACCGCTCGACAACGGTTTCGGCATCGACGACGCGTCGCCGTGGGTCGTCGTCACCGAGCGCCAGCTGTTTCCCGAACGCGCTGCGCAACCGCGTCGCCGCAAACGCGCGGGCCGCGAACCCGAAGCGATCATCCGCGACCTCGGCGAGCTCAGCGAAGGCGCGCCGGTGGTGCACGAAGACCACGGCGTGGGCCGCTATCGCGGGCTGGTGACGCTGGAAGCCGGCGGCCAGGCCGGCGAATATCTCGACATCGAATACGCCAAGGGCGACCGGCTGTACGTGCCGGTTACCCAACTGCATCTGGTCAGCCGCTATTCCGGCGCATCGCCGGATACCGCGCCGCTGCATTCGCTGGGCGGCGAAGCCTGGGGCAAGGCGAAACGCAAAGCTGCCGAGAAAGTTCGCGACGTGGCCGCGGAACTGCTGGAAATCCAGGCAAAACGTCACGCCCGCGCCGGGCTCGCGCTGGATATCGACCGCGCGCTGTACGAACCCTTCGCCGCGACATTCCCGTTCGAGGAAACGCCGGATCAATTGGCATCGATCGAAGCGGTGCTGCGCGACCTGGCGTCGTCGCGGCCGATGGACCGCGTGGTCTGCGGCGACGTGGGTTTCGGCAAGACCGAAGTCGCGGTGCGCGCGGCGTTCGGCGCCGCCATCGCCGGCAAGCAGGTCGCGGTGCTGGTGCCCACCACCCTGCTCGCCGAACAGCACTACCGCAATTTCCGCGACCGCTTCGCCGATTGGCCGCTCAAGGTCGAAGTGCTGTCGCGCTTCAAATCGACCAAGGAAATCAAGGTCGAGCTGGAAAAACTCAGCGAAGGCAAGATCGACGTGATCGTCGGCACCCATCGTCTGCTGCAGGGCGATGTGAAGTTCAAGGATCTGGGCCTGGTCATCGTCGACGAAGAACAGCGTTTCGGCGTGCGCCAGAAGGAAGCGCTGAAGGCACTGCGCGCCGACGTGCATCTGCTGACGCTCACCGCCACGCCGATTCCGCGCACGCTGAACATGGCGATGACCGGGCTGCGCGACCTGTCGATCATCGCCACGCCGCCTGCGCATCGCCTCGCGGTGCAGACCTTCGTGGTGCCGTGGGACGACGCGCAACTGCGCGAAGCCTTCCAGCGCGAACTGTCACGCGGCGGCCAGGTGTATTTCCTGCATAACGATGTCGAAAGCATCGGCCGCATGCAGCGCGAACTCGAAGCATTGGTACCGGAGGCGCGGATCGGCATCGCCCACGGCCAGATGCCCGAGCGCGAACTCGAACGGGTGATGCTGGACTTCCACAAGCAGCGCTTCAACGTACTGCTGTGTTCGACCATCATCGAGTCGGGCATCGATATCCCCAACGCCAACACCATCGTCATCAACCGCGCCGACAAATTCGGCCTCGCGCAGTTGCATCAGCTGCGCGGTCGCGTCGGCCGCTCGCACCACCGCGCCTACGCCTATCTGGTGACTCCGGACAACCGCAGCATCACTTCGGACGCGCGCAAGCGGCTGGAAGCGATCGCATCGATGGACGAGCTCGGCGCCGGCTTCACGCTGTCGACGCACGACCTGGAAATCCGCGGCGCAGGCGAATTGCTCGGCGAAGACCAGAGCGGACAGATGGCCGAGGTCGGATTCTCGCTGTACACCGAACTGCTTGATCGCGCGGTGCGCAGTATCAAACAGGGCAAACTGCCGGGCGTAGATGCGCTCGGCCTCGATCTGCACGACCATCGCGGCGCCGAGGTTGACCTGCATATCCCGGTGCTGATCCCCGAGGATTACCTGCCCGACGTGCATACGCGCCTGACGCTCTACAAGCGCGTCAGCAGCGCACGCAATGTCGACGACCTGCGCGAGCTGCAGGTGGAGATGATCGACCGCTTCGGCCTGCTGCCCGATCCGGCGAAATATCTGTTCGCCACCGCCGAGCTCAAGCTGGACGCAACCGCGCTGGGGATCCGCAAACTCGATCTCGGCGCTGGCGGCGGCCGCATCCAGTTCACCGAGAAGCCCCACGTGGATCCGATGTCGGTGATCCGCCTGATCCAGGGACAGCCCAGGCATTACCAGATGGACGGGCCGGATAAACTGCGGATCAAACTCGAACTTCCCGACGCCACCGCGCGACTGCAGACGGCGCGCGGCCTGCTGGCGACGCTGAGGTTGACGACATGACCATGCATTCCCTGCGCTGCCTGCTGATGGTCGCTGCGCTTTCCACGCTCGGCGGCGGCTGTGCGACACGGGATGCGGAGATGGGTCGATCAGCTTCCGGGACGACGACGACGTTCGTGATTGTCCGCCATGCCGAGAAAGCCGCGGACGACCCGAAGGATCCCTCGCTGAGCGAGGCCGGTCAGGCGCGCGCGCAACGCGCGAGCGAACGTCTCGCAGACGAGCGCGTGACCGCCGCCTACGCCACCCGCTATCGCCGCACCCGGATGACTGCGGCAAAGACCGCACAGGCGCATGGCCTCGAAGTCTCGACCTACGACGCTGCGCAGCCTGCTGCCGATTTCGCGGCGCGACTGCGCCGAGCGCATCCTGCGGGCGTGGTGCTGGTCGTCGGTCACAGCAATACCGTCGCGGACATCGCCGGCGCCCTGTGCGGATGCACGGTGTCGCCGGTGCGCGAAGACGAATATGATCGATGGATCGAAGTGCGGATCGGCCGCAACGGCGTGGCGGAATTCGAAGAAAGCCGTTACTGAAGACGCATCGTGCGAGCGCGGAATGCGCTCGTATCAAAGACCGAGCATGCGCTTCGGGTCGTAGTCGATGCCGGTGATGTAACGGCGTCCGGCGTGCGCCTTGATGTGCACGACGATATCGATGGTCAGCATCAACAGCCGTTTGATCACCGCGAATTCCAGGCCGGAACCTTCGTTCGACGCCTTGACCATCAGCGCCAGCTGATCCCAGGTCTGCGATGTGCTGCCAGCGTGACAGCTGGTGATCGAGCCCGGATGGCCGGACGCGCAGTTGCGGATGAAGTAGAACGCCTCGTCGCCGCGAAGCTCTGCGAGGATGATCCGGTCCGGCTTCATACGCAGACAGGCTTCCATGCAGGTCTTGGCGGTAACGTTGCTCGCGCTCTGACCGCCTTTCGAATAGAGCAGGTGCACGATGTTCGGCTGCTCGATGAACAGCTCGCGGGCGTCCTCGATGGTGACCAGTCGCTCTTCGTGCGGAATATGGCCGACCAGCGATTTCATGAACGTGGTCTTGCCGCTGCCGGTCGCACCGGCAACCACCACATTCTTCTTGTACATCACGGATTTCTTGAAGAACTCCGAGTAATTGCGCTCGGCACGCAGTTCCAGCAGCTCTTTGTCGTGATCGCTGACTTCCGGGTCGCCCTCGAGGATCTGCTTGAAGAAGCCACTTTCCTCGTAACTCTGCAGCGTGAAATTGCGCTTCGCGGGCAGACGGATGGTGATCGAGGTCTTGCCGGCGTCGCAGGCCGGGGGAATCACGAACTGGGCGCGCTGCCCGGTCGGAAAGGTCAGCGACACCACCGGATCGACATCGGTGATGCGCTGGCCGGTATTGCTCTCGTTGACCACCGCAGTACAGAACTGCCGCGCCCGCTCGAAAGTGAGCGACGGCACCTCGATGTGCTGCCAACCCTTACTGGTCTCCAGGTACAACTCACCGGGCCGGTTGATGCAGATTTCCGTGACTTCAGGAGAGCTCATGTACTCGAGAATGCCGAGAACGCTGTACTGGTACTCAAGGAAATCGTTGGAAACGTTGGCGATCGGTGAGTTGTCGATATCCATGGAGACGTGTGTCTGAAGTGGGTCGGTTCGGCAGTCGAATCAGGCGGGTGCGATCAGGCGGCCGGAATCAGCGACGCGTGACCGAGATGACACCCGAGAAATCGACGTCTTGGGCCACGTAGATATTCAGCACCGTGCCCTGGTTGATGGTGACCGTCGCCGGTCGCCCCAACGATTTGCTCAGCGCCTGGTTCGCGACGCGCTCCATCGTCTTCGCGGTGTTGCTCTCGAAGGGTTGGGCCGTGACCAGACCGCCGGTGGTGACCGATTCGGTCTCCGGGCCGTTCTTGGCGGCTGCGTACTTGAACGCGTCGCTGACCAGACTGATCATCAGCGCCGCACTCATCTTGCTGGCCCAGTGGCCGTTGTAATCGCCCGGATGACCCGCACCGCCCAGATTGTCGATGCCGGGACCTTCGAGCATGACATCCAGGCCCGTCGGTGTGGTGATGCGGTCCCAGATCACTGCGACGCGCGGGCCTTGGGGCTCGCCCTCATATCTGCCCAGGGCTTTCGAACCCTTGGGCAGCAGCAGTTTGCGACCGTTGATCGAGTACACCGGCTCGGTGACGATGCATGAGGTGTAACCCGGCACATCGGTGATGATGCGGGTTTCCAGCACGCAGCGGATGTAGGTGCCGCGCACCAGCAGCGCATCGGGCGTACGCAGGTACTGCGCGATGCTGGCCTTGCTGCCGGCATCGCGTGCCGCGCCACCTGCCGCCTGCGCAGGACCGCCAGCGGCCTGCTGCTGCGCGCTCTGCAGGTTGCCGAGCATGGCATTGAGCACGGGATCGTTGCTTTGACCGCCGCCGGCACCAGCGCCGCCGCCCTGCATGCCATCGACCATGCCCATACGACGCTGGGCCAAGGTCGGACCCTGGGGTTCCTGCGGGCCGCTGTCGCGGTAGTCGTCGCGCTGTTGCGATTGGCGACTATCTCTACCGCCGCGCGTAGGTTCCTCAGGCGGCAACGGCGGCAATTCCTGCACCGGAACCGGCTGCGGCTCCTGCGGCAACTCCGCGAAGTACGGTCCGCCAGGCTGGCCGGCGCCCTTCGGCAGGTCGGGAATCACGACCTTCTCTTCCTTCGGCTTCTTGACTTCGTCTTCCTTGTTGGAAGACGCATTCTTGATGACGATGAAGGTCATCAGGACCAGCATCGCCAGGATACCGACAATGAACATGAGCGCCTTGCGATTCATGCGCTGCGAGTCGGACGACTTCAGCTGCGGGGCGCCCGCATCCAGGTCGGGCTGCTGCGACGAAGGCTGCTGGGCGGCGTAATAGGGATTATTCCCTTGGCCCTGGTTGTCGTCGTAGGGAGAGTCACCGGACTGGCCGGGCGGATTCGGCGGTAGATTCTGGTTCACTTTTGCTTGTTCCTACGCAGGCCGACGACGTTCTTCCCGTGACGGATGACCAGGAAGGGATATGTACCATGCACGACGAGGGTATTGTCCTCGACGGTGGTATTGACCAGGAAATCTTCTCCGCCTTCCCGTTGACGCGCATACACGGACGGGAAATCGCCGGAGGGGAAACGATTGACGTTGTTGAGCCGGATGTACGTGAACTGCCCGTCATCGTAGGTGTTGACCGGGATCAGCCACTTGTTCTTGGTGCGGGTCGAGTACGAGTAGTCGAAATAGTAGGCCCGGGTCTTGTCGAGCTCGGTATCGATCTCGCTGTTCCTCGGCTTCGGTGCGCCCTTGGCATCGGCCGCAGCCGACGGCGAGAACACCGAATTGTTCGGATAACTGAACGTGATCTTGTAGTGCACGCCGGCCCGTTTGGCCTGCTCCAGCGCCGTCCAGTCCGTGGCGACCACCTTCAGTTCGAAAAGGTAGGAATGCGTCGCCGTGCGCACCATCATGTTGGTGTCCACGTCGACGTTCTTCGGCTTGAGGTAGAAGACATTGTCGCGACGGTTGAGCTCCCAGCCGGAATTGAAACCGGTGCTGTAGTCGAGGATATCCTCGCTCGGGCTCAACTCGATCTGGGTGGTAATGCCCAGACCGGTGCGGACTTCGTAGATTCTGTCAGGCTCGTATTCGTACTCGACGATGACCTGCGCGAATGCCGGCATCGCCAGCGTCATCGACGCCAGGACGCACAGCAGGACTGCATAGCAAGAGCGATGCAAGCGGCTCATCTGTTGCCTACTCCATTGACTTGATTGGGGGCCGCCTGGACGGGAGCCTGGGGCTGACCAGCCGGCACCGTGCCGGCGGCGGGGACTGCTTGTTGTGGGTACGGCGGCTGACCTGCAGGCGTACCGAAATCGGGGGCGGCCGGATAAGGCTGACCAGGAATGACCGGCTGGCCCGGCACCGGCTGACCTGGAATGGCCTGACCCGGGTACGGCTGCGCGCCTGGTTGCGCGGGATAAGCTGCGGGCGCCTGCGGCTGTGCCTGTGCCGGGATTTCAACCGGCGGAGATGCCGCATAGTCGTTGTCGACCGTATATTCCGTAACCTGGAATCCGAGCGGGTTGTTGTAGCGCTGCTTCTCGTCCATCTCGAGATTCGCCTTGTAGGTGAATTCGAGTCGGGCGATCTTGCTGTCGATCGGCTTCGTTTCGCCGGTCTTCTTGTCGTACAGCACGCGTTGATAACGGACGGTAGCGCTGTTGCGCGTGCTTTCACCCTGCCCGGATTTGGCGAACTGCATGCTGAGGATCTTCACCCGCACCGCGCGTTCCTTGCCGTACTGCTTATATGGGCTTTCGGGGTTGTTACCGGCATGAATGGCCACATAGCCGGCGCGCACACTCGGCGCCGACATGACGTTCACCACATCCCAGTCGCGGAGGTTCATCTGCGCGACGTCGAAGGACTCGCGGGCGATGATGTACTGGGCGACATTGCTGCGGTTCAGCGCCTCGCTCTGGGTGATGCTGTTCTTGCTGCTGAAATCGCCACGCAACGTGGCGACCGTGGCCTGGCCGGTGAAGGCATCGGCCATGATCAGATACGGCACTTCCTTCTTCAGCGGAAGGATGTAGGCGAAACCGCCGAGCATGACGAGAACCATGAAAATGGAGATCCACGCGATCATCCACGCGCGCTTTTCGCTGCGCCGTGCGATGTCCGCGATGCTGACCTCGAAATTGATGCCTTTCGCGGAAGCGTTGTCGATTTGAGGAGAATCTTTCTTCTTGCCTAACATGCTGGAGCCTGTATTCCGGAAATTGGGGAAGGGGCGAAACCTGGCGCGTGAGGCCCGGATCCTGCGTCCGGCAGCGATGCCTGAGCTACAGGTGCCGAAACCGTCAGCGGCCGGAGCCCCCGCCGGCATCGCCGGACGAAATGCGCACGACGATCTCGTTGCCGCTCACGGCGACAGAGACCTGCTGAGATGAATACGCCGCATTCAGCTGCGACAGCGCTTCCTGCAGACTCGGCGTGCGGATTTCGGCTACCGCGGTATGCAGGGTGTAATCCATCGGATGACGATAGGTCAGGACCATGTTGGAGTCGTCCGCCCAGCGTTCCAGCATGTTCTTGAGCGTGCGGTCCATCGGTGAAGCGTAGAACAGGTACGCATCCTGCAATGGAAGCGCTTGGGTCTCTTCCGCGAAACGGTTGACGGTCTTCCAGCGGCCGCCGAAATCCGGGGCCGGACGCGTGGCACAGCTGGACAGCACCATAGCGAGCGCGGCGCCGAGCAGAAACTTGGACAGAATCGAGATTGGATATTTCACACGCCACCCGGAGAAAGATCGGAGAAATTGAGTGAAACGGACGCCGCCCCGCGGCTGGAGCCGGTCGGAGCGTGCGCATGCTGGATACGGATGCAGACGTATACATGCCCGGAGGCGCCAAGCGCCGCCGGAAAAGTCTGCATCGAAAAATCGCACCGGTTACGGTGTGGCCGAGTTCGGCCGGTGGAAACCCTTGTTGTCACGACAGATCAGCCCCCCCTCGCACCGATCGTCGTCGTCAGCCATTCGTAGATGATTCGAACCGCTGCGACGTCCTTTGATTGAACCCCGGTGAACTTCCCCGACACCCGCGACCGACATTCGGACAGTTCGCGGCGCCTGCAGCCCTGGACATGTCACCAGGCTGCATTAGGTGAACATAGCCTGATCACCTGCGGCTGGTCAAGAAAACCGGAACGATTCTTGCGGACCAGCGCCAAAAAATCGTTCAGGCCGGCCGGTTCATCCGCAAACGCGACATGTAACGCAGATTGCAACTGTCATCGATTGCCCGTAACACGCTTTCCAGAGCGCACAACGCAGCTCATTCGAGAGGACGCAGTCGCCCTTCGTGCAGCTCCAGAACCCGGTCGAGCCGTCCCGCCAGACCGCGGTCGTGGGTGACCACGACAAGACTTGTCCGGTGTTCGCGGTTCAGTTCCAGCATCAGCTCGAATACGGTCGCCGCGGTCTTTTCGTCCAGATTTCCTGTCGGTTCGTCGCCGAGCACGCAGGCCGGACGGTTGACCAGCGCACGCGCGACGGCGGCGCGCTGACGCTCGCCCCCGGAGAGTTCGCCCGGCTTGTGTTCGAGCCGATGTCCAAGCCCGACCGACTCCAGCAGGGTCCGGGCACGGGTCGTGGCTTCCGTCACCGACGCCCCATACAGCAACACCGGCAGCATCACGTTCTCCAGCGCGGTGAATTCGGGCAACAGATGATGGAACTGGTAGACGAACCCGAGCGCGCGATTGCGAAGCCGCCCGCGCTCGGCATCGGACAGCGCGCTCATCCTGTGGCCGGCGACATACACCTCGCCGTCGGTCGGCATGTCCAGGCCGCCGAGGAGGTGCAACAAGGTGCTTTTGCCGGCACCGGAAGCGCCGACGATGGCGACGGTCTCGCCCGCCATCACCTGCAGATTCAGGCCAGCGAACACGGGTGTGTGCAGCTTGCCCTCGGCATAGGTCATCGCCAGACCTTCGGCGCGCAGCACGACCTCATCGGCCGTGTCCTGTCCGGCGGTGCCATGCGCGGGCGAACGCACATCATTCATAGCGCAGGGCCTCCGCCGGTGCGGTCCGCGCCGCGCGCCACGCCGGGTAAAGCGTGGCCACGAACGCCATCGCGAGCGCGACAAGTGCGATCACCGTCACATCGAAGGCCCTCAGTTCGGTCGGCAGACCGGTGATGTAGTAGACGTCGGCCGGCATCAGCACCACGTCGAAGATGCGTTCGATCAGCTTCAGGATGCGCTCGAGATTCAAGGTCAACAGAATGCCGCTGGCCACGCCGGTCAGCGTGCCGATGATGCCGATCAGCGAGCCCTGCACCATGAAGACCTGCATCACCCCGCGCGGGGTCAGGCCGAGGGTCCGCAGGATCGCGATATCGGCTTGCTTGTCGGTGACCAGCATGACCTGCGAATTCACCAGCGTGAAGGCGCCCATCAGAATGATCAGCGACAGCAGGATCGCGATCATGGTCTTTTCCAGCTTCAGCGCCCGGAACATGTTGGCGTTGTCGCCGGTCCAGTCGCTGACCCTGAAATTCTCGCGCATGCGCTCGGCCAGCCGCTTGCCGAGATCGTGCGACACCTGCCAAGCCAAATCCATATCGTGCAGTTTCAGGCGCACGCCGGTGACGCCCTCGCCCATCCGCAGCAGGCGCTGGGCATCCTGGAGATGGATCACCGCAAGGTTGCGATCGAATTCCTGATGACCGACCTCGAACAGGCCGGTAACCGTGAATCGCTTCATCTGCGGCACGGCACCGAGCGGCGTGCTCTGGAATTCCGGGGTGTAGACGATGACCGTATCGCCGACGGCGACGCCCAGCCACAGGGCGAGCTCGCGGCCGAGGACGATATTGAACTTGCCGGGCACCAGCGATTTCAGCGAAGCGCCGTCGACCATCTTCTCGGCGAGCACCGACACCTCGCCCTCGCGAACGGGGTCGACGCCGCGCAGCAGCGCCCCCTCCTCGCGCGGCCCCTGCAGCATGACCGGACGTTCGACGTACGGCGCAGCGCCGGCGACGCGAGGATCCTTGCGCGCTTCATCGATGGCGTACGCCCAATTCTGAAGCGGCTCGCCGTCGGCGCTGACCGTGGCGTGGGCCGCCATCTGCAGCATGCGGTCGCGGATCTCGCGCTGGAATCCGCTCATCACCGCGAGGGTGGTGATCAGCGCGGCCACGCCCAGCGCGATGCCCAGCATCGACGCCAGCGAAATGAATGAGATGAAACCATTGCGGCGCTTGGCGCGGAGATAGCGCAGGCCGATGGCGACAGGGATGGGTTTGAACATGACGGCCCAGGCAACGAATGCCGGCTATGGTGACATCGAGTCGGTGCGGCGCACAGCGCCGGATGCCGGCAGGGCCAGCCGCAGTTCACGACGCAGGGCCGGGCTGAGCGTATCCGGCCACAGGCTGCGGCGATGGATGCGACCGGCGGCATCGCGCCAGGACACGAATCCCAGCGTGCCGCGCCAATCGATCCGCAGCGCTTCGATTGTCTGTCCATCGACAGTGGCGGCGCCCGATGCATCGACCACCACCGCCTGCGTGGTCCGGCGCAGTTCGCGCACTGCGAGGCCGAGTGCGAAACAGGCCGCGACAACAGCCATGATAGCCCCCACCAGCGCCGGCAGAGCCGAAGACAGCGCAGCCCAGGGCGCCAGCATCGCCAGCGTCAGCATCGCGCCAACCAGCGCGCGCGAGGGGCGCAATTCAAACCGGCAGGGTGCGGATACGTTCGATGAGCGCATGCAGTTCGGCGTCTTCAGGGGTTTCGTAACCGAGGAACCAGCGCCACAGCCGGTCGTCCTCGCAGCCGAGCAGGCGCTCGAACACCAAGCGCTGTTCCGCGGAAGCGGTGGCCCAACTGCGGTCCAGGTAGCGTCCGAACAACTGGTCGAGTTCACGCATCCCGCGCCTGCAACGCCAGCGCAGCCGCTGCAATTCCGCGGCTCCGGGGCCCGGCTCGGTCATCCCGCGATCAATCCATAGCCCAGCACCGCCCAGAGCACCAGCAACACAAGCATGCTGAGCGCGAACGCGCGGAAGCGATGCATGACCTTGTTGTAGCTGCAGTGGATCGCGCTGTGCACGACGCGCACAGCCACATAGGTCCAGGCGAGCCCCAGCACCAGCGGCGTGACCTGCGCGGTCAGGGCCGCAACCACCAGCGCCAGATAGAACAACACCGGCGTCTCGAACAGATTGCGGAAATTGTCGGCGGGCGCGACATCGGTAAACAGCGCGGACGCCTGGGTCGAAGTCGACACTTTCTGCGGATGGATGCGATCGCGCTTCATCTGCGCGACCCTGCGCCTGAACATCACGCCGAGCACCACGAAGGTCAGTGCCACCATGGCGAGCGCGGGCAGGAAAATCGTTGTGTTGGTCATTGTCTTTCCCTTGCATTCGCACTCGACCGGCACGCCGGGTTCATGCAATCGGTGAGAAGCGGGCCATCAGTCGATGGCTTTGAATTTTTCGCTCAATTCCTTCGCAGGCGTCATGCATTCGATGACCGACTTCGGCGAAAGCCGAAAGTGCTGGTCGTGTTGATATCCATGCATCTACCGCTGCCTGATCGAAGTTGACATTCCCTTGCGCGACGTGCGTTCCTCAGACCTGCCGCGCCAGCATGAGTTTCTTGATCTCGCCGATGGCCTGAGCGGGGTTGAGGCCTTTTGGGCAGGTCCGCGCGCAGTTCATGATGGTGTGGCAGCGATACAGCTTGAATGGGTCTTCCAGATCGTCCAGACGCGCGCCGGTGTCCTCGTCGCGGCTGTCGATGATCCAGCGATACGCCTGCAGCAACACCGCCGGACCGAGATAACGATCGCCGTTCCACCAGTAACTCGGGCAACTGGTGCTGCAGCAGGCGCAGAGAATGCACTCGTACAGACCGTCGAGCTTGGCGCGATCTTCCTTCGACTGCAGCCGCTCCTTGTCCGGGGGCGGCGCGCTCTGGGTCCGGATCCACGGCTTGATCGAGGCGTACTGCGCGTAGAAATGGGTCAGGTCGGGAACGAGATCCTTGATCACCTGCATGTGCGGCAGCGGGTAGATCGGTACTTCTTTCTTGCTGCTGCATTCCGATATCGCCTTGGTGCAGGCCAGCGTGTTGGTGCCGTCGATGTTCATCGCGCAGCTGCCGCAGATGCCTTCGCGGCAGGAGCGCCGGAAGGTCAGCGTGGGATCGATCTCGTTCTTGATCTTGATCAGCGCGTCCAGAACCATCGGCCCGCAGCTGTCGAGATCGACCTCGTACGTATCGGTATGCGGGTTTTCGTCGTCGTCCGGGCTCCAGCGATAGACCTTGAACTCGCGCGTGCGCTTGGCGCCGGCCGGCGCGGAGAAGCGCTTGCCCTTGTGGATCTTGGAATTCTTGGGGAGCGAAAACTCAGCCATCGTTACAGTCCGTCAGTGGCGATCGATTGATACATACCGAATTGATACGCACTTGTTTGATACGCGCTCAGTACACGCGGGGCTTCGCGGGAACGACCGCGACTTCATCGCTCAGCGTGTACATGTGCACCGGGCGGTAGTCGATGCGCGTATTGCCGTCATCGTCGGCCCAGCACAGCGTGTGTTTCTGCCAGTTCGCATCGTCGCGATCCGGAAAATCCTCGCGGGCGTGCGCGCCGCGCGATTCCTTGCGGTTCTCGGCCGACACGATCGTGGTCAGCGCCTGGCCCAGCAGATTCTGCAGTTCGAAAGTCTCGACCAGATCCGAATTCCAGACCATCGAGCGGTCGCTGACCTTCACGTCGGCGAACGATGCGTGGATCTCGCGGATCTTGCGCACGCCGTCGGCCAGCGTTTCGCCGGTGCGGAACACCGCGGCGTCGTTCTGCATCGTGCGCTGCATCTTGTCGCGGATCACCGCCGTCGGCGTGCCGCCGTTGGCGTTGCGCAGTTTGTCGAGATTGGCGAGCGCCTTGTCGCAGGCGTCGCCGGCCAGGGTCTTGTGCGGCGCGCCGACCTTGATCGTCTCGGCGCAGCGGTTGGCCACCGCGCGACCGAACACCACCAGATCGAGCAGCGAGTTCGAACCCAGACGATTCGCGCCGTGCACCGACACGCACGCGGCTTCACCGATGGCGTACAGGCCGGGGACCACCGCATCCGGGTTGTCGCCCTTCAACTGCACGACTTCTCCGTGATAGTTGGTGGGAATGCCGCCCATGTTGTAGTGGACGGTCGGCAGCACCGGAATCGGCTGTTTCTCCACGTCGACGCCGGCGAAGATCCGCGCGCTCTCGGCGATGCCGGGCAGCTTTTCGTGGATGTCCTTCGGGTCGAGGTGCGTGAGATCGAGATGGATATGGTCGGCGTGTTCGCCGACGCCACGACCTTCGCGGATTTCAATGGTCATCGAGCGCGAGACCACGTCGCGCGAAGCGAGGTCCTTCGCGTTCGGCGCGTAGCGTTCCATGAAACGCTCGCCCTTGCTGTTGCGCAGGATGCCGCCTTCGCCGCGCACGCCTTCGGTGATGAGACAACCGGCGCCGTAGATGCCGGTCGGGTGGAACTGCACGAATTCCATGTCCTGCAGACCGATGCCGGCGCGCAGCGCCATGCCACCGCCGTCGCCGGTGCAGGTGTGCGCCGACGTGGCCGAGAAATACGCGCGGCCATAGCCGCCGGAGGCCAGCACCACGCCCTGGGCGCGGAACAGATGCAGCGTGCCTTCGGCCATGTCGAGCGCGAGTACGCCGCGGCACACGCCCTCCTCGTCCATGATCAGGTCGAGCGCGAAGTATTCGATGAAGAAGCGCGCATTGTGCGCCAGCGACTGCTGGTAAAGCGTGTGCAGGATGGCGTGACCGGTGCGGTCGGCGGCGGCGCAGGTGCGCTGGGCGGCCGGGCCTTCACCGTAATGGGTGGTCATGCCGCCGAACGGGCGCTGGTAGATCTTGCCCTCTTCGGTGCGCGAGAACGGCACGCCCTGATGTTCGAGTTCGATGATCGCCGGGATCGCTTCGCGACACATGTACTCGATCGCGTCCTGGTCGCCCAGCCAATCCGAGCCCTTGATGGTGTCGTAGAAATGGAAGCGCCAGTCGTCTTCGCTCATGTTGCCCAGCGCCGCGGAAATGCCGCCCTGCGCCGCGACCGTGTGCGAACGGGTCGGGAATACCTTGGTGATGCACGCGGTCTGCAGACCCTTGTGGGCCAGACCAAAGGTCGCGCGCAGGCCGGCGCCACCGGCGCCGACCACGACCATGTCGTATTTGTGTTCGGTGATCTTGTATGCGGAAGTCATGGCTGCTCTTGAATGGGCACGTCAGGCCAGAAGGGCGATCCGGCCGATCGCGTAGAGAGAGGCCAGAGCGCCCAGCGCGCAGGCGAAGGTGATCAGCAACTGCAGGAAGATTTCGGTGGGGCGATGGTGGATATAGTCTTCGACCACCACCTGCAACCCGAGCCGCGAATGCCAGAACAGGCTGATCGCGAACAGCGCCAGCGCGATCGCGTTCCCCGGTTTCGCCAGCGCAGCCTGCACCTGGGCGTGATCCGCACCGGCCAGCGCCACGAGCATGCCGAGAATCCAGGGCGACAGCACCAAGAGGAAGACGGCCGTGACCCGCTGCCACCAGAAGTGGCCGGTGCCGGACTTCGCCGAGCCCAGACCGTAGGCGCGACCGACCGGCGTGCGGTAATCGGGGGCTGAAGACTTGCTCATGCGCCACCCCGCATTGCGAAAAACCAGATCGCCGCCGTGAAGACGACGGTCAAAGCGACCACCGTATAACCGGAGCGATAGACCTGCGGCAGCGTGAATCCCCAGCCGATATCCCACAGCAGATGGCGGATGCCGTTGAGCAGGTGATACATCAGCGCGAACGAGAAACCGAACAGCGCCACCTTGCCGAACGGCGATGCCAGGCATTCCGCGGCCGTCGCATAAGCGTCGCCGCCCTGTGCGACCGCCAACAACCACCAGGCCATCACGAACGCGCCGAAGGACAGGACGATGCCGCTGATGCGATGCAGGATCGACATCACGCTGGTGATCTGCGGACGATACAGCGTGCCCAGCATGAAGGGAGACAAGGGTCGTTCGCGGTTAGGCATTGCAGTTGCGCCCTGTTGTGTAATGTGAAAACGACATCATCAGAAATCGATACAGCGGCCGTTCTTTTCCCAATCGCCATAACGGGTCGGATCAAGACCTTCACGGCCCCCGATTTCCTTCGCGTCGATGCGCGCCTCCGATGCCGACGGCTCGCTAGGCGCTGCACTTGGGGAAAGCCCGGGAAGGCCAGGCTCGGGAATGGGAACGGTTTCGCTTATCATGACTGGAATCCTGAACTCGGTAGTTTAAGTCCCACCCCCATGCCGGACAACCCGCAAACACCGATGGCGCCTTGGTTTCCGCTCTCCGACCATCGTCTGATAGCGCTGAGCGGTCGCGATGCCGTGGCATTCGCGCATGCCCAGACGATGAACGATGTCGCCGCACTGGCCGACGGGGAATGGCACTGGAATGGCTGGTTGACGCCGAAAGGCCGGGTGATCGCGCTTTTCGCCCTGTTGCGTCTCGATACCGATACGGTGTGGCTGGTGCTCCCGGATGCAGATGCAGACGCATTCGTCGCGCAGCTGCGCCGTTTCGTCTTCCGCAGCAAGGTGACGATCGCCATTCGAGACGATCTGCGCGTGACCGGCAGGCTGCAGGCCTCGGATCTGGCCTCCGGCAATCATTTCGTCCGCGGATTTTCGGCCGGTATTTCTACCGACACGTCTTCGGAAACCATCGAGCTGGACCTGAGCGGCGACCTCGGTGCCGACCACCCGGGCCGTAGCCTGCGGATCGGGCCTTCGATCGAAACGCCGCTGGACAGCATCGATATGGAACACTCCGATCTGAAAAAATCCGGCCCGGAACAGTGGCGCCGCGCCGATCTCGAACACGGCTGGCCGCGCCTCGCTGCGTCCCAGGCCGAACAATGGACACCGCAGCAGCTGTCGCTTGAGCGCCTGCGCGCCTACAGCGTCAAGAAAGGCTGCTACCCGGGGCAGGAAATCGTCGCCCGCACCCATTTCCTGGGTCAGGCCAAGCGCGGACTGGCACTGGTCCGTTCGGCCGCGCCGATGGCGGCCGGCGCCGAACTGGTCGAGGGCGATGCGAAGATCGGCACTGTCGTCTGCACTGCTGGCGACTTCTCGCTTGCGGTGGCGTCGCTCGACCTTCAGGACACCCGCCTTCAGACGAACGAAAGCCCCGCTGCAGGCGGGGCTTCGTGGAGCATCCAGCCACTGCGCACCGGGCTGGCGCGCTGAAGGGCTTGCTTCAGAACCGCGAACGCGAGCCCATGTTCGGCTGATCCTGGTCCTGGCCTTGCTGTTGGGCCTGGACCTGCTGCTGGGTCTGCTGGCGTTCCTGGGTCTGACCGAGCTGCTGGCCATTGATGCGGTTCACTTCCTCGAAGTTCCGCTCGGCCGGCTGGGTCAGCTCGTGGGTCGGGACCGCGAGGGTACGCACGGTCGGGCTGTTCGGGTCGCCCTGATACATGATCGCGTAGCGGCCACCGACATCGTCGAAACGGTCGTTGCTGCGGCTGAGCACCATGCCGGCGACAGGCTCTCTGGGATCCAGCGATGCATTATCGCGAACCGCTTCGGTTTTGTAGGCGCGCAACATGGCCGCGGATGCGCGGTGACCGATATCGGCGCTGTTCATGTCGATGCCGTTTTCTCCGTGCATCTTGTCGACCATGCCTCTCATATTCATGTACTGGTCGTAATCGGGGTGCCCGGGTTCGGACGCGTATTTCGGCTCGTGATTCATGGCTGCACTCCTTATGAAGACTGGCGGGACTCCGGAACCGGCGAACCGGGTCCGGGCCTGTCGGCAGGGCCGATACTACACCCGGCCGGCCTGAACGGTCACCGGCCGGTCGGGTCGCTCCCCGCCATGTCAGGGCGCGATCAGCCGGCCAAGGCATCGGCCGCCGCGACGATATCGTCGTCGCCCGGGATCACCAGGAAGGCAGCGCCGGCCAGCGGGGTGAAGGTGTCCGCGCCGACCACCCTGCGCAGCGGCTTGTCGCCCTGGCCGCCTTCGACCAGCGCGGTGATGACACCCTCACCCACGCCAGCGCTGCGGCGGCCTTCGTCGACCACGATCACGCGCTTGGCCTTGGCGGCCTGCGCCTGGATGAAGGCGTCGTTGAGCGGCACCAGCCAGCGCAGGTCGACCACCCGGGTCTTCCAGCCGTGCTTCTGTTCGATCCGGCGCGCGGCGCGCAGGCTCATCGGCACGCCGTTGCCAAAGCTGAAGATGACCAGGTCATCGTCGCCCTCCGCGCCTTGCCCGGAGGGATAGACCCGGCCTTCGCCCAGCGTCATCGCCTGTTCCGGCGACGGATACTCGGTCAGCCACAGACCGTCGCCGGCTTCGTACAGATCCTTGGCCATGTACAGCGCGATCGGTTCGAGGAAGGCGCAGACGCGTCCGTCCACTTTCGCCAGCGCCATCAGCGTGCGCAGCATGGTCGCGGCATCGTCGCCGCGCGACGGACAGCCCACCACCAGCCCCGGGATGTCGCGCAGCGCGGTGATCGAGTTGTCGTTGTGGAAATGGCCGCCGAAACCGCGCTGATACCCCAGCGACGCGATGCGAACCACCATCGGGTTGCGGTACTGGCCGTTGCTGAAGAACTGCAGGCTGGCCGCCTCGCCGCGGATCTGGTCGCAGGCGTTATGGAAATACGCGAGGTACTGGATTTCGGGCATCGGCAGCATGCCGACGTTGGCGTAGCCTTGGGCCAGGCCGAGGATGATGGTTTCGTCCAGCAGCGTGTTGAACACCCGCTTGTTGCCGAAGGCTTTGTGCAGACCCTTGGTGACCGTGTAGACGCCGCCCTTCTGCGCCACGTCCTCGCCGAACAGCAGCGTTTCCGGGTATTTGCAGAACAGATCGTGCAGCGCGTGATTGATCTGGATCGCCAGATGCTTCGCCGGCTGCTTCTCGGGCAGCTTGGATTCCCCGCCGAACGCGGCGATGCGCTTGTCGGTGTAGTCGAAGCGCGCGGCCTCGGCCTGTACTTTGTCGGGCGTGTACGGCGCCAGCGGCCGCATCACGTCTTCGAGTGAAGTCAGGCGTGGGCGGCTGTCGGCATCTTCGGCGGCTGCGAAACACTTCGCGCGGGTCTCTTCGTACAGCGCGAGGATCTCGTCCTTCGACATCAACCCCGATTCCAGCGCGATGGCGGCGCTGCGCAGCAGCGGATCGCCGGCTTCGACCGCGCACAGTTCCTCGATGTTGCGCCATTCGATCTCGAAGTCGGTGCCGGCGTGGCCCATGATCCGCATCGTGCGCAGATGCAGGAAGGTCGGGCGACGGGTGCGGCGGCAGTGTTCCACCGCGGCCTGCACCTGGCCGTAGCCGGCGGCTAGATCGAGACCGTCGGCGTAAAAATAATCGAGATCGGGGCGACTGCTGAAATTGCGCGCCACCCAGCCGTCCGGCGTCTTCACCGAAATGCCGATGCCGTTGTCCTCGCACACGTACAGCACAGGTGCGGGCAGCTTCTGGTAGGCCGTCCACGCCGCGGCGTTGAACGCGGTCTGTGCGGTGGCGTGATTGCTGGAGGCGTCGCCGAAGGAACAGATCGCGATGCTGTCGTCGGGAATCGGCAGCGCGTGACCGATGCGGCGGGCGTGATCGATCGCGATCGCAGTGCCCAGCGCTTTCGGCAGATGCGAAGCGATGGTGGACGTCTGCGGCAGCACCCACAGCGGCTTGCTGCCCCAGACCTTGTGGCGACCGCCGCTGGCCGGATCTTCTGCGCTGGCCGCGAACGACAGCGCCGAATCCATGATCGGATCCATACCCGGGATTTTGCGGAAGCGTTCGGCCATGAAAGCGCCGGAGCGGTAGTGCAGGAATGCTGGATCGGTGTGACGGGTCAGCCGCGCGACCATGGCATTGCCTTCGTGGCCGCTGCTGCCGATGGTGTAGAAGACCTTGTTCTGCACGCGCAGCACGCGCGCCATCAGGTCGAGGTGGCGGCTGATCAACTGCGACGCGAACAATTCGCCGAAGCCCTGCGCATCCAGCGCGCTGCCTTCGAGAACGCTTCCGGTCGGCGCCGGCTTCGATCGCGCGGTGCCGTGCCAGTCGCGCACGAACGCCTGGAAGTTGACGTCGCAGATCTCGGCGCGGTTCAGGCCCTTCATGCGGGCGGGAATCGGATTGGGTACGACGGCGAACATTGCGGGCAGTCTCCCCTGCCCTCGCACTCGAGAGCCGGTTGGATGAATGGAAGGTCGGGATCGGTCGATCGAGCGTGGGTCGACCGGAATCAATCGGGCATTGGATCGGGCGCCGGATCGCGCATCTGCACGAAACCCGGCTGCATCCGCACGCGCTTGATCCAGCGCTCGACGTGCGGATACGCGCCGAGGTCGAAACCGCCGTCTTCAGCGATGTGCGTATAAGCGAACAGCGCGATATCGGCGATGGTGTAACGCTCGCCGCCGAACCACGGCAGCCTGTCCAGATGCCGCTCCATCGCCGCCAGGGCTTCGTCCCCGGACGGTTTCAGCGTCGCCAGCGATGCGCGGCGCGGGTGATCGGCCGGCAGGAATTTGTGGATGAAACGCGAGACGGCGACGTAGGGCTCGTGGCTGTACTGCTCGAAGAACATCCACTGCAGGGTCTTGGCGCGTTCCCACGCGTCGTCGGGCAACAGCGGCGTACCCTGCGCGAGATAATTCAGGATCGCGTTCGATTCCGACAGCGTGCGGCCATCGTCGAGCTTCATCACCGGCACCTTGCCGCGGTCGTTCATCGCCAGGAATTCCGGCGACAGATTCTCGCCGCGGGTCACGTCGATCTCTTCCCAATCGTATTCGCGACCGAGCTGCGCCATCAACAACTGCAGCTTGTAGCAATTGCCGGAAGAGGACATCCCGTACAGGGTGATCATGGCGACGACTCCGTGCGCCGCGCACGCCATTCCTCGCGGGTCTGGCCCCAGATGTCGATGGCGTGCGCGTCCAGCGGCGCCGGCAGCGCGCCGGGACCGAGATTCCGCGATCCCAGACGCCTGGCGACATTCTGCGACACGGTGTTCTGGGGCGAAATGCAGTGGATCACGTCGGCCCAGCCGAGCGTGTCGAAGGCCCAATCGATCGCCGCGACGCAGGCTTCGGTGCAATAGCCCCTGCCGTGCGCATCCTGATGGAAGGCATAGCCGACTTCGGTGCCGGGCCAGCCGTCGGGGCGCCATGGACCCGCTTGTCCGACCCACTGGCCGCTGCTTTTTTCGATGACCGAAAACATCGCGAATCCCTGCAACGCCCACGCGCCCGGCATCTGCAGAAATCGGCGCCACGCGTCGCCACGCGGATGCGGGCCGCCGATGCTCCGCGAAGAATCGTGGGCGAGGAATTCGGCATAGCGGTCGAAATCCTGGATCTGTGGAATGCGCAGGATGAGGCGATCGGTTTCCAGTTGCAGATCGGAAATGCTCACATTGGGATGTCCTGAGCCCTCTCAGGGAGAGGGGTTGGGGAGAAGGTCAGGCTGGACGCCGCGTGTCACTTCGTGTCGACAACGGGATTCGGTGACCCCGATGACGATTCACTACCCGTCGCTCCGTCGTACCCTCATCCGCCCTTCGGGCACCTTCTCCCGATGGGAGAAGGAGAACGGTCAGAACGGTCAGAACGCGTTGATGCCGGTCAGCTCGCGACCGACCACCAGTTGATGCACCGTCTCGGTGCCTTCGTAGGTGATCACCGATTCCAGATTCAGCGCATGACGGATCGGGCAATGCTCGGTGGTGATGCCGGCGCCGCCCAGGATGTCGCGCGCTTCGCGGGCGATGTCGATCGCCATGCGCACGTTGTTCCACTTCGCGAGGCTGACCTGGGTCGGCTGCATGTTGCCGGCGTCTTTCAGGCGGCCGAGCTGCAGCGACAGCAACTGCGCCATGGTGATCCGGCGGGCCATGTCGGCGAGTTTGAGCTGTACGGCCTGATTGGCGGTGAGCGGGCGATCGAAGAGGATCCGGTCCTTGCCGTAACGCAGCGCTTCGTCGAGACAGGCGATGGCCGCGCCGATCGGCCCCCAGGTGATGCCATAGCGGGCCTGCGTGAGGCAGCCGAGCGGGCCCTTCAGACCCTTTACGTTCGGCAGGCGGTTGCTGTCGGGCACGCGCACGTTGTCGAAGAACAGCGCGCTGGTGACCGAGGCGCGCAGACTCATCTTGTGTTTGATTTCCTGGGCGGTGAAGCCCGGCATGTCCTTCTCGACCAGGAAGCCCTGGATGCCCTCGTCGGTCATCGCCCAGACGATCGCGACATCGGCGAGGTTGCCGTTGGTGATCCACATCTTCGAGCCGTTGATGACCCAGTCGCCACCATCGCGCTTGGCGTGGGTCTTCATGTTCGCCGGGTCCGAGCCGCCGTGCGGTTCGGTCAGACCGAAACAGCCGATCTTCCTGCCTGCCGCCATGTCCGGCAGCCAGCGCTGGCGCTGCTCTTCCGAGCCGTAGGCGTAGATCGGATACATGCACAGCGAGGACTGCACGCTGACGAAGCTGCGGATGCCCGAGTCGCCGCGCTCCAGTTCCTGACAGATCAGGCCGTAGCTGACGGCGTTGAGGCCGGCACAACCGTACTGTTCCGGCAGCGAAGAACCGAGCAGGCCCAGTTCGGCGATTTCGGGCACCAGTTCGTGCGGGAAACGTCCATCGTCGAAGGCCTTGCCGATGATCGGCAGCACCCGTTCGTCGGTGAAGCGGGCAACGGTGTCCTGCACCGCACGCTCTTCTTCGCTGAGCATGGAACGGATGTCGTACAGATCGTAGGGGTGCAGCGCCATGATTTCGGGACCGATTTGGGCAATGCGCCATTGTAAGGGGGCATCCTGCCTAGACGGTACCTGCAAACTGCGTAGCCGGGTCCGGCGAAACGACGATTTCCCGCCTGAAGCACGCGATTTCGCCCAACCCACAAAAACACGGGGCCGGATCGCTCCGGCCCCGCTCTGAATCGCCGCCAGCCGAGAGGCCGGCCGCCACGACGCACTGTCGAACATCAGCCCCGGTCGGCGCCGCCCGCAGCGGCGACCTGGGTCACCACTTGACCGTCGATCACCGGCAGTCGCGCGCCCGGCTTCTCATCCATCCGCAGGTGCTGTTCCTGACCCTTGTAGCGATAAGTCACGTCGTAGCCGATCACGGTCTTTTCGGTGCCCAACGGAATGCGGCTGCCCGGCTTGCGGTCGGTACGCATGGTGTCTGTGCTGCCGTCCGGATTGCGGTAGGTCACGTTCCAGGCCACCGTGCGGCTGCTGCTGGTGGCTTCGGAGACCATACGGCACTGGCGCTCGGTGCGCGTCGTAACTTTTCCACCCACGTGATTGCGGTCGACGCGATTGCCGATGTAGCCGCCGGCCGCAGCGCCCGCCACCGTCGCGGCCTTGCGGCCATTGCCGTCGCCGACCTGATTGCCCACCAGACCACCGATCAGCGCGCCGGCCACGGTGCCGCCGACGTTGCCGTCGCGCTCCGGCAGACGATCCTGCACGGCCACGTCTTCGCAGATCTCGCGCGGCGCGGTGCCGTTGACGGTCTCGCGGACCGGGTCGGTGCCGATCACCGTGGCGTAGAGTTGTTCGCTTGTGGTCACCGGCTCCGCGGCCAGCACTTCGGCGTATTCGAGCCTGCCGGCCGCGGGAATGACCGAATCGTCGATGCGCCGGTCATCCTCGATCATGTCGGAAGACGCAGGTTTGGCGAGATCAGCATCGGCCAGCGAATAGGCGGATGCGGGCGTACGGTTGTTGAAGTAGGCCGCGGTGGCGACACCGCCCACCAGCAGCGAAGCGAGCGCGATGGCCAATGTGTTGTTGTTCATGGTGAAACCTCCGTGGGACGAATCCAGCTTTCGGCAGGGATTGCAGCATCGCCAGGCTGAACAAGGCCCCAGCCCGGCCGGTGGGCATGACGAAAGCCTGAACCGCACCCCGCAGAACGCGCAGTGCGTGCTAGCGTTCGCACATTCTTCAATGCCGGAACTGATGCCATGAGATTTCTTATCGGTCCTTTTCTCAACTGGGCGCGGAAACTCAAATATCCCACGCTGTTCAAGATCACGGCCGGCCTCTTTGTTTTCAGTCTGCTGTTGCCGCCTGGCGTCGATCCGATCCCTTTCCTCGACGAAATCGTGTTCGGCCTCGGCACTCTGCTGCTCGCGAACTGGCGTCAGCGGAAATCGGAAACGCCCTCGTCGAAACCGCCCATCGAAGGCGAGCGCACAGGCTGACGTACACCTCATGCTCTTCGACAGCCACTCGCATTTCGACGCGCCCGAATTCGACGCCGATCGCGACGCGGTGCTGGTGCGCGCGCATGCCGCGGGCGTGATGCGACAGATCGTGCCGGCGGTAAGCGCTGCCGCCTGGCCGAAACTGCGTGAAGTCTGCGCCGCAGATGCGGGTCTATACGCAGCTTACGGGCTGCATCCGATGTATCTGGCCGACCATCGCCCGGAACATCTGATCGCACTGCGCGACTGGATCGAACGCGAGCGCCCGGTGGCCGTTGGCGAATGCGGGCTGGATTTCTTCGTCGAGGATCTCGATGTCGAACAACAATCGATCTATTTCGACGAGCAACTGCGCCTCGCCCGCGACTTCGACTTGCCTGTGATCGTGCATGCACGGCGCGCGGTGGATCAGGTGATGGCGGCGATCCGCCGTTTCGACCCGCTGCGCGGGGTGGTCCACAGTTTTTCGGGCAGCGCCGATCAGGCGAAGCGATTGTTCGACCTCGGTTTCCTGATCGGCCTGGGCGGCCCGGTCACCTACGAACGCGCCAACCGCCTGCGCACGCTCGCTGCACAGCTTCCGATCGATCATCTGCTGCTGGAAACCGACGCGCCGGATCAGCCCGACAGCGGCCATCGCGGACAGCGCAACGAGCCTGCGCGATTGACGACGGTCTGCGACACCATCGCCGCGCTGCGCGGCGTCGAGCCGGAGGTCGTCGCCCGGGCGACTTCGGCGAATGCGGAGCGGCTGTTCGGGTTGATGCCGCAATCTCCGTAGAGCGGGCTTCAGCCCGCTGATCGGTATCCGAAGAGACGCAGCGGGCTGGTGTTTAACAGCCGAATGGCTGGTCAGCCCGCTCTACGGAAGCGATCTACGGAAGCGGTCTACCGCTTCAACAACATCTCCAAGGCCTTCCCCGCCGCCACAAACGCGAACGCACCAGTGATGTGGGTCGCAGCGCCCAGGCCTGCGCCGCAGTCGAGTTTCAGCGCCGCGTCCGCGCCCAGCTTCGGGCGTAAGCCGCACACGCTGCCGTCGGCCTGCGGGTACTGCACGTTCTCCAGCGAATAGATCGCGGGCACGCCGAAGTAACGCTGGTGATTCTTCGGGAAATTGAATTCGCCGCGCAGCTTCCTGCGGATCAGCGCCAGCATCGCGTCGTGCTCGGTGCGGGAAAGATCGCGCACGCGCACAAGAGTGGGATCGAGCCGGCCGCCTGCGGCGCCGACGGTGATCATCGGAATCTTGCGTCGCCGGCACCAGGCGATGGCTTCGACCTTGGTTCGGAAACTGTCGCAGGCGTCGATGACGAGGTCGTAACCGCGGCCGAGCATGTCTTCCATGTTCGATGGGGTGAGGAAACTCAGGACCGGATCGACCGTCATTCCAGGATTGATGGCCAGGCAGCGCTCGGCCATGGCCACGGCCTTGTTGCGGCCGTATTGCCCTTCAAGCGCCGGCAGTTGGCGATTGGTGTTGGACACGCACAGGTCATCGGCGTCGATCAGCGTCAACCGGCCTATGCCGCTACGCGCCAGCGCCTCGACCAGCCAGGAGCCGACCCCGCCCAGACCGACCACCGCGACGTGGCAGCCGGCGAAGCGCGCCAGCGCACCCACACCGTAAAGCCGATCGATGCCGCCGAATCGTTCGATCCAGCGTTCATCGAGCACACGTTCGTCGGGCGGAATCTGTTTCATCCGGGCAGTTTAGCGGAGCGTCGCGCCGCGACGGGCAAAAGTGGCCGCATCGCGCGGCGTGGTATGTTTTCGCCCACCCGCCAGGAGCCGCCGCATGTCGACCACGCCCGAGCAAACCCGCTCCAAGTCTTCCGCTTTCGGGCGTTATTTCTTCGTCTTCATCCTGGGACTCGTGCTGGGCGCGATCGCGGTGGTGATGCTGATGCGCACCCTCGAAGAGCGCCGCGACCATTTCCCCGACAGCGTCATGCACGTGCAGGCCTGGCATCTGAAACAGCTGGGATCGAAGGCCGCCGAAAACCGCTGCAACGCCACCGACGTCATCCCGCACCTCAAAGGCCTGCGGACCATGGCCGACGATCTGGAGCGTGCGTTCCCGGACCTCAGCGACGACGAACGTTTCGTCAAACAGGCCAGCGGCATGCGCGCCGCGCTCGATGGCGCACTGTCGGCGCCGCCGCTCAACTGCGAAGGCGTGAATGCGGTCGCGGCCAAGATCGGCGAGAGCTGCAAGGGCTGTCACCAGGATTTCCGCTGAGGGACGGGGCGCGCCGCAGGCGCACCCGAACAGCGTCGCCATCGGCCGGAGCCGCAGTTGCCGCACAGCAGCTTGCGGCGGCATACCGCGCCGCCTATGCTCGGAGTCGCCCGCATCCGCGGGTTTTTCTATTGACTACTGGGGCAAAGGAATGAATCGGAACATTTTGATCACCATCGGTACGGCGACCGTTCTCGCCGCCGGCATCGCCAGCGTGTTCGCCGCGGCCGAAGCCGCGGCGCGAGTGGAAAGAGCCAACCCGCTGCGCGTCAGCATGCTGTCGCTGGGCGAGGGTGTCGTCGAAGTCGTGGTGACCAACACCAGCCACAAGACCGCGCGGATCCCGAAGTGGCAGCTGCCGTCGACGATCGCCGAATCCAGCCTGTTCGCGATCAGCCGCGACGGCGAAGAAGTCCGCTACGAAGGCCGCATGATCAAGCGCACCACGCCGACCGCGGCGGACTTCGCGATCCTGCGCCCCGGCCAGAGCCACAAGGCGACCGTCGATCTCGGCGAGGCTTACGATTTGTCGCAGAAAGGCGCCTATAACATCGCCTTCGGCGCGCCTCTGCAATTCGCATCGATGTCGGGCGGCGCGATGCTGAAGCAGGCCAACGGCCTGCCGATGATCGCCCAGAGCGCACCGCTGCAGATCTGGGTGGAAGGCGGCGAAGCCACGCCGACGCAGCGCCTGCGGATCTCCGCCGCCGCCAAACCTGTCGGAACGACGGCTGTCGTCAACGGCGTGAACTACGTCGGCTGCACCAGCGCACGCATAAGCTCGGCCGGCACCGCGGTGAACTCGGCCCGGACCTACTCCGAGAACGCCAAGGGCTACCTCAACGCCAACAATACCGGCCCGCGTTACACCAGCTGGTTCGGCGCCTACACCTCCAGCGGTTACGCCACCGCGAAGCAGCATTTCGCGGCGATCGACATCGCGATGGACCAGAGCGGCGGCCAGATCACCATCAACTGCGGCTGCAACCAGAAATACTACGCGTATGTCTATCCGACCCAGCCGTATCAGATCTACGTCTGCAACGCGTTCTGGAACGCGCCGAACACCGGCACCGATTCCAAGGCCGGCACGCTGATCCACGAAATGAGCCATTTCAACGTGGTGGCAGGCACCGACGACTGGGCCTACGGGCAGAGCGCCGCCAGGAGCCTGGCGATCAGCAACCCCACCCGCGCCCTGGACAACGCCGACAACCACGAGTATTTCGCCGAGAACACCCCGGCGCAGAACTGATCCATCCATATCGCGCGTCAATCGCGCGTCACCGGACGGCCCGCTTCGGCGGGCCGTTCTTTTTTCCGCGATCCATCGCGGCGGGCAGCCGCTTTCCTGAACGCGCCCCGGAATTTCCGGGCAGATGCCGCGACGGGCCGGCCCCGATATGATGCCGGTCAGTCACTGCGGACCCGTGTCCGCGCAGGGGGAATCATCATGTCGCTCACACCTACCCGGCTTGCGGGCAGCGTCTTCGCCTTCGGTGCGCTCGCCACCGGCATCGTCGCCGTCGCTATGGCCACCCCGACGCTCAAGCACAGACCTCAGGCCAATCCGCTGCGGGTCAGCGTGATCTCGCTCGGTGCGGACAAGGTCGAAGTCACGGTCACCAATACCAGCAGCAGGACGCTGCGCATCCCGAAATGGCAATTGCCCACCGACGTGCAGCGTTCGCACCTGTTCCGGATCACCCGCGACGGCGTCGAAGTGGGTTACGAAGGCGCGATGATCAAGCGCGGCGCACCCAGCGCCGAGGATTTCGCGATTCTGCACGCGGGCCGCAGCTACCGCAGCGTCGTCGAGCTGGGCGCCGCCTATGATCTGTCGAAAGCCGGTCACTACACCGTGACCTACGCGGCGCCGCTGCAGTACGCCTCGCTGTCCGGAGGCATCCGTCTGCAGCAGCGCAACGGGATGCCGATGATCGCGCAGGGCGCGCCGATCCGGATCGTGCTGGATCAGAGCATGTTGGACCAGCGCGCCACGTTCCCCAACGGCCGCCGCATCAGCCCGGTACTGCCGGCCAATCCGGAACTGTCCGATGTCCTCGGCATCAGCACCGTCGCCTGCAGCGCTTCGCAGATCGCCACCATCGGCAACGCCGTACTGTCGGCGCGCGCGTATTCCGAGCGCGCCAAGGGCTATCTCAACGCCGGCACCACCGGCGCGCGCTACACCACCTGGTTCGGCGCCTATACCAGCAGCCGCTACGCCACTGCGCAGCAGCATTTCGTGGCCATCGACAACGCGATGGATCAGACCGGCGGCCAGGTCACCATCAACTGCGGCTGCAACGACAACTATTACGCCTACGTCATCAAGAACCAGCCCTATCAGATCTTCGTGTGCAATGCGTTCTGGTCCGCACCGCTGATCGGTACCGACTCCAAGGCCGGCACCCTGATCCACGAGATGAGCCACTTCACGGTGGTGGCCGACACCGACGATCACGCTTATGGTCAGGGTCTCGCGCAGAGTCTGGCGATCAGCAATCCGACTCTGGCGCTCGACAACGCCGACAGTCACGAATACTTCGCCGAGAACACGCCGGCGCAGAACTGATCACATCCGATCGCCCAGACGCGGTCGACCGGATGCATCCTCGACGGCCCGCTTCGGCGGGCCGTCCTCGTTCAGCCCCCCGGATGCAGCCGCCCGCATCGGCATGCCATCATGCCGCGCACGCGCCCTTACCCTCCGCGCCTGGATTCCCCATGGATTACACCGTTCTTCTTTATATTCTCGCCGCCATCCTGATCGTGATCGGCGTGGCCGGCGTGATCCTGCCTGCATTGCCGGGCCTGCCGCTGGTATTCGGCGGCATGTTGCTGGCCGCCTGGGTCGATGGTTTCGAGCGGATCAGCGTGCTGACGCTGGTGATCCTGGGCGTGCTGACCGTGCTCTCGCTGGGGATCGATTTCGCGGCCACCGCGATGGGCGCCAAACGCGTCGGCGCCAGCCGCCACGCCGTCATTGGCGCCATGATCGGCACGGTCGCAGGACTGTTCTTCGGCCTCATCGGCGTGTTCGTGGCGCCTTTCATCGGTGCGGTCATCGGCGAACTGCTGTATCGGCGCAAGCTCGACCGCACCGAAGTCGGTCAGGCCGCGAAGATAGGCCTGGGCACCTGGCTCGGCATCCTCTTCGGCGTGGTGTCGAAGCTCGCGCTGGCGTTCGCCATGATCGGCCTGTTCTTCTTCGCCTGGTACTTTTGAACGCATGACAGCATCCGCTTCCCTGCTCCGCTGTTTCACGACGTGTTGCCTGCTCGCACTGCTGACGCTTTGCACCACCAGCGCCGCCGCAGCGCCGGCCTCGATCATCGCCGACATCAAGCCAGCCGCAGCGGATCCAGCGCCTGCGGCCCCCGCCGCACTGGCGCCGAGCCTCTGCAGTGTCCGCAACCTCGGCGACTGCTTCGACTCGATGCTCGACAACGCCAACGATTCGCTCGTGCGTCTGCTCGAACGCATCCCGCTGCTGATCCTCGCGCTGCTGGTGCTGTTGATCGCGAACTGGACCTCGCGATTCGTCGGCAATCGCCTGCATCTGGTCAAGCTGCGTTCGCAGAATCCGTACATGAGCGGACTGCTGCGGATGATCGTGCGCACCGCGATCATCCTGATCGGCGTGCTGATCGCGCTGGATCTGATCGGCCTGACCTCGGTGGTCGGCGCGGTGCTCGGCTCCGCCGGCGTCGTGGGTCTGGTGCTGGGTTTTGCGTTCCGCGATATCGCCGAGAACTACATCGCCGGCATCCTGCTCAGCGTGCGCCGGCCGTTCGAGCCGGGCGAGCACGTCGTGATCGACAACCGCGAAGGCAAGGTGATTTCGGTCAACTCGCGCGCGACCGTCCTAATGACCCTCGACGGTAACCACCTCCAGTTGCCGAACAGCCTGGTGTTCAAATCGGTGGTGCTGAACTACAGCAAGAATCCGAAACGCCGCTTCGATTTCACCATGCTCATCGATGGCAGCCAGTCGATCCGCGAGGCCCAGACGATGGCGATGGCGGCGATCGCGAAAGTCGAGGGCGTGCTCGACGAACCCGAACCCGCGTGGACGGTCGTCGAATTCGGTGCGGCCGGCATCCAACTGCGTTTCTACGGCTGGGTGAACCAGCACGAAAGCGATCTGGGCAAAGTTCGCAGCGAAGCGATCCGCCAGGTCAAGGCCACGTTCGCGAATGCCGGCATCGAGGCCCCGCGCACGACATATCACGTCGTGACCTCGCGCGAACGCGACGCCCCCGAACTGGAAACGACGAGTGAAACGCTGCACAACGGCGTGGACACCTCGGTCAATCGCGAAATCGATGTGCAGGTCGCAGAAGCCCGGGCGGATGCAACCGGGGCGAATCTGCTGCAGCCGAACGTCCGCGCGCCCTGATCGCGGCCCCGCGCAGCGCTTGCGTACGACGCGGCATTTCATCTTCGAACATCAACAGGATCGCTCGACATGCGTCATGCAAACAGATTCGCACTCGGCCTGCTCCTCGCCGGCCTGTCCCTCGCCGGCCTGTCCTCACTGTCATTCGCTGCGGCTTCGAGCAACGGCCTGGATGCCGCCGCGCGGGCCAGACTTGTGGGCGATCACGTCCTCACCCTCCAGTGGCTGGGTTGGGGCGATCTGAGCCGCGCCGGCAAGGTCGTGATCGAAGATCGCGGCGACGCACTGTCGCTGAACGGCGAACAGAACGGCGAAGGCGAGAATGCCGGCGACTATCTGCGTCTTTCCGGAAAGATCGTGTCCGCGAGCAGGGATGGCTTCGTGTTCGTCGGCGATATCACGACCCGCGTCAACCACATCGCCGACGGCGCCGAATGCAAACGCAGCGGCACCTTCAGCTTCAAGGCCAAGGGCGCCCGCAAATACTGGCGCATGCAGGAGATGACCAATCCCTGCGACCCGGTGACCGATTATGTGGATGTGTATTTCCGCGGCATATGAAAAGCGGCGTGCATCCTGAACGAAACCGCCGTGCATCGCACACGGTTCCGGGGTGTTCATCCGACGCGGCATAGGGTTCGGCCACGGAGCGAACGGCTCCCGCCCAACCATGTTCCGGAGGTCGAAATGAAAACCCAGATCCTTGTTGCCGCGATGGCAGTTTCCATGCTCTCGCTTGCCGGCTGCGCCACCAGCCCGTCCGGCGGTTATTCCAGCGGCAACGGCTCCGCATACGGCAATTCGCAGTCGTCGTGTTACGACTGCGGCACTGTGACCCGCATCGAACAAGGCGCCGGCAGCCGCACGCCGAATGCGACCGGTGCCGTCGTCGGCGCGGTGATCGGCGGCTTGGCCGCGCGTGAGCTTGCGAAGAACCGCACCGACAGCGACGGCAAGCAGAACACCGCCACCGTCGGCGGCGCGGTCGCGGGCGGCGCGATCGGCAATGCGATCCAGAACCGCGCCGGCACCGGCTACAACATCTTCGTGCGCATGCGCGACGGTCGCGAGGTCGTGGTGTCGCAGGACGATCTCAACGGTATCCGCGAGGGTTCCAACGTGCGCATCGCCAACAACCGCGCGGCGCTGTACTGATCACGTCGCACCCATCGGATGAAGAAAAAGCCCGCATGCGTTGCGGGCTTTTTCTTTCGACGAACATCGGCTTGATTGTGGGTTATTCCACCACCACCGGGATGTTGGCGATCCTCGCCTGCCATTCGCGCGGGCCGGTCTTGTGGACCGATTCGCCGGTGGAATCGACGGCGACGGTCACCGGCATGTCCTCGACGGTGAATTCGTAGATCGCTTCCATGCCGAGGTCGGCGAAACCGACGACGCGCGAGGCCTTGATCGCTTTCGAAACGAGGTACGCGGCGCCGCCAACGGCCATCAGATACACGGACTTGTGCTTCTTGATCGCATCGATGCCGGCCGGGCCGCGTTCGGCCTTGCCGACCATGCCCAGCAGCCCGGTCTGCGCCAGCACCTGCTCGGTGAATTTGTCCATGCGCGTGGCCGTGGTAGGGCCGGCAGGGCCGACCACTTCATCGCGCACCGGGTCGACCGGGCCGACGTAATAGATGAAGCGGCCCTTGAAATCGACCGGCAGCGGTTCGCCCTTGTCGAGCATCTCGACCATGCGCTTGTGCGCGGCATCGCGGCCGGTGAGCAACTTGCCGTTGAGCAACAGCACGTCGCCCGGTTTCCAGCCGGCCACGTCTTCGGGCGTCACCGTATCCAGATCCACCCGGCGGCCCTTGCTGGCGTCGTAGGTCAGTTCGGGCCAGTCGGCCAGCGACGGCGGGTCCAGCATCACCGGGCCGCTGCCGTCGAGGGTGAAATGCGCGTGGCGGGTCGCGGCGCAGTTCGGGATCATCGCCACCGGCAGGTTGGCGGCATGGGTCGGGTAATCCTTGACCTTGATGTCGAGCACTGTGGTCAGGCCGCCCAGGCCCTGCGCGCCGATGCCCAGCGCGTTGACCTTGTCGTACAGCTCCAGCCGCAGTTCCTCGGCGCGGTTGGATGCGCCCCGGGCCTGCAGATCGACGATGTCGATCGGCTCCATCAGCGCTTCCTTCGCCAGCAGCATCGCCTTTTCGGCGGTGCCGCCGATGCCGATGCCCAGCATGCCGGGCGGGCACCAGCCGGCGCCCATGGTCGGCACGGTCTTCAGCACCCAGTCGACGATGGAGTCGGACGGATTGAGCATCGCGAACTTCGACTTCGCCTCCGAGCCGCCGCCCTTCGCGGCGACGATCACGTCGACGGTATTGCCGGGCACGACCTTCACGTTGACCACGCCGGGCGTGTTGTCCTTCGTGTTGGTGCGTTTGCCCGCCGGGTCGGCCAGCACGCTGGCCCGCAGCTTGTTGTCCGGATGGTTGTAGGCGCGGCGCACGCCTTCGTGGACCATGTCCTCCACACCCATCGTGGCGTCGTCCCAGCGCACGTCCATGCCGATTTCGAGGAAGACCGTGACGATGCCGGTGTCCTGGCAGATCGGGCGGTGACCCTCGGCGCACATCCGCGAGTTGATCAGGATCTGCGCGATGGCGTCCTTGGCCGCGGCGCTTTCCTCGCGATCGTAGGCGGCAGTGAGGTTCCTGATGTAGTCGACCGGATGGTAATAGCTGATGTACTGCAGGCCGTCGGCGATGGACTGGATCAGGTCTTCCTGGCGGATCGACACCGGGCGGCGCTCGGCGGGCATGGCGGAGGCATCTGCGGAGGCGGCATTTGCAGGGGGCGTGCTGGCTGCGGACACGGAGGGAACCTTCGTGGCGTAAGGGGACACGATTTTACCGCGCGCCGGGCGGCCGGCGCTTGCGGACGCCGGGAATCGGCCGACAATGCCCGGACATCCATCCCCGGCAGGATGTTGGAAAACAGCCTGCTGACGCAGCCATGGAAGGCTGCGACGGCGAAGCAAGCGCGCAAGCGATTGATTCGCCGGGAACGAGTCCGGCGGTGCCGGACTCGCGACTTGAAAAACGTGCAGGAAGTACGTTTCTCAACAATTTTCCAGGGGAAGACCATGCTCAAGAAGATCCTCATCGTGCTGCTGATCGCGATCGCGGGCGTGCTGGGCTATGCCGCGACCAAACCCGATACCTTCCAGGTGCAGCGCAAAGCGGTGATCGCCGCGCCGCCGGAGAAGGTCTTCGCGCTGATCGAAGACTTCCGCCGCTGGAACGAATGGTCGCCGTGGGACAAGCTCGACCCGGCCATGACCCGCACCTTCGGCGGCCCCGCCACGGGCGTGGGCGCGACCTACGCCTGGGCCGGCAACAGCGCGGTCGGCGAAGGCCGCATGGAAATCCTCGAATCGACGCCGCCGTCGAAGATCCGGATCAAGCTGGATTTCATCAAGCCCTTCGAGTCGAACAACGTCACCGAATTCGCACTGGTGCCCAGGGACGGCGGCACTGAAGTGACGTGGACGATGCAGGGTCCTAACCCCTACGTCACCAAGCTGATGGACATCTTCGTGAGCACGGACAAGATGATCGGCAAGGATTTCGAAAAGGGGCTGGCCGACATGGGCGCCGCAGCTGCGCGCTGAGCCGCGCCGATGCCTGAACCCATGCCCGGTCCCGCCGTCGCCCGTCCCTCGCCAAGCCTGCGCCAGCGCATGGGTGCGCTGCGCAACCTGCCGCCGTTCCTGCGCGAAATCTGGGCGACCAGCCGCGCGCTGACCAGCGTCAGCCTGGGGCTGCGACTGATCCGCGCGCTGCTGCCGGTGATCACGCTGTACGTGGGCAAGCTGATCATCGACGAGGCGATCCGCATCGCCGGCACCGATCTGCCGGCGGGGCTGGTCGCCGCGTGGCGCGATGGCCACTTGGACCCGATCCTGTGGCTGCTGTTGCTGGAACTGGGGCTGGCGGTGCTGTCTGACGTGCTGGGCCGGATCATCGCCTACGCCGACGCGCTGCTGTCGGAGCGCTACACCAACGCCACCAGCATCCGCCTGATGGAACACGCGGCAAAACTCGACCTGGAGGATTTCGAGGATCCGGATCTGCAGGACAAGCTGGACCGCGCGCGCCGCCAGACGATGGGACGGATGAACCTGCTGAGCATGCTGTTCGGGCAGGCGCAGGACATGGTGACGGTGATCAGCTTCGCGATCGGGCTGATGGTCTACGCGCCCTGGCTCATCGTGCTGCTGGCGGTGGCGCTGATACCGGCGTTCGTGGGCGAGTCGCATTTCAACGCGCTCAACTACTCGCTGAATTTCCAGTGGACCGCCGAGCGCCGCCAGCTCGAATACATCCGCCAGATGGGCGCGAGTCTGGAGACGGCGAAAGAGGTGAAGATCTTCAACCTCAACCGTTTCTTCATCGAGCGCTTCCGCACGATGTCGGCGAAGTTCTACTTGGCCAACCGCGCGCTGGCGCGGCGACGCGCGTTCTGGGGCAGCCTGCTGGCGGCGCTGGGCACGCTGGGCTATTACGTCGCCTACGGCTACATCGCATGGCGCACCGTGAGCGGCGACTTCACCATCGGCGATCTGACCTTCCTCGCCGGCAGTTTCCGCCGCCTGCGGCAGATGCTTGAAAGCCTGCTGTCGGGCCTGTCGCAGGTCGCCGGGCAGGCGCTGTATCTGGACGATCTGTACTCCTTCTTCGAGATCGAACCGGAAATCGCGTCGAAGCCGGATGCCATCGCGGTGCCGAAGCCCATCGCGCAGGGCTTCGTCTTCGAGGACGTGGGCTTCCGCTATCCCGATGCCGAACACTGGGCGCTGCGCGGGCTGTCGTTCGAGCTGCGCGCCGGCGAAGTGCTGGCGCTGGTCGGCGAGAACGGCGCAGGCAAGACCACGCTGGTGAAGCTGCTGGCGCGGCTGTACGAACCGGACGAGGGCCGGATCCTGCTCGATGGCCGCGACCTGCGCGATTACGACCTGGACGACCTGCGCGCGAGCATCGGCGTGATCTTCCAGGACTTCGTGCGCTACCACCTCAGCGCTGCCGAGAACATCGGCGTGGGCAGCATCGACGATCTGGGCAACCGCGAGCGGATCGAATGGGCCGCGCAGCGGGCGATGGCCGACGGTCTGATCGAATCGCTGCCGCTGGGCTACGAGCAGATGATCGGCCGGCGCTTCAAGACCGGCGTGGATCTGTCCGGCGGCCAATGGCAGAAGATCGCGATCGCCCGCGCTTACATGCGCGACGCGCAGGTGATGATCCTCGACGAACCGACCGCCGCACTGGACGCGCGCAGCGAGTTCGAAGTGTTCCAGCGCTTCAAGGATCTCTCCGACGACCGCACCGCAGTGCTGATCTCGCACCGTTTCAGCAGCGTGCGCATGGCCGACCGCATCCTGGTGCTGGCCGGCGGGCGCGTGGAGGCCAGCGGCACCCACGAGCAGCTGATGGCGCAGGGCGGGCGCTATGCCGAATTGTTCGAGCTGCAGGCCGCCGGCTATCGGTGAGGCGGGATCGGCCGACAGGCAATCCCGCGACATCCGCGCAATCTGATCAGGATCAATATCGACCGGGCGCCGCGGCACGACACTGGACGCATTCTTCTCCAAGGAATGCCGCCATGATCGCCGCGAATACCGAATCGCAGACCCCGTTCCTGCCGTACATCGCCGTCGTTCTCGCCGACGGCCGCGAAGTGCTGATCCGCCCGATGCATCCGGGCGACGCCGAAGCCGAGCGCGCCTTCATCGTCGGCCTGTCGCCGCAGGCGCGCCGCTATCGTTTCCAGGACCAGTTCTCCGCGCCCAGCGACGCGCTGGTCGCGCAGATGATCGATGTCGACCACGCCAACGACGAGGCCTTCGCCGCGCTGGCCACCGTCGACGGCTGCGAACGGATCGTCGGCGTGTCCCGCTATGCCGTCGGCAGCGTTCCCGAGGAATGCGAGATCGCGGTGACCGTGCTCGACGCGTGGCAGGGCCAGGGGCTGGGCACCGCGCTGATGCGCACGCTCATCGATGCAGCCCGCGAACGCGGGATCAAGCGCATGGTGTCGCTCGATTTCGCGGAGAACAGCGAGATGACCCACCTCGCGCATCACCTCGGATTCACGACCACGCCGGATCCGGACGACCGCACCCAGGTCGTGCACCGCCTGGCGCTCTGAGCGGCTATCCCAGGATCGCGCCGGCGCGCGGCCCGCCCGGGGCCGTCCGCCGCGGCCTGCCGGTACAATACCGGCCCACTGCATCACCCCCACCCCGAATTCCCCATGGCCTCTCCCTACGGCACCGAAACCGTGCTGGACGTCCGTCACTGGACGGACGCTTATTTCAGCTTCACCACCACCCGCGACGACGGTTTCCGTTTCGACAACGGCCAGTTTGTGATGATCGGGCTGGAGGTGCCGCAGGACGACGGCAGCGCCAAGCCGCTGATGCGCGCGTATTCAATCGCCAGCGCCAACTGGGAAGAGCAGCTCGAATTCTTCAGCATCAAGGTCCAGAACGGCCCGCTGACCTCGCGCCTGCAACACATCAAACCCGGCGACACCCTTCTGATCGGACGCAAGCCCACCGGCACCCTGCTGATTTCGGACGTGCACCCCGGCCGAAATCTCTATCTGCTGTCCACCGGCACCGGCCTGGCGCCGTGGATGGCGGTGGTGAAGGATCCGGCCACCTACGAGCGCTTCGAACGCGTGATCATCGTCCACGGCGTACGCGGTGCGGCCGATCTGGCGTACCGCGACTACATCCTGCGCGAGCTGCCGCACCATGAATTCCTCGGCGAGGAAATCACCCGCAAGCTACTGTACTACCCGGCGGTCAGCCGCGAGGATTTCGTGTTCCACGGCCGTTCGCATCGCGGCCGCATCACCGACATGCTGGAGAGCGCACGCATGGCCGAAGACCTCGGCATCGAACCGCTGGACCCGAAACACGACCGCGCGATGATTTGCGGCAGCACGCAGATGCTGGCCGATTTCCGGCGGATCCTCGACGGCCGCGGCTTCGTCGCGTCGCCGCGGATCGGCACCGCCGGCGAATACGTGTTCGAGCGCGCCTTCGTCGAAAAGTGACTGTTCCCGCGCGACCACTCTCGCCTGCCTGTTTCAATTCATGCGCTCGCGCAGTGACAGACCTGTCTCTTGTGGGAGCGACGCAAGTCGCGACGCGTTCATGTCTCAATCAACATGCCCGCGTGGGGCGCGACCCGCGCCAGTCGACCGGGGCGACTGGGACATGGAAGTGTTTCAATCCACGCGCCCACATGGGGCGCGCGCCCTCAACACCGACCATGTGCTGCATTCAAAGCCCGAGCTGTTTCAATCCACGCGCCCACGTGGGGCGCGACGCGCGATCGCATCCATGCGCGTGGTCGCCTCATAGTTTCAATCCACGCGCCCACGTGGGGCGCGACCATCAGCATGTAATTGCGCTTCGGATCCTTGGCCATGTTTCAATCCACGCGCCCACGTGGGGCGCGACTTCTACCGCGAGACGACCGGCGACCTGATGGAGGTGTTTCAATCCACGCGCCCACGTGGGGCGCGACCGCCATCCGGTGTTGGATGCCGCGATGGTCGAGTGGTTTCAATCCACGCGCCCACGTGGGGCGCGACAACTCGAAGTGGAAGCCGTGCCGGCGGTTGTGCTTGTTTCAATCCACGCGCCCACGTGGGGCGCGACGATCCCGCGACGAGGAAGTCGACAACCTCGAGCTGTTTCAATCCACGCGCCCACGTGGGGCGCGACCACGAAGGCATTCCGGCAGAGGCGCCTTACTTCTGGTTTCAATCCACGCGCCCACGTGGGGCGCGACTTGTCCGCCAGGATGCCTTTCGCCTCTTTGTTGCCGTTTCAATCCACGCGCCCACGTGGGGCGCGACACGGCGTGCCGCTTCACCAGGTGGCCCACGTCCGTTTCAATCCACGCGCCCACGTGGGGCGCGACGCCTGCGCTGCTGGAGAGCTTTCGGGCGGATGAAATGTTTCAATCCACGCGCCCACGTGGGGCGCGACGGTCGGCGCCAGTGGACATGCCTCCTGCTCCGCAGTTTCAATCCACGCGCCCACGTGGGGCGCGACGTCTTGTTTACGCCGCCTTCCACCCAGGTGGCGGTGTTTCAATCCACGCGCCCACGTGGGGCGCGACCGCCACGTGTTGGTGGTTTCGTACACAGGCACCGCGTTTCAATCCACGCGCCCACGTGGGGCGCGACGTTGCCCAGGTACCGCAGCACGCCCACGCCCGCACTGTTTCAATCCACGCGCCCACGTGGGGCGCGACCGCATCGCGCGCGCTGGCGGCCGGCCTTGGATTGCGGTTTCAATC